>NZ_JAHBAV010000306.1 GCF_018390595.1 Dietzia massiliensis
GGTAATTCCTGCTTTTTTTTCGCCGGCTCAACGGGCATAGTAGGCGCCATCTGACGCAGGTAATGACTTTTTCGGTGACGGGATGTCGTTGCAGTAGCGAACAATTTATTGAAAATCCAATTAAGGAGCGTTGCATGTTTGCAGTAATCTTCGGGCGTCCTGGCTGTCCTTATTGTGTCCGCGCTAAAGAACTGGCGGAAAAACTGACTGAAGAACGCGACGATTTCAACTTCCGTTACGTTGACATCCACGCGGAAGGTATCACCAAGGCCGATCTGGAAAAAACCGTCGGCAAACCGGTTGAAACCGTGCCGCAGATCTTCCTGGATGAGAAGCACATCGGCGGTTGCACCGATTTCGAAGC
>NZ_JAHBAV010000307.1 GCF_018390595.1 Dietzia massiliensis
CTGTTCGCCGTGATCAACCGGCTGCGCGCCAAAAAGGTCGGCATGATTTACGTCACCCACCGCCTGGACGAAGTGATCGAAATCGCCGATCGGGTCTGCGTAATGCGCGACGGGCGCTATGTCGCCGGCGGCCGCACCGCCGACTACTCGCTGCGCGATCTAGTGCAAACCATCGTCGGCGAAGCGATGGCGGACGATCAGCGCGAACCGCTGCCGGAACATCGTCCGCCGGTGCTGCAGCTCGATAGCGTCACGGTAGGCGACATCGGCCCGGTGAGCTTCGATTTGCAGCCGGGCGAGATGCTGGCGCTGGCCGGCCTGCGCGGGGCCGGGCAAGAAGAGATTGGCCGGCTGCTGTTCGGGT
>NZ_JAHBAV010000308.1 GCF_018390595.1 Dietzia massiliensis
GTATTGGTATTCTTTTTTATATGAATACAAAGATATGTCTGTTCATCAGGTGATAAGTCATAATTATATCTTTCTTTAATCAATTTAACAATTCTATTAATGCACAAAGCTAACCTAGCATCTTCCTTAAGCATTTCACGAATATCAGAAGTAGTATCTACGACACTACTAGCATCATCCCGAAAAATTCTTTCTGCTAAAAATTTAAGATGCGTGGAAATACGAGTATAGCCAATTGAATCCTCTTCTAACTCCACTTTCATTGTCTTTTTTATCAAATTCAAAACCTCTTTTGTAAGAGTAACAATTTTCATAGCATTATTTGCATTATTACTAAGTGAAAAATTAACTAAATGTAATGC
>NZ_JAHBAV010000309.1 GCF_018390595.1 Dietzia massiliensis
CTTCCATTATAAACGTCTTTATCACCTCTATTAGCAAATGCCATATTCAAATATGCTGTTCCATCATCATAAACTTTATTCACTGATAAATCTTCCATTGTACAAATAGAATCGTCTTGATCAATAGATACATAATCAACTTTACTTGGATCATAGTTAATAACTTGTCCAATTGCATTTAAATTCTTAACATTATCTGCATATACATCAATTGTAAATGTTTCTCCTGTTTTTACTGTTTCAGTATTTGGAAGCAATAAAGCATTACCAGCTATTGAACCTTGTTTAGTTGTTCCACCATCTAGTTTAAACATTGTAAATGCATAATCATATACGTCATAGATATTATTCATATTAATAT
>NZ_JAHBAV010000310.1 GCF_018390595.1 Dietzia massiliensis
ATCCGGAACATGCGATTGTTTTACCTTCATAAGTATCATTAAAATGAGCTAAAACTTCTTTTCCAAAATATACAGCTCCAAAACCTGTTGCTTCTGGTCTAATTAAGCTTCCACCATATGGCATTGGTTTACCAGTTAATACGCCGTTTTCAAATGCCCCTTTAATACGTTTATATTGTCCGTATAAATATCCAATTTCACGAGCACCTGTTCCAATATCTCCAGCTGGTACGTCTACATCTGGTCCAATATGACGATATAATTCAGTCATAAAGCTTTGGCAGAAACGCATAATTTCATTGTCTGATTTTCCTTGTGGATCAAAATCAGAACCTCCTTTACCACCACCGATAGGTAATGT
>NZ_JAHBAV010000311.1 GCF_018390595.1 Dietzia massiliensis
GTTTCACTGTTACTGTCTTATTAGCATCATCAACATATTGTCCTTCTAACCATTCACCACAGTCTTTCATCATACAACCATGTTCATCTACATTACAATATGCTGGTAAACCATATTTTTGACCAACATAAAAGTCATCTGCCCCAAATCCAGGTGCTGTATGAACGCACCCAGTTCCAGCTTCAGCAGTAACATGATCACCTAAAATAACTAATGATTCACGATCATATAATGGATGTTTACAAGTAATCATCTCTAATTCTTTTCCTTTGAAATGATTACTTACTTGATATTCATCAATTTCAAATTTTTCCATCAATGAATCAACTAACTCTTCTAAAACAATCAATTTCCCTTTATT
>NZ_JAHBAV010000035.1 GCF_018390595.1 Dietzia massiliensis
CCGCGCGAGGCGACGCGTCAACGCCGGCAGGGGCTCGCGCACCGACAGCCGGTTCACCGCGCGGATCGACTTCTGCAGCGGGTTGCGGAACGGCGACATCACCAGCTGGTGCACGCGCGTCGGCGAATCCGCCACCCGCGGCGCGGTGAGCTCCACCTCCTCGAGGTACGAACAGTGCACGTCGCCGCCGAGCAGCAGGATCGACGCGGGCGCCGGGCGTGAATCCCCCGCGGCGACCTCGGTGAGCAGTCCCACGAGGTCGTCGAAGCTGTTGCGGAACGCGCCCCAGTGCTCGAGGTCCACCGCGCGCCGCGCCCACTCCCCGAACCTCGCGGACACGGGCATCTCCGGGCGATGGCGCGCCACCGCCTCGTTCCACCCCTCCACGTGATGCAACGCCGGCAGCATGAACGCGGGCAACGACGAACCGATCACCAGGTGGTCCACGTCCGCGTCCAGGCACGCGTCCCGCGTCCACGCCCACTCGTCGGCGTCCATCACCCGCCGGTCCTCCGGGTCCAGGTGCCGTGACGCCCGCACGTCGAGCATCACCACCCGCACCCGGCCGAAGTCACGCTTGTAACTCCACTGGACCGTGCCGCGCTCCGCGTCGGCGGCCACGGCGAAGTCCTCCAGCAGGCGCACGCGCTCCGCGTCGGAGGCGGCGCCCCGCAGGGCCTGGTACGTCTCGTTCGCCTCGAGCTCGTCGGGAGTGAGGTTCCCGAGGTGCTGGTAGACGAAGTAGCTGGAGAACGCGCCGATCACGCGGTCGCGCCACCACGGCTGGGCGGTCATCTCGCGGCGCCACGAGTACGAGGAGTTCCAGTCGTCGCGCAGGTCGTGGTCGTCGAGGATCATGCAGCTCGGCACGGTCGACAGCAGCCAGCGCACGTCCGCGTCCCGCCACGACTCGTGGTAGAGCCAGGAGTACTCCTCGAAGTCGCAGATCTCGTCCGAGACGTCGCGGTCGCCGCCCGCGCCCGCCGAGTCCCGCACCGACTGCGGCCCCAGACCGGCGTCGCGGCGCTCGGCGAGGCGCTCGGTGATCTCGCGGCTGGGGATGTCCGCGTACACCTGGTCGCCGAGGAGCAGCATCGCGTCCGGCCATTCGCGGCGCGGCGTGTGCGCCATCCGGTGCGCCAGCGCCACCAGCGCGTCGGCGCCGATCTCCCGCAGAGCCTCCGGCGTCTGGCTCTCACCGCGCCGACACGAGCCGAACGCCAGCCGCACGGTGTCGTCCGCGCGCGGCGCGCAGATCACGCTGGGCCTCCCCGGGTCGAGCGGCCAGACCTGCTCGCCGTCAAGCTCCACCGTGTACGGCGTCTCCTCCCCCTCACGCAGGTGGCACAGGTGCAGCACCGCGAAGTGGTGGCCGTGTACGCCCCAGGTCCGTTCGGTGGCCACCTCGTCCCCCGCGCGGATCGTCACCTCGCACGGGGCGGAGACCTCGACCCAAACCGTCGCGTCGGTGCTGTCGACGTACCGGAGCAGCGGGCCGAGGGTGAGCTCGGGCGTGCGGTCGGGCGCAGTCATGCGAACCAGTGTGCACCCGCGCGGCACGGGGGCGGGACCGGTCCGTTGAGTGGAACGGGGCGTGGCACCCGAGGAGGGCGCGGCGCGTCACCCGAGGAGGGCGCGGCGCGTCATCCGAGGAGGGTCCGGGGCCCGACGACGAGGACGTTCCCCGGCAGTCTGTCCCGCAGTCCCCGATCGGCCGTGACCACCACGACCCGTCGGGGCCCGCCATCCAGCTCGGTGGCCAGATCGACGATCGCGTCGTCACCGGAACCCGGCGCGCGGTGCACCACGAACGGGCCCGAGTGTTCGGCTGCCCGGGCGGCGCCCTCGATCACCGCGTGCGCGCGGGCGACCCAGCCGAAGGCGGCCGCGCGGACGTGCGGTTCGGCCGCGGGAGCGGGCGGCTCGGTCGGGGAGGGCCGTCCGGTCGACGGGGGGAGCTCGAGCGTGCGGGGCATCCCGGCGCCCAGTTCGTCGAGCAGACGCCCGGTGGCGCCGGCCCGGTCCCGCCACCATCCGTCGGGGCGGGAGCCGAGCACGTTGGCCACGTCCACCACCAGCTCGACCGGTTCGGACCGCAGCCCGCCCGCCCACGCCTGCGCGAACGCCGGCATGAGCGGCAAGTCCGCCACCCGCGTCTCCGGCACCCAGCGCAGCTCGAGGCTCTCGTTGTTGGGCACCGTCTCCAGCGCGCGGGGCGCGTCGGCGATCACGGTGGTGTACGTCCACTCGACCGAGTCGGGGGACTCCTGGACCAGCGGCGGCAGCACGCGGGGGCGGCGGACGGCCCCGGCGGCCGCGTCGGCGCCGGCTGCATCCGTGCCGGAGCCGGCCGCGTCGGCGCCGGAGCCGGCCGCGTCGGAGCCGGCCGCGTCGGCGCCGGACTCGTCGGGCTCCTCGTCATGCCTCTGGTCCGGGCGCAGCCGACGCAGCATCTCCGCGGCGTGGCGCATGTCCAGGCCGGGCCGGTGCCAGACCGTGCCGGGCATGCGGGAGGTCACCACCTCGGCGCGGACCACGACGTCGGCGGGCCGGATCTCCGCCTCCTCCTCGGTCTCACGCAGCGCGGCGCGGGGTGCGTCCTCGTAGGAGTCGCGCGCGCCGCCGGGCAGCGCCCATGTGTCGCCGGAGGCGGTCCACACCGCGCGGTGCTGCAGCAACACCAGCGGGGTGTCGGGATCGGTGGGGTCGGCGGCGCGCAGCAACAGCCCGGCGGCGCCGAACCGGCCCCACCGGCGATCACCGCCCGCGGACACCACCCAGCCGTTGCCGTCACCCTCGCTCGCCGTCACCGGACCTCCACCTCCTCCCCGGACGGGCCCACCCCCGTATCGGGCGGGTCCTCGAGTCCTCCTCGACCAGTCTGCCCGACTCCGCGCCGTCACTTCACTAACCTGGGACACACTCCCGTCGCGACGTCGGCTCGGCGGGCGAGGACCGGGGAGGTGAGCGACGCGATGCGCGCCCGAACCCTCGCACGACGCGGCACTCCCGGTTCCTCCGACGGGTCCGGCAGCGGTTCCACACCCACGCCGGGCTCCGGTCCCGGAACCGGCGGCCGCTCCGCATCCGGTGCTCGGCCCGGGGCCGGCGGCCGCAGCGGCGAGTCCGGCACCGCCGTCCAGCCCCGCCACCCCGTCCGCCGCCGCGCCGCCCGCTTCTGGAGCGACGTGCTCACCACGCCGGGCCGCATGTCGGTGTTCGCGGTCGTGGCAATCCTCGTGGTGCTCGCGGGCGGCATCGTGGCGTCCTCCACCATCACCCAGCGGCAGAGCTACCACGAGACCCTGCTCGCCGAGGTCGAGCCCGTCGCCAACGCCTCGCAGACGCTCTACAGCTCCCTGACGATCGCGGACTCCGCCGCGAACACCGCCTTCATCACCGGCGGGATAGAACCTGCGGAACTGCGCGAACGCTACCTCCAGGCGATCGCGGACTCGTCGTCGTCGATCATCGCCGCCGCCCAGGGCCTCGACCGCAACGACACCGAGTCCATCGACCAGCTCGCCCACATCAACGCGCAGCTGGCCACCTACACCGGCCTCGTGGAGACCGCGCGCACCAACAACCGCGTCGCCAACCCGGTCGGCTCGGCGTATCTCGCCTCCGCGTCCGCGCTGATGCAGGACACCATCCTGCCCGCGGCCGCCGACCTGTACGACCGACAGTCCACGTCCGTGGGCCAGTCGGACCGCGAGTGGTCGTCGCCGCCGTGGGGCTCGTTCTTCCTCCTCGGACTGGCGATCGCGGTGCTGGTGCTGCTGCAGCAGTGGCTGTGGCGGCTCACCGGACGGCGCATCAACCCCGCGCTCGGTGTGGCGTCCCTGTTCATGGTGGCGACGTTCCTGCTCACCATGATCGCCGGGTTCCTCGCCGCCAACGACAACGCCAAGGGCCTGTCCGAGGGCGCGGCGCCGATGAACGAACTGACCCGCCAGCGCATCAACGCCCAGAAGGTGCGCGCGCAGGAGACGCTCAACCTCGTGCGGCGCACCGACCCCGAGGGGTCGGCCGCCGAGCGCGCGGCCGTCCTCGGTGGCGTCCGGGACACCCTGACCGTGTACCTCGACGACGAGGAGAACACCGGCAACGACATCAGCCTCGACTCGCACGGCGCGGTGACGGACGCGATCGAGGCGCTCGACAAGTGGATGGCCGCCCAGAACCGCGCCGACTCCCGCTACCAGCAGGGCGACTACCAGGGCGCCATCGAGATCTCGTCCGGCCAGGACGCCGGCGACTCGGGGGCGGCGTTCGACGAGTTCGACGAGTCCATGCAGGCCGCCATCGAGGAAGCCCGCGACACCCTGCGCACCCGCATCGACAACGCCCGCCGCACCTCCTCGAGCGGGCCGGATCTCATCATCGCGCTGTCCACGCTCGCCGCGTTCGGCGTCGTCGTGGGGATCGCGCCCCGGATCAGGGAGTACCTGTGAGGGCGCGGGCGGGACGGGCGGCGCGGGCCGGCGGGGCGGCGCGGGTCGCGCTGGGTGGCGTGCTGGTGGCGGCCCTCGCGGCCGGCGCCGCGTGTGGTGTCGACGACGAGGTCCGCCCAGGCGTCGGCGGGCCGGATCCCGGCGCGGCGGCCGAGTCCGCGGACATCGTCGGTGCGGGGATCCCGGAGGTCGAGGCCGTCATGCCGCTGCCCGCCGGCGCGGTGATCAGCACCGACATCCCCGACAACCTGCCGCGCGAGGACGACGAGAACTGCGATCCCCTGCCCAGCCTGCGGCCCGACGACGCCCCGCCCGAGGAGCGCGTGCCGCGGATCCTGCAGCGGGGCCGACTGATCGTCGGACTGGACCAGGGCTCCAACCTGTTCTCCTTCCGCGACCCCGCCAGCGGTCAGCTCACCGGCTTCGACGTGGACCTCGCCCGGGAGATCGCCGCCGACATCTTCGGTGACCCGCGGCAGGTGGAGTTCCGGTCGTTGACGTCGGCGAACCGCTTGGAGGCGCTGGAGAACGATCAGGTGGACGTGGTGATCCGGTCGATGTCCATCACGTGCGCCCGGCGCGAGCGGGTGACGTTCTCGGTGCCGTACTACCAGGCCTATCAACGAGTGCTCACCGTGCGGGGTTCGGGTATCACGGAGATCGAGCACCTCGAGGGTAAGCGCGTGTGCGTGGCGGCGGGGACCACCTCGGCGTCGCGACTGTGGGCGGAGTTGGAGCGGATCACCGTGCTGTCGGTCAACACGTGGGCGGACTGCCTGGTCGCCATCCAGCAGAACCAGGTCGACGCCATCACCACCGACGACGCCATCCTGGTGGGCATCACCGCGCAGGACCCGTACCTGCAGATCGTCGGTCCGCAGCTCGACGCCGAGCCGTACGGCGTGGGCATCGCCAAGTCCACCCCGGAGAACAACACCGACGGGCTGGTCCGGCAGGTGAACTCGACGCTCGAGCGAATCCGCGCCGACGGCACGTGGAACCGAATGTACTCCACGTGGCTGTCCGGGCTGGGACCGAACCCCGGGATGCCGGAGCCGCGGTACATCGAGGAGCCGCGATGAGCTACCGCAAGTGGGACGGCCCGCCGGAGGACGGGGAACCCACCGTCGGCACCCAGGCGACCGTGCGGACCGAGGCCGTCGCCGTCACTCAGGCCGCCGCGGCCACGGGCACCGCGGCCACGGGCGCCGCGGCGGCGACCGGTGCGACCGAGGCCACCGGCGCGATGGAGGCCACGGGCGCGATGGCGGAGACGGGTGGCTCCGCGTCGACCGGCGGGATGGCCGAGACCGGCGCCGTCGACGCCACCGGCGCGGTGTCCATGACCGGCTTCCTGTCCGACACCGACCCCGACGCCGGCACGACGCCGGGCGCCGCCGGCCGGCCGGGTCACGATCCCGAGTCGCGCACCGAGTCCGTCCCCGGCGCGCGCCCGTCCGGCCGGACCGACGCGGTCACCGGTGACCGCGCCACCTCGGCGCCGTTCCGCATGCGCCACCCCGACAAGCCCGAGGACCGGCCGAGCCAGGCCGCCGAGGGCCTCGTCGACCTGCCGTACATCATCCCGGTCGACCCCACGTCCGCGATGCTCGCACCGGAGGACATCGAGGCCGAGTGCGCGGCATCGAACGGCAAGCTCCCCCGTCCTGAACTGCGGCCCGGCGACATCGTCGCCGACCAGTACGAGGTCCGCGGTGCGCTCGCCCACGGCGGGATGGGCTGGATCTACCTCGCCGTGGACCACAACGTCTCTGACCGCTGGGTCGTGCTCAAAGGCCTGCTCCACGCCGACCAGGCCGAGGCCCAGGAGGTCGCGGTCGCCGAGCGGGAGATCCTCGCCGAGCTGTCGCACCCGTCGATCGTGCGTATCTACAACTTCATCCACGACGACTGGGCCACCTCGCCCACCCACGGCGGGTACATCGTCATGGAGTACGTCGGCGGCCCCAGCCTCCGCGACGTCCGGCGCGCCGCCCCCGGGCGGGTCCTGCCGGTGGAGAAGGCCATCGCCTACGTCCTCGAGGTCCTCCAGGCGCTGTCCTACCTGCACTCCGTGGGGCTGGTCTACAACGACCTCAAGCCCGAGAACATCATGCTCACCGAGGACCACGTCAAACTGATCGACATGGGCGCCGTGTCGGGCGTCGGCGACTACGGGCACATCTACGGAACCCCCGGGTTCCAGGCCCCCGAGATCCCCGAGACCGGACCGACCATCGTCTCCGACCTGTACACCGTCGGCCGGACGCTGGCCTCGCTCATCGTCCGCCTGCCCGTCGTCGACGGTCGCTACGCCGACGGGATCCCCTCGCCCATGGAGGAGCCGGTCTTCAGCCGGTACGACTCCCTGTACCGGTTCCTGCTGCGCTCCACGCACGAGGACCCCGACATGCGGTTCCGCAGCGCCACCGGCATGGCCAACCAGCTCATGGGCGTCCTGCGGGAGGTGCTGGCACTGCGGACCGGGGTGCCGCACCCCGCGTTCTCGTCCGTGTTCTCCCCCCAACGGTCGACGTTCGGCACCCTGTTCACCGTCGAGCCGACGGACTTCCTCGTCGACGGCCGCGCCCGCGACACCACGCTCACCGGCGCCGAGCTCGTCGACGCGCTCCCCGTGCCCCTCATGGAGTCGTCCGACCCGGCCAGCCGCATCCTCGCCGCGACCTCGTACACCTCGGTCGAACAGCGGATCGACACCCTCAAGGAGCTGTACTCCGACACCGAGTCCGAGGCCCACGAGAGCATCGGCGTCATCATGTCGCTCGCGCGCGCCTACCTGGAGAGCGGGGACCTCGCGGCCGCCGAAGCGCTTCTGGAGGAGAACGCCCACCGACGGCGCGCCGAGTGGCGGCTCGTCTGGTACGACGGCATCGTCGCACTGCTCAAGGGCGACCCAGTCGGCGCCTACCCGAAGTTCCAGCAGGTGCTCTCCGCCATGCCCGGTGAGAACGGGCCCAAGCTGGCCCTCGCCGCCACCGCCGAGCTCATCCTCGACGTCTGCCCCGAACGGGACCGCGCCCGCTGGGCCCGCTCGAGCGAGCACTTCTACCGCACCGTGTGGTCAGTCGACCGCTCGGTCATCAGCTCGGCGTTCGGCCTGGCCCGCCAGCTCCAACGGCGCGGTGAGGTCGCGGCCGCCATCGAGGAACTCGACCGCGTCCCACCCAACTCGCGCTACTCCTCGCTGGCCAACCTCACCGCGATCCTCCTCCTGTGCCAGGGGCGCCCCCTGGAGGAGACCGAGGAGTCCCACCTGCGTGAAGCCGCACGCCGGGTGACCAACCTGTCCGCCGGCGAGCACCGGGCCTTCCAGATCCGGCTCACCGTCCTCACCACCGCGCTGGCGTGGATCCAGCAGCCCGGCAACGAGCCCTCGCCGTCTCCGCTGATGCGGGGCGTGCCGTTCACCGAGTTCGGCCTGCGCTCCGGCGCCGAGACCGTCCTGCGGACGCTCGCCCGGTCCACCGAGACGCGGGCCCAGCGGTTCCGCCTGGTCGACCAGGCCAACAGCATCCGCCCGCGCACGTTGTTCTAGACCCGCGCACGTTGTCCCGGGGCCGCGGGCGGGGCGGCTACGTCCCCAGGCCCAGCACGGAGTCGCACGCCCGCGCGATCGCCAGCTCCTCGTCCGTCGGCACCACGAGCACGGCGACCCGGCTGTCCGGCGTCGAGACGATCCGCTCGCCGGTGCCGTTCTCGTTGGCGTCACGGTCGATCTCGACCCCCCAGTCGCTCAACGTGGACAGCGCATCGGCCCGCAGGCGGGCGACGTTCTCCCCCACCCCGGCGGTGAACGTGATGGCGTCCACCCGGCCGAGGACCGCCCAGTAGCCGCCGATGTAGCGGCGCAGGCGATGGATCACCACCTCGTAGGCGAGTCGCGCGTCCTCGTCGTCGTCGTCCACCCGGGTCAGCAGCTCGCGGAAATCCCGTGCGCCCGACAGACCCTCGAGCCCCGACCGGCGGTTGAGCAGCGTGGACACGTCCTCCGGCGACATCCCGCGGTCGCGGATGAGATGGATGATCAGCCCCGGGTCGAGGTCCCCGGGGCGCGTGCCCATGACGAGACCCTCGAGCGGGGTCAATCCCATGGAGGTGTCCATCGGCCTGCCGCCCGCGATCGCCGATGCCGACGCCCCGTTCCCCAGATGCAGGACGATCTGGTTGATCTCGTCGTAGGGCCGGCCGAGGACGTCGGCGACACGGTGGGAGACGAACTCATGACTGGTGCCGTGGAAGCCGTACCGACGCAGGTCCCATTCACGCGCGGTCTCCCTGTCGATCGCGTACGTGTGGGCCGCGGCGGGCAGCGTGTGGAAGAAGCCCGTATCGAACACCGCGACGTGCGGCAGCCCGGGCAGCAGCTCGCGGGCGACCCGGATACCGCGCAGGTTGGCCGGGTTGTGCAGCGGGGCGAGCAGCTCGAGTTTCTCGATGTCCGCCTCCACCTCGGCCGTGACCTCGACCGGCTCGTGGAAGGCCGGCCCACCGTGGACGACCCGGTGGCCGATCGCCTCGACGCCCAAATCGGTGGGGTGCACCCGCAGTTCCTCGGCCAGCTCCAGTACGCGGGCCAGCGCGGCGGTGTGGTCGGGGAATCCGGCCTCCGCGGTCCGCTCCGCGGCGGGCGATCCCGTGAGCTCGCCGCGGCGCACGGTCATGGTGCCGACGGGCTCCCCGATCCGCTCGACCAGAGCCCAGGCCAGCTCGGCCTCCTCGGCGGTGTCGAGGATCTGCAGCTTGAGGGAGGACGAGCCGGAGTTGATGACGAGTACGCGGGTCATGAATCGCTTCCGTTGGAGTCGCCGGTGCCCTGCGCCTGGACGGCCGTGATGGCGACGGTGTTGACGATGTCCTCTACCAGCGCACCGCGCGACAGGTCGTTGATCGGCTTGCGCAGGCCCTGCAGGACCGGCCCGATCGCGACAGCGCCCGCGGTCCGCTGGACGGCCTTGTACGTGTTGTTGCCGGTGTTGAGGTCGGGGAACACCAGCACGGTGGCACGTCCGGCGACCTCGGACTCGGGCATCTTCTTCCCGGCGACCGTGGGGTCGACTGCCGCGTCGAACTGCAGGGGCCCGTCCACGACGAGGCCGGCCACCGGGTCGGCGGCGCGCGAGGCGGGACCCGCGGCGGACGCGGCGGCGTCGGCGATGCGCGAGCGCACGAGCGCGGTGGCCTCGCGCACCTTGTCGACGTCCGCGCCCGTCCCGGAGTCACCGGTGGAGTACGACAGCAGCGCCACCCGCGGATCGATGCCGAAGCGCGCGGCGGTCTCGGCGGACGACAGGGCGATGTCAGCGAGCTGCTCCGCGGTGGGATCGGGCACCACCGCGCAGTCGCCGAACGCGAGCACGTGGTCGGCCAGGCACATGAGGAACACGCTCGAGACCGTCTCGACGTCCGGGCGGGTGCGGATGATCTCCAGGGCCGGGCGGATGGTGTGCGCGGTGGTGTGGGCGGCGCCGGAGACCATGCCGTCGGCGAGGCCCGTGTGCACCATCATCGTGGCGAAGTAGGAGATGTCGAGGATGCGGTCGCGCGCCACGTCCAGGGTCATGCCCTTGTGCTTGCGCAGCTCGGCGTACTCCTCGGCGAACCTGTCGGCGTGTTCGCTCTCCCGCGGGTCGAGCAGCTGCGCGCCGCTGAGGTCGATGCCCAGCTCGTCGGCCCGGCGTCGGATCGCCTCGGGATCGCCGAGGATCGTCAGGTCGGCGACGTCACGACGCAACAGGCGGCCGGCGGCATGGAGGATGCGGTCGTCGTCGCCCTCGGGCAGCACGATGTGCCGCTTGTCGGCGCGAGCGCGTTCGAGGAGCTGGTGCTCGAACATCTGCGGCGTCATCACGTCGGGCGTGTCGACACGCAGCCGGGCGAGCAGTTCCTCGGTGTCGACGTGCTTCTCCATGAGACTCAGCGCGGTCTCGACCTTGCGTCCGGAGCCGGAGTAGACACGACCGCGGGTCTCGGCGGCGAGCCGCGCGGTGTCGTAGGTGCCGTGCCGGGTGCAGACGATCGGCAGGGTGGACCGCATCCCGCGGACGAGCTTGTCCAGGGCCGGGTTCGGCGTCACCCCACCGTTCCAGATCATCCCGGCCAGCGACGGGAAGCCCTCGGCGGCGTGCGCGGCGAGGACCGCCAACACCGCGTCGGTGCGGTCGGCGGGCACGATGACCACCATGCCGTCGACGAGCCGCTCGAGGATCCGGTCGCCGGTCATGCCGCCGACCATCACGGCCATCGCCTCGCGGTCGAGCAGCGCCGGGTCGCCGGAGTACAGGGTGCCGTCGACCGCCTCCATGAGCTCGCCCATCGTGGGCGCGGTGAGCAACGCCTGCGTGGGGAGGGTCCAGGCCGGCACGTCGAGCGTGTCGAGCTCCGCCTGGATCGCCTCCAGTACGTCGGGATCGCAGCGGTTGGCGACGACCCCCACGGGGTGGGCGTGCTCAGCGCGCAGTTCGTCGAGCGTGAGCCGGGCGTTGGTGCCGATCTCCGCCGGGGAGCGGTCGGTACCGCGGAGCACCAGGAGCACCGGGGCGCCCAGGTTCACCGCGAGCGTGGCGTTGAAGTCGTATTCCGTGGGGCTGGGGACCCCGGTGTAGTCGGTCCCGAGTATCACCACGACGTCGCACTGGCGCGCGACCACCTGGTACCGGTCGACGATCTCGCCGAGGGCGGCGTCGCGGTCCTCGTGCACGCGCAGGTTCGTCACGCCGATGCAGTCCTCGTAGTCGAGGTCCACCGTCGTGTGCTGCAGCAGCATCTCCAGGATGCGGTCGCGGGCCGGCTCGTCGTCGGTGGCCGCGCCGGTAGCCGCGCCGGGGGCCACACCGGGAACCGGCCGCGGGGCGACGGTGACGGGCCGGAACACGCCGACCCGCTGAACGGTCCCGGCGAGGATCCGCAGCAGGCCCAGCGCGACGGTCGACTTCCCGGTGTCGCCCTCGGGGGCCGCCACGTAGACGGCTGACGAGGAGAGCGGCTCGTTCCCGCTCTGGGCCGGGATGGTCAGCGCGGCGAGGTCGGCTTCGGGCGGCTCGGCCCCGGACGACTCGGACGACGCGGGCGTGACGGAATCGGGCGGAAGGGAATCGGGCACGGGAGCATTGTGACAGCGCGGAAGGCGCGGCACATCTGGTACACCCCTGCCGGGCGCGTCCCTCACCCCGGTAGGGGGCCGATTGTCAGGCATCGGTGAGCCTGTCGACGCCGGGTGGCAGCCACGTGCACAGCCCGGGCGAGGCGGGGTTCACGATGGTCGTCCAGCCCGCCGGCCCGTCGCCGACGAACCCGTGATGGACGGGACAACCGAGTGCGCCGTTCGCGACGGTCGTGGGTCCGCCTCTGGACCATTCCCGGACGTGGTGGAACTGACTTTGTCGGGCCGGGGCGGTGCATCCGGGGAAGGTGCACCCTCCGTGGGCGGCGTAGAGGACCAGCCGCTGGATCGCCGAGGCGATGCGCCGTTCGGGGTGGGCGTCCACGTCGATCCTGTGCAACTCCTCGCGCCCGTCGCGGAGCAGCGAGACGAACCACGGCATGGCTCCGGCCATCGAGACGGCCTGCCTGACGCTGAGCTGGGTGCCGGAGTCGGTGCGGACGAGCGCGTGGGGGTCCTCGAGCTGCTCGGGGGTCAGCCGGATCACGATGGTCGCGATCCCCTTGGGCCGTGCCGGGTCGACGGTCGAGCCGAGCGCCCACTGGTGGACGAGCGCGTCGTGGGCGCGCTGCTCCGGAGTGCGGTCGTCCGATCCGGGTTCGCACGGCACGGCCCCGCCCGGGCCGCCGAAGTCGCACAGCGCCCGCTCCACCAGCGCGCGACCTCGAGGGGTGAGGGTCATGGTCAGCGTGCTCGTCCCATCGGCGCGCACGGCACCGAGCCGGGCGGAGCGTTGACGCTCCTGATGTTCCTCGCGCTCCCGGCCGCGGGCGGGGCACAGTTCCGCGAGCCGTCGCGCGGCCTCCGCGCGCAGGTCCGCGGGCGCGGCCGACCGGGCGAACCGTGTGAGTTCCTCGGCGAACCGGGTCTTGGCCGGGCCGCCCATCGTCCCGGGTAGTGCCGAGACGGCCTTGGCGATGATCCGCTCGTGCTCGCCGGTGATCTCTCCGCTCGCGGCCGCGCGGCCGGCCGGGGTGGCCTGACGTCCGCCCGCGTCGATCCGGCCGTGGACGGTCCCCTTGGCGAGGCCCAGCCTCTCGGCGAGCATGGCGGCCACGCCTCCGGGCGTGCGCCCCTTCCGACCGTGCAACGCCGCCAGCTCGGCGGTCGCTCGGCAGCCGCTGGCCTCGAGCCGGCGCGCCAGGACCTCGACGCGGCCCACCGCGTCCGCGAGCGCGTCAGCATCGTAAGCGGTCCAGTCCACCGCGCACAGCGCTTCGACGGACGCCTCGAGTAACACGAGAACGTCGGCCAACGCGGGCGCGTCAGCGGTGCCGCCGCCGTCGTCCTCCGCATTCGATACTCCCTGCTCCACGCCCCTCAGTATAGAACAGGTGTACGACACCGTGGGCGTGCTTCCGGCGGCCTCCCGACCGCGGATCTCGTCAGTCGCGCTCGGTCAGCAGCCGGAATCTGAGCTCGTCGAGCATGGCGGCGACCTCGGTGCTCACCAGCGCACGCTCGAGCGTGATGAGCCTGGCAAGGTCTGCTGAGGCCGCGTCTGGGTCACTGTGGTCGAGGTGTCGTGACGCGCGCGTGTAGAGCAGGTCGAACTCGGCGAAGTCGTGCACACGGTCGCGCGCGAGCTCGCCGATCCACACGCACTCCCGGCCGCGCTCGCCGGCCGCCTCGAGGACGCGTCGGACCGACTCGAGGACCGCTCCCGCCTCACCGCGCCGGGCCTCACCGCGCGGCGCACCGTCGGCCACGGCGTCCTCACGGGCCGGGCCGCCGAGTTCGGCGTCGAGCCGGTCCGCGGCGGCGGAAAGCACGGCGAGTTCGTCGAGCAGGCCGCTGACCCTGTCCCGTTCGGCGGCGACGCGAGCACCGCTGCGGGCAGCCTCGCGTCGGGTGCCCGCGCGGGCGACGTCCCCGCCGAGCCGGAACAGCGTCGCCGCGGCCGAGTCGACGGCCGCCTCGGCGACACGCGCGTCGTCGAGCAGGTCGCGGGCGCGCGCGGCGAGGTCGGGACCGTCCGACGTGGTCACGGTGAGGTGCCTGTCAGTCGACGACGACGAGGGCCAGCCCGAAGTCACCCGCGTCGTCGGTCCACACGGGCCCGCGGAGGAACCCGTGCTCCGCGAGCTCGTCCATGAGGGCGTCCGGCTCGAACTTCCGCGCGATCTCGGTGCGGATGCCCGCCCCGGCGTCGAGGGTCCGGGAACGCCCGAGCGTCGGGAAGTCGATACGCACGTCGCGGATGGCCCGCAGCCACATCTCGATCCTGCTCTCGTCGGCGTTCCACACGGCCTCGTGGCGGAAGTCGACACGATCCAGGCCGGTGCACTCGACGGTGCGGGCGATGACGTCGAGCATGTTGAGATTGAACTCCGCCGTGACACCGTCGGCGTCGTCGTAGGCCGCGACCAGGCGCGCCGGGTCCTTGACCAGGTCGAAGCCGAGCACCAGGCGGTCGCCGGGGTCCATGACGCCACGCAGCATGGCGAAGAAGTCCGCACGCTGGGTCTCGTCGAAGTTGCCGACGGTCCCGCCGAGGAACAGCACGAGGCGCTCCCCGGGCAGGCCGGGCAGGGGCCCGTCGAGGGCGGTGAGATCGGCGACGACGGGCTCGACCTTCAGGCCCGGGTACTCGACGGTGAGGGCGCGGGCGGAGTCGAAGAGCATCTCGGTGGAGATGTCGACGGGAACGTAGACCGGCGCCGCGTCGGCACGCGCCCCGGCCGCATCGACGGAGGCCTCGCCGCCGCCCGGGGTGACCGATGACGATCGGGCTGGAGCGGCGAAGACGTCGAGCAGCACCCGCGTCTTCTCACAGGTGCCGGCCCCGAGCTCCACCATGGTGGTCGCGTCGCCGACGATGTCCACGGCCCGCGACCGCAGGATCTCGGCCTCCGCGCGGGTGGGGTAGTACTCGGCCAGCCGGGTGATCCGGTCGAACAGCAGGCTGCCCTTCTCGTCATAGAACCACCGCGGCGGCACGGTCGGCGGGTCCGAGAAGAAGCCCTCGCGCAGGTCCGATTCGAGGGTGGCGGTATCGGGATCGGCAGGGCTCGTCGTCGTCGCCGGCGGACCCGGGGCCCCCGCGACGTCGGTAGGCGCGATCACCTCCCCACGCGCGGCGGCCCCGCCCACGGCGTCCCCACGCGCGGCGGCCTCGCCATCGGCCTCCCCACGCGCGGCGGCCACGTGTACGGAATCCCGGCGCGCGCCGGTCACCGCGCGAGCCTCAGGCCGGCGGCCGCCCACCGCGACGCGGCGGGGAAGAAGTTGCGGTACGTGTGCCGCGTGTGGCCGGCGGGCGTGAGGGCGCTGCCGCCGCGCAGGACGTGCTGGTCGGACATGAACTTGCCGTTGTACTCGCCGGCCGCGCCCTCCTCGGTGACGAAGCCGGGGTACGGCAGGTAGGCGCTCGAGGTCCACTCCCACACGCCGCCGATCGTGCGGTTGGCGACGGTCCGCGGGTGGCACCGGTCGGGGTCGAGTTCGTCGCGGATCTCCCAGCCGGTGGTGGCGACCTCCCACTCGAACTCGGTGGGCAGCCGCGCCCCGGCCCAGCGCGCGTAGGCGTCGGCCTCGTAGAAGGAGACGTGGATGACCGGTTCGGCGTCGACGACCGGGCGCCGCCCGCTGAGCGTGAAGGTGGTCCATTCGCCGTCGACGGCGCTGGCGGCGTCGGCGCGCGCGTCACCCGTCCCGTCTTCGCGCCGCCAGTACCCGGGCGCGTCCCAGCCCTCGGCCTGCACGGTCGCCCACCCGTCCGACAGCCAGAACTCGGGACGTGAGTAACCGCCGTCGGCCATGAACCGCTTCCACTCGCCGACGGTGACCTGGCGAGTGGCGACCTCGCCGCCCGGGATCCACACGCGGTGGCGGGGCCGCTCGTTGTCGTAGGAGAACCCCCCGGGCGGTGCGTGGCCGTCGAGTGCGTGGCCGTCGAGTGCGTGGCCGTCGGGTCCGTCGCCGCCCGCGGGATCGGGCGCGCCGATCTGCGCGACCCCCTCGACGACGGCGAGCCAGTCCGTCTCCCCCGGCGTCGCCACGGCCGGGTCGGCGGGCCTGTCGACGTACACGGGATCGGTCGGGTTGTGGGAGAACAGGTGCTTGATGTCCATGAGCAGCAGTTCCTGGTGCTGCTGCTCGTGGTGGCAGCCCAGCTCGAGCAGTTCGAGGCCGCGCTCGTCGACGTCGCCCGCCTCGAGCGCCGCGACCACGGCCTCGTCGACCCGCGCCCGGAAGTCGGCGATCTCCGCGACCGACGGCCGCGTGATGAGTCCGCGCTCGGGGCGCGGCTGCCGGGGACCGACCGCCTCGTAGTAGGAGTTGAACAGGAAGCGGAACACCGGCTCCGGCGAGGAGTACCCGGGCACCCGACCCAGCACGAACTCTTCGAAGAACCACGTGGTGTGCGCGCGGTGCCACGCCGCGGGGCTGGCGGCGGTCATGGACTGGGGGATCTGGTCCTCGGCACTGAGGCGGGACGCGAGCAGATCCGTGAGGCCTCGGACCCGCAGGAATCTCTCGACGGTGCTCCCCGTGCGCGGAGCGGTGCTGACGGAGCCGACTGTCATGGGATCCCCCGTGGTTCGTGGTCGACGGCAGGCGGTCTGGGACGGGGACCGGTCGGCCCCCGGCGTTTCCGCCACCCTAGCCACGGCCTCCGACACCGCCCACCGATTCGTTAGTCGAACGGGATGCCGGCCGCCGTCCCGCCGCGTTCGGCGGCGGCGTCTCGGCGCGCGGCGGCGACGTTGCGGCGCTCGTGCTCCAGCAGCCGCAGTCGGTACTCCGGGCAGTTGCCCATTCCGCCGTCGGCGCGGATCACGCGGTGGACGGGGATGACGAACGGCACCGGCACGATGCTGCACAACCGGCCCACCCGCCGGGCGTTGCGGGGCCGGCCGGCGTCCACGCTGATCTGCCCGTAGGTGGACGTCTCGCCGTACGGGATGCGCTGGATCTCGCGGTAGACCTCCCGCGAGAACTCGTCGTGGACCCCCGCGGCGGCCCAGTCGAGCGGGACGTCGAAGCCGCGTAGCTCTCCGGCCAGGTAGGCCCTCACCTGACCCGCGATGCGGTCCAGATGCCCACCCGCGCCGCCGGGCCCGCGGTCGAGGTCCTCGTCGTCGTCCCCTCCCCCGCTCTCACCGTGTTTCACGTCGAACCACGCGTCGGCGGCGTGGAGTTCGCTCTCGTCGACCTGCTGCAGACGTGACACTCCCACGGCCGTGGCCTCGACGATCATGAGGCCGGCCGCGGTCTCGAGCAGCCGCGCGGCGACGCCGGGCGTCCGGGCCGCGCGCACGCTCACACCACGCTCGGACGGTCCGGGTTGGTGACGTCGGCGTCGGCGGTGTCGAGCTTCTCGAACAGGGCGTCGGCACCGTCGCGACCGATCGCGGACATCTCCGCGGTGGTGATGGGCACGGCCTGCAGGCGCGTGAGCAGCGGGCCGGTGCCGTCGGGGCCGCCGGTCTCGTCGACGACCTGCAGTTCCGGCCACAGGAACGGCGGTGTGAGGACGAGGTGCTCGCAGCGGCGCCCGGGGTCGACCAAGCCGACCGCGTTGGGGATCACCGCTCCGGGCGCGACGTGGATGGAGCCGGTGGCCACCGCCAGCGCGCACGCGTCGAGCACGTCGGCCATCGCGCGGTGACCCGTGCGGCCGACCGTGACGAACTCACTGCGGATCTGACGCCCTTCGGGCGTGGTGACGTTGGTGGGCAGCTCCCGCGCGCCAATGGTGGCGTAGGTGGAGAAGCCGACGGCGGGGACGTTGTCGACGACGACGATGTCGCAGTGCCATTCGGTGGTCTTCCCCTCCTCGTCCGGCTCGGTCTCGTGCGGGTAGCGCAGGACGCGGACCTTGTCCTTGCCGCCGAGGATGCCCTCGAGGCCGGAGAGATCGGCCGTGTCCGGGCCGCGAAGGGTGTTCTCGTCGCTCATACAAGTGCTCGCAGACGTGGTTCGAGGTCGGCCTTGAACAGATCGAGGAAGCGCTTCTGGTCGTGACCGGGCGCGTGGAAGACCAGGTGGTTGAGGCCCGCGTCGACGTACTGTTTGACCTGCTCGACGGCGTCGTCCGGGTCCGAGGCGACGATCCAGCGCTTGGCGACCTGCTCGATCGGCAGCTCGTCGGCCAGACGCTCCATCTCGCGCGGCGAGTCCACCGAGTGCTTCTGCTCCGGCGTCAGACTCAGCGGCGCCCAGAAGCGGCAGTTCTCGAGGGCCTTCTCCGGGTCGGGGTCGTAGCTGATCTTGATCTCGATCATCCGGTCGATCGTCGAGGAGTCACGCTCGTTGATCCGCGCGCCCTCCTCGACCGCGGGCAGCAGCTTGTCGGTGTAGAGCTCCATGCCCTTGCCGGAGGTGCAGATGAAGCCGTCACCGACGCGGCCGGCGTACTTGGCCACCACCGGGCCGCCCGCCGCGACGTAGACCGGCACGCCGCCCTCGGGAACGTCGTAGAGGAAGGCGTCCTTGGTGGAGTAGAAGTCGCCGGAGAAGCTGGTGGTCTCGCCCGTCCAGAGCTCGCGCATGAGGCGGACGGACTCCCGCAGACGCGCGAAGCGCTCCTTGAACTCCGGCCACTCGCCCCGGTGGCCCGTGGCGATCTCGTTGAGCGCCTCACCGGTGCCCACGCCGAGGAAGACGCGCCCCGGATAGAGGCACGCCATGGTGGCGAACGCCTGGGCCAGTACCGCGGGGTTGTAGCGGAACGTCGGGGTGAGCACGGAGGTGCCCAGCTGGATGGTGCTGGTCCGCTCCCCTACGGCCGTGAGCCAGGCCAGGGAGAACGGGGCGTGGCCGCCGTCGTGGCGCCAGGGCTGGAAGTGGTCGGAGACCGTGGCCGAGTCCATGCCCGCCTGCTCCGCCATCACCGCGAACTCCACGAGATCGCGCGGCCCGAACTGCTCGGCCGAGGCCTTGTATCCGAGCTTGAGGGAGGGGGTGTCGGGCATCGGCTTCTCCTACGTCTGGGCGTGTGGCCAGGTGTACGTCGACGTTGTTCACTGGGGCGTTCACAGCGGCGTTCGCGGTGACGTTCGTTGCGGCGTTCGTTGCGGCGGCACTCCGTCGCGCGGGCCACTGCGCCGAGTATGCCAGTGGCCTGCGACACTCGTAGCGCCCTGTCCCCACCTCGGCGCTCCGAGGTCACCTCGGCGCGGAAGGTGGACGGGTAGCCGACGCGTCAGCGCCCCGGCCGCGACATGGCCGCCGGAACATCTGATGAGATCGGCCACACGCCGCGGGTTGCTGTAACGACTACGGCCGCGTCAGCAATATTCTTCGTGAACCGGAAGTCACCGCGCATCGCGTGGCCAGGGTCCCCTCCCCTGAACCGACCTCCGGGCGAGCGCACGTTCGGAGGAGTCATGCGGACCAGGCACGCGGCCACCGCCCTGGTGACCCTCGCCGCCTCCTCCGCCTGCGCCCTCGGCGCCACGCTGATCCTCCAGGATCGGCAAGAGCAGGCCCGCGAATCCGAGCTCCGCAGTTCCGCCTGGTCCGTCCAGGCGTCCACCGACTTCGGCACCACCTGGACCGCGCCCATCTCCTCCTACGGTGGCCACTTCCCCGTCCGAGTCGACACCGCCGGCCTGCGGGACCGCTCCGCCTACCAGCCGCTCACCCTCCGCACGAGCGTCGACTCGCGCGACGACGCCCATGTGGCGATCGGCGAGGGCGTCCTCGTGGACGGCGACCCGGCCACCGCCGCCGACGTCCGGATCCGGGCGGTCGCCTCCCGCGGAGGCGCATGTGCGGCGCCGGCCTTCCGCCTCGACTCGGACAACGTCCTCGCCGGGGACGGTGAGGAACCGGTGCCCGTCGACGCCCCCACCTCCGACGTCCCGCTGATCCTGCCCGGCGCCACCCGCACCACGCCCGGCGCGGCGGTGACCGTGTGCCTCGAACTGAGCATGGACGCCAACTCCCCGGCGCCCGACTCGGTCCTCACGCTGGCGTGGCCCGTGGATATCGCCCGCAGCGACGCCACCGACTGAATCGCCCGCCCGGTCGCCCGCCCGGTCGGCTACTCAACCGCCGGCGGCCTCGTCGTAGATCCGCGCATGAGCCGCGATGACGCTCGTCGGATCAGCGCCCTCGACCCGCGGCGGGACGGCCCGGGGATTCTCCAACGCCGCCCGCACCGCCACCGCCACCGCGGACGGATCGTGGGGATCGTAGACCTCCCCGGAGTGATCGCCCGGATCGCAACGGTCGAACCACTGCTCCCGCAGGCACCCCACCGCCGGGAACACCGGCGACACGCCCAGGTCGCGGCACAACTCCAACCAGGTGGAATGGGTGGCGAACCGGTACGGCAACACGCACACGTCGAGCGCGGCGAACTCGGGCAGCAACGGCGCCAGGTCCAACGACTCGTACCGCACCAACCGCACCGACTCCCAGCCGCCCTCGGCCGCCAGCTCCGCCACCAGATGGTGCCCGCCGGCCTCGCGGTCCTCGCCGCACGCGTCGCGCCACGCCTGCGCCTCCACGACGATCCGCAGGTGCGCGCCCCGCCGCCCGTGGGCGACGGGCGCCAGCTGGTCCAGCAGCTCCGGGCCGTCGATGTTCTCGCCCATCCGCTCCAGCAACACCCCCACCACCACCGGATCGCCGGGACCGCGCAGGTGCTTGCCGGCGCGGATGGCGGAGGAGACCTCGTCCTCGTCCAGCAGCCGCGGGTGCGGCACGACCACCGGTTCGACGCCCCACCGCACCCACAGTTCGTGCGCCGCCACCTCGGTCAGCGTGACCACGGCAGCGGCGGCCTCGACCAGTGTGCCGGTGTGATCCCGGTGCGGGAGTTCGTCCTCGTGGGACGGGTAGACGATGTCGTGGACGGTGAGCACCATCGGCACGCCGGCCCGCGCCAGGTGCTCCACCACCCCGTCCACGCTCTCGGGCTCGAGGTAGTCGTACCCGAAGTGCACGTGCGCCAGGTCGACAGTGCGCAGCGGGTCGCCGTCGCGATGAATCTCGCCCGACGCCTCGTGGCCGGGATCGAACTCCGCGGGAGTCACCGCCTCGGGCGGGGTCTGCCCGTTCACCACCCCGGGCCGGACGGGCACCAGCTCTACGTGCTCAGCGCCATCCAGGCCGGTGATACGGCGAACCGCGGGATGGGCGGCCGGCAGCACCGCCACCCGGACCCGGGAATGTTCACCCCGATCAGACATACGATCAATCTAGACCGTCACCCCAGACCGCGACGCAGGTCCTCGATGAGGTCGCCCGCGTGTTCCAGCCCCACGGACAGGCGGACCACGTTGTCGCCGATGCCCACCGCGGCGCGGGCCTCGGGCTCCATGGACGCATGCGTCGTCGTCGCGGGATGGGTCACCAGCGTCTTGGCATCGCCGAGGTTGTTGGAGATGTCGATGACCTCGAGCGAGTTGAGCAGGGCGAAACACTCCTTCTTGCCGCGGCCGCCCTCGTCGTCGTCGTACTTCAACCCGAACGTCACCACCGACCCGCCGCCCGACATCTGCGCCCGCGCCAACTCGTACTGGGGGTGCGACTCGAGCATCGGGTATGTCACCCGCTCCACGGCCGGGTGCGACTCCAGGAACCGCGCCACCTCCAGCGCGTTGGCACTCATCCGCTCGACGCGCAGGCTCATGGTCTCCAGGCCCTTGAGCAGGACCCACGCGTTGAACGCGCTCATGCCGAACCCGGCGTGACGCATGAGGTGCTTGACCGGGCCGGAGATGAACTCCTCCGTGCCCAGGACGGCGCCGCCGAGCACGCGGCCCTGGCCGTCGATGTGCTTGGTGGTGGAGTACACCACCACGTCGGCGCCCAGCTCGAGCGGCTTCTGGTGCATCGACGTGGCAAAGACGTTGTCCACCACGACCGTGGCTCCCGCGGCGTGCGCGAGCTCGCTCACGGCGCGCACGTCGACGAGCTCCTGCATCGGGTTGGAGGGGGTCTCGAAGAACACTGCGTCGGTGGGCTCGCTCAGCGCCTCGCGCCACTGGTCGAGGTCGGCGCCGTCGACGAACACGGTCTCCACGCCCCAGCGGGGCAGGATGTCGTCGCAGATCACGAAGCACGAACCGAACAGCGCCCGCGAGGCCACCAGGCGCGAGCCCTCACCGCACAGCGCGGCCAGGGCGACGAACACAGCGGACATGCCCGAGGAGGTGGCAAAGCAGTCCTCGGCGCCCTCGATCTGCCGCAGCCGCTCCTCGAACATCGCGACCGTCGGGTTGCCGTAGCGGGAGTACACGAAGCGCTCGGTGGTGCCGTTGAACGACGCCTCCGCGGCCTCGGCCGAGTCGTAGACGTAGCCGGAGTTGAGGAACATCGGCTCGGTGGTCTCCTCGAAGGCCGTGCGCATCTGGCCGGCGCGGACCCCCAGGGTGTCGGGGTGGAGACCTTTGGGTAGCTCGTTGTTCTTCATCCGCTGCTTTCTGTGTACTGGTGTGTGTGGGCGGGCCGTGCGTGCGTGTGTGGCGGTGCGGGTCAGGACTGGCGCCAGGCCAGGTCCGCGACCTTCCAACCGTTGACCGTGCCGCGGTGCCCCTCGGCGTCGGGGTCGCCCTCGAAGCCGCCGGCCACGTTGTAGGCGGCGCCGTATCCGGCGGCGGTGGCGACCCGGGCCGCGGCCGCCGACCGGTGTCCGCTGCGGCACAGGAACAGCACGGGCGCCCCGGGCTCGACGCCCGCCTCGGCCAACTGTTCCACGAACCGGGCGTTGGGCTGGCCCGCCGAGGTCATCCACTCGATGCCCAGCGTGCGCTTGCCGAGCTCCGACAGATCGGCGCCGCCGACCCACTGCCATTCGGCGCTCGTGCGGACGTCCACCAGCACGGCGTCGGGATCGGAGGCGAGCAGTTCCCAGGCCTGGCGGGGCGGTAGGTCCCCGGCGTAGTCGCTCATGGTGTCGATTATGCTCCCCCGACGCCCGATCGGCGGGGTCGAGGTACCCGGGTGGCCGTTCTGTGCGACGATCCGGATATGACGCCGCTCACAGATCACCCCTACCGTGTGGCCGTCGTCGGGTCCGGCCCGGCGGGCGTGTACGCGTGCGAGGCCCTGCTGGACTGGAGCGACTCGAGCGATCCGTCGGGGCGCGGGATCGTGGTGGACCTGCTCGACCGCCTGCCCGTGCCGTACGGGTTGCTGCGTCACGGCGTGGCCCCGGATCACCCCCGCATCAAGGGCATCGCGCGGACGCTCGAGGGGATCGCCGCGGATCCGCGCATCCGGTTCCTGGGCAACGTGGAGTTCGGCCGCGACCTGACGGTGGAGGACGTGCGGCGCTTCTACCACGCGGTCGTGTTCTCCACCGGCGCGCTGACCGACCGTCGGCTGGGCGTCCCGGGCGAGGACCTGGAGGGATCGTACGGGGCCGCCGAGTTCGTGACCTGGTATGACGGTCACCCCGATTCGCACCCGGAGTGGGCGCTCACCGCCGAGCGGGCGGCCGTGGTCGGCGTGGGGAACGTGGCCCTGGACGTGGCGCGCATGTTGGTGCGCAGTCCGGAGCAGCTCGAGCCGACGGACATCCCCGCCCACGTGCGGGACGGCTTCGGCACCAATGTGACGCGTGTGGTGTCGGTGATCGGGCGCCGTGGCCCGGCGCACGCCAAGTTCACGCCCCTGGAGTTGCGGGAGATGGCCAAGGTGGAGGGCGTCACCGTGGTGGTGGATCCCGACGACCTGGAGTACGACGACGAGGCGCGCGCCCTCCGCGACGGCGATCGCCGGGTGGGGCAGGTGTGCGCGCAACTCGAGAAATGGGTCGGGGCGCAGCGCGAGGCCGGGCTCGAGACGGCGGATGAGGCCGAGGCCGCCGCGCTCGCGGCCGGCGGGAAGGTGGTGCGGTTCCGCTTCCACCGGTCCCCCGTCGAGATCGTGGGCGACGACGGCCGGGTCACCGGGTTGCGACTGGAGATCACCGAGCCGGATCCCGCGCCGGCCGACGCCGGGTCGGTCGTCGGCCGGGTGCGCGGCACGGGGTACTTCGAAGACCTGCCGGTCGAGGCCGTGTACCGGGCGGTGGGGTACCGCTCCGCCGCCCTGGAGGGCGTCCCGTTCGACGACTCCCGGGCGACCATCCCCAATGACGGCGGCCGGGTGCTCGACGCGCCGGGCGGGGACCACCTGCCGGGGCTGTTCACGGCGGGGTGGGTCAAGCGCGGGCCCTTCGGTGTCATCGGCACCAACCGGTCGTGCGCGGTGGAGACGGTCGGACATCTGACCACCGAGCTCGAGTCCGGCACGCTGCCCGAGCCCTCCGATCCCGATCCGTCCTCCGTGCGTGACCTGCTCGCCGACCGCGGCGTGGACGTCGTCGACGGCGACGCCTGGCTCGCGATCGACGCGCACGAGCGCGAGCTCGGCGAGGCGGCCGGCCGCGAGCGCACCAAGTTGCCGGGTCGTGCGGAGATGCTCGACATCGCCCGCTCCTCGCGGGCTACTCGATCCCGCTGACGAGCCGGCCGATCTCCGGCAGCGACACCGTCCCCGGGTCGAGGTAGCGCGAGTGTGCGGTGCGCACCGACTCCGGTCCCGCGCCGGGCTCGGTGACGTCCACGGAACGTCCGCCGAACTCGTCGGTCCCCGGCCGCTCGCCGAGCACGCCCGTGACCGACCACCACGGGACGGGATCCCAGCGTGAGGCCACGGCCACCACGTCGTCGTCGACCGCCGGGCGGCTGACGCCGGCCTCGTCCACCCACTGCCGATCGAGTGACTCGACTCCCGCGCCGGGGCTGCCGACGTGGATCATCAGGTCGGCCGCGAGCCCCTCGGGGTCCGCCGCGGCCGCGCCCAGGACCACCGAGCCGTAGCTGTAGCCGATGGCCGCGTGTGGGGCGTCGTCGCCGTCCAGGCGTTCGACCGCGTCCAGCCCGGCCGCGTAGGTCCGGAGGTCGCCCGCATGTACCCACGCCGGGTCCGCGGAGGAGCCGGCGGAGACGATGCCGTCCGGCGCGTCGTAGCCCTGCCACGACACCGCCACGCACACCCCGGCCGCGCCCTTCCCGTGCCCTGCGCCGGCCTCGCCGGCCGCCTCCGCCGCGTCCGCCGCCTCGCACACCGCGCCGGCCCGATCCCCGGTGCGCCCCAGGTCGGCCAGCGAGGACCCCGTGCCCGGGACGAGCGTCACCACGCGCTCGGCGGAATCGGGGTCGGCACTGGCGACCACCGCCCGGCCGTCGGGATGCAGGTCGAGAAGATGCCTCCGGGGGTCCTGCTCGAGATACGCGGCCAACGTCGCCAGGTTCCGAGCCGCCTCGTCGGATACCTGCTGGCCGGCACCGGATCCGGCCCCCGCCGCCGCCCCCGCCGCGGACCCGGTCGCGTCGAGCAGCCGGCGGAGCCGGGTCCGGTTGATGGCGTCGCGCGTCGCCGACGACAGCCCGGCCACCGAGCCGAGCTCGGGGTGGTCGCGCGCCAGCCGGGCGCGGTCGGCGGGCCCGAGCGAGTGCCACAGCCGGGCGACCTCGCGCGGGTCGTCGTCGGTCGATCCCGAGAGGTCCAGGCACGGCCTCGTCGCGGCGTCGACCCGGCCGGCCAGCGCGTCCGCCGCCTCCCGCAGCCTCATGGCGAGGACCCGGTCGGCGTCCTGCACCGCGACCGCGTCCCCGGTTCCGGGTTCGGCCGCCTCGGCGGCGTCCCACCCGGTCACGGCGCGGGCGAGCCGACTCCCCTCGGCCCTGAGGACATCGGCCACGAAGAGGCAGTTCCCGGAGAGCATCCGCGCCTCGCCGGCGGCGTCGGCGACCTCGCCGCGGGCCCGGTCCCCCGCCCGGCCCGACCACTGCCCGCCTGTCGCGCGCCCGCCGAGCCTGCGGGCCACCGAATCCAGGTCCTCGGCGGAGTCCGCGATCCGCCGGCCCACCTCCGCCGCCCGCACGGCCGCCAGGTCGATGGCCGCGGCCAGTGCATCAGCCCCCTGCGCCGGCGACACGACCGGCCACCTCCTCGTCGGCCGCCGTCAGCAGGCCCGCCGCCCGCGCCATCCCGTCCGCCGACCGCTCCGTCTCCTCCGCGAGGTCGCGGGCCCTGCGGGCGAGCAGGGCCGCACACTCGGCGAGCGCGCCGCCGGTGAGCAGCCCGCCCCCACCCGCGTGAGCAGCGGCCGCTACCGCGGACGCCTCGTCGAGCGCCGCGCTCAGCGACACCGCTCCCTCTGCCAACTCCCGCCCGGCCTCGCGGACTCGCGTGGCCTCCGCCGTCACCGCCACCTGATCGAACGCCAGCACGGCCGTCCCCAGCGGCCCCTGCGCCGCCGCGGCCGTCGTGCCCGCCACCACCGCCGCGGCCGCCGCATCCCCCACGGCCACCGCGCCTGTTCCCCCGTCCTGCCCCGCCATCGACCCCGCTCCCCTCCGACCCGGCACTCCGCGCCGCTCGTCAGGTCACGCTAGGGGTCCGCACCGACACGACGCCCTCACCGACGGGTGCCTGTGGACGGGGTCGACGACCATCCACAGGGGCATCGCTCAGTCGAGGTCGGGCTGCGCGGCGTACCGGCCGCCGATGAACATCCGGGCCATCACCGCCCCGATCGCCACGAGGAAGACCACCAGCGCGACCGGGAGGATCCACGTCGGCATCGCGTCGCCGCCCGACCGCGCGGCGAGCACGATGCCCACCTGCCCGGCCACCAGCAGGAGCAGTGTGACCGTCGTGATCAGCCACAGGTCCTCGCGCATCAGCCGCTCGAACCGCCGCAGCCTCGGGCCGGTGGCCGTCCACCACTGCTTGTTGGGCGCGTTGATCTGGCCGGGGGCCCACAGCACCAGCCGGGACAGCAGCGGCATCGGCAGCACGACGAGCAACGGGATCAGCGCGGAGAACGCGAGGGCCCCGTTCCGGCTGGACCAGCCGTCGGCCCGCCCGTCGGCGCCGAAATGCGTCGGCACCCGCTCGGGCAGGACGGCCACCTGCCAGGCCAGCACGCCCAGCCACAGCAGGACCACTCCCCCGGCCAGCACGAGAATCCACGGAGCCGTCGGCTCGGGCGGCAGATCGCGTGCGTCGTCTGCCGCGGACCTCGTCGTCGTCATTCTCCCGACCTCCCCACCTACACCACGACCCGCACCCGCGCGGCCGCCTCGCGCGCCCTCTCCCGGGCGCCGTCCACGTCCTCGGCGGTCGCCACCGCCACGCCCATCCGGCGGAACTCGCTGGCCGACGGCTTACCGAACAACCGGACGTCGGCCTCCGGCACCGCCAGCGCCCGCGCCACGCCCTCGAAACCGACCGCGTCGACGCTCCCGTCGCCGATCCCCGGGCCGCCGTAGATGACCGCCGATGCGCCCGGGCTGGCCATCGTCGTGACGACCGGGAGGCCGAGCACCGCGCGCGCGTGCATCTCGAACTCGCTGAGGACCTGACTGCGTAGCGTCACCAGGCCCGTGTCGTGTGGCCGTGGGCTGACCTCGGAGAAGTAGACGTCGACGCCGTTGACGAACAGCTCCACGCCGAACACCCCGACGCCACCGAGCGCGCCGGTGATCCGCGCGGCCACCGACCGTGCGGAATCGTACGCGTCCTGGGTCATGGCCTGCGGCTGCCACGACTCCACGTAGTCGCCGCGCTCCTGGCGGTGGCCGATCGGCTCGCAGAAGTCGGTGCGGATCCGGCCCGTCTCCGGGTCCACACTGCGGACGGTGAGCAGGGTGATCTCGTACTCGAAGTCGACGAACGACTCCACGATCACGCGCGCCCCCGCGACGCGGGCACCGGACTGCGCGTGGTTCCACGCCGTTTCCACGTCCTCGGGACCGTGGAGGGACGACTGTCCCTTGCCCGACGACGACATGGTGGGCTTGACCAGGCACGGGAACCCGATCCGGGAGCACGCCTCCTGCAGTTCCTCCAGCGAGGACGCGAACGCGAAGCGGCTCGTCGGCAGGCCCAGCTCCTCGGCGGCGAGGCGGCGGATGCCCTCGCGGTCCATCGTCAGCTGCACGGCGCGGGCGGTGGGCGCGACGCGGGCGAGGCCGTCCTGTTCGATCTGCGCGAGCGCGGCCGTGGCGATGGCCTCGATCTCCGGCAGGATCACCTGCGGTTTCTCGAGTTCTACTACCCGGCGCACCTCGTCGGCGTCGGTCATGTCGATGGTGTGCGAGCGATGCGCGACCTGGTACGCCGGGGCTCCGTCGTAGCGGTCGACCGCGATGACCTCGACACCGAGACGCTGCAGCGCGATCGTCACCTCCTTGCCCAGCTCGCCCGAGCCGAGCAACATCACGCGGGTCGCGGTCGGCGCACCCGGCGTGCCGAAGCGGTCCACGGTGGGCGGGGCGAGGGGATCGTGAGCGGCGGTCATGTCGACCACGCTAGTAGACCTGCGACGACGGCCGAAGTGCGGCTGAACAGACGACCGGGCCCGGCACCGTGAGGTGCCGGGCCCGGTCGATCACGCGGTGTGGCGAGCTGAGATCACTCCACCGACTCGAGCGGGGGAAGCTCGCCGGTGTCGTCTCCACCGCTGCCAGCCTCGCTGAACCCGGAGCTCATGAACGAACTGCCTGATCCCTCATCTTCTCCGTCCTCCGAGCTGGCCGCGGTGAGCGGGCCCAGCAGGTTCGCACCCATCTCGACGCTGCCCCCGGAGATGGACCCCGCGGAGACGGGCGCCACGGACCCGCCCGGGATCCGACCGTTGATCTGGCCCGCCACGACCTGCGGGTCGACACCGAAGTACATCTCGATGTCGGCGAGCGCGTTCTGGCCGGGCTCGAGGCAGAGGATGACACCCGCGGCGGGATCCTCCGGCTCCGTGGCGGTCCACTCTGCCGACTCACCGGCGGGAACCGCGACTCCTAGGCCGTTTGCCAGACCGAGGACGACGCTCATGATGTCCTCCGACCCGAAGTTGAAGCCCGGACTGTCACTCGCGGTGGGGTTCCCCTCCTCGTCTGCCCCGAGGATCGATACGCCGCCACCGCCCTCGAGGACCTGGAGGAGCTCGGGAAGCGCGGCCAGGTCGCTGAGGTCGATTGTGGAAGGGTCGACCCCACCTTCATCGACCGTGCTGTACGGGAGCGTGAAGCCGCCGCATTCCTGTGCCACCCCGGTCTCGTTGAGGTAGGCGACCGTCGGACCGCCCTCGGCGTTCCCGGCCACAGTCACCGGGCCGTTAAGAGCGGTGGCGGCGAGGTCCAGGTCGCCAGCGATTTCCTCGAGATTGATCGAGCTACTACCCACTGAGCCGGTCGAATCGTCTCCTTCCTAAGCGGAGGCGATTCCGGCACCTGCGAGGGCGGTTCCGGTCGCGAGTGCCAGCGCTGAGGCGCCAGCGACGATTCGCTTGAGGGAGGTCATGTTGCTCCTTGAATGTGAGGGGTCAGCCGCTTATCTTCCGGCGGTTGTCGGCGCGCTCGTGACGGCCGCAGCTCGAGTGTTGCCCATTTCTCACTTTCCGTTCAGCCGAACGGTGCAAACTTTGTGTCGAGCGACAACACTGTCGAATCATCTTCAACACGTGCCACAAGAGCACCTTTTCGCAACGGGCGGGTCGGTCATACCCACCCCCGATCCGAGCAGGCACTTGCGCGCGGCCGAACAGACGACCGGGCCCGGCACCATGAGGTGCCGGGCCCGGACGCCCTCCGGCGCGCGCAGCGCTCGCTGGTTCAGCGGATCAGTTGACCAGAGTCTCCGCGGGGAGCTCTCCGTTGTCATCCCCAACGCCGGCTCCGGAGCCAGCCTCGCTCGTACCCGAGATGGCCGCCGCGCTGCCGGCGGCAGCATCGTCGTCTCCGCCGTTGTCGTTGCCCGAGTCGTCACCGCCAACGAGCGAGCCGAGCAGGTTCGCACCGACCTCCACGCTGCCACCGCTGACGCTGCCCGCGGTGATCGAACCCAGCGGCCCGAGGCGGTCATTGATCTGATCCGCGACGACCTGGCGGTCAACTCCGAAGTTGATGGCTAGCAGCCCCCCGTCGGGATCCGGGGTGCACATGATGACGGCGGCTGCCGGATCCTCAGGCGACGTGGCAACCCACTCGATCGTCGCGCCCTCCTCGACCGCGACACCGACCCCTCCGAGGAGACCAATCGCCACATTTGTGATGTTCGTCTCACCTCCGCTGTCATTCGCGACCGGATCGCCATCCGCGTCCGCAGCCAGAACCGAGACGCCGCCCTCGGCCTCGATCAAGGCGAGAAGCGGCAGAGCAGCCAGCGGATCTTCACCGATGCCGCCCGGATCCACTCCCAGCTCGTCGACCGTTGCGTATGGAAGCGTGAATCCCACGCACGTCTGATCCGCGCCGGTCTCGTTGGTGTAGGTAACCGTCGGCCCGCCCTCGGCGTTACCGGTCACCGTCACCGGCCCGTTGAGGGCAGTAGCGGCGAGTTCGAGATCTGCTGCGATCTCCGATGAGCCCTGGGCTCCGGCGATGCCGGCGCCCCCGAGGGTGGCTCCGGCGGCCAGCGCGACAGCCGAGGCGCCGGCCAGGAAGCGGTTACGAGCGAACATGAAATCTCCTTGCAGTGAGGGAAAGTCACCACATCGACGACCCGGTGACACTTGCGAACGTTCCGGGAGAACGCCTGCGCAGAGTGTGGCACGGATCACAGACAACCCGGTCGGAAGCGACGCAAACTTTAAAGTTTTATGAATAGATGTTAATTCTGTTATCACCCCTGGCCACAGGGGCCACAGGGGCAACTCCCGGCCGCCTCGGACCTAGCCGGCTGTGAGGCGATAACGTGTGTGCAAAGCCACACGAAAGGGCCCACCTGTGACCAGTTCCTCTTCCGGCCCCCTGGCCGGCATCCGCGTCGTCGAACTCAACGGCATCGGCCCCGGCCCCCACGCCTGCATGATGCTGGCGGACCTGGGCGCCGACGTCGTCACGGTCATGCGCCCCGCGGAGCTCGACACCCAGGTCGGCGGCTGGGCGCACATCACCCGGCGCGGCCGGACCGTGGTGGAGGCCAACCTAAAGAGCGACGAGGGCCTGTCGCAGGTGCGCGGACTCATCGCCAAAGCGGACGTACTGGTCGAGGGCTACCGCCCCGGGGTCACCGAGCGCATGGGCCTGGGCCCCGACGAGTGCCTGGCGCTCAACCCGCGCCTGGTCTACGCCCGCATGACCGGCTGGGGCCAGCACGGCCCGCTCGCCCACACCGCCGGCCACGACCTCAACTACATCTCCCTGACCGGCCACCTCAACGCCACCGCCCGCAAGGGCGAGCGCCCCGTGCCGCCACTCAACCTCGTCGGCGACTTCGGCGGCGGGTCGATGTTCCTCATCCAGGGCATCCTCGCCGCGATCATCGAGCGCTCGACGTCCGGCAAGGGCCAGGTCATCGACGCCGCCATGACCGACGGCGCCTCCGTCCTGGGCCAGTTCCAATGGGCGATGCGCGCCCGCGGCCAGTGGTCGGACGTCGCCGGGACCAACATGCTCGACACCGGGTACCCGTTCTACGACGTCTACACCTGCTCGGACGGCAAGTACATGGCGGTTGGTTGCCTCGAGCCGCAGTTCTACGCCGAGTTCGCCCGACTGTTGGGTATCGACGGCGAGGGGATGCCCGGCCAGTTCGACATGGACCGCTGGGAGGAACTGCGCGAGATCATCGCCGGCAAGTTCGCCGAGAAGACCCGTGACGAGTGGGCCGAGCTGTTCTACGGCACCGACGCCTGCACCACGCCGGTGCTGACCTACACCGAGGCGCTCGACCATCCGCACAACGTGGCGCGCGAGACCTTCGTCGAGGTCGCCGGCGATGCCGGGCCCGCGCCCGCGCCGCGCTTCTCTCGCACTCCGGCCCCCGCGGTGCCGGTCGCGCCCCCGACCGAGGCCGCCGCGATCGACCAGGTGTGGGCCTGAGCATGACCGATCCGGGGGCCGCGCCTCGATCGGCGAACGATAGCCCTCCGGCTGGTGGTTCCCCCGTGGCCGGAGTCGTCCTGAGCGTCGATCCCGCATCGTCCGACCCTCCGTTCCGTCAGCTCAAGAGACAGATCGTCGAGGCGGTCTCACGCGGGAAGCTCACGGCGGGAACCCGCATGCCCGCTGTGAGGAAGCTGGCCGACGAGGTGGGTGTCTCCACCGCCACCGCGGCCAAGGTCTACCGGGAGCTCGAAGAGGCAGGCGTGCTCGAGGGCCGCGGCCGATCGGGCACCTTCGTCTCCGCCGCCGACGCGGCCGGCGCTGCCTTGGCGCGGGCCGCCGAAGAATTCACTGCGTCAGCCGCAGGCGCCGGCTTCGGCCTCGAGGAGGCCTTGGACGCCGTCCGCAACGCGTTCAAGAACCTAGCCTGACGACCCGGCCTGCGCCGCACGGATGCAGAACGCCCCGCCACCGTTTCCGGTGGCGGGGCGGTGCGCTCTGGCGCTTTGGTTATCAGCTACCGAGCGAGCCAAAAACGTCGAGCGAGCCCAGGCTCAGCGACCCGGTGCCCTCGTCCTCGGTCTCACAGCCGGTGACCGTGGTGGTGTACTCGCCGCCTCGGTGGTCGGATTCGATACCGCTGGCCATGCGGTAGTTGACCACGTACTCGCCGTCCTCGCTATCCGGCAGTCCCTCAACCTCGTCCAGGTTGTAGACCACATTCGTGGTCAGCGGGACGTCGTGGTCGGACTTATAGCGAACCGGCGGCGTGACGTCGTACGAAGCAGTCGGCTCATAGTTCCGGGACTCAATGATCTGACCGGTGGGCCCAAGCCCAAAGTCCTCGCCGGTCTTGTCCTGACCCTCGACCCACCAGTCGAGAATGTACTCACCGTTGGTCGAGTTCAATACCGTGAACTCGACCTCACACTGGTCGTTGCTGGCGGCCCAGAACTGGACCGGCCCGTCCAGGTTCTGCGCGCTCGCCACTGGCGAGGCCATTCCGACCGCAAGCGCTGCTGCGGCAAAGCCTCCGGCAATCGTGGTTCCTCGTCGGAATTTTGTAGCCATGTCACCTCCCGGGTTGACTCCACCCGACGTGTCGAACGAGTGGGAAACGCGGATGTCATCGCCCTGAACTTCAGGACGACGGAGGCGAAACTAGCAGCTAATTTCGAGATATGTAACCACCGTTTACAGAATCGTTATCCGACACCACCCAGGGAAGCGTGCGGCTTGAGCGGGGGCACCGAGGGGGGAGTCGCCGGTCTGTAATGCTCCGAGCCCCACGACGATGAGTGAGTCATGACCATGAACAACACCCGAAGTGCCACGACCGCCGCCGCGGCGATTGCCCTGGCTGCCGCCACCTCCGTGACCGCCGCCCCCGCCCAGGCCGCGCCGGTCGACACCACCGCGGTGCACTATGTCGCGCAGGCCTCCGGCAGTGCTGACGGGGGCTCACTGGACAACCCGATCGTGGGGGCCGGCCTGGTCCTTCTGGCGGGCGTCGGCGTGTCGATCACCCTGGCGGTCAGCGCAGGTGTGGCCGGTGGCGCGTTCGAGCTACCCCGGATCCCGGGCCTCTGACCGCCACCGCCGCCTGACGGCACTCGTCACCCCCGGCGCCGTTCAGCCGCCGGGGGTGAAGGGTGTGTGCGGTCGTAACCCTCGCGGGTAGACGGCGGAAGCCGCGTCCTGTGACTGTCAGCTCCCGAGCGAGCCGGTGGTCTGGGCAACTGAGCCCGAGCTACCGATCCCCGCGAGCGCTGCGTCCAGCGATCCGAGGCCGGCCGGAACACCGGCCCCTGCCGAGATCTCGACCTCGACGTACGGGTCGCCATCCAGCCCCTGGGAGTTGCACACCGTGAGAGCAGCCGGGGAGAACGAATCATCGGTGAGTGTGCCCTCGACAACCCCGCCGATTGCTCCTTCAATCAGCTCAGCGGTCTCACCGTTCTCGACCATTCCGCCGAAGAACCCGATCTGCCCCTTGCCCGCAGCCTCCACGAAACGTGCCGTCCAGCTCTCCGGAAGAGTGCTGTTGATGTCCACCGTCTTCACATAGCCGTAGAGGTCGGAGACCAGACGCCCCGTGCCCACGAACGAGTAGCACATCAAGTCCTGACCCGACTTGTTGGTGTACGTCACCTCCGTGGCCTCACCCTTGCCGCTCACGCTCACACTGCTGGGGCTGTTGAACACGGGATCGACGTCCTGGGCGCCGGCCACACCGGCTCCGGCGAGGGCGGTGGCTGAGGCGATGGCGGTGGCCGCGGCGGCGACGCCGAGGCGGGTGAGGGAACGCATGTGGTGCTCCGATCGAAAGGGGACGCGACCGGTCGGCCGCTTCCATGGAGTCCACCCGATGCGCCGTCACCGCACTATCGGCCGTTCATACGACATGTGTCGTACATTCACAACCGATTCGGCCCCACCTGACCCGCACGCACCATCGGCCTCCCTCGTCACACGAGCGGCCCCCAGATCACCCCAGGATGTCGCGCCTCACCACGTTCTGGTCGCGGCCCGGGCCCACGCCGATGTACGACATGTGGCAGCCGGCCAGCTCCTCGAGCCGCAGCACGTAGTCGCGGGCCGCAGCAGGCAGGTCGCTGAACTCGCGCGCCCCGGTGATGTCCTCGTCCCAGCCGGGCATGGTCTCGTAGATCGGCTGGGCGTGGTGGAAGTCGGTCTGCGTCATGGGCATCTCGTCGTGCCGGACGCCGTCCACGTCGTAGGCCACACAGATGGGGATCTCGCCGATGCCGGTGAGCACGTCGAGCTTGGTGAGGAAGTAGTCGGTGAAGCCGTTGACGCGCGCGGCGTACCGGGCGATCACGGCGTCGTACCACCCACAGCGGCGGGTGCGGCCGGTGTTGACGCCCACCTCACCGCCGGTGACCTGCAGGTACTCGCCCCACTTGTCGAACAGCTCGGTGGGGAACGGCCCGGCGCCCACGCGGGTGGTGTACGCCTTGACGATGCCCAGCGAGTGTGTGATCTTGGTGGGCCCGATCCCGGAGCCGACGCACGCGCCGCCGGCGGTGGGGTTGGACGAGGTGACGAACGGGTAGGTGCCGTGGTCCACGTCGAGCATGGTGGCCTGGCCGCCCTCCATGAGAACGGACTGGCCGCGGTCGAGGGCCTCGTTGAGCATGAGGCTGGTGTCGCAGACCATGGGCCGCAGGCGGTCGGCGTAGGACAGGAAGTACTCGACCATCTCCTCGACCTCGACCGCGCGGCGGTTGTAGATCTTCACGAGGATCTGGTTCTTGAGGTGCAGCGCGCCCTCGATCTTCTGTCGCAGGATCGACTCGTCGAACACGTCCTGGACGCGGATGCCCACGCGGGAGACCTTGTCGGCGTAGGTGGGGCCGATGCCGCGCCCGGTGGTGCCGATGGCCTTTTTGCCGAGGAACCGTTCGGTGACCTTGTCGAGCGCCTGATGGTACGGCGCGACGAGGTGGGCGTCGGCGGAGATGCGCAACCGGGAGGTGTCGGCGTCGCGCGCCTGCAGTCCCTCGATCTCGTCGAACAGCGCCTCGAGGTTCACCACCACGCCGTTGCCGATCACGGGTACGGCGGTGGGCGAGAGGATACCGGCGGGCAGGAGCTTGAGCTCGTACTTCTCGCCCCCCACGACCACGGTGTGGCCGGCGTTGTTCCCGCCGTTGGGCTTGACCACGTAGTCCACGCGGCCGCCTAGGATGTCGGTGGCCTTACCCTTGCCCTCGTCGCCCCACTGGGCGCCGATCAGAACGATCGCTGGCATGGTTCGCTTTCACCTCGAATGAGTCGTCGTCACGGTGCACCGGCGTCAGACACCTGGCAGCGAGTCCGCGCACACCGACACCACAGAATAGTCCGTACCGCCGTCAACACCCTAGTCGGCGACGCCCCGTAGCCTGCGGAATCGCACCGGCGTTCCAGGGAGAAGCTGCGAGATCGCGTCCGCGGACCGCGAGGTGAGGACGCCGATCACGGGGTAGCCGCCGGTGACGGGGTGGTCGGGGCCGAACACGACGGGGCGGCCGTCGGCGGGGATCTGGACGGCGCCGCGCACCATGCCCTCGCTGGGGATCTCGCCCCTGGACAGTCGCGGTACGGGCCGGGCGGGGTCGATGCGCACGCCCACCCGGTCGGCGTGGCCGCTGACGTGGCCGGTCGCCGCGAGGACGTCCCACGCCTCGGGTGGGAAGAGGTCGTCGCGCGGACCCGGGATGACGTCGAGGTCGACGGGTTGGCGGGCGTCGGTGCCGCCGACGGCCGCCTGCCATCCGTCCGCCCACGGGCCCACGACCGCGTCGCCGACGTCGAGGACGTCCCCGACGGTGACGGGCGGCGGGCCGAGCCCGGACAGGGTGTCACGGGATCGGCTGCCCAGCACCGGCGGCACGTCGATCCCCCCGCGCACGCCCACGTAGCTGCGCACCCCGGCGACGGGCCGGCCGATCTCCAGCGTGGACCCGGTGTCGAGGCGGAGGACGTCGCCGGTGGCGGCGGTGCGTCGGGATCCGTCGGGGGTGACGACGACGACGAGGGCGTCCGCCCCCGTGACCGCCACGATCGCGGGGGCGTCCGTGAGGACGCTGAGCCCGCCGAGCAGCACCTCGAGCACCGCGGCGGCGGGGTCGGTGCCGACGGCCCGGAGAGCTGTGGCGGCGGCGGCGCGGTCGGCGGCCCCGGAGGCGGTCACCCCGAGGTCGGCGTGTCCGGGGCGGCCGAGGTCCTGCAGGAGGACGGCGGGCCCGGCCCGGAGGACCAGCAGGCTCATCGGTCCGCGCCCGGGTGACCGGGGCCGCCGGAGCCGCCGGCGTCGCGGAACCGCACGACCGTTCCGGGCGTCAGCAGGGCCGGGTCGGAGCGGTCGACGTCCCAGAGCCGGGCGTCGGTGGTGCCGATGAGCTGCCACCCGCCGGGCGACGCACCGGGATAGACGGCGCAGAACCGGTCCGCCAGGCCCACCGATCCGGCCGGCACCCGCGCCCGCGGGGACGGAAGCCGTGGAACGGTCGGCAGGGGCCGCGGCTCGGCGGGGACGCGCTGCTCGCCTCCGCGCGCGTCCGGGCCGCGGGCATCGAGCCCCCGCGCGCCCACGAGGTGGGCGAATCGGGGCGCGACCCCGCCGAACGCGGCCCGCCATGTGATCGACGTGTGGGTCCGTACGAACGCCTCGGTCGACAGCCCTGCCAGGTCGGCGACGGCGTGCAGGTCGGGCCCGTCGTAGCGGACGTCGAGGATCACCTCGGCCGCCCCACC
>NZ_JAHBAV010000312.1 GCF_018390595.1 Dietzia massiliensis
GGCTAAAGAGTGTACTTAATGCGGGGAGGGCCCCAACGGGCGGCGCCTACTTGGGCGCGAACCGCTGCCCGGCGTCCAGGCGCAGGCATTGGCCGTTGAGCATCGGGTTGTCCACGATGGCGGCCACCAGCTTGGCGTACTCCTCGGGACGGCCCAGCCGCTTGGGGAAGGCCGCGTCTTTGGTCAGCGCCGCCGCGAATTCGTCGGGAATGCCCTGGGTGAGGCCCGTCGCGAAGAGGCTCGGGGCGATCCCCAGCACCCTGATGCCCACCGAGCCCACGAGACTAAGGCGAAAATCGTATGCCGCCTTATGCTTGAAAAAAAAAAATACAACATAGCAACCAGTTGCTCTTCTGCCAT
>NZ_JAHBAV010000313.1 GCF_018390595.1 Dietzia massiliensis
GACTTGGATCTACAGTTGCATAACTTCCATCTGCTGCTCTTTTATGAATAAATCCTTTATAACCATCTGATGACACCAGATTTTCATCCCAGTTATTTAACCACTTTTTAGAAGATTGAATATATTTTTCGTAATCTTCTTGATAACCTAAACCTTTTGCCATCATAGCTACAGCATAATCATTATAAGCAAAACCTATTGTTGCTGAACTTGGTTTCAAACGCCATGAATACTTATCACCATTAATTGCTTCTGTTTCACCAGTATTCCATCCTAGTGTTGCATAATTTTTTGAACGATAATTTTCTGCTTCACCTTTAACAACTTGATAAGCTTCTTGCCAATCTACACCTTCAATTC
>NZ_JAHBAV010000314.1 GCF_018390595.1 Dietzia massiliensis
GTGTTCTATTCCAACTCGGGTGGCGCATCGATGAACCCGTTCCTCAAAGGTGAACGAGCGGAAACCTGGCAGGCCGGCTTCAACGCCAACGGGCACGATCTGCTGGTTAAGGAAGACTCTTTACGCCTCAAGGTCGTGGGCTATACCAGTAAAGTGCGCAATTACATCTTCAGTGAATCTTACATGGTGTGCCGCAATGGACGGAAATGCAGCTATCGCGAAAATCTGGAAAACGATTGGGCCGATGCGAGCGAAGATTACTCGGACAATATGTATATCTACGTCAACTCTCTGACGCCGGTGCGTATGCATGGTGTTGAGGTTGAAGCCAACTATGATGCCGGCCGAGCCTTCGCGCG
>NZ_JAHBAV010000315.1 GCF_018390595.1 Dietzia massiliensis
GGATCGCTTCCAGCAAGCGACGAAGTATAAATTTAAGCATTGCCCTAACCCTGTGCGACAGCCTGATGACGGCTTATTATTCTCAACATGGGCCGGCGGCCTGCGCCGCCGGCTCTTACCGTATCAATGCTTGATGATGTACAGGTTTTTGTCGTACACGTTATCAAGCGGGTCTTTGCCGGTGTAGCCACCGACGTAAGGTTTCACCAAACGGGCGTTCACGTAGTAATACAGCGGAACGATGGCGGAATCCTTATCCAGCTGAACTTCCGCTTTCTGATACAGATCGGCGCGCTCGTCTTTGGTCTTCGCGGTCAGCACGTTGGCCATCAGCTTGTCGAACTCGGCGCTCTTGTAG
>NZ_JAHBAV010000316.1 GCF_018390595.1 Dietzia massiliensis
GTCCGGCCATGAGCCACGACTGCACCAGCGCGTCGCGTTCGCCCTCGGACAGCAGCTCCGCGGACGCGGCGGCCTGCAGCGCCTCGAGGGTGGAGGTGGTGTGCAGTCCGGGAACGCGGGCGGCGTGCTGCATGGTGAGCAGCTGCGCGCACCACTCGACATCCGCCAGGCCGCCGCGACCGAGCTTGGTGTGCGTGGCGGGGTCCGCGCCCCGCGGCAGGCGCTCGGAGTCGATCCGCGCCTTCATCCGGCGGATCTCCTGGACGACCTTGGGCGGCACGCCGTCCTCCGGGTACCGGAACACGTCGATCATGTGGAGGAAATCCAGGCCGAGGTCGCGGTCGCCGGCGGCGAACG
>NZ_JAHBAV010000317.1 GCF_018390595.1 Dietzia massiliensis
AAACTTATTTGTAGAAGGTTGGGGAAGTTGGTTCCATGGTTTTGATGAAACTGGTTTTTCAGAAGATGTACAACAAGATATTTTAAATGGAGATTTCTATTATAACTCTAAAGTTCCATTCTCTGTTGATTATGCTTGCGGTGATTTAGATGCATGGGATGGGGATTCTAGTAGTCATGGTACACATGTTAGTGGAATTGTTGCCGGTAATGGCGGTGAAGGTTATGATGAAATTTCCGGCGTTAAAGGTGCCGCTTATGATGCTCAAATCATGTTCTTTAAAGTATTTGATGAAAATGATGATTTTGGTCAAGAATCTGATGAAGCCGTATTTGCTGCTTTGGATGATGCAGTTAC
>NZ_JAHBAV010000318.1 GCF_018390595.1 Dietzia massiliensis
GTCTGCGTGATTCCCAACAATGACGTCATTACCTGAGCCCCCTATCGCGTTTTCGATGGTGACGCCAGCGGCGATGGAAACATTCCCTTTTAATCCCCCGACGTCGGAGAAAGCGCCTTCGTTCAAGTTGATACGTTGATTTTGGCTATACCCCGAGAAATCAAGGGTATCATTACCGCCTGCATCCCAAACAGACATCACCAGTTTGTCGTGGCTGTCATTGAGCGTATAGAAGTCTCGGCCTGTATTTGAATTAAACCCGTAAACGGTGTCGCCGGTTCGGGTGGTCATATTGGCGCCGTAAAGATGCTGGATGGCCGCGATATCATCAACCAGCGGCGCAGCGGCATAGTAA
>NZ_JAHBAV010000319.1 GCF_018390595.1 Dietzia massiliensis
CGCCCTCTCCCGGGCGCCGTCCACGTCCTCGGCGGTCGCCACCGCCACGCCCATGCGGGGGGACGGGGCGGCCGGAGGACGGGTGTTCGGGGAGGGGGGGGGGGGGGGGGGGCGCCGGGGGGGGGGGGGGGGGGGGGGCGCGGGGGGGGGGCGGGGGGGGGGGGGGGGGGGGGGGGCGGGGGGGGGGGGGGGGGGGGGGGGGGGGCGGGGGGGGGGGGGGGGGGGGGGGGGGGGGGGGGGGGGGCGGGGGGGGGGGCGCGGGACGGCCTGGTGACGACCAGGTGCAACGCCGCCCGGGCGTGGACTGGCGAGAACTCTGTGGGTATCGGTGGCGCGTACCTGTGCATCTACGG
>NZ_JAHBAV010000036.1 GCF_018390595.1 Dietzia massiliensis
CCAGGGGGCCGGTGGGGTGGGTGGTCAGGGTGTGGCCGGTGTCGGTGGTGACGGTCAGGGTGCCGTCGGGGGCGAGGTGGTAGTGCCAGCCGTGGAAGGTTTTGAAGCGGTGGTGTTGGCGGCACATGCTGGCGAGGTTGGCTTCGATGGTCAGGCCGCCGCTGTCGGGGTCGGTGTGGTTGAAGGGGCGGATGTGGTCGATGTCGCAGTCCTGGGCGGGTACGGAGCAGCCGGGGTGGCGGCAGGTGCCGTCGCGTAGGCGGATGCGGTGGGCCAGTCGGGCGCTGATGCGGTAGCGGTGGGCGTGGTGGGGGTTGTCTGTGGCGCCGGGCGCGGTGTCGGGCACGGTGATGGTCGCGCCGGTGCTGCGGGTGAGTAGTTCGATGAGGGCGTCGATGGTGGCCGGGCCGCCTCGGGGGAGGTAGACCTCGGGTTCGCCGTCGGGGCCGGGGGGTGCGAGCACGGTGATGGTGGGGCGGATCTGGGTGGCCGGCGGGCGGTGACCGGCGCCCGCGGCAGTGCCTGCGCCCGCGCTCGTACCCGCGCCCCTGCGTGCGTCTATGTCGGTGTCGGTGTCGGGGTGGCCGAGGAGGGCGGCGACGAGGGCGTCGGCGCGTAGTTCGTCCATGCTGCGGATGGTGTCGGTGTCGAGGGTGTGGGCGCCGTGGCGGCGGGTGGTCTCGACGCGGGTGCGGGTGTCGCGGTGGCGTTGGTCGGTGGCCCTGGTCTGCAGCAGGGTGTGGATGGCGAAGGCTTCGGTGGCGGTGAGGTGGGCGGTGAGGTCGGCCATGCCGTCTGGGCCGCGGCGCAGGGTGACGCGGCGTTCGCGGACCGCGGCGGTGCGGCGCAGGCGTACGCCGTGGGGGTCGTGGGCGGCGATGATGCGGTCGGTGCGGGAGAGGATCGCGTCGCGTCCGGGGCGCCTGCCGGCGGCGAGGGCGGCCAGGAGCCAGTCGATGACCTCGCGGTGAACGGCGTCGCGGTGCAGTGAGTCCACGGTGCGCATGTGGCGTGCGAGCAGGGTGGCGGTGGCTTCGTCGAGGTGGCCGGTGTCCATGGCCTCGACGAGACCGGGGAACTTGGTGACCAGGGTGATGGCCAGGGTGAGCAGGCTGCGGGCGCGGTTGTGGTGCACGCCGTAGGCGGCGACGATCTCACTTGTGGCGATGGTCAGCGGGTCGATGACGGCGTGTTCGGGGCGTTGGTCCAGGCCGGGGCCGTAGCCGGCGGCGATGTCGCGCAGTTCCTGTTCCTCGCGGCAGGTGGCCCACAGGTCGTGGCAGGCGCGCAGTCGGGCAGCGGCCGCGCGATTCTCGGCGTGCAGTGCCGCCAGGGCTGCGGAGCTGGCGGCGGTGACGGCGGGACTGCCGGCCAGGGCGCCGGGGTCATCGACGCCGGGACCGCTGGTGCCGGGATCGCCGGTGCTGCGCCCGGCCGCGTCGCGGTCGTCGCGCTGGCCGCCGGTAGTCGCCTCCCGCATGTGCACCCCCTCGGGCGGGCGAGTGCCGCACCCCGTATCGCTCGTGTGTTCGATTGGGGAAACACTAGCAAGCAGGTCCGACACACGGCGCTGACCTGGGAAGACCGGCGGACTGCGCCGGTCGGCGGGAGGATGAGACCGTGTTGGACACGGGTGCCGTCGTCTCGGTGAGTTGGTGGGCGATCATCCCGCTCATCGTCGTCGGCTCGGTGCTCCACTTCGTCTACGACTGGAGCGGGCACAACCGGGTCGTGGCCGTGTTCGCCGCGGTCAACGAGAGTTACTGGGAGCACATCAAGATCGCCGCCTGGCCGACCATGGTGCTGTACGCGGCCCTCTTCGTGCTCGGCGGCGCCTCGCAGCCGTCCTTCGTGCCCGCGGCCACTGTCGCCCTCTATTCGATCCCGGTGACGATGATCGGGGTGGTCTTCGTCTACAAGGCCGTCGCAGGTCGCAATGTGCTGTGGGTGGACCTCGCCGTGTTCGGCCTGTGCATTGCGCTCGCCCAGGTGATCTTCGTGTGCCTGCTCAGCGGACTGGAGGCGGACGTCCTCGTCGTCGTCCTCTCGGTTTTCTACCTGGTGGGCATCGTCGCCGCCTACGTGGTGTTCACCCTGAGGCCCCCCGCCGAACCCGACGTCTTTATCGACCCCATCACATACAGATACGGGGTCGAGGGGCACGCCGACTACGAGGCCGCACCCGGGGACTGACGGGCAGAGGGAGTCCGTCGGACGACTCGGGCCCCGTCCGCGGGGAGCGGACGGGGCCCGACGGAGCCAGGGGGTCGTGGGACCTACAGGCCCATGTCCTTGGCGATGATGGACTTCATGACCTCGTTGGTACCGCCGTAGATGCGGTTGACGCGGTTGTCCGAGTACAGGCGGGCGATCGGGTACTCGTTCATGAAGCCGTAGCCGCCGTGCAGCTGGAGGCAACGGTCGATGACCTCGGCGGCGACCTCGGTGCAGAACAGCTTGGCCGAGGCCGCCTCGGCGGCGGTGAGCTCGCCCTCGTCCAGCGCCTCGAGGGCGCGGTCCGCGACGGCCTGCGCGGCGTCGACCTTGGCCTGGCACGCGGCCAGCTCGAACTTGGTGTTCTGGAACGAGGCCACCTCCTTGCCGAAGACCGTGCGCTGCTGCGTGTACTCCTTGGCGAACCGCACGGCGGCCGCGGCCTGGGCGTACGCACCGTAGGCGATGCCCCAGCGCTCGGACGGCAGGTTCTGCCCGAGGTAGTAGAAGCCGCGGTTCTCTTCGCCGAGCAGGTCCTCGACCGGGACCTTGACATCGGTGAAGGACAGCTCGGCCGTGTCGGAGGTCTTGAGTCCGACCTTGTCGAGCTTGCGGCCCACCGCGTAGCCCTCGAGCTTGGTGTCGACGGCGAGCAGCGAGATGCCGAAGCGGCGGTCGTCCTCACGCGGGGGAGCGGTACGGCAGGCCACGATCACGCGGTCGGCGTGGACGCCGCCGGTGATGAACGTCTTGGCACCGTTGAGGACATAGTGGGTGCCGTCCTCCGAGAGCTTGGCGGTGCTCTTCATGCCGGCCAGGTCCGACCCGGTGCCGGGCTCGGTCATGGCCAGCGCCCACATCTCCTCGCCCGAGACGAACTTGGGCAGGTAGCGCTGCTTCTGCTCCTCGGTCGCCAGGGCCTTGATGTAGGGGAGCCCGAGCAGTACGTGGACACCCGAGCCGCCGAAGTCCACGCCGGCGCGGGCGGTCTCCTCGGACTGGATGGCCTCGAACTTGTGGGAATTGATCCCCGCGCCGCCGTACTCCTCGTCGACGTTGATGCCGAACAGGCCGAGGTCGGCGAGCTTGTAGTAGAACTCACGGGGGACGATGCCGGCCTCGAACCACTCCTGGAAGTGGGGGGTCACCTCGGACTCGATGAAGTCACGGAGGGTCTGGCGGAAGGCCTCGTGGTCTTCGTTGAACACAGTGCGGCGCAAGTGCGTGCCTTTCCGTTGGACGTTCTGCTCCGGTGGCAGGCCACCGTGGAGGGGAGCGGAGCGTCAGGTTGGTGTACTCCTACTGGTGAGTAGCCTACAAGAATTCGAACTCTCTCACCCGTCCGACGCCGCGACGTCACCCCGTCGGCGGAGTGAATTCCAGGCCGTCGTCGGCGATCAGCCTGATCGGCCCGGTCACCTCACGTCCGGTGACCCGCTCGCCACGCTGGGTCACCGCCACCACGCCCTCCTCGCGGAGGTCGAACGCGACCTCCCGGGCGACGGGCATGAGGTCGCGCCAATGATCCCCACCCGCCACCCGGGCCGCATCCGACGGGCAGATCGACCCCTGGCCGCGCGAGCGCAGGAGCGTCCTGATCGTCGCGGCCAGTCGATCGCGTGTCCCCTCCCGGGTGGGTGCCCACCACGGGTCGCCGCGCTCACCGAGCGCGACCTTGGCGTCGTGCACCATCACCCGGGCGGCATCGCCTTCGGTCTTGACCAGCCGGCGACCGGTCATCAGCGCCCGGACGAGCTCCGAGCGGAGCTTCTCGGGGATGGACGGATCCGTCGCGCGCCACCGCCGGCCCCCGACCGCGATGTGTCGACCGTCCTCGGTGTGCTCCACGCCGGCGCCGGTGCTGTCGTCTCGATCGGTCACACCCAGATCCTGCCCCGCCTCCCTCTCGTTCCCCACCGATCGCCGATCGAGGGTGTCGCACACCGGGCCGGTGTTAGGGTCACGACAGGAACTGGAACGTGTTCCACCAGAGCTGGATGACGATGAGGGGCTGCCGTGACGGCGCAGGACAACACATTCGACGCGGAATTCGACGTGGTGGTCGTGGGGTCGGGGGTGGCAGCCCTCTTCGGTGCCGCGACCGCCGCCGCCCGGGGTCTGTCAACCTGCCTGATCGAGAAGACCGACCGCTTCGGGGGGGGCCTCCGCGTACTCCGGCGGCGCCGTGTGGCTCCCTGGAAACTCCGTCCTCGCCCGGGACGGGGTCGAGGACTCCGTCGAGCGGGGGCGCACCTACTTCCGCGCCGTGGTGGGAGACCGCACCGCCGCCGACGTCCAGGACGCGTTCCTCAACACCGGGCCGCAGGTCGTCGAGTTCCTGCAGGACGAGCTGGGCATCCCGACCCGCTTCCAGGCCTTCCCCGACTACTTCGACGCCCCGGGGCGCCAGGAACTCGGCCGGAGCATCTACCCCAAGCCCATCAAGGGCGAGGAGGTCGGCGACCGGGCGACCGACATCCGTCCGCCGGTTCCGGCCGACCAGTTCGGCGCGGACGAGGACACCGCCAAGCTCGAGGGCGGCAGGGCCTGGGTGGCGCGGCTCGTGCTCGCACTCGACTCGATGGACACCGCGGAGACCCGACTGAACACCGCGGCCGAGGAACTGGTCCGCGACGACGACGGACGGGTCGTCGGGGTGGTCGTGAACGGTGTCTCCGGCCGGCAGGTGCTGGGCGCACGCCGTGGGGTACTGGTCGCCGCCGGCGGATTCGAACGGTCGGCGGACCTCCGCCGTCGCTGGCAGGACATGCCCACCGCCGACTGGTCGTCGTCCCACCCCGCCACGGGCTCGGGCGACGCCGTCCGCATGTTCGAGCAGGTCGGCGCGGAGCTGGACCTGCTCGACCAGTCCTGGTGGTGCCCCGCCACGCTGTTCTCCAACGGGCACGCCGCGTTCACCCTGGGCTTCCGCTGCGGGATCATCGTCGATGGCACCGGCCGGCGATTCGCCAACGAACTGCTGCCGTACGACCAGATGGGGCGCAAGATGCACGCCCGCATGGCCGACGGTGCCGGTGACGAGTTCTGGTTGGTGTTCGACGACGCCGAGGCCGGTGGCTACCCGGCGATCTGTATCCCCGCACCCGAGCCCGACGCGTTGCGCGGGGCCGGCCTGTGGCACACCGCGGGATCCGTCGAGGAACTGGCCGAGGCCACCGGGCTCGATCCCGCCGCGTTGCGCGAGAGCGTGGACCGGTTCAACGGCTTCGCCGAGCAGGGGCGCGACGCCGACTTCGCCCGCGGCGAGGACCCGTACGGGCGGTTCTTCCTGGGTGCCGCCACGGCCGATCAGTGCCTGCGACCGGTCGGCGGCGAGCGATTCCACGCCGTCCGACTCGTCCTCGGCGACCTCGGCACCAAGGGCGGTGCGGTGATCGACGCGAACGGTGCCGTGCTCGACACGGAGGGTCGTCCGATCCCCGGCCTGTACGCGGCGGGCAACTCGTCGGCGTCGGTGTCCGGGGAGGCCTACCCCGGGCCGGGCGTCCCGCTCGGCTCCGGGATGACCATGGCGTTCAGGGCCGTGGCCGACATGGCCGGGGAGCCGCTGCCTATCGCGCCCTGAACCGGGCCGCGTGGGCCTGCCGGCCCGGCGGCTGCCCTCAGCGGCAGCGGCTGGCCCAGCGGAGGAAGTCAGCGACCGGGATGACCGGCGTACCCCACCGCTGGGCGGCCCGCGACTTGGTCGACTGGCTGCCCGGTTCGGCGATCACCAGCGCGTCGCAGCGGGACTTGGTCACCGTGGACACCGGCTCGAGGCCGCGTCGGCGAGCCATGCCCTCCATCTCGCTCCGAGCCACCACCGTGCCGTCCCTGTCGAGGGCGCTACCGCTGAAACACACGCGCGTCCCGGGCCGCAGCACCTCGGACACGTCGACCGCCGGCGCGGCCTCCAGCCCGCGCCTGAGATCCGAGCCCACCACCTCGGAGGCCAGCCGAAGCCTGTCGAGCAGTGCAGCGGTCATCGGCACCCGCTGCGCGGCGCGACGGATCTGGTCGGCCACGAGCCCGCGCGCCCCGACCACGAGGTCGCGGTCGCCGGTGTTGACCACCTCGTCGTCGTCGCCAGCACCCGGGTGGCCACCGCGGTGCGGTGGGTCGAGTAGTGCCGCCGACACCTCCGCGCTGATGCGCAGCATCGCCGACAACTGGGGGAGTGACGCCGGGGAAGGTGGGTGGACGTCGCCGTCGCGGGTGAGAAGGTACCCGCCCCGCGCCGGCTCCGCCGGACCCACCGCGCCCGGGCCGGCCTCGTCGCCGTGCGGGTCGACCCGCTGCGACCCGGCGCCGACCACGTCGAACACCCCGGCGCCGGCCTCGTCGAGCCACAGCCGGTCCCGGACTTCGAGAGCGACCCGCGCACGGCGGATCGCCGAGCCGGCCCGATGACGCGCACGCTCGCCGGGGATGAGCGCGCCGGAGGGGATATCCACCCCGAGCGGCATCGCCACCGGGCTGCCCAGACGCTCGAGCTCCGAGTCGAGACACTCCAACGTGGCGTCCAGGTTCACACCTATCGGCGTGTAGCCGTCCACGAGCGGCGCGATCATCGCCCACGCCTCGGGCGACGTCGGCGCGAGCAGCACGTCGGAGGCGGAGATCCCGAAGTCCGCCCGCGCCTGCCCCAGATCGCGCTGGGGATTGACCAGCGTGGTCACCGCGCTACCGTCCGGGAACGCCACCGCGAGTTCCACGGGCCGCGGACGGGAACGGGCGCTGTCGCCCCCGACGGTGAGCGCCGCGACGGCACAGTAGCGGTGGCCGCGTACATCTCCCTCGGGGTCGCGGAGGAACCGGAGGATCCGGCGGTCGGTTCCGAGGTCCCCCGGCCTGACCGGGCGGGTGAGGACGAGACCGTCCAGGGACCGCGACCGGCTCAACGCGACGTACAACTGGCCGGGCGCGAAGGTGCCGCCGCCGAGGTCCACGATGAGCCTGTCCAGCGTCTGACCCTGGCTCTTGTGGATGGTGATGGCCCAGGCGAGGGTGAACGGCAGCTGCCTGAAGGAGCCGATGACCTCGTGGCGGACCGCGCCGTCGGAGCCGTCGGGTCGGGTGACGTCCCAGGTGTGTGGGACGACCTCGGCCACCTCCCCATCGGAGAATCCGACGACGACGACGGGTCCGTCCTCGCCCCGCCCCTCCCGTCTCCCCGGCGACGCGTCGAGCACACTTCCGATAGAGCCGTTGACCCAGCGGTCCGCCGGGTCGTTGGTGAGCATCATGACCTGGGCACCGACCTTGTACACGAGCTTCGCCTCGGTCGGGGGCTCGAACCCGGTGAGGTCGCCGGTGACGGCCGCCTCCGTCGTCAGCTCCGCCCCGGGAAGACGGTCGAGACGTCGGCGATTGTGGGCGGCGGCCATCCGGTTGGTGGTCGTCAGTGTCAGCCACGGCGCGTCGTCCGGAGGCGTGAAGGCCGGGTCGGTCCGTGAGTTGAGCCGCTCCAGCGCGGTGCCGACGAGCGTGCCCTCGCGGATCGAGTTGAGGATGGCGGTCAGTTCCGGGTCGCCGGACTGTCGGAAGACGCGGGTGAGATCGACGGTGGGGAAGCGGCCGCGGTCGAAGCGCTCGGCGGAGAAGAAGTAGGGGGTCGTGTACGCCGCGTCGAAGTCGGGTCGCTCGGCGTCAGTGACGACCGGTGGGAGTTGGAAGAGATCGCCCACCAGGACGAGCTGGACGCCGCCGAACGGCATCGTGGGGTCCGGACCGAATCGCTCGAGGGCGATCGCCATCATGTCGAACAGGTCGGCGCGGATCATCGACGCCTCGTCCACGATCAGTGTGCGGACGCCGGCGAGGGCCCCGGCGAAGCGCCCCGGGTGGTACGAGGAACCGCGGACGTGGTCGACGGTGGACCCGGGGTGGAAGCCGAACAGTCGGTGGATCGTGTAGCCGCCCACGTTGAGTGCGGCGATGCCGGTCGGGGCGGCGACCAGGGTGGGGCGGCGCGTCTCCGACAGGAAGCGACGGATGAGGGTCGACTTACCGGTGCCCGCCTTGCCCGTGAGGAAGAGGTCGTGCCCCCCGTGGAGGAGTTCGAGGGCGTGGTCGAACTCATGGGTGAGCACGATCGCACCGTCCGCTCCGGACGAGTGTGACTGCTCGATCATTCCTGTCCCGCGGGTCGAGGGTGTGGTGGACGACGACCGCGGGCCGGACCTCCTCGGAGAAGGAGATCCGGCCCGCGGTCGGGTGCAGTCGGGGATCAGTGCTCGTCGTCGCGACGAGTACGGTTCTCCTCCTGCAGCGTCGTGAGCATCGAGTGCTCACGGTGGTGCTTGTCGTGCTCGGCCTCGTCGAGCAGACGCGCCTCCTCGACGGGGTCGGGGGTGAGCGCACCGCGCGGGGGCCGACCCGCGACGCCGAGCTGGTTCATCTTGGTGGGCACCTTGGCGCCGGCGTACTCGAGCGGGACGGCGTGGCCGTGCTCGTCGATCTCGCCGAGGGGCTGGTGGACCTCGATGAACTCGCCCTGCGGCATCCGCATGATGATGCCGGTCTCGATGCCGTGTTCCAGCACCTCGCGGTCCGAGCGCTGGAGGCCCAGGCACAGACGGTAGGTGAAGAAGTACACCAGCGGCGGGAGCAGGATGAGCCCGATACGTCCGGCCCACGTCGTCGCGTTGAGCGAGATGGCGAAATGGTACGCGATGAGGTCATTGGAACCCATCAGGACCAGGATCACGTAGAAGGTGATCGCCATCATGCCGGAGGCGGTACGAACCGGCACGTCACGCGGGCGCTGGAGCAGGTTGTGGTGCGCCTTGTCGCCCGTGATCTTGGCCTCGATCTGCGGGTACAGGAACATCAGCACGACCATGGCGCCGAGCATGACGGCCACCCAGGTGGTCGCCGGGATCGTGTAGGGGCCGAGGTAGAGCTCCCAGGCCGGCATCACACGAGCGCCGCCCTCGGTCCACAGCATGTACCAGTCGGGTTGCGAACCGGCGGAGATGTGCGACGGGTTATATGGCCCGAGATTCCATATCGCGTTGATCGTGAACAAGCCCGAGAAGAGCATGAGCATGCCGACGGTGATGGCACCGAACGCGATCGACTTGACGGCGAAGACCGGGAGGATCCGGACGCCGACGACGTTGTTCTCCGTGCGGCCGGGCCCGGGGAACTGCGTGTGCTTCTGGTACCACACCAGCGCGAGGTGAGCGGCGATCAGCGCGAGGATGATGGCCGGGATGATCAGCACGTGCAGAACGTAGAAGCGCGGGATCATGATCTCGCCGGGGAAGTCCCCGCCGAAGATCATCCAGTGCATCCAGGTACCGATCACGGGCAGACCCACGATGATCGCGGAGGTGATGCGGAGGCCGGTGCCCGAGAGCACGTCGTCCGGCAGGCCGTAGCCGAGGAAGCCCTCGACGATGCCCAGGAGCAGCAGCACGCAACCGATGGTCCAGTTGGCCTCACGCGGGCGACGGAACGCGCCGGTGAAGAAGATGCGGATCATGTGGACGACCATCGACGCCACGAACAGCAGGGCCGCCCAGTGGTGGATCTGCCGCACGAAGAGTCCGCCACGCACCTCGAACGAGATGTCCAACGCGGTCTCGTAGGCACGAGACATCTCGATGCCGTTGAGCGGTGCGTACGCACCCTGGTAGATCACCTTCGACATGGAGGGGTCGAAGAAGAGGGTGAGGTAGACACCCGAGATCAGCAGGATGATGAAGCTGTACAGGGCGATCTCGCCCAGCAGGAAGGACCAGTGGGTCGGGAAGACCTTGTTGATCTGCCGGCGCAGACCCTTGGCCATGGTGTACCGCGCGTCGAGGCCGTCGCCCAGGGACGCGAGTCTTGTGTTAGTGCTCATGAACGACGCTCCCAGAAGGCGGGTCCGACCGGCTCGACGAAGTCACCGTTGGCGACGAGGTAACCCTCGCTGTCCACGGCGATGGGCAGCTGCGGAAGCGCGCGGGCGGCGGGGCCGAAGACCGGCTTCGCGTACTCGAGCGCGTCGAACTGCGACTGGTGGCACGGGCAGAGGAATCGATGGGTCTGCTGCTCGTACAGCGAGGTGGGGCAGCCGAGGTGGGTGCAGATCTTCGAGTAGGCGTAGAGGTCGCCGTAGTTGAAGTTCTCCTGACCCTTGCGCTTGGTGACGCGGGCTGCGTCCTCGGGACGGAAGCGGATCAGCATGACCGAGTTACGCGAACCGTGGATCGAGTGCATGTGCTCCTCGAAGTTGCCCAGGGCGCTCTCGGGCAGCGGGAAGACGGACTCGAGGCCACCGGCGGCGAGGTCGTCGACACGGATGCGCTCCAGGCGGCCCTCACCGGCGGGCGGATGCCCGTCGGGGTAGACCTTGCCGGTGTCGCGGCCGAGGTAGACCTTTTCCGGCGGCAGGCCGTCGGGGCGGTTCTCCGAGGCGAGGGTCCAGCCGGTGGTGTGGAGGGTGCCGTCACCGGAGAGGGTCATCTCCCCGCGCTTCCACGGGTTCTTGATCATGCCGCCGAGGGGCAGGATCGCGGACAGGCCGATGAGACCCACACCCGCACCGAGGAAGCCGCCCATGACCTTGCGACGGCCGATGGTGGAGGTCTTCCACGAGTCGTTCAGCTCCGCGACGATGGTGCGGCGGTCGACCTCGTCCGAGACGCCGTCGTGGCGCGTCTGGACCGAGATCTCCTCGGGGACGAACTTCTTGGTGAACTGCACGGCGCCGAAGCCCAGGAAGAGGATCGACAGGCCGATCGTGCCGCCGAGCAGCGGCGTGTAGGCCATGTACAGCCAGAAGCCGTCCTCACCCTCGCCGCGGTACTCCCACGGCCAGAAGAGGTAGACGACGGCGAAGGCGAGGGCGAACAGTGCCGACAGCGCGAACCAGGTGGTGACGGTGCGCGCGGCGCGCTTCTCGGCGCGGGTGGTCACGCCCTCGGGCCAGCGGTTCTCGCGGTGCCGGACGTCGACCTCGTCGAGCTCGGTGCCCAGGCGGACGAGCTCGGCCTCGCTCATGCGGTCCAGGTCCGCCGGTGACGGGTTCTTCGGGGTCTCACTCATGAACGGGATCCGATCCACAGGGTCGCACCGATGAGGGCGACGATGCCGACAAGCCAGATAGCCACGCCCTCGGTCACCGGGCCGAGACCGCCGAGGCCGTAGCCACCGGGCGAGACCTTGTTATCCGTGGCCTTGATGTAGGCGATGATGTCCTTCTTCTCGTCAGGCGTGAGCTGCCGGTCCGAGAACTTGGGCATGTTCTGCGGGCCGGTGAGCATGGCCTGGTAGATCTCCTGCTCGTTGGCAGGGTCCAGAACCGGCGCGTACTTACCGCCGGAGAGTGCTCCGCCGCGGCCGGTGAAGTTGTGACAGGACGCGCAGTTGAGCCGGAACAGCTCGGAACCGCGGGCGATCTCCTCGGCGCGGCTCTCGCCGGAGGCGCCGCGCAGCGACTCCTGCGCGATCGTGCCGTCGGCGTTGGTGATGATGCCCGGCCCGCCGCCGTGGAGGTCGACATAGGCCGCGAGCGCCATGATCTGCTGCTCGCTGTAGCGGGGCTTCTTGCGCTCGGCCTGCGCCTCGTTGTCCGCGGCCGGCATGCGGCCCGAGTGCACCTGGAAGTAGGTGGATCCCGCGCCGACACCGACGAGGGACGGGCCGCGGTCCTCGACACCCTGCAGATTCTGCCCGTGGCAGGTGATGCAGGCGACGTCGTAGATCGACTTGCCCTCGGCGATGAGTGCGGCCTGGTCCTGCTGGGCCGTCGCCACCTGCGGCTCCGGGACGACGGCGGTGGCGATGGCTCCCGCTCCGAGGAGGCCGGCAGCGATGACGAGCGCGCCGGTCGCCTTACGGCGCCGCTTGGTGGAGACCGACCGCGTCGGGGTCGTCGCCGGGTCCGGCGACGGCGTATCCGCAGCGGGTGGGTGAGGTGAGTTCATTGTGAGTTCCCTTTGGTGTTGGGACCTGCTGGACACAGCGTCCTGCGGCCAGCTGACTACTGAATGAAGTAGATGGTGACGAAGAGGCCGATCCAGACCACGTCGACGAAGTGCCAGTAGTAGGACACCACGATGGCGGCGGTGGCCTGCGCCGGGGTGAACCGCGACATCGTCGTACGCATCACGAGAACGACGAAGGCGATGACGCCCGCGGCGACGTGGAGCCCGTGGAAGCCGGTGGTGATGAAGAAGACGGACCCGTAGACGCTGGAGGAGATGGTGGTCCCCTCGAGGTACAGCATCACGTACTCGTACGCCTGGCCGATGAGGAAGACGGTGCCCATGACTGCGGAGATGACGTACCACCGCCGCAGTCCGAAGACATCGCCCTGCTCCGCGGCGAACACGCCCAGCTGGCAGGTGAACGACGATGCCACGAGGATCACCGTGATCGTCAGGGCGAACGGCACGTTCAGATGCGTCGGGTAGGAGGGCCAGTCACCTCCCGAGTTCGCCTTGGAGACGAAGTACATCGCGAACAGGCCCGCGAAGAACATCAGCTCCTGGGACAGCCAGATGATGGTGCCCACACTGACCATGTTCGGCCGATTCAGCGAATGAACACGCTGGGCCATGGCCGATCCTGAGTTATCTACTGCGCTCGTCACGTGGCCAAGTATGACCCCTGAGGTGGGGCGAGTCTGCATGGACCCCCGAAATCGGCGTGTCCGCTCAGCGTTTCCGCAGGTCGCCTCAGATACGTCACGGTCAGGGGTCGGAAATCGCCCCCCTTGCAGGGGCTATCAGGGGCCTCTCAGGCTGGTCTCCCCGGGCGGTCGCGGCCGCCGTGGCAGGGGACGGCGCGGGCGGCGACGCTACCGGGGGTGGCACGATTGATCCCGTGTGGCCGGCCCCTTCGAGTGCCGGTTCCTTTCTATGAGACCAGAGGAGGTCGGGACACGTGGGCAGTTCGGCGGCGATCGACGGGGGCCGGTCCTGGCCCGGAGTACTCGGCACCCTCACGGCGGAGGAGGACCTCGCTCCGGCGGACGCGCGGTGGGCGATGTCCCGGATCATGGAGGGCGTCGCGACCGATGCGCAGATCGCCGCGTTCGGAGTGGCCCTGAAGATGAAGGGTGTCACCGGACCCGAGCTCGAGGCTCTCGCTTCGACGATGCTCGACTACTCCCGCCGCGTGCCCACGGACCGCGCCTGTGTGGACATCGTGGGCACCGGCGGCGACCGGCAGGGAACCGTCAACATCTCGACTATGTCGTCTCTGGTGGTCAGCGCGTGCGGGGTGCCCGTCGTCAAGCACGGCAACCGGGCGGCGTCCTCCAAGAGCGGAGGGGCCGACGTCCTCGAGGCGCTCGGCGTGGCGATCGATCTCGGACCCGAGGACGTGGGGCGTTGTCTCGACGAGGTGGGGGTGGCCTTCTGCTTCGCCCCCGTGTTCCACCCCGCTCTGCGCTTCGCCGCGACACCGCGGCGGGAGATCGGCATCCCGACCGTGTTCAACATCCTGGGGCCGTTGACGAACCCGGCCGCCCCGACGGCGAACCTCATCGGCTGCGCCTTCGAGAATCTCGTCTCGGTGATGGCGGAGGTGTTCGCGCTGCGTGGCCGGTCGGCTCTGGTCGTCCGCGGTACGGACGGGCTGGACGAGATCACGATGACGGGTCCGACCCGCGTCCTGCGGGTGGCCGGTGGCCACGTCGACGAGGACCGCATCGAGCCCGCCGACTTCGGGATGAACACGTGCTCGATCGAGGAACTACGAGGCGGCGACGGGGTGTACAACGCCGGGGTCGCCCGGGATCTCCTGGCGGGAAAGACCGGCCCGGTGCGTGACGCGGTCCTGCTCAACTCCGCGGCGGCGCTCGTGGCGTTCGACGGGCTCGACAGGGACGCGGACCTGGTGGCCGCGATGCGGGCGGCCGTGGACCGGGCTGCGACGGCGATCGACGACGGCGAGGCGGCGCGTCTGCTCGAGAAGTGGGTCGGTTTCAGCGCGAACCGGTGAGTCAGGCGGGGCGGTGATCGGCGGCCGCGCGTTCGGCCCGGTCCGCCCAGTCCGTCAGGGTGTGCGCACCCCGCAAGGGGAGCGTCCAGCAGCCGTCGACCGAGACGATGCGGGTCTGCTGGGAGTCGATCCACCGGTGGACGTTCCGGATCTGAGCCTGGGTCGCCCCGGCGAACGGCCCGGGCGCGGGCCGCACGGTGGTCGCGGCGGCCCGTAGGCCGTCGATGACCGGCATCGGCGCGGCTCCGGGTGGGACCGTGCCGGATCCGGCGAGCCGGCCGTGGCGGACGATCGCCACCGCCCAGGCCCGTCGGGGCGCCGGTTGGACGAGCACGATCTCCGCGAGCGCGGCGGTGGCGGCCAGCTCCTGCCGGCGGGCGAGTACCCGGATGAGGGCGGCGGTCCTGTCACGCAGTCTCGCCCCGCGCTCGAAGGCGCCGTCGGCGGCGAGTCGGTCGATCTGCTCGACGAGCGCGTGCAGCGGGGCCTGGTCCCGCCCGTCGGCGAGCGCCGCCCAGCGCTCGGGCGTGGGCCGACCGCCGAACGCCTCGAGGAGGTCCTCCCACGCGGCGCGTGCGTCCTCGGTGCGACGGAACGGCCCGATCGCCGTGGGGTCGTCCGGGATCCGGACGATCGTCGGACGGCTGGCGCGGCCGGTGGGAGGGGAGAGCCACCAGCCTCGGCGAGGGCTGCGGGACCGTCTGTTGAACGGGGGCTGCAGTGAGTCGATGAGTTGTTCCTCGACGGTCCACGCCTCGAGGAGGTGGGCGCACGGCACCGACTCCACCGAGGCGGCCAGGCCGACCATGGTGCGCATCCGCCCGCGGGTGTCTCCGCCGGAGTAATAGGAGCGCGCGCGACGACGCACCGAGCCGGATGACCCGACGTACAGCGGCCCGCCGGCCTCGTCGCGGAAGACGTAGACCCCGGGGCCGTCGGTGAGCGCCTCGGTGAGGGTCGCGCGACGTCGGATCTCGGGAGCCAGGCGGGCGTCGTACGCCAGCAGTTCGGAGAGGGTGGACACCCCGCAGTCACCCACCCGCGAGATGAGGGCGTGCAGCACGTCCACCGTGGCGCGCGCGTCCTGTAAGGCGCGGTGATTGGGCTCGACCGTGGCGCCCAGGTGTGCGGCCAGGACCCCGAGCCGGTGGCCACGCGTCTCGCCGCGGTGCAGCACCCGCCGGGCGAGTGCGAGGGTGCACACGGACGGGGGATCCGGCCACCGGTGGCCCGTCGCGGCTGCGGCGGCGCGGAGGAAGCCGAGGTCGAACCTGGCGTTGTGTGCCACCAGGACAGCGCCGCGCGAGAACTCGAGGAACGTCGCCATCACCTCGCCGAGGGACGGTGCGCCGACGAGGTCCTCCGGGGCGATCCCCGTCAGCCTGCTGATGTGCCCCGGCAGTACGCCGTCGATCGAGACGAAGGTGGACAGCTCCGCCTGCACCTCGCCTCCCCGGATCCGGACGGCGCCGATCTCGGTGATCTCGTCGCCGCCCGGCTTGGTGCCGGTGGTCTCGAGGTCGACGACGACGAAGGTCACCTCGGACAGCAGCGGCTCGAGCTCGTCGAACGCGCCCTGCGCGCCGACGGGTGCCGGTGAGGTGGAGGGGGGCATGGCGGAGACGGTAGCGGCGGGGTCGGACATCGCCGTCCGGGGGCGGCGTCCGGGTCACGGTCCGGGGGAGTGTGTCGTACCCGGTTCCTAGGGTGCCTCCCGGGCCGACCGCCGCGGCCGGATCGCGGCGCGATAACGAACGGGCAACACGCCCAGGACGGAATGTGAGGTAGATCATGGTGTCAATGGATTGCGCTCGCTGCCCGGCGGTGGCGGGCGACTGTGAAGGCTGCATCGTTTCCCTGCTTCTCGGCGAGAAGGGCCAGGTAGACGAGCTTTCTCCGGAGTCCTGCGGGTACGTGCTGGACCCGGAGGTGCGGACGGCGATCGATGTCCTCCGAGCCGCGGGTATGGTGACGTCCATCGACATCCTGGCCGCGGAAACCGCCGCGTGAGCGGGGGACTGGACTTCGGCGAGATGGTTTCGTAACCTTTTCGAGACCTCGGAAGTCATTCCCCGCCCGCCGGTGGGGAGCCGGGGTCACGCCTAAGCGCCCGAGGGCGCGCCGGGGAACCACGTTCCACTGGGGTGAATCGCTCGACGACCGGGAGGTCGGCGAGCGTAGGACAGACTTCCGTGTCCGAACCCGTCAGCTAACCCGGTCGGTGTCGCAGGAAGAAAGAGGAAAGTCTCTCGTGGGAGCCCACAGCATCAAGACCAGCTCGACCGGCCGCCGCGTGGCCGCCGCCGGACTGCTCGCCGCCGGAGCCGCTGTCGCGGGCTCCGGGACCGCGTCCGCCGCGCCCGTGACCGTCGACGTCCCCGTCGAGCTGCGGCTGCCGGGTGTTCCGGCCCAGGTCACCATCGACGTCCCGGAGGGCATCGCCCTTCCGGCCGGCCTCCAGCAGGCCGCCCAGGCGGCCCCGGCCGCTCCGGTCGAGTTCGCCACCCCGGCGCCCGAAATCTCCACCGGCCAGCGCATCCTGGACGCGGCCACCACTCGTGTCGGCTCGCCCTACGCGTGGGGAGCGACCGGCCCCAGCTCGTTCGACTGCTCCGGCCTGACCTCGTGGGCCTACAAGGAGGCGGGGATCTCGATCCCGCGCACGAGCCAGGCCCAGATCGGCGGCGGCACGCAGGTGGCCAAGTCCGACCTGCAGCCCGGTGACATCGTCGCCTTCTACAGCGGCGCGACCCACGTCGGCATCTACGCCGGCAACGGTCAGGTCGTCCACGCCCCGTACTCCGGTACCTCCGTGAGCTACGCGCCGCTGGACTCCATGCCGTTCTACGGCGCCACCCGCTACTACTGAGCGGGTCGGCTCTCCGACTCCTACACACCCCGCCTGAGACCGGTCGCGTACCGGCCCCGGGCGGGGTGTGTCGTATGTAACATCCTCTCTCGGGTGCCGGATGCCTTCGCAGGTGGCCGGATCGGCCCCGCCCAGGCTAACCCCGGATCCGAGAGACCGACGAGAGCAGATGAAGCCCCGTGGCCGCGCGAACAGGCTCGCCGCCGCCGCGGCGGTCGTGGTGCTGCTGGCCGTCGCCGGTGTCACTGCTCAACCCACCGCCACTGCTCAGCCCACCGCCACTGCTCAGCCCACCGTTCCCGTCGCCGCCTCCACGACGACCGCGGCCCCCGCGGCTGACGCTCCCCCCACTCTGAGCGAGAGCGCGGTCCATGCGCCGGCCTCCGCCTCGCGCGGTGCTCCGGAGGGCTCCGTGTCCGCGGCGGGCGAGGACCTGGCCGAGTTGGCGCGGCTGTCCGAGGAGGCGGGGGCTCTCGGCGAGGAACTCCACCTGGCCCGCGCGGAACTCGACCGCGCCGAGCGGGAGCGGGATCGCCTCGAGCTGGCCGCCGGGGCAGCCGCCGGCCGAGCCGCGGTGGCCGACGGTGCGGCCGTGAGGGATCAGTCCCTCGTCGACCACCTCGCCGCCATGAGGTACCGAGGTGGCGACCCGGGCGCGACCCGGGCCGCGATGCTCGCCGAGAGCCCACGGGACCTCGTGCACAGATTGGACGCGCTACGCCGGCTGTCCGGCGCGACCACGAGCGCACTGGACGCCTCGCGGGCGGCCTCCGAGACGGCCGCACGCCTCCGGGATGACGCCACCAGGGCCGCGGATACGGCGCGGGCCTCCGCTCGCGCGGCGCGAGAGCACGCCGATCACCTCGACCGGCGCATGGCCGAGATGCGCGAACTCATGGACGAGGTACGTCGCCGCGTGGACTCCCTGTCGGACGGGCAGCGGGCCCTGTGGGTCGGCGGGCCGGTGATGCCCGCCGGTTACGTCGCCCCGCCCGTGGACGACACCAACTCGGCCGCGCTCCGCGTGGCACTGACCCGGCTCGGCGCTCCGTACTCGTGGGGCGCCACCGGTCCCGACGAGTTCGACTGCTCCGGGCTCATGGTGTGGTCGTACGCCCGGGAGGGCAAGACCCTGCCACGATCGAGCCAGGCGCAGGCGGTCTCCGGGGCGCCCGTGGCGATGCGGGACGCCCGTCCCGGCGATCTCGTCATCTACTACCCGGAGGCAACCCACGTGGGGATGTACGCCGGCGACGGCCTGGTGCTGCACGCCCCGACCTACGGCGTCCCCGTCAGACTGGAGAGGGTCGACGCTATGCCGATCCATTCGATCCGGCGGTACTGACCGCGCGCGAACGGCCCCGTGACGTTTCCGGGGCGCACGGGTCGTGCCGGGTCGCGCGGGGCCGGTGTAGGTGCTGTGGCAGGCTCGGAGTCGATGACCAAGACCCTGCTGATCACCAACGACTACCCGCCGCGCCCCGGCGGGATCCAGTCCTATCTCGAGACGTACCTGAGCCACCTCGACCCCGCCGAGGTCGCGGTCCTCGCGTCGACGTTCCGCGGTGCCGAGTCCGCCGAGTACGACGCGTCGAAGCCCTATCTCGTGGAGCGCGTGCCCACCGAGATGTTGCTGCCGACGCCGGACCTGGCGGCCCGGGCGCGCCGCCTCGCCTCGGATTTCGGGGCGACGACGATCTGGTTCGGGGCGGCCGCCCCGCTCGCGGCCATGGCCCCGGTCCTGCGTGAGGGTCCCGTGGAGCGGATCGTGGCGAGTACCCACGGGCACGAGGTGGGATGGTCGATGCTCCCCGGGTCGCGTCAGGTCCTGCGCGTGATCGGGGAGTCGACCGACGCGATCACCTACGTCAGTGACTACACGCGAAGGCGCGTCTCCGCGGCCTTCGGCCCCCGGGCACGGCTGGTGCGTCAACCGGGCGGTGTCGACACGGAACGGTTCCGCCCGGACCCGGTCAGGCGCCGGGCGATCCGGGACCGCTACGGGGTCGCGGACCGCGATGTGATCGTGTGCTTGTCCCGTCTCGTGCCGCGGAAAGGTCAGGATGCGCTCATCCGCGCGATGCCGGAGATCGCCCGCCGGGTGCCCGGGGCCGTCCTCGTCGTCGTCGGCGGGGGGCCGTACAGACGGACGCTCGAGGGGCTCGCACGCCGGTACGGCGTGGCGGACCGGGTCATCTTCTCCGGCCGGATCCCCGCGGACGAGATCGTCGACCACCACCGCATGGCCGACGTCTTCGCGATGCCGTGCCGCACGCGCGGCGGCGGGCTGGACGTGGAGGGACTGGGGATCGTCTACCTCGAGGCCTCGGCGTGTGGCGTACCGGTGGTGGCGGGGCGTAGCGGGGGAGCACCGGAGACGGTCCGGGACGGGCGGACCGGACTCGTGGTGGACGGGACCTCGCGGCGCGAGATCGTCGACGCGGTGGCCGGGCTGCTCGAGGACCGTCCGCGGGCGTCCTCGATGGGGCTCAGTGGCCGCCGTTGGGTCCTCGAGAACTGGCGGTGGGAGGACCTGGCGCGGGACATGCAACGCGTGCTCTCGGGGGAGTGACCCGCGAGAGCACGCGTCCGGGCCGTCGTGCCGTCCGGCTCGGCCCGACCGTCAGGCGTAGAGGGCCTCGATCTGCTCGGCGTACTTCTGGTGCACCACGTTGCGCTTGACCTTGAGCGACGCGGTGAGCTCGCCGGTCTCCTCGGTGAACTGGTCCGGCAGGACGTGGTACTTCTTGATCGACTCCGAGTGCGACACGCTGCGGTTCGCCCGCGCCAACGCCTGATCGAGGTGCTCGATCATGTCGGCGTCCTTGAGCAGCTCGTACAGCGACCCCGACTTGTCGTGGTGGGACTTCCAGCGCTCCAGGGCCTCCGGATCCAGGGTCAGCAGGACGGAGACGAACGGCTTGCCGTCGCCCACACAGACCGCCTCCGCGACCAGGGGATCGGCGCGCAGGGCGTCCTCCAGCTGGTTGGGAGCCACGTTCTTGCCGCCGGCCGTGACGATGATCTCCTTCTTGCGGCCGGTGATCGACAGGTAGCCGTCCTCGTCCAGCGAGCCGAGGTCGCCGGTCCGGAACCAGCCGTCCGTGAAGGACTCGGCGGTCGCCTTCTCGTTCTGCCAGTAGCCGGAGGCCACCACGGGGCCGCTCACCTCGACCTCGCCGTCCTGGGCGATACGGACGGCGCACCCGGGGAGCGGCTGGCCGACGCTGCCGATGCGCATGTGGCCCGGGGTGTTCACCGTGATCGCGGCGCACGTCTCCGTCAGGCCGTAGCCCTCGAAGATGTTGACCCCGATGCCGTCGAAGAAGTGGGTCAGCCGGTCACCGAGGGCCGCGCCGCCGGAGATGGCGACCTCACAGCGTCCACCGAGGGCGTTGACGAGCTTGGCGTAGACGAGCTTCGAGAAGAGGGCGTGGCGCAGCCGGAGGAGCGGACCCACGCGGCCGTCGCCCCGGTTGGCCTTGGAGTACGCCACGGCGGTGTCGGCCGCCTTGTCGAACATCCACGCCTTGACCGTGCCGCCGTCCTGGGCGGTCGCCCGGGCCTTGTTGAAGACCTTCTGGAAGACGCGGGGGACCGCCAGGATGTAGTGCGGCTTCATCTCGCCGAAGGTGTCGACGAGGTTGGTGAGGTCGGAGGAGTGCGCGATCGTCACACCGGCGTGAAAGCCGGCATAGGTGATCGCGCGGGCCAGCACGTGCGCCAACGGGAGGAACATCACCGAGGTCGCGTCGATGCGCAGGATCTGGCTGAAGGGCGTCTCGAGCACGGCGAGCGTCTCGGACATGAAGTTGTGGTGGCTGAGCATGACGCCCTTGGGGCGCCCCGTCGTGCCGGAGGTGTAGATGAGTGTCGCGGGCGAGTCGGCCCGCACCGTGGCTCGGCGCTCGTCCAGGACGGAGGCGTCGACCGAGGCGCCCTGGGCGGTGAGAGTCTCCAGAACCGGTTCGGCGCCGTCGATCACGAGGACGTCGGAGACCTCGAGCCCCTCGATGCCCTCGCGGGCCGTCGCCGCGTGGGTGTCGTTCTCGACGATGATCAGCTTCGCGCCGGAGTCCTCCATGATCCACCGGATCTGGTCAGCGCTCGAGCTGTCGTACACCGGCACCGTGACCGCCCCGACCGCCCAGATGGCGAAGTCGATCAGGTTCCACTCGTAGCGCGTGGCGCTGAGCAGGGCGACCCTGTCGCCCGCCTGGACGCCCAGGGCCACGAGGCCGCGGGCGACCGTGCGGACCTCCTCGGCGAACTCACGGTTGGTGACGTCCGTCCACCGCCCGCCGACGGGCTTGAGGAACGCCAAGTTCTCCGGAGTCTGTTCCGCTCGGTCGTAGGCCGACTGAACGCAGGACCAGTCGTCGGGGACGGTGAAGGTGGCGGGTGCCGCGACGTATTCGCGCAAAGGGTCCTCCCGGTGGAGACGTTCGTCGTATGTCGGTGACCACACACTATCGCCGCCCCACCGCAGCGGCCACGGCGACCGGCACCCTCAGGACTCGGCGTGGGCGCATCCCGGGTCGGGATGTGTGAAGCTGGAGGGCATGAGCGAGCACGACGGCGCCCCCGAGGTCTGGCCGACCAGAGACTCCACCGTGGTCGACGCGTCGGTGGCGGACGTCATGGCGGTCATCGCCGACTTCGCGGCCTATCCGGAGTGGTCCGCGTCGATCGACGCCGCCGAGGTGCTGTCGACGGGCGCGGACGGCCGCCCGGACAGAGTGCGGTTCCAGCTGCGAGCGGGCGCGATCGTCGACGAGTACGTGCTCGTGTACTCCTGGTCGGCGGATCACCGCTCGGTGGAGTGGCGCCTCGAGAGCTCGACGCTGCAGCGGGACCAGCGCGGGTCGTATCGTCTGGAACCCGTGGTAGCCGGCACCCGGGTGGACTACGAACTGGAGATCGAACTGACGGTGCCGGTGATCGGCAGTCTGCGCAGCCGTGCCCAGCGACGCATCCTGGGCGACGCGCTCAGTGAGCTCAAACGACGGGCCGAGTCCCGGTGAACCACACCCGTGTGGTCGTCGTCCTCGGCGGCGACCCTGCCGAACGCGCCGGCGTCACCGGCGGGCTACTCGCGGAGTCTGGGCGGACCGCCCTGGTCCTGACCGGGCACCCTGATGCCGTCGACCCCCGTCTCGACACCTCCGACGAGGGCCCGGTCGAGGTTCGCGCCGACGACCCGACCGCGAGGCTGGAGGCGTACCGATCCGGTGCCGCCGACCCGGATGACGACGTCCTGGCCGCCCTCTCGGCAGGCGGCGACACACCGCTGGCAGCCGTGCTCGGATGGGAGTACGCGCGCCGCGCGGCGGCGTCCGGTTACTGGGATGTCGTCGTGGTCGAACTCGACGGGGACCTGGCCGCCGTCCGCCGCATCGCCGCGGCCGGGGAACTGGCCGCCTTCGTCGAGTCGCGGTGGCCGGCAAATGTGCGCTTTGCGTCCATGGCCGCCGGCACCCGTGCGGACGCCCGTGTCCGGGAGGCGCACCGGCTCGCGCTGCTCGCCGGTGACGTGGCCGGTTTCCTCTCGGGCCCGCTCGAGGTGATCGTCGTCGGCCGCGCACCGGAGCGGACGGCCGCGATGGCGGCGCTCGCACGCGGCGCCGTCCGGCCCGAGGTGGCGCCTGACGGCGACGGGGGATACCGCGTCGAATACCCCGTCCCGACCGCGCCCTCCACGCCGGCGTCCGTCGAGGGCGACCGGCTCCGCCTCGAACACGACGGTTTCCGCGCCGTTCTCGGCCTGCCGCCGCTGCTGACCCGCTGCGTCCTCGTCGACTCGACTTTCGACGCCGACGCCGGGCGCGTCCGGCTACGCTTTCTCCCGGACCCCGATCTGTGGCCGCAGAACCTCGTGCCGACCGGTTCCGCCGACACGGCCGGGTAGTATCCGCATTCGTCGATTGCCACCACGAGAGGACCGGGGACCGCGTTGCTGTACTACCTGTTCAAGTACGTGTTCATCGGCCCGTTCCTCCGGGTGACGAGTCGGCGGGTCGTGACGGGACGCGAGCACTTCCCGGCCCGGGGGGCCGCTCTCCTCGTCGGCAACCACCAGTCGGTCGCGGACTGGCTGTTCACCCCGCTGCTCCTGCCGCGCCGGGTGACGTTCCTGGCCAAGAGTGACTACTTCACGGGAACCGGCATCCGCGGGATGCTCAGCCGGTGGTTCTTCGCCGGCTCCGGGCAGTACCCGATCGACCGCACCAACGCCGACGCCGCACAGGCGGCCCTGGACGCCGGTCTCGAAGTCCTGTCGTCCGGGCAGATCCTGTGCATCTACCCGGAGGGCACCCGCTCCCCGGACGGGCGGCTCTACCGGGGCAAGACCGGACCGGCCCGGCTGGCGCTGCGTGCGGGCGTGCCGATCATCCCCGTCGGGGTCTCCGGCACCGGCGAGTACGTCCGCAAGGCGACCAGGTTCCGCTTCTTCCCGCGCACCGAGGTCCGCGTGATGCTCGGCGAGCCGCTCGACCTCTCGCCGTGGGCCGGCCGTGAAGGCGACCGGGCGGCCGAGCGCGAGGTCACCGACGAGCTCATGCGTCGCATCCAGGCCCTCACCGGCCAGGAGTACGTCCACGACATCTACGGCGCGGACATGAAGAAGCGCTACCAGGCGGTGCGCGAGTCAGGGCACAACCTGCTCGACCAGCCCGTCGACGGACAGCGCTGACGAGGTGCGGTACTTCTACGACTGCGAGTTCATCGAGGACGGCACGACCATCGACCTGGTGTCGGTGGGGGTCGTCGCCGAGGACGGTCGCGAGTTCTACGCGGTGTCCACCGAGTTCGACTCGTCGACGGCCGGCCCGTGGGTCCGCCGCAACGTCCTGCCCAAACTCCCCAGCCCGTCGTCCGCGGCGTGGATGCCGAGGGCCCGGATCCGCGACGAGCTCTACGACTTCGTCACGGCCCGGCCCACCGGCCCGGTCGAGATGTGGGCGTGGATCGGCGCCTATGACCACGTCGCGGTGTGCCAGCTGTGGGGCGACATGACGAAGCTCCCGGCGGCGATGCCCAAGTTCACCCGTGACGTCCGCCAACTGTGGGAGCTCGCCGGCCGGCCGGAGCTGCCGGCGCACCCCGGGGGCGCACACGACGCACTCGGTGACGCCCGCCATGTGGCGATGCGGTTCCGGGCCATCGCCGAGCAGGCGCCCCACCTGGGTCTCTGAGGCCTCGCCCGCGCGCGGTGGCGTATCGTCGCCGGGGTGAGCAACTGGACAGTCGACGTCGACATCGCGCAACTCCCCGACCTGCCGCCGCTCTCCGCGGACCTCGACAGGCAGTTGGCCGATGCGCTCTCCCGGCCGGCGCTGCAGCAGCCGTCGTGGGACCCGCAGCACGCCGCCGCCATGCGCAAGGTCCTCGAGAGCGTCCCGCCGATCTGCGTGGCCTCCGAGGTCGAGCACCTCTCGGACCGCCTGGCCGACGTGGCCCACGGTCGGGCGTTCCTGCTGCAGGGCGGTGACTGCGCCGAGACGTTCGAGGCCAACACCGAGCCCCACATCAAGGGCGTGATCCGCACGCTCCTGCAGATGTCGGTCGTGCTGACCTACGGTGCCTCGATGCCCGTGGTCAAGGTCGGTCGCATCGCCGGCCAGTACGCCAAGCCCCGGTCCGCCGACCGCGACGGCAGCGGACTGCTGTCCTACCGGGGTGACATGGTCAACAGCATCGAGGCGGACGAGGCGGCACGTGAGCACGATCCGTCCCGCCTGGTCCGCGCCTACGCCAACGCGGCCGCGGCGATGAACCTCGTCCGGTCCCTGACGGCGTCGGGCACCGCCGACCTGCACCGCGTGCACGAGTGGAACATGGAGTTCGTCGCCGGTTCGCCGGCCGGTGCCCGCTACGAGGCCCTGGCCGCGGAGGTCGACCGGGGCCTGCGCTTCATGGACGCGTGCGGCGTCTCCGACGCGAACCTGCGGTCCGCCGACATCTTCTCCTCCCACGAGGCCCTGGTCCTGGACTACGAGCGGGCGATGCTGCGCCTGGCCGACGACGGGACGGGACTCACCGGTGACGCCGAGCCGGGCCTGTACGACCTGTCGGCCCACTTCCTGTGGATCGGGGAGCGCACCCGCGGCATCGACGACGCCCACGTGGCGTTCGCCTCGCTCATCCAGAACCCCATCGGACTGAAGATCGGTCCCACCACGACGCCCGAGCTCGCGGTCGAGTACGTCGAGAAGCTCGACCCGGACAACCGGCCGGGCCGCCTCACCCTGGTCTCCCGCATGGGCAACGACAAGGTCCGCGAGGCTCTGCCGCCGATCGTCCGCGCGGTCGAGGCCACCGGGCACAAGGTCATCTGGCAGTGCGATCCCATGCACGGCAACACGCACTCCACGTCGAACGGCTACAAGACCCGCCACTTCGACCGGATCATCGACGAGGTCCAGGGCTTCTTCGAGGTGCACCACGCGCTCGGGTCGCATCCCGGCGGGATCCACATCGAGTTGACCGGCGAGGACGTCACGGAGTGCCTCGGCGGCGCCCAGGACATCTCCGACCTGGATCTGGCGGGCCGGTACGAGACGGCCTGCGACCCGCGGCTCAACACCCAGCAGTCGCTCGAGCTGGCCTACCTGGTCGCGGAGATGCTGCGCCACTGACGCGTCGGGCCCGGCCGCCGGCGCGACGCGTCAGCCCTGGGCCGCGTCAGCCCAGGGCGTCGATCTCGACCTCACTGCCCCGGGCCACCACCCGGCCGGGCAGCGGGGTCTGGCCGTAGACGATGCCGCTCGACGTCCCCGCGTCGATCGTGGCGCGCAGCCCGGCCTCCTGCAGACGCTGGCGGGCGTCGGACGCGCGGGAGCCCAGCACGACCGGGACGGTCACCGCGTCGGACGGCACGATCCGCAGCACAGCGCCCGACGGGTCGAGGCGGGTCCCGGCGGGCGGCTCGGTACGGACCACCCGACCGTCGGCGACCTGACGATCGGTGACGGGCGACTCGAGGACGACCGTGAACCCGGCCTTCTCGAGCACGTCGGTCGCCTCGTCGACGGGCACGTCCCTGATGTCGGGCACGGTCAGTGCGTTGGAGACCAGCAGGACGACCCCGTCGCCGCGGGACACGTCGGTCCCGGCGTCCGGGTCGGTGCCCACGGCCAGGCCACCGTCCACCTCGTCGTCGTACACCCTCCTGACCTGCGAGACGGCGAGCCCGGCGCCCTCGAGGGCGGCGCGCGCCTGGTCCTCGGCCAGGCCCACCACCTCCGGCACGGCCACCGGCGCCGGCCCGGAGCTGGTGATCATGGCCACGCGCGTGCCCACGTCGACGGTCGTGCCCGCGCCGGGCTGCAGCGACACCACCTGGCCGACTGGCACCGAGTCGGAGTACTCGGTGCCGCCGCGCACCGGCTCCAGCGAGTTCTCACGGAGGGCGGCCGAGACGGCGTCGACGGTCCGGTTCGCACCCACCTCGGGCACCACCGGGCGCCCCACCGACACCAACACGGCCACGGTGTCCCCGCGGGGCACCTTCTCGCCGGCCGCGGGGTCGGTGCCCACCAGGCCGGACGGGGGGACGTCGTTGCTGAAGGCGTCGCGCGTCGCGGCCGCGAGCCCCACGGCGTTGACCGCGTCGGTGGCCTGGCCCACCGACATCCCCTGGACGGAGGGCACCTCCACGAACCGCCCCGAGCCGAGCCACCAGCCGGCGACGGCCAGTCCGATCGCCGCGGCGAGCACCACGATGAGCCATAACATGCCGCGCTGTCTGCGCGGCCGGATGATGTCGCGGTCGGGCGCGGCCTCCACCTCACCGCGCGGTGCGCGGGCGGGCTCGGCGGGGCCGGCGTGCGTGCCGGGGCCGCCGGCCGGGGGCGCCGGGGCGAGGTCGGCACGCGTCTGGACCCGGGTGGGCGTCGGACCGTCGCCGCGGCGCAGGGCCTCGCCGCTCTCGCGGTCGGCGGCGTCGAACTCGGATTCCCCGCCCGGGGTGGCGCGCGCGGCGTTCGCCCGGGCCCGCGTCCACGAGGACTGCCTCGGCGCGGGGACGACGTAGTCGGGGAACCGCCCGATCTTGGCGGCGCGGTCGAGATCGCGCAGCATCTCGTCGGCGTCGGCGTAGCGGTCCTCGCGGCTGCGGCGGGTTGCGCGCAGGACCAGGTGGTCGAGGTCCTCGGCGACGGTGTCGGACTGGTCGGACGGCGCGGGGACGTCGGTGTCGAGGCGACGGTAGGCCACCGCGATGTTGTTGTCGCCGCTGAACGGCGGCTCCCCGGTGAGCATCTCGTAGGTCAGCACGCCCAGGGAATACAGGTCGGAGCGCGGGTCCGTGTCGGCACCGGAGATCTGCTCGGGGGAGAGGTACGCGGCGGTGCCCATGACCACGCTGCTGGAGGTGGCGCGCGACTCGGCGACCGCGCGCACCAGGCCGAAGTCGGCCAGCTTGACCGCGCCGGACGTGGAGATCAGCACGTTCTCCGGTTTGATGTCCCGGTGGACGAGGCCGGCGGCGTGGGCTTCGCGGAGAGCGCCGAGCAGCGGGCGCAGCACGGCGGCCGCCGCGTACGGCGGCATCGGTCCGCGCTCGTCGAGCAGTTCCCGCAGCGTGCCGCCGGGGACCAGTTCCATGACGAGGAACGCGGTCCCCGCCTCGACGCCCTGGTCGAAGACCTGGACGATGCCGGCATCGGACAGGCGCGCGACGGACCGGGCCTCGAGCGTGAACCGGTCCACGAACGCGCGGTCGCCGGCGAGGGTGGGGTCGAGCAGCTTGACGGCGACGTGACGGTCGAGCCGCTCGTCCGTGGCCAGGTGGACCGTGGACATGCCACCGCGGGCGATCACGGCGTCGAGCCGGTAGCGCCCGTCGAGCAGGGTGCCTGGTCCGGGGGGCTGCCCGTCGTAAGTGCTCATATCGTCCATTCTGCCCCTCCCGCCCCGTCCGCGGTACGTCCGGAGACGTCCCGACGCGGCCCGGGGTCTAACGTGGGAGGCGTGAGTACCGTTCCGCACTGCGACGACGTCCTGCCCGCCGGGGCCGAGACCATCAACCTGCCCGAGGTGTCCGCGCGCCTCGGCATCCCGGTGACCCGCGTGCACGATCTGCTGCGCGACGGGACACTGCTCGCCGTCCGCCGCGCGGGCGTCGTCGTGGTGCCGGCCGTCTTCCTGGACGACGACGAGGTCGTGCGGTTCCTCCCGGGACTGATCGCCGTCCTGCGGGACGGGGGTTATCGGGACGAGGAGATCCTGCGGTGGCTGTTCACCGAGGACGACAGCCTGCCCGGCCGCCCGGCCGACGCGCTCCACGGCCACCGCGCGCGGGAGGTCATGCGTCGCGCGCAGGCGATGGCGTTCTGACGGATCCGGGCTCTGTGCGTGCCGCGGCGGTCGCACGCCACCACCACCACGCCGCGGCGGCGGACGCCACGAGGGCGGCCCCGACGAGCGTGGGGCTGTAGAGGCTGGTCGAGCCGTTGGGGCCGATCGCCATGACGAGGAAGACGGTCACGCCGACCGCCGCGGTCGTCGCGCGCGGGCCGGGCCGGGCGACGAACCAGAACGCCGCCACCCACACGTGGTACCACGGCCAGGACAGTGAGTTGAGTACCACGAAGACCAGTAGCGCGACCATGATGCCGCGCAGCGCCGAGCGGGTGTCCCGGCGGTACAGCCACCACACCACGACCAGCGCCACCGCGAGCACCACGCGCCCCACCTGCCGGGTCACGGCGAGGACGTCCTCGAAGCCGGGGGTGTCGAACGCGGCGTGGACGAGGTGGGCCACGGCGGTCGGCGCGCTCAGGTAGTTGATGACCCGGTCGGAGACGGAGATGGCGTCCACCCAGCCGAGGCCCGTGCCCGCGGCCAGGGTGGCCAGCGCGAACACGACGACCGCCGCGCCCGCGGCGACGACCGTGTCGAGGATCGCGCCCACGAGGGGACTCCCGGGCGGCCGCGGAAGAGGCCGCGTGGAGCCCTGCAGTCGCCGGCGCCGGTCGAGAGCGATCCACAGTAGGAACGGCGCGACGATCACGGCGGTGGCCTTGAACGCCACCGCGAGGCCGATCGCGGCCCCCGCCCACGCGTAGCGCCGGTCGAGGGTGAGCACGACCGCCGCGAGGCACGCCACCAGGGGGAAGATCTCGTTGTGCAGGCCGCCCGCGAGGTGGATGACGGTCAGTGGTGACGTGCCCGCCATCCACACGGCCGCGCCCGCGTCGACCCCGGCGCGGCGAGCAGCCGCCGCCACGAGCGCGACGAGCCCGGCCAGCGCGACCAGCACCAGCACACGCAGGATCAGCACGCCCACCGCGGGATGCCCGCCCGACAGGGCCACGACGCCGCGCATGAGGAGCAGGTGCAGGGGGCCGTAAGGGGTGGCGGTGGACTGCCAGTCGGGGCTGACCTCGGTGGTGAACGGGCCGCGGTTGGCCTCGGGCCCGTACTCGTACGGGTCGACGCCCGCGGCGGTCATGGCGCCCTGCGCCAGGTACGACCACGCGTCGCGGCTGAACAGGGGGACGGCGGGCAGCAGCGGCAGCGACCACAGCGCGGTGGCCCACGCGGCGTCGCGCGTGGGGAGCCGTCCGGAGACCGCCCGGGGGCCGAGCGAGAGCCAAGACGTGACCAGGAGCGCGACGCCCGCCCAGCACAGGACGAGGGCCAGGACCTCACCGTGACCGAACGTGAAACCGGGGAGGCCTATCGCGACCGCGGGGCCGCCGTCGACCGGCAGCGCGCCGGCGCCGAAGCCGGAGACCGTGAGCAGCGCGGCACCGAAAACGCCCCGCCACAGCGCGGGGCCGGACGGGCCGGTCAGGGCGGCCCGGGCGGAGCTCACCGCCGAGGTGGCCCGGGTGGGCGGGCGTGACGACGACGAGGAGTCCCGCTCCGGTCGGTGTCCGGTGGCTGCGGGCACGGGTCAGGCCCGCCGGCGGGTCGCGGCTTCCGCGAGGTCCCGCAGCATGTCCCGCCCGTGTGCGCTGATCGCCTCCGAGGCGATCGCGTCCAGCGCGCGGGCGGTCAGCTCCTCGATCTCGGTCTCCACGGAGGCGACCGCCCCGGAGTCCACGAGGACGGCGCGGGCCCGTTCGAGCGTCGGGCCGTCGGGTTCGGTGCCCAGGACCCCGGCGAGGAAGCGCGCGTCCTCGCCGGGCGCGAGGGTCATCGCGCGGGCGAGCAGGAGGGTGCGCTTGCCCTCACGTAGGTCGTCCCCGGACGGCTTCCCGGTGACCTCCGGGTCGCCGAACACCCCGAGCAGGTCGTCACGCAGCTGGAACGCCTGGCCCACGGCGACGCCGAACTCCCTCAGCGCGGCGACCGTCTCGTCGGTCGCGCCGGCGAGTTCGGCCCCGATGTGCAGGGGCCTCTCGACGGTGTAGGCCGCGGTCTTGAAGCGGTTCACCCGGGCGGGGGTCTGCTCGTCCGTGGCCCCGGACGCCTCGGCGAGGATGTCGAGCATCTGGCCGGACAGGACCTCGGTCTTCATGGCGTGCCACGGGCCGAGCGCCCGGCCCAGCGCGGCCGGGTCGACGCCGGACGTCACGAACATCTCGTCGGCCCAGCTCAGCGCGAGATCGCCGACGAGGATCGCCTGCGATACCCCGTAGCGGGCGGCGTCGCCGTCCCACCCGTCCCGGCGGTGCGCGGACTCGATCGCGCGGTGCACGGTGGGACGGCCGCGGCGGGTGTCGGAGGCGTCGACGATGTCGTCGTGGACGAGGGCGCACGCCTGGATCAGTTCGAGGGCGGCGCAGGCGGTCACGACCTCCTCGGGCGCCGGGCCGGCGTCGGGCCGGGACGCGGCCCACCCGGCCAGTGCGAACCGGGGCCGCATGCGCTTGCCGCCGTCGAGCACGAAGTCCGACAGGAGCCCGGCCAGCCGGTCCACCCGCTCGTCGACCGCGGCGACGACCGTGCGCCGTCCCTCGATGTGGCGGCGGAGCGTGGCGAGGACGCGTTCTCCGTCGTCGGGGCGGGTCGCCATGACCACGGGCACCATCCCTTCCGGGCGCCCGGTCCGGTCGCCCTCGTCGCCGACGATCCTAGTCGTCGGGCGACGGCCGGACCGGACGCGTGTCGGGCTACCCTGGTCGGGTGACCCAGCTACCCGACTCCGACCAGACGGGCGGTGGCCGGCACCCCAGCATCGTGGAGCGGATCGAGACGTCCACCACCCCGAGGGTGCCGTTCTCCGTCGAGTTCTACCCGCCCCGCGACGAGGCCGCCGAGGAGCGTCTCTGGCGTGCGGCCTCCGTGTTCTCCGAGCTCGGGGCGGCGTTCGCCTCCGTGACCTACGGGGCGGGCGGGTCGACGCGGGACCGGACCGTCCGGGTCGTGGAGCGCATCGTCCGCGAGACCGACCTCGTCCCCATCGCCCACCTCACGGCGGTCGGGCACACGGTGGCCGAGCTCACCGACATGGTCCGGATGTACGGCGAGGCGGGGGTCTCCAACATCCTCGCGCTCCGCGGCGACCCGCCCGGGGACCCGCTGGGGGAGTGGACGGCCCACCCGGAGGGGCTGCACTACGCCGAGGAGCTCGTGCGGCTGATCCACGAGGTGGGTGAGTACCACGTGGGCGTGGCCTCCTTCCCCGAGGGGCACTACCGGGCCCGCGACCTCGACCACGACACCGAGGTCCTGGTCGGCAAGCTGCGCGCGGGGGCCGAGTACTCCATCACGCAGATGTTCTGGGACGTCGAGCACTACCTCCGGCTGCGGGACCGAGCCGTCGCGGCCGATCCGGAGCAGGGCGCCAAGCCGATAATCCCGGGTCTCATGCCGGTCACCAGCCTGCGTCAGGTCAAGCGGATGGTCGAGCTGTCGGGGTGCGCGCTGCCCGACGACCTGGCCGAGCGCCTGCGCACCGCGGCGGGGGACGGGCCGGAGGAGAACCGCGAGGCGGTGCGCGAGGTGGGGATCGACCTGACCACTCGGATGTGTGAGCGGCTGATCTCCGAGGGCGTGCCGTGTCTGCACTTCAACACCCTCAACTACTCGCGGGCCACCCGCGAGGTCCTCACAAACCTGTCGATGGCGCCCGCGCCCGGGGTGGCGGCCAGCCGGATCTGACCGCCTCAGCGCACCAGCCGGTCCGCGCGGGCCCTCGAGGTCCGCGCGGCCAGGATCGTCCCGATGGACACCAGCAGGGCTGCGCCGACGCCCACGATCATCCACACGGCGAAGCCGCGGGTGGCAGGGTCGGGGTACGAGGACGAGGCCTGCATCCGGGTGATGGACCCCGGTGCGGGCGTCCAGCTCACGGAGTTCCCCGCGCCGACGGTCCCGTTGGTCTCGCTGATGCGGTTGGGGAACGTCAGGTCGACCCGCGTCGTCGTCGATCCGGCGCGATCAGCCGGGAGCATCGACAGGTCGATCGAGCCGCTGAACGACACGGTGTCGCCGCTGCGGCGGAATCCGAGCGTGTACGGGCGGGCGCCCTCGATGTCGATCGCCAGGGAGAGCGCGTCCATCTCCGCGAACGTCAACTGGGTGAAGTAGATCTCGCGACCGGTGAACCCGTCCGCAGAGTAGGGCGTGATCCGGACCTTCTGCTCGAGGCCGGACGGCGCGCCGAGCCGCTCGAGCGCCGCCGCCTGTTCCAGCTGGTCCCCGGCGACGAGGATGCGTCCGGAGACGGTGTCGTCCTTACGGACGCTCATCTGCGCGTTGAGCTGCAGACACCCGGTGAGCACGACCAGCAGGGCGGCCAGCGTGGTGAGGCCAGCGACCCGTCGGGACAGCCGCGAGCGGCCGGAGGCGGCTGAGCGGCGCACGGTCGTGGAGGGCACGGTCGTGGGACGCCGGAGCGGTCGGGGCACGGTCACGGCGGTCATTCTGCCCGGATCCCCCGACGCCGTAGCGCCGACCTGCCGAGCCTGCGGCCGACGAGTCGCGCCACCGTCCTGCCGCTGGCGCCGATGACGCCTCCGCCGGGGTGGGTGGACGCTCCGGCGAGGAACACCCCGTCGGCGCCCGGGACCGCGTGGCCGCGCAGGTCGGGGTGCGGGCGCATCGGCAGCATCTGGTCCAGCGACATCTCCACGTGCATGACGTTCCCGCCGAGCAGCCCGAGCTCGGTCTCCAGGTCCTCCGGAGTCTGGATGTGTCGGTGGACGATCGAGTCCGCCAGACCAGGGGCGAACCGGTCCGCCGCTGCGATGATGCGGTCGGCCTCCCCGGGCCCGGCCTCGGCCCAGCCCCGCCCGTCGGCGAGGTGGCGCGGGTGCCACTGCGACCAGAGGGTGAGCTCGTGTCGGCCCTCCGGCGCGAGGGAGGGGTCGAGCGAGCTGAAGCTCATGGCCAGGACAGCGGGGTCCGCGTCCAGCCCCCCGGCCGCGGCCACGCCGTAGCGCCGGTCGAGGTGTCGCCGGTCCGTGACGAGCAGCTGCAGCCCGTGGGCACTGGTCTCGGTGGGCACGTCCGGGTAGCACGGCAGGTCGGTGGTGCCCAGCCGGACGACCATCCCCAGGCCGAAGCCGGGCCGGATCCGCCGCCGCCACCCGTCCACCGTCGTCGCCGGCAACTCGTGCTCGAGGAGGTCGAGGGTCGTGTGGACGTGGCACGCCGCCACCACCGTCGAGCAGTGGAGGGAGTCGCCGCCCTCGGTGTCGACCCGCCAGCCCGGACCCGAGCGGCGGATCGCGGTTGCCCCGGCGCCGGCGGTGACCGTGCCGCCGTGCGCCCGGATCGCCGACGTCAGCGCGTCGGCGAGCGCCCCGGACCCGCCCACCGCGCGCCCGGGCGGGATCCGGTGCATCAGTGCCGCGAAGCCGATCATCGGGGCGGTGGCGGGGTGCGACATCGGCGGACCGGACTGGGCCCCGAACCACGAGAGCGCGGCCTTGAGCCGCTCGGAGTCGAACATCGAGTCCAGGAGCGCGTCGCCGGAGGACAGGAACGTCTGGACCGCGCCGAACGGGTCGCGCAGGTCCTCGGCCCCGAGGAACGCCGACCCGAGCCCCGGCGCGGTCGGCCGCACCGAGAAGCCCTTCATCATGCGTCCCGCGAGGACGTCCCACCGCCGGACGAACTCGCGGTACGCGTCGGCATCGGCGTCCCCGCAGGCGGCGGCGATGCTGGCGCACGTCGCGTCGAGGTCCCGGTGGAAGACGATCGGCGGCTCCCCGGATCCGGGCGGAGCGGGCGCGAACCCCCACGGATCGCAGTCGATGTAGCGCAGTCCGTGGGCCGCGAGGTCGAGCTCCTCCGGGATGCCGGTGTGCCGGATCATGAGGTGCGCCGACGACCCGCGATCGGTCAGGTGACCGGGGTACCGTTCGACCGTCGAGGTGGCGCCGCCGATCACGGTGTCCTTCTCCACCACGTGGACGTCGTGCCCGGCGCGGGCGAGATAGGCGGCGCAGACCAGCCCGTTGTGGCCGGAGCCGATCACCACCACGTCATGACGCCGGCTCACTCGTCGGTCCCCGGGACGGGGAGCGGCAACGTGCGCTCGAGGACCGCGAACGGCCGTGCATCGCCCTCGAAGCGGTACGACCGCAGCACATCGGTGAAGCCTAGCGACCGGTACAGCCGCCACGCGCTGTTGTCCTCGCCCTCGACCTCGGGTGTGGACAACAGGACCCTGCTCTCCGGACGGTCCGCCAGGAACCTGCGCAGCAGTGTCCCGCCGATACCGCGGCCCTGGTGGGTGGGCGAGACGTGCAGCTCGGTCAGCTCGACGTAGTCGGACGGGAGTTCGCGCTCCCGGTCGCGCAACCCCCGGGAGACCTGCTCGTACCACCACTGGCCGGGCGCGCCGTGGTAGCCGTAACAGATCGCGACCAGCGGGCCCCTCGACTGTCCGAGCAGGCGCCGGCGCGGGGCCTCGAACGCGGCCACCCCGGACCAGCCGTCGCGGTAGCTGTGCTCCATCCAGGCGGCCGCCCGGGAGCGGATCACCTGCGACGGGTAGCCCATGGCGTCGACGTAGACCCCCAGAGCCTCGGGCAGTCGGTCTCGGAAGTCGGCGGCGTCCAGCCGGGTGATCACGGTGTCCATCCACCCCATTTGATCACGGGCGCGGATCCGGGGCGCCGGGATGTGTCGTACCCCGGCGATACCGTGCGCGGAGACGCGGAGATGCAGGAGGCGGAGGTGCAGCAGATGGACACGAGGAGGACGCGGACCACGAGCAGGACGCGGTCGTCCCGCGGGGGTGCCGCGGGGTCACTCGGCCGCGCCGGGCGTGCCGAGGCGCACCGTGGCCGGGCGGTCGCGGCGGCCGACCCGTCGGAGCGCTTCGTCGAGGCGTACCGCGCCGCCAGGTGCTCCGCCGGCGCGTTGCTGGTCCCGGGGCCCCGCCGTCGCGGTCCGGTCGATGTCTGGCACCGGCTCGCGGCGGAGGTGCCGGAACTGGGGGAGTGGGCGACCGCCCTCGGCGGGTACTCCGCGCTCGCGGCCGCCGTCGAGGACGGGCTCCCCCGGACGATCTCGGCCCGCATGGCGGACGATTTCCTGTGGGCGGTGGGCCGCTTCATGGACCTGGTGGACCAGCGACTGGGCGTCCTGGGCCCCGCGGCCTGACCCGCCCCGCAGCGGACCCACCGGCCCCCTCGCCCGTCCAGGGGAATCCCGGTGGTCCCGACCGCGTTGCCCTCGTATGATGGGGAGAACCCTGACCGGCTGATCACCGTCCGCGGTCGGTGCGAACCGACCGAGCCGGCCACGCTCGTCATCACGAGCATCTGAAGGAGGTCGAAGTGCCCCTGTCCGAGCACGAGCAGCGCATGCTCAAGGAGATCGAGAGCGCGCTCTACGCCGACGACCCCAAGTTCGCGTCGTCCGTCCGTAAGACCGGCGCGAGCGGTGCCCGGCGTCCCGCCGGCCTGGTCGTGGCGCTCGCCGTCCTCGGTGTGGCACTCCTCGTCGGTGGTCTGGCCCTAGACTTCAAGCCAGGCGGTTTCCCCGTGCTGAGCCTCGTCGGGTTCCTAGTCATGTTCGCGGCCGGGGTGCTCGCGCTGCGTTCGACGCCGTCCGCTGGCGCGCCGGGCGTCAAGGGCCCGGGTGGCCCGCGTGTCCCCGGGGCCGGGCGGACCTCGTCCAAGTCCTCCGACGGTCGGTCCTACTCCTCGAGGATGGAGGACCGGTTCCGCCGTCGCTTCGAGCAGGGGCCCTGATCGATCGACTGCCTCCGGGCCGACCACCACGCTTCAGATGAAGGGGTGAGCGCACCAGCGCTCACCCCTTCTCCCATTTCCCGGCCCACCGGCCCACCGGCCCGAGCCCCATCGGTCCACCGGCCCACCGGCCCATCGGTCCACCGGCCCATCGGTCCACCGGCCCACCGGCCCACCGGCCCACCGGCCCACCGGCCCGCCGGCGAGACGCCGACTGCGCGAGTGGATGCCGGAGGACCCGTGGCGTCCCCGCGAGCGTGGCGTGAATGCGAGAAGCCGTACCCCGGCGGGCCGGCGGGGCGGCGGGGCGGGGGGCCGGGGGGGCGGGGGGGCCGGGGGCCGGCGGGGCGGGGGGGCGG
>NZ_JAHBAV010000320.1 GCF_018390595.1 Dietzia massiliensis
CCGCATGGGATCGCGCATTTGTGAGAGTTGTCAGGCGGCGGCCGAGTTGTTTACTAAACAGTAAGGCGGGGTGGGAGGTTACGCCGGGATCGGGCAAGCGTTCGGCGGCGCATCGGCGGCCTGCTGGCGGAATTTTCCCGGCGTCAGGCCGAAGTGGCGGGTGAAGGCTTTGTGCAGCGCCACCTCCGACGAATAGCCGGCCTGTTCGGCGATACGGCTCAGCGGCAACGCCTGGCGCGCCAGCAGCCGGGCCGCCAGCTGCATGCGGATGGCGGTAAGGGCCTGCAGCGGCGTTTGCTGCGTGACCTGACGAAAGACGCGGGCGAAGTTGGCGCGCGACATATGGGCCTGTTT
>NZ_JAHBAV010000321.1 GCF_018390595.1 Dietzia massiliensis
ATTCAGACCTTTCAAAAAGGCTATGACAATACACCTTAAATTATGAATCCTTCAACTTTGTACCAGGGTGAGAGAAATCAACCAATCGTAAGTCGAAGATAAGCGTTGAGTAAGCTGGCACCATACCCGAAGCACTCGCACCATAACCCAACTGATAAGGAATATATACTGTCCAATGGTCACCACGATGCATTGACATCAAAGCTGTTGTAAATCCATCTACCAGACTTACCGCCTTACCCTCTGAACTATAAGTAAGACCAATGAAGCTATGTGCTGGACGTGACGTTGTTGCATTAAAAGTATCATTCGACCATGACTTATCAAAGATAAGCCCTGACGTATAAGTCGT
>NZ_JAHBAV010000322.1 GCF_018390595.1 Dietzia massiliensis
GTATACCCACAGCAACATCACGATGATCACCACGAAGGTGATGATCGTGACCTTCTGGAGGCTCTTTTGTCCGGCCGAGTGCTGATCGGCGATCAACGCCCCAGCGCCGGTCACATAGGCCTTGACCCCCGACGGCGCAGGCACGCTGTCCACGATCTTGCGGACCGCCGCGACAGACTCGCTGGCCAGGCTCTCGCCCTGGTTACCAGCAAGATACGCCTGCACATAGGCGGCCTTGCCGTCGGAGCTTTGCGAACCGGCGGCCGTCAGCGGATCCCCCCAGAAGTCCTGGACGTGCTGGACGTGTTTCGTGTCAGCCTCGAGTTTGCGGACGATCTGGTCGTAGAAATGG
>NZ_JAHBAV010000323.1 GCF_018390595.1 Dietzia massiliensis
GAGTTCGGCGGGCGCGGACCCGGCAGGGGGGGGCGGCCGGCCCGCCCCCCCGGCAAGGGCACTCCCTCCCCCCCCGCGGGGGCCGCGGGGGGGCCCCCCTCGGACCGCGCCCCCCCCCCGCGCGAGGGGGCCCCCCCCGCGGGGGCCGCGGGGGGGGGGGGGGGGGGGCCCCCCCCCCCCCCCCCCGGGGGGGGGGGGGGCGGGGGGGCCGCCCCCCCCCCCCCCCGGGGGGGGGGGGGGGCCCGGGGGGCCCCCCCCCCCCCCCCCCCCCCCCCCCCCCGCGGGGGGCGCCCTGCCGACCGGCGAGACCGCGGTCCCGCTGGCCGAGGCTCCGCCCGCCACGGGCGTGGAC
>NZ_JAHBAV010000324.1 GCF_018390595.1 Dietzia massiliensis
GTTCCGGATCGTCGCGCCCGACCTGCTGGGCCACGGCCAGTCCGCGAAGCCCCGCACCGACTACTCGCTGGGCGCGTTTGCGGTCTGGCTTCGTGATTTCCTCGACGAACTCGGTATCAGCCAGGCCACCGTGGTCGGTCATTCGCTCGGCGGCGGTGTCGCCATGCAGTTCGTCTATCAGCACCCCGACTACGCCAAGCGGCTGATCCTGATCAGCAGCGGCGGCCTGGGTCCCGACGTCGGATGGGTGCTGCGGCTGCTCTCGGCCCCCGGGGCGGAGCTGGTGTTGCCGATCATCGCGCCCACGCCCGTCCTGTCCGTCGGCAACAAGCTCAGGTCCTGGTTGACAAG
>NZ_JAHBAV010000325.1 GCF_018390595.1 Dietzia massiliensis
TCACGATGCTGTTGGGCGCCGATCTGATCCCGGGCACCGTGCTGGGCATCGACTCTGCGCGCACCGTGCGCGGCCACCGCTTCATGGGCGAAGCCGAGTTCACCCTCGACAACGCCGACCAATACCCGCAGATCCTGCTGGAGCGCGGCAAAGTGGTCGCCGATTATGAAGCGCGTAAAGCCCTCATCAAGCGCGATGCCGAGCTGGCGGCGCAGAAGATTGGCGGCAAGGCCGATCTGAGCGACAGCCTGCTGGAAGAAGTGGCCTCGCTGGTGGAATGGCCGGTGGTGCTGACCGCCAAATTCGAAGAGAAATTCCTGGCGGTGCCGGCGGAAGCGCTGGTGTACACC
>NZ_JAHBAV010000326.1 GCF_018390595.1 Dietzia massiliensis
GAAGGCGGTCGACCAGGCAGAGGGGGGAGGCCTGCAGGAAGAGCCGGGACTCGGCGTCGAGGAAGGCGGCGGTGATGCGGTGCGTGGAGGACACGTCGTTGGGTAGGCAGGTGGTACCGGGGGTGAAGAGGGAGCAGAAGTCGTCGTCGGGGGGGGGGGGGGGGGGGGGGGCGGGGGGGGGGGGGGGGGCGGGGGGGGGGGGGGGGAGGGGGGGGGGGGGGGGGGGGGGGGGGGGGGGCGCCCGCCCGGGGGGGGTGGGGGGGCGGGCGGGGGGGCGGTCGGGGACCCGGGGCGGGGGGGGGCGGGGGTCAGGTGCCGGGGGGGACGCGGGGGTGCCGGAGTGGGTGGGG
>NZ_JAHBAV010000327.1 GCF_018390595.1 Dietzia massiliensis
GGCCTTGGCGCTGTCTTTGCCGCCGGTGGCGTTGAAGGCGGCGGCGATCGCCTGGATCGAGGCGTAGGAGTAGAGGGTGTACCCTTCCGGCTCAAAGCCGCTGGCGCGGAACTTGGCGATCACCGCCTTGCCTTCCGGGATCTGACGCGGATCGTTGCCGAAGGTCATCGGCACGCCGTTGGTGTACTGCGGCCCGCCGGCGGCGGTCACCAGTTCTTCGGTCACCACGCAGTCGCCGGAGAAGAACTTGGCGGTCACGCCCTGCTCGCGCATCTGGCGCACCAGCGGCCCGGCTTCCGGATGGCAGCCGCCGAAGTAGACCACGTCCGGCTTGACCGAGGCGATCTTG
>NZ_JAHBAV010000037.1 GCF_018390595.1 Dietzia massiliensis
GGCGGCCCCCACGCCCTGCCTGACAAGCTCCCGCTTGAGGATCTTGTTGGTCGCCGTGGTGGGCAGGTCCACGGAGATCCGGCCCCAGCGCGGCCACGCCTTGGGCGACAGGTCCGGCTGCGAGGCGAGGAACTGCTCGAAGGCGGCCGGCTCCAGCTCCGAGTCGTGGGGGGGACGATCGCCGCGGCGAGCTGGTCGCCCACCCCGCGCGGGTCCGGCAGCCCGTAGACCGCCACCCGGGACACCGCCGGGTGGCGGAGCAGGATCTCCTCGACGATGCCGGTGGCCATGTTCTCGCCGTCGACGCGCAGCCAGTCCCCGCTGCGGCCGGCCAGGTAGATGAAGCCGTCCGCGTCGCGGTAGGCCAGGTCGCCCGACCAGTACATCCCGTCTTTCATACGGTCCGACGTCGCCTTGTCGTCGTTGTAGTAGCCGGCGAAGAACCCCGCCCCTTGTGTGTTCACGAGTTCGCCCACACACTCGTCGAGGTTGGCGACCTTGCCGTCGTCGTCATATATCGCGCGCGGACAATCCTGGCCGGTGACGGGGTCGTACACGGCGACCCCCGGGAACGGCACCCCGATGGACTCGAGCGGCGACTCCTCGGTGCGGGTGATGATGATCGCCAGCTCCGTGGAGCCGTAGGCGTCCCAGACGCGGCAGCCGAAGCGCTCGGCGAACGCGGGGATGTCCTTGGCGGCGGCCTCATTGCCGAAGGCCGCGCGAAGGGTGGTCTGCGCGTCGTCCGGGCGGGCCGGGGTGTCGAGGATGTAGGCCAGCGGCTTGCCGACGTAGTTCATGTAGGTCACGCCGTAGCGGCGGATGTCGTCGCCGAACCGGGACGCGCTGAAGCGCCGGGCCAGCGCCATGGTCGCGCCCGCCGCGATGGCAGGGGAGAAGCCGCCCATGATGGCGTTGGAGTGGAACAGCGGCATCGACAGGTACGCGACGTCGTCCGGGGTCAGGCCGAAGTTCTGCGCGAGGTTCTCGCCGGACATCGTCACGGTGAAGTTGCCGACCTGCACCGCCTTCGGGTCGCCCGAGGTGCCGGAGGTGAAGATGAGCATGAACGGGTCCATCGCCTCGACCGGCGGCGGATCCTGCGGCGCCGACGAGGCCGCCACCAGGGCCGCCCACTCATCGGAGTCCGTGTCGACCACACTGACCTGCCCCAGGTCGAGTCCGTCGAGCAGGTGCTTGAGCTCGGAGTCCGTGAGGATGACCTGGCACTCGGCCTTGCGGATGTCGCGGGCGAGGCCCTCGCCGCGGCGGGTCGCGTTGAGGCCGACGGTGACGTAGCCGCCCGCCGCTCCGGCGGCCAGCGCGTAGAGCATCTCCGGCGTGTTCTCCAGCAGTGTCGCGACGTGGCGGGGGCGGCCGGGGTCCAGCATCGCGGTGACCGCGCCCGCGCGGGCGTCGGCGCCGGCGAGGTAGTCGCGCCAGGTGATCGAGGCGTCCTCGTAGCGGATCGCGGTGGAGTCCGAGTCGGCGTGGCGGCGGAGTTGTTCGCGGACGGTGTCGGCCATGTGGATTTTCCTTCACAGACGTGAGTGTGATCTGGTTCATAGACACATGGACTGACGGCCGTCAGTGGTTATCGACGGATGTGTTCGGCCTCAGCCCCAGCCCAGAAACGTGACGCCGAACCACGTCACGGCCAAGACGATTGGAGTGGCGATAAAAATGCCTCTGTTCATGTCGTTCTCCCACGCCATCTCCTTGAAAAGGCGCTTGAACTCCACCCACCGCGACTCCCAGTAACCCAGTTCGACGCCATCGGGTCCGACGAGGTTATCCCGCACGTACCACCGCTTCTTAGTCATCACCCATCACCCTCTCGTATCCCTTATCCGCTACCTTCTGGCCCAGGTAAGAGCCGACGGCGGCACCGATCCCGGCACCGACGATCGCACCGAACGGCCCGAGGAACGAGCCCGCCACTGCACCGGCCGCCGCGCCGCCGCCCGCTCCGCCCGCGAGTGCGCCCACTGTCTCTACTGCGGCCTCCGGCGCCTTCGTTTCCCCCCGGACATAGCCGTGCACGCCGTCATGGACTGTGACGAATGTCCCGAGAGGCCCCGCAGCTTTGCCGAGCCCCCTCAACCCGGCGGCTGCCGGTCGCCCGAAGTCATCCGGGGCGGGGTTCCTCACGTGCCTGCCCCGGGTTGCCGGATCGAGTTCGTCAGCACGCTTCGGCAGCGCTTCGGACATCGCCCCCGTCATGGCATCCACGCCACGGCCCGGCCACGGATCGTCCGGGCCCGGTATGGGCGAGCGGTCGACCGCCGGCGGGATCGCGTGGTGGAGTGCGCCCGTGATCTCGTCGATCTCCCGCGCATAGTGCTCGTCGAGCGAACGCACCGTCTCGATCGCGCCCCTGATCGCCTCGGCGTAAAGGTCCAGAGTCGCCTGGTCTGCATCTCCGCGATGACCGTCGACCCAGGTCAGCGAGTCGCCGAGGATCTGAAGACCGGCAGCCTCCGCGTCGGCGAGCCGGTCCTGCAGCGTCGCGAGCGCGGAGCGCAGCGCTTCGGCGGCCCGCCGCAACGCGTCCTCGAGGTCTTCGAGTCCCATCGCGAGCGCCGCGACGTGCCTCTTCTCGTTCTCCACCGCATCGAGAACCGCGTCGGCGGATCGTCCGTCCCACCCCTCGTCAAGCAGCCCGGCCCCGTCCTCCAGAACACGGCGGGCCCCGTCGGCCGCGGACACCCTCTTCGACACCGTCTCTCCCGCCGCCAGGACCGCCCCGGGGTTCCACCGGCGAAGTTCCCCCACTGCGTGATTCATCGCCCGGCCACCGATCCGAGTAGGGCGGCGAACTCCTCGTCGGAGGCCTCGAGGAACCGGTGCGCCTCGTGCGCGAAGTCCGCCAGGCCACCGAGCCGCCCGGCGCTCCGCGAGGCGCACACCGCTGCCGCGCCGCAGGCCCGGTCGAGAGCCTGCTGGATCGCCGACCCTCCGGGCAGACCCTCACCAGATCTTCGGCGACCTCGTCGAACGCGATGCTTCCGGACATCTCCCCGGCGTCGCGGAACACAGAGACCGCCTCCGCGATCTTCGCGGCGTCCGCCCTGATCGTCCCGTCGGGCACCTGAGCTCCTCGTCGTCGTCATACCCACGTCGTCACGTCCCAGCACGCTTAGCGGCCGTCACCCAGTACGACGTGCCGGGCGCGCCGAACGGTTCCCCTGAATTCGGTCGCGGTGTACCCCCTCGCCATCTGGGCAGACGACCTGTTCCGCGACGAATCGCTAGTGTGGCGACCTCACCACCCTCGATCTACGGGAGACCACATGGACGTCGCCGCCGTGACCGCCGTCGCACCGGACGCGCCGCTGGAGAAGACCACGATCCGCCGCCGGGACACCGGTGCCGAGGACGTGCTCATCGAGATCGAGTTCGCCGGCATCTGCCACTCGGACATCCACCACGCGCGAGGCGAGTGGGGCCGCACCGTCTACCCGGTGACGACGGGCCACGAGATCGTCGGGATCGTCCGCGAGGTCGGATCCGAGGTGACCCGCCACAAGGTCGGCGACCGCGTGGGTGTCGGCTGCCTGGTCGGCGCCTGCCACGAGTGCGCCGCGTGCGAAGCCGGCCAGGAGCAGGAGTGCGAGGTCGGAGCCACCGCGACCTACGGCTCGCCGCTGCCCGAGGGCGACCCGGAGGGCCCGGTCACCAACGGCGGCTACTCCACGCACATCGTGGTGGAGGAGCGCATGGTCGTCTCCGTGCCCGAGGGACTCGACCCGGCCGCCGCCGCGCCGCTGCTGTGCGCGGGCATCACGATGTACTCGCCCCTGCGGCAGTGGAACGTCGGCCCCGGCACGAAGGTCGCGGTGATCGGCATGGGCGGGCTCGGGCACGTGGGCGTGCAGCTCGCCGTGGCCATGGGCGCCGAGGTCACCGTGTTGTCCCAGAGCACCTCCAAGCGCGACGACTCGCTGAAGTTCGGCGCCGTGGAGCACTACGCGACCGCCGGAGACGAGGGCAGGGAGAACCTGCGGGCGCTCCGCGGGAGCTTCGACGTCATCCTCAACACCGTCTCCGCCAACCTGCCCCTGGACCGGTACCTCGCCCTGCTCAAGCCCCGCGGCGCCATGGTGGAGATCGGCATCCCGAGTGAGCCGATGTCCCTGCGGGCGGGGTCGGTGACCGGCGGCCGCAAGATCCTCACCGGCTCGATGATCGGCGGTATCCCCGAGACGCAGGAGATGCTGGACTTCTGCGCCGAGCACGGGATCACCGCGCAGATCGAACTCATCTCGGCCGATCAGATCAACGAGGCGTGGGACCGCGTGGTAGCCTCCGACGTCCGGTACCGGTTCGTGATCGGCGCCAAGACGTTCTAGGGGTGGGCGTCAGGTTTCACCGGTGAACCACATCCAGATGAATGTCGCCACGAATCCCACCGTCGAGAGGATGAGAACGGTCCGGCTGTAGTGATCCTCCCAGGCCATCTGGATGAACCGCCGCTTGAACTCTTCCCACTTGCCGTCCCAGAATCCGGGTTCCGGTTCCAGGGCGGGGTGTTCGTAGGGGTGCGGGTCGCGTTCCGACGGGTCGTCCCATCTCTGCCCATACCTCATGGTCGTGTCACCTCTCTGCCGTGTGGGCCCGGTACCGGTCGTGAGCCAAATCGCCCGCCTGCTGTCCCAGGTACGTCCCGACGGCCGCACCGATGCCGGCGCCGATGAACGTGCCGAGGGGACCGAACATCGTTCCTGCGACGGCGCCGGCTGCGGCGCCTCCGAGCGCGCCGCCACCCAGAGCCCCGAGGGTCTCCGCGACGGCCTCGCCGGTCGACGTCTTCCCCTGGGCGTGGGCCTTCACGCCGTCGTACACCGTAAGCCCGCCACCGACCGGACCGGCGACCCTACCGAGTCCCCGCAGTCCTGTCGCCGCGGCTCTGCCGAAGTCGTCAGGGGCCGGGTTGAGCATGTGCTTCCCCCGCGTCAGTGGATCGAGTTCATCGGCGACGTCCGGATAGCCCCGAGACGCGGCCCCAGTCATCGCGTCCACACCGCGACCGGGCCACGGGTCGTCCGGGCCCGGGATCGGCGACCGGTCGACCTCGGGTGGGATCGCGGCGTGCAGCCGGGCGGCGATCCCGTCTATCTGGCGCCCGTAGTGATCATCGAGGGAGCGCACGGTGTCGACCGCGGAGCTGATCGCCTCCGCATGCTCATCTACCGTCGAGTGATCGATGTCGTCGCGACCAGACAACGGACGCACCGACGATTCGCCCACCTGCAGTCCGGCTGCCTCGGCATCGGCGATCCGATCTCGAACCGTCTGAACTGCCGGCCCCAGCGCAGCGTGCGAGTTCCGGAGAGCATCAGCCAGATCCTCGAGTCCGTCAGCCAGCGTGCTGACGTGCGACTTCTCACATTCCACGGTGTCGAGGACGGCGTCAGCGGCCGCCCCGTCCCAGCCATCATCCAGCTCCACCGCACCGTCGACCAGGTCCCTCCGGAGGCCCTGCGCCACCGAGTGCTGCCGGCCGACCTCGCCGCCGGCCCCCGCCAATGCGGACACGTCCCAACGACGAATGTCCGCGACTGTCCAGCTCACCGCCGGGCCACCGCTGCGAGGAGAGCCGCGAAGTCCTCATCCTCGGCCTCGAGGAACCGGTGCGCCTCGGCCGCGAAGTCGGCCAGGCCCCCGAGCCGACCCGCGATTCTCTCGGCGCACACCGCTGCCGCACCGCACGCCCGGTCCACCGCCTGCTCGATCGCCGACCCGCCCGGAAGACCGCCGCCCAGCCGCGCCGCGACCTCGGGAAACATCACCTTCGTGGCCGCCTCCCCGCAGTCGCGGAACACCGAGACCGCGCTCGCGATCTTCCCGGCATCCGCCCTGATCGTCCCGTCGGGCACGAGCCCTCCTCGTCGTCGTTCCGGTTTACTACCGGGACGCCCCCGTGGCGTCCTCACCATGTACGACGCGCGCCCCACGCCGATCGGTTCCCCCGTGTCGTACCCGTGGTGTGTACTCGGGAGTGTGGAAGGGACACCGGTCACCGCCGGTTCCACCCACGACCCGGCGGCGTCGCCCGGCGTCGGGACCTCTCCCTCGAGGAGTGCACCATGTCGCTCACCTGGACCCCCACCCTCGACCGCGCGCTCGCGGTCGCCGCCCGCTGCCACGCCGGCCAGACCCGCAAGGACGACCCGACGCCCTACATCGCCCACCCGGTCGCGGTGGCGCTGATCGTCTCCGACTTCACCGACGACGAGGACGTGGCGGTCGCGGCGCTCCTGCACGACGTGCTGGAGGACGTGCCGCCATCGGTGTACTCGGCCGACGACATGACCGCCGAGTTCGGCGAGCGGGTCACGGAACTCGTCCGCGGGGTGTCCGAGGAGAAGACCGCCGGGGAGGAGACCCCGCCGTGGCGGGTCCGCAAGGAGGGCTACCTCGCGCGACTGGCCGAGGACTCCCACGAGTGCCTGCTCATCTCGGCCGCCGACAAGATTCACAATCTGCGCTCGATGGTCACCGCGCACGAGCGGCTGGGCGGTGACATGTGGGGCCTGTTCAACGCCGGGCCGGAGGAGAAACTGTGGTTCTACCGCGCGATCGCCGACGCCGTCGCCGAACGGCTCGGTGACTGCACCGCCTCGCGAGAACTCCGCCGGGCGGTCGACGACGTGGCCGCCCTCGCGCCGGTGGGGTGACGTCATGCAGGACCACCGCCTCGGACCGGGTAGCGCCTCCCTGCGCCCGGCGGACGACCCGTGGCACGACTTCGAGCACACCCTCACCGGACATCTCCGCAGGCCCGGGGCGGTGGGCGCGATGGAGTTCCGCGCACCGTCACAACCGTCCGGCGGACAGGGGCGGTGCACCGTCCAACTGGCGGCGGGCGGGGCGGTCGCCTGGGTGACCGCCCGCCCCGCCGGGCACGACCTCGTCGAGGAGATGATCGCGCACACCGCCCCCACCGCGCCGGCGCCTATCGCCCGGGCGGTGGTCGACGCCTGCCGCGACCGGCTGGGAGTCCCACACCCCCAGTTGCTCACCCTCCGGAGCGAGGGGACGGTCGGCCGCTATACCGGCGCGCTCAGGCTCATCCGGTCCGATTCCGTACCCGTCGGACGCGACCCCGCCGACTACCCCAACCCGATCGACGTGGCCGTCGAGGTCGAGGACCACGTGGACGCCCGCGAGCGGTACGAGGCGATCATCGAACAGGTGACCGGCCGGCCGTGCGTGGTAGACGAGCTCGGCCACCTGGTCTTCGACCACGTCGGCCACCGGATGCACGTCTCGTTCACGGAGGACGAGCCGTTCGCCCGCATCTGGGCGTGGGTCGTCCGAGGTGTGCGTTCCCGCGCCGAGGCCGCTCTGGAGATCGCGCGCCTCAACCTGGACGACGACCTCACCTCGTGGGTCCTCGACGGTCGCCACGTCATGCAGCGCACCACCGTGCCCGTCGCCCCGTTCCTGCCCCGCCACGCCCAGCACGCACTCGAGCACTTCCTGCTCACCTACGCTGCCACGCGCGGCCAGGTCGCAGCGCGGTTGGGCCCGCGTACGCGGAGTTAACGCAAGTTTCTTCGGCCGCCTCTCGCGGCCCATCGACCCGACATGGCCAGCAACCCCTGATTCTGGACGCTTACCCATGACAGTGGCACGGTCCCGGGAGCGGTTGTACCCCGCGTAGGCCGCCCGAGCCTCGACATACGCCCGAGTGGCAATCCGCCGAGGCCGCCCGGACACCGCGCACGACCGAAGGAGATGCATGTTCATCCACAAGCAGAAGCTCCAGTTCCAGTCGAAGCCCGAGAAGCCCGACGCCGTGTACGCCCGCAAGCTGCAGGAGGTGATCGGCGGCCAGTACGGCGAGATCACCGTCGCCATGCAGTACAGCTTTCAGGCGTGGAACGCCCACATCCCGGGCAAGTACCGTGATCTGCTGTTCAGCACCGCGGCCGAGGAGTTCGGCCACGTCGAGATGCTCGCGACGATGGTCGCCCAGCTACTCGAGGACGCCCCGCTCGGCATCACCGAGGCCGCCGTCCAGAACGACCCGGCCGTCGCCGCGGTCATCGGCGGCACCGACGTCCAGCACGGCATCGTCGCCGGCGCCGGCGCCCGACCCGTCGACTCCATGGGCAACCCGTGGTCCGGCTCGTACGTGACCGCCAGCGGCAACCTCCTCGCCGACATGTGGTCCAACGTCAACGCCGAGTCGCAGGGCCGCGTCCAGGTCGCGCGGCTGTACCACATGACTGACGACCCGGGCATCCGTGAGCTGCTGTCGTTCCTGCTGGCCCGCGACACCATGCACCAGAACCAGTGGCTCGCCGCGGTCAACGAGCTGCAGGCCGAGGGCCTGGAGGAGCTGCCCGTGCCCTCGAACTTCCCCAAGTCGAAGGAGGCCGCGGAGCACGCGTACACGATGTACAACTTCTCCGACGGCGCCGCCGCGGCCGAGGGCTCGTGGGCCTCGGGCCCGACGCCCGACGGTCATGGCGAGTTCTCGTACTCGCCCGAGCCGCTCGAGGGCCCGCCGATGCCGCCGCCGACCCACCCGGACGCCCGCTTCTACGGCACCACCGAGCTGCCGAACACGGTCGAGAAGGCCGCCGGCACCGTTCAGGACAAGTTGAACAAGGAGTAGTCGGCGGCCCGGCCGAATGAGAGCGGGCGCATCCGGTGTGTACCGGATGCGCCCGCTTCCTGCTGCGACCCTGACGGGACTCGAACCCGCGACCTCCGCCGTGACAGGGCGGCGCGCTAACCAACTGCGCCACAGGGCCGTGCTTTTCGCACGAGAGGGAACATTAGCGGAAAGAGCGGCCCTAGGGGAAAACGGGCCCCGCGGAGGTGGCGCGGCGCTCGCGATCCGGGCGCCTCACCCGGTCCAGAGGACGAGCATCGGTTGGCTCGAGATGAGCTCCCCGCCCTGGTAGATGCTCATCCCCGACGCGTCGATCGAGTAGAGGACGTCATTGTTCGTGACCACCGCCCCGCTCCTGGTGACGGTGGGGTCGTCGATCTCCACACCCGCCCCGCCCGACGAGCCGCGGTAGTAGTACCGGCCGTTGTCGGGGTTGACGCAGATGGAAAACGACGCCTGCGTCGTGCGCCCGATCATGGCCGCCGGGTCGCCGGCGTTGCAGCGGGCCTGGCGGTCGGAGAGCCACCCGGACGAGTCGGCCCCGACGGGCTGACCGCCGCCGCGTGGGAGCCGGGGCGCCGGCGCCTCACGGGTGACGGTGACGGTCTCGCGTGGCGGCGGGGTGGTGTAGGCGGTCTCGGTCACCGGAGGCGGTGGCGACGACGTAGACGGTGACGACGACGACGAGGACTGCGCTGCCGCGACGCCCGGCCCGTCACCGGGGATTCCGCCGGGGCGGAGGGTGAGGTAAGCGATCACTCCGAGGAGGGCGACCGCGAGGACCGTCAGTACGGCGACGAGGGCGATCACCGCGCCGGGGGTCCCGCGCCGCGGCGTGGGCTCGTAGGTGGGCGTGTGCCACTGCCCGTCGGGCCCCCACCGCCCGTCACCGGAGTTGTACGTCATCACCGACTCCCCTCATAGGCAGACCGTAGCGGTGTGCGCCGGCTGTCGGACGATCTCCGCGGTACCCGCGGTCACCCGATCGGCCACTCCCCGATAGCGGTGAGGTCCTCCGCGGCCGCGGTCACCGCGGTGGGCTCGCAGGCGAAGCCGACGGCCTCCGAGCCGTCAGCGAGGGTCACCCGGCCGAGCTGCATGGGTCTGGGCAGCTCGTCGAGGAACGCGCCGAGCGCCGCCGGGGACATCGTCCACCTCTCGCCGAGCAGTTCCGCGCCCTCGGCGTGCCGCAGGACGCCGGGCTTGGGCGGGTCCGTGTCAAGCCGGTACATCCGGTAGTCGGCGCTGGACCGCACGACGCCACGCCAGACCGCGCCGCGTCCGGTGAGCTGGTGCTCGAGCGGGCCGCCCCGGCGGTGGGCACCGAACACCACCAGGTCCACGGTCGGCGCGCCCGCGCCCAGGGGCCACGGTTCGAGCGGCTCGGTGGCGGCCTCGCGCTCCCCGGCGAACTCTGCCGCGAGGGCCGCCGCGATGTCGGCCACCACGCCGTCGTGGAACGGCCTGCCCACCACGGTGACGCCGAACGTCGCCGTACCGCGGTCCGCCTCGTCCACCTCTCCCGCCGGGACGGCCACCGCGCAGAGGTCGAAGAGGTTGCAGAAGTTCGTGTAGGTCCCCATCCGGCTGTTGAGGGCGACCGGGTCGGCCTGCACCTGCGCGATCGTCGGATGGAACGGCGCCGTCGGCACCAGCAGCGCCGCCGCGCCCAGGCGGTCGAGCTCGGCCAGGGCCCGGCGGCGCAGCGCCTCGACGGTCCGCCGGTCCCGCAGCAGGTCCACCGCCCGCACATCGCGGGCGGGCGCGATGATGCCGCGCACGGTCGGATCGATACCGGCATCGGCGGCCCCGTCGGCCCCGTCGAGGAAGGCGCCGACCGCCTCGTACCGCTCGGCGACGAGCGCGCCGTCGTAGAGCAGCCGGGCGGCGGCGAGGAACGGCGCGAGATCGATCTCCACCACGCGGAACCCGCGGTCGCGGGCCGCGTCGACGGCCGCGGCGAACGCCTCGGCCCAGCCGGGCGCCATGGCGGTCAGCTCGCGCGGGACCGCGATCGTCGCCCCCGGCGCCGCGGCGAGCGGGGCGTCCGCGGGCCAGCTCCGCGTGTCGTCGCCGCCCGCCATCACGCCGGTCGCACGGGAGGCCGTGCGCACGTCGCGGGCGAAGATCGTCACGCAGTCGTAGCTCGCGCAGGCCGGGACGACGCCGTCGGTGGAGACCACGCCGAGGCTGGGCTTGATCCCCACGATGCCGTTGAGTGCGGCGGGGATCCGCCCCGACCCGGCGGTGTCGGTGCCGATCGCCAGATCGCAGATGCCCAGTGCGACCGCCACCGCGGATCCCGAGCTCGACCCGCCCGAGACGTGGTCCGGCCGGTGCGCGGCCCGCACGGCGCCGTAGGGACTGCGGGTGCCGACCAATCCGGTCGCGAACTGGTCGAGGTTGGTCACCCCCACCACCACCGCACCGGCCGCGCGCAGACGGGCGACGGCGACCGCGTCCTGCTCCGGGACGGAGGCGAACCCCGGGCACGCGGCGGTCGTGGGTATCCCGGCGACGTCGACGTTGTTCTTGACCGCCAGCGTCATCCCGGCGAGGGGCCCGCCGGCGGCGAGGGAGGCCGCCATGTCGGCGATGATCGCCTCCCGGTCGCGCACCTGCAGGAACACCTCCGGCCGGTCGGCCTCCGCGAGTCGGGTCAGCACGGCGTCGACCAGTGACGCGGCCCGGTCCCGGAGCGTGGCAGCCGTCGTCGCGGCGCTCACGCGCTGAGCTCCCCGCTGGCGGCCCAGCGCGCGAACTCCTCGGCACGGGCGTGCTCCATGCGGCGCCTCGCGGAGGCGATGGAGTCGGCCTCGCGCTCGCAGAAGGCGTTGTGCTCGGCCAGGGAGAACGTGCCGTCGGTGATGTCGACGCGCCCGCGCCCGGCGGCGGTGTCGGCCCGCAGGTCGGCCAGCTCCTCGGAGGTCACCGGGTACCAGGAGATGCGGTCGAAGTGCCGCAGCAGCCACGGGTGCTCGGCGTCGAAGCCCGGTGCCGGCTCCGGGTGTCGGTGGTTCCACACCTGGGTGGTGCGGCCCACGAACTGGTAGCCGCCGGGCCCCTCCATCCCGTAGATGCACAGGTACGCGCCACCGATACCCACAGAGTTCTCGGCAGTCCACGTCCGGGCGGGGTTGTACTTGGTCGTCACCAGGCGGTGACGCGGGTCCAGCGGCGTGGCGACGGGCGCGCCCAGGTAGACGTCCCCCAAGCCCAGGACCATGTACTCGGCCTCGAAGACGGTGCGGTACACGTCGTCGGCGGTCTCCAGCCCGTTCATCCGGCGGATGAACTCGATGTTCCACGGGCACCACGGGGCGTCGTCGCGCACGCCGTACATGTAGCGCTCGATCGCCTCCCGGGTGGCGGGGTCGTCCCAGCTCAGGGGGAGTCGGACGTGACGGCTCCGCACGACCAGCGACTCGGCGGCGGGCAGGGCGGCCTCGGCCTCACGCAGGGCGTCCAGGGTCGACGACACGGTGCTGCGCCCGGGGGTGATCTTGACCTGCAGCGACCGGATGCCCGGGGTGAGGTCCTGCTGTCCGGGCACGGGGTTGGACAGCAGGTGCAGGTAGAGGGCGTGCGCGCGGGCGCGGAGCTCCAGGTCGAGCTCCATCCGCCCGTATTCGACCAGGACGTTGTCGTCCCCGCCTCGGCGGTAGGTGATCTCGGTGAGCCCGTCCGCGGTGTGCCCGCGGCCCAGCACGCCGTCGTCGCGGTCCCCGCCGTCGCCGAGGACGTACGGACGGCCCGCGCCCCGCGAGCCCCCGGCGCCGACCCGGTCGCGCACGGCGTCCACGCGGACCCGCACGAACCGCACGGTGTCGCCCGGCGCCAGTTGCCCGAGCTTCCACCGGTCGCTGCTGACCACCGTGACCGGGCAGACGAAGCCGCCCAGGCTCGGGCCGTCCGGACCGAGCAGGATCGGGGTGTCGCCGGTGAAGTCGAGCGCGCCCACCGAGTAGGCGTTGTCGTGGAGGTTCGACGGGTGCAGCCCGGCCTCGCCGCCGTCGGGCCGGGCCCACTTGGGGCGCGGGCCCTCGAGCCGGACGCCGGTGCGGTCGGAGTTGAAGTGCACGGTGTAGGTAGCCGCGTACAGCTCGTCCATCCCGGCCCGGGTGAGGAACTCGGGTGCGCCGTGGGGCCCCTCGGCGACCGCGATGTGCCAGTGGTGGCCGATGGCGGGGATCTCCTCGGCGCAGATCCGGCGGGGCGTCGCGGGCCCGGGCTCGCCGACGGCGAGCGTGTCCCCGGTGGTGAGGGCGCGGCCCTCGTGGCCGCCGAACCGCCCCAGGGTGAAGGTCGACGACGACCCGAGGTACTGCTCGACGTCGATCCCGCCCCGCACCGCCACGTAGACGCGCATCCCGGGGCCATCGATCACCGGGATGTCCAGCACCGACCCGGCCTCCAGGGCGACCGGCTTCCACTGGGCCACCGGCCGCCCGGCCACGGTGGGCCGCACGTGCGCGCCGCCCACGCACACGGTGACCGGGGCGTCCGCCCGGAGCCGGAGGCCGCCGCGCGTGCACTCCAGGCCGGCGGCGCCCTCGGGATTGCCCACGGCGATGTTCGCCAGCCGCAGCGACTGGTCGTCTATCGCTCCGGAGGGAGGGACGCCCACCCCCCAGTACCCGACGCGGCCGGGCCAGTCCTGGACGGTGGTGATGAGGCCGGGGGCGAGGATCTCGAGGCTGGTCATGGCGGGTGCTCCTGTGGTGACGGGTGGCGGGTCGGGCCGGCGCGATCAGGCCGCGGGGATCAGGCGGTGACGATCATCCGGACGGGCGTCGGGTCGAAGCCGTTGCACGGGTTGTTGATCTGCGGGCAGTTGGAGACCAGCACGATCAGGTCGCGGTCGGCGCGCAGCGCCAGGCTCTTGCCGGGCGCGGACCGGCCGTCGACGATCCCGAGCGTCCCGTCGGCGTCGACCGGCACGTTCATGAAGAAGTTGACGTTGGGGACCAGGTCCCGCTTGCCGAGCCCGTGCCGGGCGCCCTCGCGCAGGAAGTTCTCCACGCAGGCGTGCTGGTGGCGGGTGTGGTGGCCGTAGCGCAGGGTGTTGGATTCCTGCGAGCAGGCACCGCCGAGGGTGTCGTGGTTGCCCACCTCGTCGGCGGTGATCGTCACCAGCGGCTCGCCGTCGTCGTCGCGCAGGACGCTGCCGGTGGTGAGGAAGATCGAGCCCTGGGCCGCGACGGTCGCCGGTGCGCTGTAGCGGCGGGTGGTGTCGTGCGCGTCGTAGAAGAGGGTGTCGACGGCCTGGTTGCCCTCGAGGTCGACGATGGTCAGCGTCTGGCCCGCCTCCAGGACGTGGGACCAGGCGGCGCGGGCGGCCACGGTCTCATCGGCCAGGACCTCCCCGCCTCCGAGCGCGAGGCCGGCGGCGTCGGCGGTCCGAGGATCAACGGTTCGGGGATCGGCGGTGACGGTCGAAGGTGTCATGACGGTGCTCCTCAGGCGATCGGGGCGGTGGCGAGCGGGGCGGCGGCGCGGTGGGCGGCCTCGGAATTGACGAGTGCGCGGCGGTACTCCATGTCCTGCGCGACTCCCGGCAGCGAGTCCTCCACCAGGGTGTCCAGGTCCTCGGGGGCGCTCCAGGCCAGCAACTCCACGGTCCCGGCGCGATACTCCCCCGAGGGGTCGAGCGGGTGGTCGGCGACCGCCACGGCCAGCACAACGGGTAAGTGGACGACGAGGTCGATCGCCGCCCCCGCACCCGCGTTTCCGGTGGACACCAGCGAACCGTCCGTGTCCACCCGGATCCCGTGGAAGAACGACACGGTGTGCGGCATGTCGCGCTCGCCCAGCCCGTGCTTGAGCGCCGCCAACAGCAGCAGTTCCCGTCCGGCCGGAGACTCCGATTCCGGCGCCCCGGCCCCGTACCGGGCCGTGTTCCCCGCTAGGGTCGAGGCGCCGCACAGCGCATCGTGGTGACCGGAGGTGTCCGCGACGATCGTCGCGAGCACGCGCCCCTGGTCCGACAGCAGCGGATGGCCGGTCCCGAGGTAGGCCTGCCACGGGACCTTCACCGTGTCGGCGGTGTTGAGTCGCTCCCAGGGCGCGTCCGCGCGCCACATCATGAGCGAGGCGCAGGCCGTGCCATCCCTGTCGGTGAGTCGGATCCGGGTGCCCCGGGCCAGGGTCACCGCGGTGTACCGGCCACCGGGGATGGACTCTGCCCACGTCAGGCGGTCAGCCGGGACGTCCGTCGGTGGGTGGGGCCAGTCGGTGGCGGGGACGACCGGCATGGCGTCGGTGATCATGCCGGCCTGGGCGCGGGCGTGCTGGCGGGCACCCGAGGTGGTGGATGTGCCTGCGGGACTGGATGCGGTGGTGCTGGTCATGACTGGTCACTCTCCGATCTGAACGGGATTGGGGTGGGTCTTGCCGCGGGGGAAGCACAGGACGCCGAGCCCGACGACAGCCACGACGGTCGCCACGCCCGCCCACCGCAGCCAGGGCGTCTCGCCGGACGGGTCGAAGATCTCGGCCCGTGGCCAGGCGAGGTTGATGGTCATGAGCAGTCCGTACGCCACGGCGAGGACGTTGACGGGGATCCCCCAGCGGCCGAGCGAGAACAGGGGCCTGCCCTCGGCGTCGGTGAGCCGGGGGCCGTTCGGCCACCCCTTGAGTCGACGCATGAGCAGCGGTCCGGTCACGCAGAGGTAGGCCAGGTAGATGAGGATGATGCACACCGAGGCGAGCGTGGCGAAGATCGCGGAGTTGCCGACGTTGACCAGCAGGATGCCCATGCAGGCCAGTCCGATCAGAACGGACGGCGCGATCGGGGTCCCGGTCCGCGGGTGGACGCGCGAGAGAGTCGTCGAGAACGGGAGCCTGCCGTCGCGTGCCATGGAGAACATGAGCCGGGTGGCGGCGGTCTGGATGGCGAGGGTGCAGATGAAGATCGCGACGACGACGTCGGCGAGGAGCACCTTCCCCCAGAAGTTCCCGAGGACCGAGTTAAGTACGTAGGGAAGGCCCTCGGTCGCCAGACGCCCGTCGGTGAGGCTGGGCGCGGCCATGAGCGCTCCCAGGATCATCAGTCCACCGCCGATGGCGGAGACGGTCAGTGCCATCCGGATCGTCCGGGGCGCGATGCGGCGGGGATTGACCGTCTCCTCCGCGAGCTCGCCGGCCGAGCCGAACCCCACCATGACATAGGCCGCCATCAGTCCCGAGACCACCCAGGCCCAGATGTACCCGGGTTGATCCCCCATGCCCGCGGTGTCGAAGACGACCTGGGGGCCGCGGACCGCGTGGGTGAACAACGCGAGGACCACGGCGATCACACCGACGATCTCGCACGTCACGCCGATGTTGTTGACGTAGGCCATCCACCGGACGCCGATGGAGTTGATCACCGTGGTGATGACGAGCAGGACCGATCCCAGCAGGACGGCGTTCGTCGATCCGGATGGTGAGGTCAGCGCCGGGTCGTCGCCGATGATCTGGAAGCCGGACCAGATGCTCGGAAGGACGACCTGCAGGGCGATGGCCGCCGCCGAGGCGGTGACGATCTGGGCGAGGATCATGAACCACCCGCCGAACCACCCCACGATCTCCCCGCCCATCCGGCGGGACCACTGGTAGATCGCGCCCGAGATCGGGTACCTGGCCGCCAGTTCGGCGAAGCACAACGCCACGAGGAACTGGCCGGCGAAGACGATCGGCCAGGTCCAGAAGAAGGCGGGGCCTCCGAACCCGTACCCGAGGCCGAACAGCTGGAAGATGGTGGTGAGGATGGAGACGAACGAGAACCCGGCCGCGAACGAGGCGAACGTCCCGAGGCTGCGGTGGAGCTGCTGTTCGTAGCCGAAGTCCGCGAGGTCGTCGTGGTCGCCCCGGCACTGCGGAGCCGGGGCGGTGAGTCCGGTCGGATCGCTCATGTGGCGGATCTCCTCTCGGGGCGGGGGCGGTGCGACGGGCGGGTCGGTGCGACCCGGGATGCGGCGGCGCCGTTTCCTGTCAGGCGATAGTTTTCTCGCCGCGCATGACACCCGGGTTGCGCGATGTTTCGTTCCCATTAACAGGCCCTCACGCCGCCCCCGACCCCGCCCGCAGGGGCGCTGACGTGGTCGAATGTGCTCATGACAGCCGACCGCCCAACAAAGGCCGACCGCCCACGCGCGTGGTCCGACGGGTTGCGGCGCGAGCTGGCCGCCCGGCTCGATCCGGCCGTGGCGACCGCGGTGTGGGTGACCGGATCGGTGGGTCGCTCAGAGGCCGTCCCCGGGAGCGATCTGGAATCCCTCGCCGTCGTCGTCGACCCCGACACCCGTGCGGTACACCGCGCCGTGGCCGCCACAGACCTGTCGGGCGCGCCGTGGTTCGCCGAGACCTCCGCGGCGTCGGCCGCCGACCCCCGCCTGGTCCGCACGGCCGCCGGGTGGTCCGCCGCCGCCGACGGCTGGGCCGCCGACCCCGCCCGCGACCTGGGGGTGGTCCACCTGGGCCTGCTCGCCGACGCCCGCCCCCTGACCGACGGCCACGACGACCCGGAGTTCCTCCCCCGGCTGGCCGCCGGCGCCGTGCGCGCGCACCCCACGGTGCTCGCCGACGTCCTCGCGGACGCCCTGGCGACCCGGGCCTCGGTACCGTCCCGGCTTCGGCTGCCGACCCGCGCCGATCCCGTGGTGGACCTCAAGGCGACCGTCCTCACCCCGGTCGTCAAGCTCGCGCGGTGGGCCGCCCTGCGTGCGGGGGTCACCGCCACCGCCACCGACGCGCGTCTCGACCTCGCCGCCGATCCCGACGTCCTCCCCGCCGACCGGTGGGAGGCCCTGCGCGAGGCCGCCCGCGTCGCCGCCCGGCTCCGGTGGGAGGTCCGGCTCCGCGCCGACGCCGACGGCCCCGGGACCGACCGGGTGCCGCTGTCCGGCCTCACCGCTGCCGAGCGCGCCGGGCTGCGGGCCGCCGCGCGCGAGATCGCCGGCGCGCAGCGCACCCTCGACTACCTGCGGTCGACCGGCCAGTTCCGGCAGCCGGGATGACGCGCCACCCGGCCACCGCGGCGATGCTCGCGGTATCCGCGCTCGAGGGATGGGGCCCCGGGGACCACGACGACGAGGTGCTCGGACTCGTCGACCGGGGCGTCTCCGGTCGGCTGATCCGCCTCCGCGTCCTGGAGGCGATACCCGCGGAGGCCCGCCGGCGACCCGGTCCGCGGGTCCTGGCCCGTCGCGCCCCGTACCTCTACCGGGGGACGCGGGTGCTGCAGAACTCCCTCGGGATCACCTCGGCCGGGGCTCTCGCGCGGGCGGAGGCCCTGCTCGTCGTCGCCGCCGGGGCACGCCTCCTGCGCGCCCCGGGGCCCGCGCCGGGGACGGTGTCCGACGTCCACGCCGCGCTGTTCGGAGACGTGTACGCCTGGGCCGGGCGGCCGCGCATCGTCGACCTCAGCCGGCGGGGATCGGTGTTCGCGCCCGCCTCCCGCGTCCCGGCCCTCGTCGCGCCCCTCGAGCGGCCCGCGCGGATCGTCGCCGACGCGCTGGCCTCCGCGCCGGCGGCCGCGCCCCGCCGGACGGTCGCCGCCCTGGCGCTGGCCGACTGGTACGCGCGGTTCAACCACGTGCACCCGTTCCGCGAGGGCAACGGCCGCGCGGCCGCCGTGGCCGCGACGCTCGCCGCGCGCGCCCACGGCCTCGACCTGGACTTCGGCCGCACCTCGCGCGAGATGTGGGTGCAGGCCGCCGTGTCCTCAATGCCCGCCCCGCCCCGCCGCTCGGTCGATCCCACGGCGCACCGGTTCGAGTTCCTCCGTGTGACGATCGACGACAGTGTCACGATGGACCGGACCCCGACCCGGAGGACGCCCTGATGTACTCGCCCGGCCGACCCCGCCTCGTGGACCGGCGGCGCCCCGGGGCCACGCCGGCCGACGAGATCCTCGACGCCGCGGCGGAGCTGTTCACCACCCGCGGGTACACGGCCACCTCCACCCGGGCCATCGCGGACGCCGTCGGACTCCGTCAGGCGTCCCTCTACACGCACTTCCCCACCAAGGCCGCGATCCTCTGCGCGCTGCTCGACGCGACGGTGGCCCCGGCGCTCGAGCACGCCCGCCGGCTCCGCGCCGGGGGCGGGGACCCGCGCGAGACGCTGCTGACGCTGGCGACGCTCGACGTCGAGGGCCTCCTCGCCTCGCGGTGGAACGTCGGGATGCTCTACGTGCTGCCCGAGGTGGCGGGGGACGAGTTCGCGGAGTTCCGGGACGCACGCTCGGAGCTCCGGGAGATCTACCGCGAGCTCGTCGCCCTGTGCCGCCCCGACCTCGACGCCGACGATCCGGCGCTCGACCTGCCGTTCCGCGTGGTCGAGGCGGTGATCGCGCACCGCCAGGACCACCCGTCCGTCCCCGTCGACGCGGCGCGGTGGGGCCGGGCCGCGGCCCGGGCGGTCGGGCTCGGGTGAGCGGCCGTGTCGGACCCGTGGTGCACCATGGCGGTGTGACCGGATCCCAGGCTCATCCCCCCGCCCTCGTCGCCGAGGTCCGCCGCCTCCGGGCGGCCGATCCGCTCGGCCGGATCACCGTGATCGTGCCGTCGTTCGGGGCCGCCCGGGACCTGGTCCGCGCGCTGGCCTTGTCCGGCGGCGCCGTCAACGTGGCGGTCCGGACCGCCGCCCAGGTCGTCGACGAGCTGTCCGGACCGGTGCTCGCCCCGCGGGCCGCGGTGCCGTTCCCGCTCCTGGCCGCCGCCGTGGACAAGGCGCTCGACGCGGATCCGGGCCGCCTGGCCGCCGTGGCCGCCGAGCCCGTCACCGGGCAGGCGGTGGCCCGTGCGTGCCTGCGCCTGGGGACCGTCGAGCCCGGGTCGGTCACCGCCGAGACACCGCTGCACTCCGAGGTGCTCCGCCTCGCCGCCGAGGCGCACGAGATGACGGGCGGCGCCTACTACACGCAGTTCGAGGCGGTGACCACCGCGCTGGAACGGCTGGACGACCTGGGCCGGGTCGTGCTCGCCGCGCCGCTGCGGGGCACGCACGCCGAGCGGCGGCTGCGGGTCGCGCTCGCCGAACGCGGCGTGACGCCCGTTGCCGGCACCGGGTCGGACCATCTGGCCTCCGCCGCGGAGCCCGCGTCCGGGGACGCGGTCACCGGGACCCACGTCCTGCACGCGTCGGACTCGGACGACGAGGTGCGGGCGGTGGTCCGCTTCGTCCGCTCCCGCCTGGCCGAGGGGGTCCCCGGCCACCGGATCGGCGTCTACTACCCGTCCCCGGACCCCTACCTGCGCCTGCTCCACCGGGCGTTCGCCGAGGCGGGGATCGCCGTGTACGGGCCCTCCGACTCGACGTTGGGTCGCTCCCCCGCCGGCCGGTCACTGGTGCGCCTGCTGCGCCTGGACACGTCGGTGATGCCGCGGGCGGAGCTGCTGTCGATCATCGCCGAGGGCTCGGTCACCCCCCTCGACGACTCGGGGGCCGCCGTGTCGTCCCGGCGCGTCGAGAGCCTCACCCGCACCCGCTTCCCGGTGATCGGCGGCGGCGACTGGGACCGGCTGGACGAGCACCTGCGCACCGAGCCGGAGGCATCGGGCGAGTCGGAGGTGCTGGGTGAGTCGGACCGCGCGGCCGCGTCGGCCCTGCTGCGGTTGATCCGCCTCATCCGGTCCGGGTTGGCCGCGGTCGACGCCGCCCGGACCTGGACGGAGGCCGCCGACGCGGTGCGCGGCCTGGTCACGGCGGCCTTCCGGCAGGGCCCGGACCGCGCGGCGGTCCTCGCGGTGGTCGGCGCCCTGGCCGACCTCGACGCCATCGCACCCGCCATCACCCGGGACCGCGTGGCGGGCGCCGTCACTGCCCGTCTCGACCCGGTGGGCGACCGGGTCGGCGAGGAGGGCGCGGGCGTGGCCCTCGGGCCGATCGACGACGCCGTGGGCCGCGACCTGGACACGGTCTGCGTGGTGGGGATGGCCGAGGGGCTGCTGCCCGTCCTCCACGCGCCCGACCCGCTGCTGCCCGAGGGATCCGTCGAGCCCCCGTCGGCCGAGGTGCTCGACGAGCGCTACCGCGTCCTCCAGCTCGCGCTGGCCGCCGGCTCGGAACGCCGGCTGTGCTCGTTCCCCCGCGGTTCGATGCGCGGCGGTGGGGACCGGATCCCGTCCCGCTGGCTGCTCCCCACGCTCTCCCGGCTCGTCGGCTCGCCCGTCCACGCCACCCGCTGGCAGGAGGACGTGGCCGGGTGCGCTGCCGTGATCGGCGTGTCCTCGTTCGTCGACGGGGTCCTGGCCCCGCCCGTGGCCCTGGGGACCGACCCGGCCACCCGGACGGAACTACGGCTTCGCGACCTCGCCGCCGGCGGGTGGCGCACGCGCCCCGACGCCCCCGCGCTGCTCGTGGCCGCCCACGAGATGCGCCGCGACCGCCGACAGGGCCGGTTCACCCGGTTCACGGGCGACGTGTCGTCGGCCGCCGACCTGCTCACCGTCCTCGAGCAGCCCCTCTCCCCGACCCGGCTCGAGGACTGGGCCCAGAGCCCCTACCTGTTCTTCCTCTCCACCGTCCTGCGGGTGCGCACGCTCGACGATCCGGCGGCGGACATCGAGATGGACCTGCGCGACTATGGCGATCTGGTCCACGCGATCCTCCAGCGGTACGTCTCCGCCCGGATCGAGAGCGGCTCCGGGCCGGACCGGGACCTGCTCATGGCGGCCCTCCGGCACGAGTGCGAGGCCGCGATCGCCGCCTCTCCCGGCCTGGTCGCCTCCCTGTGGCGCCGACGCGAGATGATGCTCGCCGCCGAGCTCGACCGGTGGTTCGCCGAGGACAGCGCCGACTTCGACGCCGGCTGGCGGCCGGCCGCGACGGAACTCGGGTTCGGGCGGTCGGACGGCGACGGCGCGGTCGTCGAGATCCCGTTCGAGGTGTCCACGTCGACCGGCACGGCGACCGTGCTCCTGGCCGGGTCGATCGACCGACTCGACGTGCGCGCGGGCACGCAGCGCGTCACCGATTACAAGACCGGTAGGCCTCCCGAGGCGGAGGCCCGCCCGACCGTGGACGATCCCACCCTCCACGGCACCCGTTTCCAGCTGCCCCTCTACGCCGCGGCCGCCCAATCCGCCGGGCGGGCACCGGTGAGCGGGGCCCGGTACTGGTACTGCACCGAGCGCGGGGAGTTCGAGCAGATCTCGCTCGACATCACCGAGGACGTCATGGACCGCGTCCGCGAGGACGTCGGCCACCTGATCGACGCCCTCCAGCGCGGGTGGTTCCCGCTCAAGGGCGGCCGGGGCTCCTCGCGCGATCTGGCGAACCTGCTCGGCGGCGACGAGCTGGACCGCGCATGGGAGAAGCTGTCGGGCCAGGAGCCGATCTCGTCCCACCCCGCGTTCGCGGGCTTGGTCGCCGCGGTGACCACCGAATCCGAATCGGAGACGACCTCATGAGCCAGCTCCCCGACCAGGCCGCCCGCGACCGCGTCGAAACGGACACCGCCGCCACCCTGTTCGTCGAGGCGGGGGCCGGGACCGGCAAGACGTACGCCCTCGTCCGCCGTCTCAGCACGCTCCTGCTGGACGACGCGGTGCCGATCGACCGGATCGCCGCCATCACGTTCACCGAGAAGGCGGCCGCCGAGCTGCGCGACCGGCTGCGCGTCCACCTGGTGGAGCGGCGCGCGGAGGGTGATACCCGCGCGGACAAGGCCCTGGCCGGGCTCGACACGGCCGCGATCGGGACCCTGCACTCCTTCGCGCTGCGCCTGCTCTCCGAGAACCCGCTCGAGGCCGGGATCCCGCCCAAGGTGACCGCCCAGCAGGACACCGCTGAGGCCGCGGCCGTCGAGGCGCTGTGGCAGGAGTGCGCGACCGTCCTGTTCGGCAGCGGCCCGACGGCCGAGCGATCCGGGAACCTGGCACGGGCCGTCGACGACATGCTCGACGCGGGCGTCAGCCCTCTCGCCTTCCGCGAGGTCGTCGTGGCCCTGCACCGCGACTGGGACCGCCTGCCCGGCGAGCCCCTGTACTCCGGGCCGGCCGAACTGCCCGGGTCGCCGGACCTGTCGGAGGTCGTCGCCGCGATCGGATCGATCGTGGGGTGGCGTGACTCGTGCCGGGACGAGACGGACCTGTTCTACGAGACCCTCGGCAAGCACCAGGCGTGGCTGGAGAGTCTCGAGGCCGCTACCACCGATCCGGCCGCGTCCCCCACCTGGGTCGAGCTCCTCGCCAAGCCGGTGGGGGTCGGGCGCGGCGGTAAGGGCGCCAGCTGGGGCGGGAAGGACGTGCTCGACTCCATCAAGGAGGAGATCAGGCAGCTGCCCGAGCTGTGCGGTGAGGTCCTCGCCGCGCACTGGCGCCCACGGATCGCCCTCGTGCTGGACGCGCTGATCCCCGTCGTCCGCAGGCACGCCGACGAGCGGCGCCGCCACGGGACGCTCCAGTTCCACGATCAGCTGGTCCTGGCCCGCGACCTCCTCCGGAACGAGGCCGTCCGCGACCGGGTGCGGGAGCGCTACCAGCGGATCCTCATCGACGAGTTCCAGGACACCGACCCCATCCAGCTGGACCTGGCCGAACTGCTCACCTCCGGGCCGGGAGGGTCGGGGACCGAGCCCGGGCGCCTGTTCACCGTCGGCGATCCCAAGCAGTCCATCTACCGTTTCCGGCGTGCGGACATCGCGACGTACCTGCGCGCCCGGGAAGGGGACGGCGGTGCCACGAGCGGGGTCGAGGTGGAGCGGCTGAGCACCAACTTCCGCTGCTCGCGCGCCGTGCTCGACTGGGTCAACGACGTGTTCTCCGAGGTCCTCACCGCGACCGACGGCGTCCAACCCGAGTACCGCGCGCTGGAGCCCGCGCCCGGTCGCCCCGCGCACGACCCGGCGCACGGGCCGCGTCCGTTCGTCTTCCGCACCGAGGACGTCCCCCCGCACTGCCCGCCGGAGGCGAGTGACGACCACACCCGTCACTGGATCGAGGCCGCGGACGTGGCCCGCGTGATCGTCACCGCCATCCGCGAAGGCTGGACCCACGAGTCGAAGAACGGCGAGCAGACCCCCCTTCGTCTCGGTGACATCGCGATCCTCCTGCCGTCGCGCGGATCGCTGCCCATGCTCGAGACCTGCCTCGATCACGCCGGGATCGACTTCCGGACCGAGGCGTCCTCGATCGTCTACGGGACTCCGGAGGTCCGCGATCTCCTGCTGGCCGTCCGTGCCGTGGCGAACTCCGCCGACGAGGCGTCACTCGTGGGTGCCCTGCGCTCGCCCCTGTTCGGCTGCGGTGACGACGACCTGGTGCGCTGGCGCGCCGGTGGCGGCAGCTGGACACTCACCGCCCCCGCCCCTGCCGACCTCGTGTCGTCGCCGGTCGCCGAGGGCATGCGGTACCTCTCGGCCCTCGACTGGTCCACCAGGCGGCCGGGCGAACTCCTCGAGAGGCTCGTGCACGACCGGATGGTCTTCGAGTCCGTCGCCGAGTCCCCCAGGCGGCGTGACCTGTGGCGGCGGATCCGGTTCGTGATCGAGCACGCGTGGCAGTGGGAGGAATCTGCGGCCGATCCCGCCCGCGCCGACCTGCGGGAGTACGCCGACTGGGCGATGGCGCTGACCGCCGAGGACGCCCGCGTGCCCGAGGCCGCGATCCCCGAGATCGGCGTCGACGCGGTGCGCATCACCACCATTCACGCCTCCAAGGGTCTCGAGTACCCGATGGTCGTTCTCGCCGGCATGAGCCGTAAGTGGCCCGATGACCGGTCCCGCCTGCTCTGGACGCAGGACGAACCGCCGCGGCCCGCGGCGTCGTTCTCGGCGATCGTCCGCGATCCGGACTTCCGCCGCGCCGCCGCGCGCGAGGCCGAACACTCGCTGGCCGAGCGGATCCGCCTGCTCTACGTGGCCACCACCCGCGCCGAGAGCCGGCTGGCGGTCTCGGGGCACGGCTACGTGCTGACCCAGAAGAAGACCCCCAAGAAGCTGTGGGGGTCGCTGCTCGGGTCGATCGTCGAGGTGCCCGACGCGCCCGCGCTGGTGGAGTACGGCGAGAACCTGCTCGAGGCGGCGGCCGCGCCGGAGGTCGACGTGCCCGACGAGGCCGGGTGGACCGAGCGCACCCGCGAGATCGCGGCCCGGTCCGCCGAGCGTGCGGGCTGGTCGGCGACCCGGATCGTACACCCCGACGTGGTGGACGCCGCACCAGGAGACGAGGACGTCGAGCGCCAACCGTCCCTCCCCCAGCAGCTGGCCGCCGCGCTGCGGGAGCGGTTCGCACCGGCCCCGGCCCGGCCGGAGGAGCTGCCGCCCAGGCCGCGGTACACACCGGTCGCCTCCGGGCCCGACGTCGGCACCGCCGTGCACCACCTGGCCGAGCACACCGATCTCACTCGACTGCTCGGACCGGCTGCCGACCCGGACTCCGCAGTGGCGGACTGGGACCGGTGGGCGGCCGACCAGCTGGTCGCCCTCGGACTGGGCGGTGGCCTCCAGGGCAGCCGCAATCCCGAGGCGGTCGCCGAGATGGTCTCGGTCGCGCGCACCGCGCTGACCTCCGAGCCCGTCAGGCGAGCCGCGAGCAGGACACACTGGGCCGAGTTGCCCGCCGCCGGAGCCCTGGCCACGGCGGACGGGACGCGGGTGGCGGTGGACGGTGTCGTCGACCTCGTGGTGCAGGAGGACGACGGATCGCTGTCGATCATCGACTACAAGACCGACGTCGCCGTCACCACCGACACCGTCGACGAGTACCTGCTCCAGTTGTGCGCGTACGCCGAGCTCCTCGGTGGCTCCACCGGCAGGAGCGTCTCGCGGATCGAGCTGGTCTTCTGCCGGGGAGCCCGGCCGACGGTCGTGGCGCGCGACCTCGGCTGAGCCCTGGGTGGGGCCTCAGCCGAGGTTGGTCCACACCACCCGTCCGGCGGCGACCGCCGCCAGCGCGGAGTCGCACGGGGCGCCCGCCGTGAACGCCTGGTACAGCTCCACCAGCAGGTCGACGACGGAATCCCACAGCCGGTGCAGGGGTTGCCCACCGCCGTACGCCCACACCGAGCCGGCGGCGGGGCCTCCCCGGTACGACACCGCGTAACCGAAGCCGCTCCGCTCGGCGATCGGCCACATCCGCCCGGCCCAGGTCGCGTCGCCTCCCGGCTCGAACCCGAGGACGCCCGCACCCATTGCGTCCTCGTACCGGGCCGCCTGCACGTCGAAGCCGCGCTCGGTGGTCAGCGGCTCCGCAAACGGCAACAGGCCCTCCACCGAGTCCAGCCCCGTTCGCCGCAGGTGCCACAGCAGGGTGCGGATGCCGGTCTCGTCATCCACGCCGGACCCGTCCAGCAGGACCCCGCTAGGGCTGTCCGAACTGCGCGGATCGTCCACCGCCACCACCGCCGGCGCCGGAGCGGGCACCCGGAGGAGCTCGGCGAGCGCGTCACACAGCTCGCCGATCTGCTCGTCCAAGACCGCCGACGCCTCCTGCTCGACGGCCACTGACCGGCGCCCCGGGCGGGAGGGCCCCGCCGGGGCGGCGGCGATGGGCGCCGGATCGCGCGGCGCGGCGAGATCGTCTGTGGGAGCCGGATCGGGGACCACGTCGCCCCACGACGCGGCCATCGCGCCACTGATCCGGGCGAGTGCGCCGTCGAATTCGGCGCTCCACTCGTCATCGGGCCCTGCGGGGGCAGGAGAATCGGAGTCAACATCTGCGGGAAGCGGTGCTGCATGGGCGGGTTCCGCGTAGGCGAGGCCCGAGGCGGCGGATTGCCCGTCGCCGGGCGCCGACTCCTGGACACCGCCGTCCGCGGGGACCGCGGGCAGCACCCCGGTGACGTCGGCCAGGAGCTCCAGCCGGGCGCGGCGTCCGCCGGCCAGCCGCTCGCGTTCCGAGCGGGTGAACGACATCACCTGCAACGTGAGCAAGAGCGCGGCCTGGCGTCCCGTGAAGCCGAAGTCGCGTTTGAGGGCACGGCGCGCCTCGACGGGAGAGTCGGCGTCGTGGATGACGGCCATCACCGCGTTCAGGTCATCGCAGGCGCGGAGGATCGCCTCGGCCTCGTCCCACGCCCGTCCGACCTCGTCGGATGGCTCGAACCACCCACCGATGGCACCGGCAGCGCCCACGTCAAACCCCCCAGGCAGTCACACGATCCGGACCCGAGCCCCCTCGGATCCCCGGGCATCCTACGCCCAGCCATCGGCCGGTGGTGGGTCGGAGACAGGGCGCGCCCAGAGGGGCCGGAGAGACGCGAGTGACACCGCTGTGACGGACCTCTCCGCGTGCGGAAAACGCCGTGTACCAGCGGGGACGGGGCCGCCCGACGATCGCGCGCGAGGACGGTAGCCCGGTGCGAACGCCGGTGCGTACGGTCGAGGACATGAGCGAACGCCTGATGATCCGGGACCGCGAGGCCTTCCCGGATGAGCGCCGAGCGGAGCCCGCGCGCCCGGACGACGGGCTCGCCGGCGGCGCGAGCGGCAGGGCCGGCGCGAGTGCTGGGGACAGCGTCGGCGCCGGCGGGAGCGACAGCGCCGGCGGGAGCGGCCACGCCACGGTGTTCCCCGCTCCGCTGACGACCATCGCCGCCGCGCTCGTCGGCGGGTTCCTGGGCCTCGCGGCCGTCTACGGGGTGGCCGAGCGACTGGCGGACACCCTGGCCGGTGTCGCCGCCGTGGTCATGATTTTCGCCGTCACCCTGGCCGGGCCGCGCGTCCACGCCGGCGCCCGGACCGAGGTGGGGCGCACCGTCGCGGTGGTGCTGCAGTCCGTCGGCTTCGGCGGCGTCCTCGGCGCACTGCTCATCCTGACCTGAGGCTCAGCGGGACCGGAGCCGGGCCGTCAGCTCGTCGACGACCTCGGCGTCCACGCCCGCGCCCTCCACGAGGTAGCGCCTGGCGTCACCGAACTCGCGGGCCAGGGCATCCAGCGAGCGGCGCAGGTTGGCCTCCTCCACGCCGATGAGGACCTCGACGGCCTCCAGCTGCTCGGGCATCTCGGACTGCACGTGCGCGCGGATCGCCGCCACGAAGTCCGCGGACATCTCGCGGGTGAGCAAGTAGTCGCCGACGACGTCCTCCTCCCGCACCCCCACCAGCAGCTGCAACAGGGCCGACACCCAGCCGGTGCGGTCCTTGCCGGCCGTGCAGTGCACGATCGCCGGCCCCGGCGACACCGCGAGCGCGTGGACGGCGCGGCCGAATGCCCCGCGCTCGTGGTCGCCGAGGACGAACCGCTCGTAGGTCTCGGCCATCTCGCGGCGGGCCTCCTCGACGCCGACCAGGCCGGTCGTGGTGAGCGTCGCCGCGGACGTGTGTCCGCCCAGCACGTCGATCGGCACGTACTCGGCGCCGGCGGGGACGACGTCGGGCTGTCTCTCGATCTCCGCGCCGGTGCGTAGATCGACCACCGCGGTCACGCCGAGCCGCTCGAGGACCCCTAGATCCTCCTCGCCCACGGACAGCGCGGTGGACCGGAAGACGACACCGCGGGTCATCGAGCCGGACGGCCGGAGGGCGTACCCGGGGCCGGCCACGTCCCGGAAGTTGTGGACGCTGCTCAGCCGGATCTCCCCGACCACGAACCCGTCGCGGCGGAGGCCGACCTCGTCGTCGTCGTCGACACCTACTCCGACATCCACTCCGGCACCCACTCCGACACCCGGTGCCGCGCTGCGGTTTCCGCCCGGTTCCGCCACCATCCCACGCCCTCCACGATCCCGGCGCGCCCGCGCGGCGCGCCACGCCTCGTTCCTACCCGATCGGGCTCCGCGACGGTGACCAGACGGCGGCAGACCGGCCGGAAAAGCGCTGCTGACACGTGTCAATGTCGCCGCCCGTTTCCGGCGTGGAACGGGTTCCCATCGCCTATTGTGCGATCTCATGAGTAGAACAGATTTCAATCCCGGCCACGCCATGCAGCACGAGACGTTCGGCGACATCCTGCTGGAGCGGTCGACCGACGATCACCCGGGACTGCTGTTCGAGGACTCCTCGTGGACCTGGCGGGAGTTCGTGGCCGAGTCCGCCGTCCGCGCGGAGATCCTGCGCGGCTGGTCCGACGAGTACTCCTCCTCCTACGCCGAGCGCCCCGACCCCTACAAGCGCCTCCACGTGGGCATCCTCCTGGAGAACGTGCCGGAGTACCTGTTCATCCTGTGCGGTGCGGCGCTCGCGGGCGTCACGATCATCGGCATCAACCCCACCCGTCGCGGCGCCGAGCTCGCCTCCGACATCCGCGGCGTGGACTGCGACGTGATCCTCACCGACGCCGACGGCAGCGCGCTGCTCGACGGCCTCGACACGGGCGCCGTCGCCTCGTTCGACATCGACTCCGAGCAGTGGCGCGGCCTGCTCGCCGACCACGCCGGCGCCGAGCCCCGCCTGCACCCGGAGGACGCGCGCGACCCCCACACCCTGCTCGCGCTGCTGTTCACCTCGGGCTCCACGGGCGCGCCCAAGGCCGTCATGTGCTCGACCGGCCGCACGGCGATGCTCGGCACGATCAACTACCGCGGCCTCGTCCGCGACGACGTCGCCTACAGCGCCATGCCGCTGTTCCACGGCAACGCCCTGTTCGCCGCCTTCGCGCCCGCCGCGTACGTAGGCTGCACGTTCGCGATGCGCCGCAAGTTCTCGGCCTCCGGCTTCCTGCCCGACGTGCTGAAGTTCGACGCGACGTACTTCAACTACGTCGGCCGCTCCCTGTCCTACATCCTCGCCCAGCCCGAGGTGCCCGAGGAGAAGCAGACGCGCCTGCGGGTCGTCTTCGGCACCGAGGCCTCCGTCCACGACCGCGTGGAGTTCGAGCGCCGCTTCGGCGTGACCCCTCTCGAGTCGTACGGTTCGAGCGAGGGCGGCGTGGTCATCAGCCACACCGAGGACACCCCGCCCGGCGCGCTCGGCGTGGCCGGCGCCTACATGGACGTCGCGATCCTCGACGAGGAGGGCAACGAGTGCCCGATCGCCGAGTTCGACGACGAGGGCGGCCTGACCAACGCGGGCGAGGCGATCGGCGAGATCTGCAACCTCACCGGCGCCAAGCTATTCGAGGGCTACTACCGCAACCCGGAGGCCACCGCCGAGCGCAACATCGGCGAGGTCTACCACTCCGGCGACCTGGGATACAAGGACGCGGACGGCTACTTCTACTTCGCCGGCCGCTCCGGCGACAAGATCCGCGTGGACAGCGAGAACTTCTCCGCCGGCCCCGTCGAGCGGATCCTCGACCGCTTCCCCGGCGTGCTCGTCGTGGCGGTCTACCCGGTGCCTGACCCGCGCACCGGCGACCAGGTGATGGCCGCGATCCAGCTGGAGCCCGGCGTGGAGTTCGACGCCGACGCGTTCACGGAGTTCTGCCGCACCCAGCCCGACATGGGGACCAAGTGGGCGCCGCGGTTCGTTCGTATCATGAAGGAGATGCCCGTCACCGCCACCCGCAAGATCTCCAAGCCCAGCCTGCGACGCGAGTCGTGGATCGAGCCGGGCGAGGTCTACCTGCGCGGTGGCGCCGACAAGTCGGACGACGTGTACCGGCCCCTCACCGACGCCGCCCGCGAGGCGCTGCTCGCCGAGTACCAGCTCCACGGACGCCGGCCGGCCGGGGTCTGACGATGGGAGCCCGGCGGAACCTGCGCGCGGTGTCCGTCGGGCTCGCCGTGGTGCTCGCGCCGGCGGCCCTCGTGCCCGCCGCTGCGGCGGCGGTCCCGCCCGGTTCTGTCGAGGACGCGGCCGGGTCGGTCGGCTCGGCGGCGGTGCCGATCGAGGACGCGCTGGGATCGGTCGGTCCCCACGGCGGCTCGGCCGCCGCGCTCGACGCCGGGTCGGGGCTGGTCAGCGCGCCGGGCTCGGTCGGGACGCCGGGCTCGGTCGGCGCGCCGATCGCGCCCTGCCCCGGCCCCGCGCCGCGCGTGTCGACTTTCGGCGACGCCCCCGTGCCGGTGGTGGGCTGGACCGAGAACCTCGCCTTGGATGCCGACGGCCGCCTGTGGGTGTCCAAGACGTTCCTGAACCGGGTCGACGCCTACGATCCCGACGGCCGCGTGGTGGCGTCGGTCGCCGTCCGCGCGCCGGGTGGGATCGCGCTCGGCCCCGACGGGCGCATGCACGTCGCCGCCGGCACGGGGTACCTGGCCGACCGGTCCGACGTGGTGACGTTCGACCCGACCGCCGAGCGCCCCGAGGCGCGGATCGAGGCGCGCCTGGACGCCCGGATGAACGGCCTGGCCGTGGACGCCGCCGGGAACCGGTACCTGACCAGCCTGGAGACGGACCGACTGACCCGGGTCACCGCGGCCGGCGAGGTCGACGACGAGTGGTCACGCCGCGCGGCGATCGGCGTGTCCAATGGGATCGCGATCGAGGGCGACACCGCGTACGTCACCCAGTCGACCACGCGCACCGTGGTGCTGGAGGTGCCGCTGGACCGACCGGAGGCGACGACGACGAGGGAGCTCACCACCCCACCCGAGATCGCCCGCGGGCTCGACGATCTGGCCGTGACCCCGCAGGCCCTCTACGTGACGTCGTGGACCACCGGCGAGGTGTTCCGAGTCGACCGCGGCACCGGCGACGCGTGCGTCCTGGTCGGCGGGATTTCACGCGCCACGGCCGTGGTCGTGGCCGACGGGTTCGGGGAATTCGCCGAGCGCGACCTGCTGGTCACGTCGCTACACGGGCCGATCCGGCACGTACGGCTGGCGGAGGCCTGACGGCGACCGTGTCGAGTCATGCCGAGGCCATCGCGTCACACTCGGCCGCGCCTCCACGCCCACACCGATAGCCCCACCGCGGCCAGCGCGAGTATCGGGAGAATCCATGCCCCCACCGAACGAGCCTGCATCAACCAGTAAAACTCAGGGCCCGCGACACCGATCACAGCCTGTCTGTTCGTCAGCGGCATGTACCTCCACCAACCACCGGGCTCGCCGAAAGCAGGGAGCCACACGTGAAGCGACCCGGCCACCAACAACGCCGCCGCCGGGAAGGACAGCCAGAACCACGGGAACCCTCCGCGGGGCTGCCGGGCTCGCCGAGGCAGGACGGCAGCGCCGACCAGCACCACCATCAGCACGGCGAATATCCACACCCAGAGCATGACGGCCACGTTAACCCCACCACGCTGGCGACAGTCGCTCTCTCTCGGATACCAAGGCCGAGCTATCAATCGCGCACATAATCACAAGTAGATCGCCCCGGGTCCTGGATGCCATCGTGTTAGCCGACTCTCGGATCGGATCGGATCGACCGTCGACATGGCCATACCGGCAACCGCTAGGTGTACTGCCCACGCAGGTTGTGTACGCGGTCTGCGGGTGAGGCGCCTCGTAGTGCGGTGTGGCCGCGGTGGAAGTTGTAGTGGTGTAGGAACGCCGGGAGGCGAGCCGCGCGGTCGGACTCGCTGACGTACGCGGCGGCGTAAGCCCATTCCTCGAGCATCGTGCGGTTGTAGCGCTCGACCTTGCCATTGGTCTGCGGCCGGTACGGGCGGGTTCGCCTGTGCTTGATCTCCGGCCCGAGGGCGTCGGCGAAGGCGTGGGAGCGGTAGCAGGAGCCGTTGTCGGTCAGGACCCGGCGCACGGTGATCCCGGCGTCGGCGAAGAAGGCGCCTGCCCGCTTCCAGAATCCGGCAGCGGTCTCTTTGCGCTCGTCTTCCAGCAACTCAGTGTAGGCCAGACGCGAGTGGTCGTCGACGGCATTGTGGATGTACCAGTACCCGGTCCCTGCTCGCCGGTTTCGACGCCCTTTGGCGCGGCCGTGGACCTTGTGCCCGCCGCCGTCCGGGATGCGGCCGAGCTTCTTGATGTCCACGTGCACCAGATCGCCTGGCGCTGCGTGCTCGAATCGGCGCACCTGCCGCTTGCCCGCACGCACCGGCGCGCCGGTGGCCGGGTCGGTGAACGCCAACCTGACGCAGCCGTAGCGGGACAGGATCTTGTGCACAGTCGAGGGCTGCATGCCCAGGTGGTAGGCGATCCGTGCGGGCCCCCAGCGGCGGGACACGCGCAGGCCGATCACCCGCCGTTCCCGCCGACGCGGCGTCTGGGTCGGGTCAGACTTCGACGTGTTCAGGCTCGTCCACCAAGTTTGTGCCGCATGCGGCGATCCGGCGGGGGTCATCGAGCGGGAGCGAGTCGATGGGTAGGCGAACCGGATGAGCTGCCGACCCGGTGGTGATGTACTTCTGCCCCGGGCGCACGCGACTGGCTTGCTCTGCCAGGTCGGCTCCAGTCTCGGCTGGCTCTACCTCGCGGCTACTCTCCGTGCCCGCCACAGGTGAGATCGCAGTGCTGTCAGGCTCATCGAGCGCCTCGCGCACGATCAGACGAGGGTCGTATTGCCGCAGGTTCAGCGATTGCCAGTCGGCGCGCTGCAGGGGTATCCCCATCTCTTTCTCGGCCGTTGTGCGGGTCATGTCGATGAAGGCCCGCAGCGCGCGGACGGTCTCGGCGAGTTTCTGCGCGTAGATCGGCAGATTGTGTGGACCGAGGATGACCCCGGCGATGATCGCGAGCAATAGCAGCTTCTCGAACGTCAGACCGAACATGGTGCAGATCCCTGCCTTTCCGCCGAAAGGTCGGCGACCTCAGCGGTGACAGCTCGGCGGTCCGCCCGGCTGTCACGTAGTTGGGTAATCGCCAGCGCGCCGGCGAACAGAATGGTCATGGGGACCGCGACCAGGAACATCGACAGCACGTCGGCGGCGGGGGTCACCAGTGCGCTGAACAGCGCGATACCGACGACGATGAGACGCCAGCTGCCTCGGATGGTCTTCGCCGAGACCAGATCGAGGAAGTTGAGCAGGACGACAAAGACGGGCAGCACGAATGCCACTCCGGTCGCCAGCACGATCTTCATCACGAAGTCCACGTAGTAGGTGGCGGTCAAGATGGTGGCGTCCTCGTTGGAGGACAATCCGGCCAGGAGCCGCACCATTTGCGGGAACAGCAGGAATCCGAACGCGACTCCGGTGGCGAACAGGGGGATCGCGCTCAATGCGAATCCGACGGTGTACTTTTTCTCCCTCGCGGTCATCCCGGGCACCGCGAACCCGAACAACTCGAGAAGCCACACCGGGCTCGCCAGCAGCACGCCTGTGAAGAGTGCGATTTTGAGCTTGAGGTCGAACGCCCCGGTCACCGTGTCATAGTTCAGGCTCGCCTGCCGATACCGGGCGATCTCATCGATCGGGGCTCGCAGCACGTCAAGGATCTGGTCAGAGAGCAAATAGCCCGCGACGATGCCGACGAGCAATGCCACCGCCGCGCGAATGGCGCGGTTGCGCATTTCTCGGACATGGTCGGAGAGAAGCATCGTTCCCCGTGCGGCGGTGGCGGCGGTCATGATGCCCTGCTGACCGGGTTCAGGTCTGGGCGGCCAGTGACCGGTGCGGTCTGATGATCGGTGGCCTCGGCCACTGCCGGGGCCATGGTGCTGGCAGTTGGCGATGGGTCCGCGTCGGTCCCCTCGCGGACTTCGTCTTTGAGGATCCGCATCGACTGGCCGACGCTCTTGGCCAGCGCCGGCAGTTTCGACGCCCCGAACACGAGAAGGATAATGGCGAGGATGACCAGGGCGTGCCAGCCTGTGAGATTGTGCAACATGAAGTCGCTCCTAGAGGTAGAAGGTCAGATCGAGCGGGGTGTGCCACCGTGGTGGCGGGTTGATTAGTTGCTCGGCGGGCCGCCGTTAGGTGGCGTACCGCCACCGGGAGGCATCCCGCCGCCACCACCGCCACCGGGCGGCATCCCACCGCCGCCACCACCACCGGGCGGCATCCCGCCGCCACCGCCGCCGCTGGTGGCTTCGGTCGTGGTGTCGACGCCGACGGCCAATGTGCCGACGTACCCGGAAGTGATGTCGCCGGTGATGGTGGGCACCTGAAGGTTCCAGTCGCCCTCGGCGAAAATGCCGTCATCAGAGATCGCGGCGCCCACACCGGCGAGGTTCTCGGCAGAGCCGGCGTACGCATCGAGTGCGTAGATGTCAGTCAGCATGTCCGGGGGGAAGGCCAGCTGGGATGTCGCGATGACGTTGGCCACCTCGGTCGCGGACTGCTCGTCGGGATAGACCTCGAAGTGGATGTGGGTCCATCGGCCTGTGTAGCAGCCTGGAACGATGGTCTTGAAGGTCAACTCGCCATTGGCGTCAGCGACCTGGATGCCGCGTAGGTACGTCTCGTCCTCAGCGCCCTGGGAGTACATCGAGTAGAGGCCCTGGGCGTCACACTGCCACGCGTAGACTGCCGCACCCTCGAAGGGGGCGTTGCCGTTAGCCATGTCAGTGACGACGAACGTGAGCTCAAACGGCACACCCTCAACGGTCGTTCCACCGTCGAGGCTGGAAGTCAAATCACTGCGCACGATTCCCGACTCCTGCAACACGTTGACACCATTGGTGCCATCAGCCGGGTAGGGGCCGTTGGTCTCCTCGGGAATCTCAGCAATCGAGGACCCGGAGGCAGCGGTGGTCGTGGAACCAGACACCGAGCCGGCACTGCTCGAGCTGGAACTGCCCGGATAGCAGGCGGCGAGAGTGACCGCGCCGACTCCCGCTCCGACCAGGCCCAGCATCCGTCGGCGGGTGACCAAAGTACTGGCGTCGAAACCCGCGCCCTGATCGACCAGTTCATCGTCTGGGCGGGCCAGCAGACGGCCCTCGTACACCGGCCCGTCCGGGGTCCGATCAGCTTCAGGGACGTAGTTCATGGTGCTTGCTCCTAGCTCGTAGGCGTCGGGGGTGTGAGCACCAATCTGACGGCCGTTCCTGGCAACTGCCTGTACGCGCACTGTAGGTCTGGTGGGAGTACGCCATTGCTCGCGAGAGTGAATCGCCCCGGGTTTGATGGAGACATCGAATGCCCGGGAAGGGATCATCAGAACCATGGGAGCACCTCGCAAGTACCCGGACGAGCTTCGTGAACGAGCCACACGAATGGCGTTGGAAGCCTTGGCCGACCCCGATCGCTCACACGGTGCGATCGTGCGGGTCGCCGAGCAGCTCGGCGTGCACCGCGAAGCGCTACGGACCTGGGTGCGCAAAGCCCAGGCCGAGGGCCAAGACGCCTCGTCGGTGTCCGCCGATCGCGACGCCCGCCTGGCCCAGCTGGAGAAGGAGAACCGCGAGCTACGGCGGGCAAACACGATCTTGAAGCAGGCGTCGGCTTTCTTCGCATCAGTACCAAAATGATGGTGCCCGGTGAGGTTGGCTCTTTTTTTCGCTGCCGAAG
>NZ_JAHBAV010000328.1 GCF_018390595.1 Dietzia massiliensis
GCCCATCTCTCCTCCTGGCACGAGCCACTCGACAACTGACCACCGCGGGGATTGAGACCCCGGCAGCAGATGCACGCATGTTGCTATGTGAAGCACTGAGAATCCAACCGTCACAACTCATTCGTGTGGCGAGCGTTAATGCTGATGATGAGGATCGTTTCAATCAGATGGTGGATCGGCGGCGAAGCGGGGAACCAGCGCAGTACATCATCGGTCATGCCTGGTTCCGTGGCCTTCGGCTGGAGGTCGGGCCAGGAGTGTTTATACCCCGCTTGGAGACCGAGTTGGTGGCCGAACAGTCCATCCAGGAGGCTCGACGATTGGTGATGTCTGGCGCTTGCCCTAGTGT
>NZ_JAHBAV010000329.1 GCF_018390595.1 Dietzia massiliensis
GTTCTAGCCCCTGCACGGTTTCTCTTAGACGCTGCGCCTGCTGACTCCTGCCAAGGTGCGCCCTTAAACGCATGCCTTGGTTATCCTCGAGAGCACGCGTCCTTTTCTGGAAAGCCTTTAAGGTGCTCGTCGTAGTACCTTCGGGTAGGCGTTGCCAGGAACCGTCGCCGTCCTGATAGGCGGCCCACGCCACATCGCTCAGCTCTACGCGAAGCGTGTTCGGAGGCTGCGCGGCATTGTCGGGTGTACCGCAGCCTGCAAGGATGAGCGACAGAAGGAAAAGGATGCCAGCTACGCGCAGGGTCATGAGTTATCTTCTCCGGGTTAATTTTGTCGAGTTTAGCAC
>NZ_JAHBAV010000330.1 GCF_018390595.1 Dietzia massiliensis
GCGTACATGGAGGACTCCCGCGACCGCGGACGTCATCTCGACGACGCGGCGGTGCTAGCGTGCGCCGCGACCGATCCGGTTGGTGACCGTGCTCGGATGTTCGGCAACGACCGCAGACGTATCTCGGCATTGTGGGATGTACTGCAAGATCTCGACCACCGGTCATGGATAGCCACCGGCACAAGCTCCCGACGAGGCCACGCCGCACTGCGGGTGCTGGTTGGCGGCTGACTATAGAGTGTGCCCCGCGGGAGTCAGCTTCGGTCGAAAAATAAGCAGAGTTGACGACCAAATGGGTCTGGGTCTTGATCCGGAACCTTCCCCGTGGCGAGGGGTTGTCGCAGGG
>NZ_JAHBAV010000331.1 GCF_018390595.1 Dietzia massiliensis
TTATATGATTCTTGCAATATTAATGGGATTAATTGGTCATCTTTGTGCTAGTTTTATAACTATTTTAAGTGGTTATGCAATTTTAGATGTTTTAGATTTTAATATTGGAATAAATTTAAGTACTATTTTTATTATTATTCTTTTATGTGCTTTGTTTCGTGGCGTTTTTCGATACATAGAACAATCATGTAATCACTATATTGCTTTTAAATTATTAGCATTGCTTCGAGATAAGGTCTTTGTTGCTTTAAGAAAATTGTGTCCTGCTAAATTAGAAGGTCGTGATAAAGGAAATTTAATTGCAGTTATTACCTCTGATATAGAATTATTAGAAGTATTTTATGC
>NZ_JAHBAV010000332.1 GCF_018390595.1 Dietzia massiliensis
GTTCTTTTTTAAGGATCAAGACATCGCGGTGATCGGTGGTGGGGATTCGGCGATGGAGGAGGCCACGTTTTTGACCCGGTTTGCCCGCAGTGTGACCTTGGTGCATCGCCGTGAGGAGTTCCGGGCCTCGCGGATCATGTTGGAGCGGGCGAAGGCCAACGACAAGATCACGTTTGTGACGAATAAGGCGGTTGAGGCGGTCGAGGGTGCCCAGACGGTGACGGGGTTGCGGTTGCGTGACACGGTGAGCGGTGCGTCCTCGACGTTGGCCGTGAGCGGGGTGTTCGTGGCGATCGGGCATGACCCGCGTTCGGAGTTGGTGCGCGAGGTGCTCGAGACCGACGC
>NZ_JAHBAV010000333.1 GCF_018390595.1 Dietzia massiliensis
CCTTACGTGCTGATGAACCCACGCCTGCTGCTGGCGGTGATCCTGGGGGGCATGACCGGCGTCTTCACCCTGACGATGCTGAACGGCGGCCTGGTTTCTCCGGCTTCTCCGGGTTCGATCCTGGCTGTGCTGGCGATGACCCCGAAAGGCGCCTACTTCGCCAACATTGCGGCGGTGTGCGCAGCCTTTGCCGTCTCCTTCGTGGTGTCCGCTTTCCTGCTGAAAACCTCCAAGGTGAAAGAGGATGACGATCTGGAAGCTGCGACCCGTCGCATGCAAGAGATGAAATCGCAGTCCAAAGGCGGCGCGGCGGCGCCGGCATCGGTCGACGGCGATCTGAGCAC
>NZ_JAHBAV010000334.1 GCF_018390595.1 Dietzia massiliensis
GCCACAGTCCGTCGATCAGCGCCGCCAGCCCCTTGGCCGCCAACCGCGCCTGCGGCTGCGGCATGACGCGGCGAAACTCGGCGCACAGGTTGGAATAGAGCCGGCGGCCGTTCACCTGCTGCAGCCGGTTGAGCTGCGGTTGGTGCAGACTGCTGGCCCAAAAGGCCAGCCAGGTCTTCATCGCCGCGCTGTTGATCTGGCTGTCGTCGAAGTTGCCGGCGACGATCGCCTGCAGCCGCGCCGCCGGGCTGTTATCGGTCAGCGCCTGCAAACGCAGCTTCACCGCCTCGCCCAGATGGCTGATCAGATAGCGCATCGTGGCTTCCAGCAGGCCGTTCTTGTC
>NZ_JAHBAV010000038.1 GCF_018390595.1 Dietzia massiliensis
CGTGGGGGACGTGGGGGTCGACGACGACGAGGTGCTCGACGTCGCCGCCGGCGGGCCGTGCCAGATGCTCGGCGAGGTCGCCCAGGCCGAGGACGGATCCGCGCTGTTCTGCACCGAGGACCCCCGCGGCGCCGGCCCGTTGTGGCTGCCCCGCGCCGGCTCCGTGCCCGACGCCGGCGAGGGCGGGGGCGGGCTCGCGGAGGCCGCCGGCCAGCCACGCCCCGGCGGGCCGTGCGCACAGGAGGGCCTCGCCGTGACCGGCGCCGACGACACCGTCCTGACCTGCCGACTCACCGGCGGCGCGGACGTGCCCGGCGGCCTCTACTGGCAGTAACAGCTCCGTCTCGCGCGGTCACATCGGTTGCAGGCGCCGGCCTTCACAGATTGACTGGGCAACATCCGACCCCCTGCTCAACCGGAGGCCCCGATGACCCAGACCCGGTTCGCCCATATCGAGGTCGACGACGGCGTGTACGCGCCGCAAGACGATTCCTGGCTGCTCTGCGACGCACTCGAGGACTGCGACGTGGTCGCCGGTAAGCGCGTGCTCGACATCTGTACGGGCAGTGGCATCCTCGCCATCGAGGCCGCGCTCAAGGGCGCCCGCGAGGTGGTCGCCTACGACATCTCCCCCGCCGCCGTCGCCTGCGCGTCCAGCAACGCGGAGCGGGCGGGCGTCGACGTCGACGTCCGCCTCGGCACGCTGGCCGACGCCCGCTACGCCGGGCCCTTCGACGTGGTGGTGTCCAACCCGCCGTACGTCCCCTCCGACGCCCCGCTCGAGGGCACCGGCCCTAACCGCGCGTGGGACGCGGGCGCCAACGGGCGGGTCGTGCTCGACCAGCTCTGCGAGCTCGCCCCCGACCTGCTCGCACCCGGCGGGACCATGCTCATCGTGCACTCGGAGTTCTCCGACCCGCCGGAGACCGTCCGCAGGATGAAGGAGGTCGGGTTCACCGCGCGGCCGATCGCCACGCGCACCGTCGACTTCGGGCCCGTCATGACCTCGTACGCCGAGCGCCTCGAGGCCGCCGGTCTGCTCGAGCCCGGACGGCGCGAGGAGGAATTGGTGGTGATCCGCGTTGACCGCAGCTGAGCGCGGCACGCGCGACGCCCGGCGCGTGCGGATCGTGCCGGGCGGTCCGATCCTCGTCGAGGGGCCGGTCGACATGACCACGCCCGACGGGCACCGGGTGTGCTCGGACCGCTTCATGGTGGCGGTGTGCGCGTGCCGGCGCAGCAAGAACTACCCGCTGTGCGACACCAGCCACCGCCGCAAGGTGCGCCCCACCGACACGGACGACGCGCAAGGCTGACCGCCGGTCACCCGCCAGCGCGCAGGGCCCGCCCGCCGGACCAGCAATCCGCTACTCCGAGTGGGGATCCGCTACTCCTGTGGGAGTAGCGGATCAGGAGCGGGAGTAGCGGATTCCGGGCTTGGCGGAGCGGAGTAGCGGATGTGGGGCGGTGGCTACGTCGGCCCCGCCGCCTCGCACGGTGGGGCGGGGGCGCGAGACGCGTCAGGGCAGGAGCGAGGACTCGCCGCGCTTCCACGCCGCGAGCATCTTCTCGGCCGCGAGGTCGTCGAGGTAGTCCAGCGCCCGCATCCCGAACACGATGTCGGCGGCCAGCTCGGGCTCCCGTCCGACCAGGTCGCCCACCACGTCGTGGCGCATGACCTGCTCGTGGACCGCGTCGGCCTCGACGTGCTCAGCGTAGAAGTGCACACACTCCTCGGGGGCGTCCATCCGGCGCAGACCCGCCACCAGCCGCGCGGATCCCGGCGACGAGGTGATCTCGATCGCCGCGAAGTGTCCGATCGCGGCGCCGCGCAGCGACCGGTGCAGGCCGAACATCGACATGAGGTTCACCGTCGACAGCGTCTCGGCGCTCACCCGGTCGATGTAGCCGAGATACGACGGGTCCAGTCCGGCCGCGCTCATGAGGTCCGCCCACAGTTGTTGGTGAACGCGATCGCCGCGGCCACCGCCGAACTCGTCGAACTCGACGGCTACGAACGACGCCTTGGCCTGACCCTGCAGCCGCGGGATCGCGAACGCGTGCGGGTCACCCTCCTTGAGGTGGTACAGCGAGCGGTGGGCGAAGTACTCGCGGATCTGATCCCACGTGCCCTCGTCCTTGAAGTACCACGACGGGCCGGTGCCGGAAGTGGCCTCGACCGACATCGCGTCCATCTCGGCCACCGGGTCGTCGCCCGGCTCGACCGCGCCGCGCAGGTGCTCGAGGAACACCCGCTCGAGGTCTCGACGCATCCGCAGGAGCTCCGGGTCCCACTCGAGTTCGGCATCGACGCCATCGAAGCCCCGGTAGTGCAACTCGTACAACGTGTAGAGCGTCAGCTGCAGGTCGCGGCCCAGCGGCTCGACGTCGGCCGACACCGCCGGCAGGCCGCCCGTGCGCCCGGTCGACAGCGCCCCGATCACCGCGTCGGACAGCGGCCCACACGCGCGGGGCAGCGGCGGCGCGGTCGTGGTGGCGTCGTTCACGGGGGCGAGGTCGGCGGGTGCGGCGGTCATGCCCCTTGTCTACCCTCTCGACCGGTCATCCTCCACCTGCCGAGAGGACTCGGAGTCGCCGTCCGCGATGACGCCCCCGCGGTCCGGGGCCCCGTCGTCGTCGACCTCTCCGCGGCTTTCGCCGCCGGCGGCCGTGTCGACACCCGGATGCTCCCCGTGCCCCTGTTCGCCGTGGCCCTGTTCGCCGCGGCTCCGCTCGCCGTAGCTCCGCTCGCCGTGATGCTGCGTGTCATGGCCGCGGGCGTCGTCGTTGTCGTCGTCGTTGTCGTCGTCGTTGTCGTCGTCCTCGTGCTCGCGCTCGATCCGCTGCTGCTCCTGCTGCTCGTCGGGGTCGCCCTCACGGCTCTGGTAGCTGTCGAACATCTTGCGGCGCTCGTGCCACCGCAGGCTGTAGGTGGACTCGCGCACCGCGTCCTCGTCGTCGAAGTTCGATCCCAGGGCGCCGGCGAAGGCGCCCAGGCAGCTGGACAACCACGCCAGGTGGACGTAGTCGAGCAGGACCGCGGGTCGGTCGAGCTGCGTCCCCAGGTAGTCAGCGTCCATCACTGTGAGCGCCAGGACGAACATCGCCGCCAGGAGGGCGACGAACATGATGCCCACGCCGACCCCCACGGTCAGCACCGTGGCCGCGTTGTCCATTCGGCGGTTGCCCGGGGTGAACTCGTCGTCCCGCCGGGTCCAGAGCCCGTTGCGCAGGATGAGCCACGCGACCAGCGTGAGAACCCCCATCACGCTGATCAGCAGCAATCTGAGCGCGTGCAGCTCCACCGCGAGAGAAGCGATGCTGCCGTAGAAGATGCCGAAGGCACCGGAGCCCGCCCCGGCGGCCACGACACCGGACAGCGTCGTCACCATCCGGGTGGGTCGGTTGTTGTGCACCATGCCCGCCAGCAGCCGCACCCGGCTGAGGACGCCCCGCTGTCGGGCGGGGGGCAGGTCGTCGGTGCCGGGCACGCCCAGTCCGTCTCGGTGGGTCCCCGAACGGACCAGCCCGAGCGCCAACTCGCGGACCTTCGACCGCACGCGGAAGACCCCCAGCACCGGCACACACACCAGGGCGGCCGCGGTCGAGCCGCTGACGTCGTACAACACCGGCACGCCGTCGGGGTGGGTCGCCAGGTCCGTCAGATAGAGCACAAAGTCCCACCCGTGCTGCTGCAGCAGGCGGGGGGCGTGCTCGGTGAGCCGGATCTCCCCCTCCGGTCCGAGCGGGAGGGTCTCCTGGTCGACCTCCACCCGCCAGCGTCCGCCCAGTTCGCGGCCCAGGTCCTCGGCGAGATCGTCGGCGATCGCCACCGCGATCCGGCGGGGCACCCCGGGGTCGGCCATGAGCCCTACGGTCGCGAACGCCCCGGAATCGGTCTGAGTCTGCTCGTCCACCCCACCATGATGCGGATCAGAGGCGTCCGCGTGACGGATCGGTCGCCCGCCCGCCCGCGACCGGGCGGGGCCGACGTCGATTCGGTTGCGGGGCCCGGGGGGCTCGCGTTACATGGGGCCCGTACGCGAGTACGGGAGGTGGCATGTCGGAGTCGGAGTACCAGCAGTCCGGGCCGGATCGGCCGCGGGGGTCCAGGCCCGAGCTGGCGAGGTACGGCTCGCCGCTCAACTGGCCCGTGTTGCGCCAGCTGGCCGGGTCCGACCTGCTCGGCCGCGGTAGCGCGACCCGTTCGCGCCGCTCACTGGAGATCACCCCTCGTACTAAGACGGCCGACAAGGTGGTCAAGAGCGTCTGCCCGTTCTGCGCGGTCGGATGCGCCCAGGACGTCTATGTCTCCGACGGCAAGGTCGTCCAGATCGAGGGGGATGACGACAGTCCCATCTCGCGCGGCCGCCTGTGCCCCAAGGGGTCGGCGAGCAAGCAGCTCGTCACCAACCCCGAGCGCATCACCACGGTCCTCCACCGCAAGCCGTACGCCACCGAGTGGGAGGAACTGGACCTCGAGACGGCGATGGACATGGTCGCCGAGCGCGTCCTGGCCTCGCGGGAAGAGTTCTGGGAGGACACGGACGACAAGGGCGACACTGTCCGGCGCACCCGCGGCTTCGCCAGCCTCGGCGGGGCGACGCTGGACAATGAGGAGAACTACCTCATGAAGAAGCTCTACACGGCGCTCGGCGCCATCGAGGTGGAGAACCAGGCCAGAATTTGACACTCCTCCACCGTTCCCGGTCTGGGAACCTCATTCGGGCGTGGTGGTGCCACGAACTACCAGCAGGATCTGGCCAACGCTGACTGCATCGTCATCCAGGGCTCCAACATGGCAGAGGCCCACCCCGTGGGATTCCAGTGGGTCATGGAGGCCAAGCGGCGCGGCGCGACCATCATCCACGTGGACCCGCGGTTCACGCGTACCAGCGCCCTCGCGGACCTGCACGTGCCGATCCGGGCCGGCTCGGACATCGCGTTCCTCGGCGGGCTGATCAACCACGTCCTGACCACCGACTCCTACTTCCACGAGTACGTGCGTGCCTACACCAACGCGTCGACGATCATCGGCGAGGAGTTCCTCGACACCGAGGATCTGGCGGGCCTGTTCTCCGGTTTCGACATCGAGGAGCGGACGTACGACTTCGAGTCGTGGCAGTACGAGGGTCGCGGCAACGACATGCCGCACGAGAGCGGCTCGGGTCAGGACGACTCGGACGACGAGCCCGCGGAGGTCCCCGGCGCCGCCGGAGCCCGCGCCTCGGCGACCACCACCGACCCGAACGTGGACGAGACCCTCCAGCACCCGCGGTGCGTCTTCCAGATCCTCAAGCGGCACTTCAGCCGCTACACCCCCGAGATGGTCGAACGGACCTGCGGCATCGCCACGGAGGACTTCCACCGCGTCGCCCGGGCGCTGACCGAGAACTCGGGGCGGGAACGCACGTCGGCGTTCTGCTACGCGGTCGGCTGGACCCAGCACACCGTGGGCGTGCAGTACATCCGCACGGCCGCGATCCTGCAGTTGCTGCTCGGCAACATCGGCCGGCCCGGCGGCGGCATCATGGCGCTGCGCGGGCACGCGAGCATCCAGGGCTCGACCGACATCCCCACCCTGTTCGACCTGCTGCCCGGCTACCTGCCCACTCCGGACGCGCACAGCCAGCCGGATCTGGACAGCTACATCGGCACCGACGACGAGGCGCAGGGCTTCTGGGGCAACATGCGCTCGTACATGGTAAGCCTGCTCAAGGCGTGGTGGGGAGACGCGGCCACCGAGGACAACGACTTCGCCTACGGCTATCTGCCCAAGCTCACGGGCAAGGCAGACTCGACCGCAACCGTGCAGCGTCAGGTCAACGAGGGCGGCGGCGGGTACTTCCTGGTGGGCGAGAACCCGGCGGTGGGTACCGCGAACGGGCGGATGCAGCGCGCCGGGTTGGCCAACCTCGACTGGCTGGTCGTCCGCGACCTGGTCATGATCGAGTCGGCCGACTTCTGGAAGAACGGGCCGGAGATCGAGACCGGCGAGATGCGCACCGAGGACATCGGCACCGAGGTGTTCTTCTTCCCCGCCGCCAACCACGTGGAGAAGAAGGGCACGTTCACCAACACACAGCGGCTCCTGCAGTGGCGGCACCAGGCCGTCGAACCGCCGGGAGACGCGCGCAGCGAGCTGTGGTTCTACTACCACCTCGGGCGTCGTCTCAAGGAGAAGCTGGCCGACTCCACCGATCCGCGTGACCGGCCGCTGCTGGACCTGACGTGGGACTACCCCATGGAACCCGGCACGGTGGACGAGCCGGACGCCGAGGCCGTGCTCGCCGAGATCAACGGCCGCGGTCCCGACGGCGAGCCGCTGTCCGCGTTCACGCAGCTCAAGCCGGACGGCTCGACCGCGTGCGGCTGCTGGATCTACTGCGGCGTCTACGCCGACGGCGTGAACCAGGCCGCGCGGCGCACGTCGCGGCACGAGCAGGGCCCGGTCGCCCCGGAGTGGGGCTGGGCCTGGCCCGCCAACCGACGCATCCTCTACAACCGTGCCTCGGCGGACCCGGAGGGCCGGCCGTGGAGTGAGCGCAAGGCACTGATCCACTGGGACCCGGATGCGAACGACGGCGCCGGCCGGTGGGTGGGTGACGACGTGCCCGACTTCGAGGCCGACAAGTCTCCCGACTACACCCCACCCGCGGGGGCGGTGGGTCCGGACGCCATCGGCGGCGCGCAGCCGTTCATCATGCAGGACGACGGCATGGGCTGGCTCTACGCTCCCCGCGGGCTCGCCGACGGCCCGCTGCCCGCACACTACGAGCCGCCCGAGTCGCCCGTGGCCAACCCCATCTATCCGGGCCGGGACGCCAACCCCGCCCGGTCGATCCGGCCGGGTCGATACAACGAGACGCAGCCGGGTCACGAGGATCCGGGGACGGACGTGTTCCCGTTCGTCTTCACCACCTACCGCCTGACCGAGCACCACACGGCGGGGGCCATGAGCCGGACGCTGGCGTACCTGTCCGAGCTGCAGCCGGAGTTCTTCTGCGAGATCTCCCCGGAGCTCGCGCGGGAGCGGGGACTGGTCAACGGCGGGTGGGCCACGATCGTGACCGCCCGTTCCGCGATCGAGGCCCGGGTGCTGGTGACCCGTCGGATGACGCCGCTGCAGGTCGACGGCCGGACCCTCCACCAGATCGGGCTGCCCTACCACTGGGGTGGCAACGGCGTGAGCATCGGCGACCCGGCCAACGACCTGTTGCCGCAGCAACTCGACCCCAACGTGTCCATCCCCGCGACCAAGGCGACGAGCTGTGACATCGTCGCGGGACGCCGCCCGCGTGGCCCCGCGCTACTCGAGTTCGTCGAGGAGTACCGCCGCCGCGCCGGCGTCCCCACCGAACCGGGAACGGAGAGCTAAAGCCATGTCCGCCTTCCTGTCCGACCTCGGACGGTCCTTCTTCGGTGACATCGACCCGGCCGAGGACAACGGCTACTCGGATCCGCCGCCGCGCAAGGGGTTCTTCACCGACACCAGCGTGTGTATCGGGTGCAAGGCCTGCGAGGTGGCGTGCAAGGAGTGGAACCTCATCCCCGAGGACGGCATCGAGCTGTCCGGCATGAGTTACGACAACACCCAGGCCCTCGGGGCGTCGACGTGGCGGCACGTCGCGTTCATCGAGCAGGAGGTGCCCGCGCGCGTGGCGAGCGCGTCCGTCGCGCCGGCGCCGAGCGCGCCCGTCGACCTGGGCATGCCGGCGCCGACCCTGCCCGGTGACTCCCCCGACGCCGGGGAACCCACCGATTTCCGCTGGCTCATGGAGTCGGACGTGTGCAAGCACTGCACCCACGCGGCGTGCGTGGACGTGTGCCCGACCGGTGCGCTCATGCACACCGAGTTCGGCACGGTCGTGGTGCAGAGCGACATCTGCAACGGGTGCGGGTACTGCGTGAGCGCGTGCCCGTACGGCGTGATCGAGCGGCGCTCGGGTCCGGCGGGCGATCCGGCGGTGGGGATCGCGCAGAAGTGCACGCTCTGCTATGACCGGCTCACCGAGGGGCAGACCCCGGCGTGCGCCAAGGCGTGCCCCACCGACTCGATCCAGTTCGGCGATCTCGACGAGCTCCGCGAGCGGGCGGCCGGTCGACTGGACCAGCTGGTCGAGGCCGGCGAGCCCAACGCCCAGCTGTACGGCCACGACTCCCGCAACGGCGTCGGCGGCACGGGCGCGTTCTTCCTCCTGCTCGACGACCCCGAGGTCTACGGTTTGCCGCCGGATCCGGTGGTGACGACGCGGCACGTGGGCGCGATGTGGCGCCAGGCCGCGCTCGCCGCGGTGACCCTGCTCGGCGGGGCCGTGGCGGCGTTCGCCGCGGGGGGACGGTCCTGATGGGCGACGACGACAAGGCGGGCCTCCCCGCAGGGCCGGGGCAGCGTGCCCGGACCCGCCGGAAGGGCCGCGGGGGCCGCGAGCAACTCGTGGTGCCCCCCGCGGAGTTCCGTTCGTATTACGGCAAGCCGATCGTCAAGGCTCCGCCGTGGAAGTACGACATCGCGGCGTATCTCTTCCTCGGCGGGCTGGCCGGTGGCTCGTCGCTCCTCGCGGCCGGTGCGGACCTGGCCGGGCTGCCCAATCAGCGTCGCTCGGCGCGGATCGTCGCACTCGGCGGGATCACCGGCAGTCTGTACTACCTGGTCCACGACCTGGGACGTCCGGAGCGGTTCCACCACATGCTGCGGGTCCTCAAGCTCACCTCGCCGATGAGCGTGGGCACCTGGATCCTCTCCGCGTACGGGCCGTTCGCCGGGCTCGCGCTGGGTGAGGAGATCGTGCCGCTGCTGCCGGCGAAGCTCGCCCGGCGGCTGCCCACCGAGCTCATCAGCCGGGCGTCGCGGCCGGCCGGCCTCGTCGCGGCGCTCGTGGCCCCGGCGGTCGCCTCCTATACGGCGGTGCTGCTCACCGACACGTCCCTGCCGAGTTGGAGCGCGGCGCGCCGAGAGCTGCCGTTCGTCTTCGTCGGCAGTGCCGCGGCCGCCTCCGGCGGGCTGGGCCTGCTGCTCACTCCGCTCGAGGAGACCGAGCCCGCCCGTCGGCTGGCAGTGGGCGGCGCCGCTCTCGAACTGACCGCCGACCAGATCATGCAGCGGTCCATGGGCATCACCGCGGAGCCTCTGCACGAGGGCCGGGCCGGGAAGTACCACCGGGCGGCGCAGATCCTCACCGGCGCCGGCGCGGTGGGCGCGGTCCTCGGTCGGCGTAGTCGGCTGCTGTCCGCGGTGTCCGGGCTGGCGATGGCGGCCGGGTCGGCGTGCACGCGGTGGGCGGTGTTCCACGCCGGCATGGCCTCGGCGGAGGACCCGAAGTACGTGGTGGTCCCCCAGCGTGAGCGCCGCGACGCCCGCGGCGGCGGCGAGGCCTACGCGGAGCAGGTGGGCGACGACCGCGCCCGCTGACGACCCGTTCAGGTGACGACGTGGCCGTCGTCGCCCTCGCGGCGGGTGAGCCCGCGCGCGGCGAGCGCCTCGAGCAGCGGCATCACCACACGCCGCGACGAGCCCAGGTGGGTCCGGGCCGTGCTCGGGGTGAACGGCTGCGGCAGCTGGCGCAGTCGGCACACCGCCTCGTCGTAGACGTCCGGGCCCAACCAGACGCCGGGACCCAGCCCGGTCAGCAGTCCGGCGCGCTCGCACGCGGCCAGCTCGCGCGGCCCGAGGCCCAGCTCGGCGAGCTCGTCGGCGGTGGGCGCGTCGAACGGGGCGGCCCGCAGCCGCTCGGCCACCTGCTCCGCGGCGGACCGGACCTTCTCCGGTAGCGCAGCCGCGCCGGCCGTCACCCGACCGCCCTCCGTCCGCAGCGACGCGGCGGCGGGCTGCGCGAGCACCGCCTCCAGAAGAGCGGCATCCGGCAGGTCGAGGGCGCGACGCGCGGCCTCCGTGGGCAGTCCGGGATCGAGGGGGTCGTCGCGATCGTGCACGCGGACGGCCTCGACCAGGCGTCCGGCCAAGGCGGCCGCCCACTCCGGGTCGATGAGCCACCCGCGGTACGCCCCACCGACGGGTGGGGCGGACACGTCCCAGGCCCGCAGGTCGTCGACGTGCGCGACGCCCCGTCGACGCAGCTCCGACTCCAACTCCGGCGACTCGGGCGCCTGCGCGAGCTCGTCCGCCCGCCGGCGGGCGGCCCCGCGGCGACGCAGCACCGGCGGCGCGGGGTCGAGGACGACGGCACCCGAGGGGATCCGGTCCGCGCCCGGCTCGCGCAGGATCAACCGGTCCCCGATCCGCATCGGCAGCGGCGCGGAGAGTGTCACCCTCGCATGACGTTCGTCGAGGGGCCGGACGCGGGCGGCCACCGCCGCCGAGCCGAGATGCACCATGACCTGCTCGGGCAGCGCGTCGGTCCGCCCGTCGACCCGCACGTCGACGGTGTCGACCGCCCGCCACCGCCCCGGTGTGACGAGGGTGCTGCCCCGCGGGACGTCGTCGGCGGCGACCCCGCGGAGGTTCACGGCCACCCGCGCCACCGCGGTCACCTCGTCCCGCTTGTGCCCGAGCGACTGTAGGCCGCGCACGGTGACGCGCGGACCCGACGGACCGAGTTCGAGCGAGTCGCCCACGCGGATCGTGCCGGCGGGCAGGGTCCCGGTGACGACCGTGCCTGCGCCGCCGATCGTGAACGAGCGGTCCACCCACAGGCGCACGTCGGCGTCGCGGTCGGGCCGGGGCAGGAGCGAGCCGAGCCTGGCCAGTTCGGCGCGCAGTCGGTCCATGCCCTCGCCGGTGACCGCGGAGACGCACACGGCCGGGATGTCGGCGAGCGGGGTGCCGGCGAGCGCCTCGCGGGCCTCCGCCAACGCGAGCTCCGGCTCCAGCAGGTCGCTGCGGGTGATCACCAGGATCCCGTGCCGCACCCGCAGGGCCGCGAGCGCGTCGAGGTGCTCGGCGGACTGCGGCATCCAGCCGTCGTCGGCCGCCACGACGAACATCACCGCCGGCACCGGCCCCACCCCGGCGAGCATGTTCGGAACGAACCGCCGGTGCCCGGGCACGTCGACGAACGCGACGGTCCGGCCGTCGTCGAGGGTGGTGGAGGCGTAGCCGAGGTCGATCGTCAGTCCGCGGCGCCGTTCCTCGTCCCACCGGTCCGGCTCCTCGCCCGTCAGCGCGCGGACGAGCGTCGACTTGCCGTGGTCGACGTGCCCGGCGGTGGCCACGACGAACATCAGGCGAGCGCCCCCGCGCGGAGCACGAGCGCAGCGAGCTCGTCGTCGTCCCCCGGAGGCAACGCCCGCAGATCCAGGAGGCACCGGCCCTCGGTGACCCGCCCCAGGACGGCAGGGCGGCCGGCGCGCAGCGCGTCGGCGAAGGACTCCGGCAGGGACACGGCCGCGCTAGGGAGTTCGACGCCCGGTGCACCGCCGCCTCCGACGGCCGCCACCGACCGCACGGTCCGCGCGTCGACCCCGGCCTCGTGCAGACGGCCGGCGATGCGCTCGGCGCGCGACATGAGCTCCTCGGCGTCGGCCTCGAGCCCCACCACGACGGGCGGGCGCGGCCCCCGCAACGTCGCCTCGAGCGCCGCGAGGGTGAGCTTGTCGACCCGCAGCGCGCGGGCGAGCGGGTGGCGGCGCAGGCGGTGGACGAGCTCGGCGTCGCCGGCCAGGACCCCGGCCTGCGGCCCGCCGAGCAGCTTGTCGCCGCTCGAGGTGACGAGGTCCGCACCCGCGGCGAGGGTGGTGGTCATGTCCGGCTCGTCGGGGAGCGCGGGATGCGGCGTCAGCAGGCCCGAGCCGATGTCCACGACCAGCGGGACGCCGAGATCACGCAGGTCGGCGGGCGGGACGGACGAGGTGAAGCCGCTCACCACGAAGTTCGACGGATGCACTTTGAGGACGAACGCGGTGGTGTCGTCGATGGCGCGGGCGTAGTCCTCGGCGTTGACGCGGTTGGTCGTGCCGACCTCCCGCAGGCGCGTGCCCGTGGACTCGAGCAGCTCGGGCAGGCGGAAGCCGTCGCCGATCTCGACCATCTCGCCGCGCGCGATGACGACCGTGCGGCCCGGGCCGCCCAGCGCCGTCACGGCCAGCGCGAGGGCGGCCGCACCGTTGTTCACCACGTGGACGTCCCCGGCCGTCGGGACCGCCGCGCGCAGGGCGTCCAGCGCTCCGCGACCCCGCCTGCCGCGGCGTCCCGTCGCCAGGTCCAGTTCCACGTCGTTGGTCCCCGCCGCCTCGGCGAGAGCCCGTACCGCGGCCTCCGACAGCGGCGCCCGGCCGAGATTGGTGTGCAGGAGCACGCCGCTGGCGTTGAGGACCCGGGTCAGGGTCACCGCGGCGGTGGGCAGGGCGGCGATGACGGCGTCGACGATGCTCGCCGGGTCGAGGTCGCCCGAGCGGGCCCGCTGCTGCGCGCGCTGGATCTCGGCCTTGACCAGCTCGCGCCCCAGCTCGGCGACAGCGGCGGCGAGCCGCGGGTCGCGGAGCAGGACGTCGGTGGACGGGATGCGGCGGCGCGGATCGTCGGCGGTCGCCGGGGCCGGCACCGAGGGCGGATCGTCGGCGGCGATCCGCGTGGGCCCCGCGGGCGGCTGCTCGGCGATCGTCGCTCCCCTTTACGAACGGTTGTGGCGGAGGCGGACGGGAATCGAACCCGCCTGACCGAGATACTCGGCCACGTCGGTTTTGAAGACCGCGGGGACCACCAGGTGCCCGGACGCCTCCCTGCCACCACGAGGGTAGGCGTTCCGCGGCGGACGCGCCCGGTGATCCTCGCGCGTGGGTGCCCACCAGCCGCTCTCGTGGGTGCCCGCCGGCCGCTTTCGTGGTCACCCACCCGGCCGCTCGCGTGGCTAGGGTCGGGGCATGGCCACCGACACCGCTTCGTCCCCCGCCCGGTTGACCTCGTACGCCCACGGTGGCGGTTGCGCCTGCAAGATCCCGCCCGGCGCCCTGGAGAACGTCGTCTCCGGGCTCGTCGGCGCCCCGGTGCAGGGACCGGCGGCCGAGCTCATCGTGGGTCTGGACGACGGCGACGACGCCGCGGCGGTCCGGATCTCCGGCGGCGTCGCGGTGATCAGCACGGCCGACTTCTTCACGCCCGTCGTCGACGACCCGTACGACTGGGGCCGGATCGCGGCCGCCAACGCGTTATCCGATGTCTACGCCATGGGCGGTACCCCGATCGTGGCCATCAACCTGCTGTGCTGGCCGATGGATGTCCTGCCGTACGAGATGGCCGGCGAGGTGCTGCGCGGTGCCCAGGACGTCGCGGGTGCCGCCGGGTGCCACGTCGCCGGAGGGCACAGCGTCGACGACCCGGAGCCCAAGTACGGCATGGCCGTCACCGGCACCGCCGACCCCGAGCGGCTGCTGCGCAACGACGCCGGACGCGCCGGGGTGCCGCTGTCGCTGACCAAGCCGCTGGGGATCGGCGTGCTCAACAGTCGGCACAAGAACACCGGGGCGGTGAGCGCCGAGGCGATCGAGACGATGACCCGCCTCAACGACGTCGCCTCGCGGCAGGCGCTGGCCGCGGGGGTCGAGTGCGCGACCGACGTCACCGGGTTCGGCCTGCTCGGCCACCTCTACAAGATGGCCCGGGCCAGCGGGGTCTCGGCGGTGATCGACTCAGCCGCGGTGCCCTACCTCGAGGGCGCCCGCCAGGCGCTCGCCGACGGGTTCGTCAGCGGCGGGACGCGCCGCAACCTCGACTGGGTGCGTCCGCACCTCGACGCGGGGGTGGGCGAGGACGAACTGCTGCTGCTCGCCGACGCCCAGACCTCCGGCGGCCTGCTGGTGGCCGGCGAGATCCCGGGCGCTCCGGTGATCGGCGAGCTCGTCCCCGCCGGCGACGCGGCCATCACCGTCCGCTGACGCGGCGGCGGACCCGGCCCCGGCCGGGTTCGGTCAGGCGTCGCGGTCGAGGCGGGCGAACTCGTTGAAGATGCGCGCGCCGTGGAGCAGCGCCCGCTCGTCGAGCACGAAGCCCGGGTGATGCAGGTCCGTCTCGTCCCCCTCGCCGTCCCAGACGCCCAGCCGCAGGTACACGCCCGGGATCTCCTCGGTGTACCAGGCGAAGTCCTCGCCGCCGCTGGACTGGTCGGCCGTACCCACGCCCTCGGGACCGAGCACCGCCTCCACGGCACGGGCGGCGAGCTCAGCGCACTCGTCGTCGTTGACCACGGGCGGGACGCCCTGCACGTACTCCACCTCGGCCCGCACGCCGTACAGCGCGGCCAGGTGCTCGATCGCGTCGCGGACGAGCGGTTCGGCGGTGGCCCACACGTCGCGGTCGGCGCTGCGGAGCGTGCCCCACAGTTCGCCCGAGTCCGGGATGACGTTCGGCGCCGAACCGCCGGCCTTGATCGACCCCCACGTCAGGACCGTGCCGGAGCGGGGATCGATACGCCGGTCGACCACGCCGTTCAGACCCAGGACGATCTGCGCGAGCGCGTGGACGGTGTCCTGCGTCTCGTGCGGCCGCGCCGTGTGACCGCCGGCCGAGTGGACGTGCACGCCGATCTTGGCGTTAGACGAGGTGATGGGCCCGCCGGTCACCCCGACCTCGCCGACGCGGCGGTGGGGGTCGCAGTGCAGCGCGATGATCCGGTCGACGCCCTCGACCACGCCCTCCTCGACGCAGGTCTTGGCGCCACCGGGCATGGTCTCCTCGGCGGGCTGGAAGATGAGGCGGACCGGGCGCGGCGGCGGGTCGGCGACCAGCATCTCCGCCGCACCGAGCAGCATCGCGGTGTGCCCGTCGTGGCCGCAGGTGTGGCTCACGCCCTCGACCTCGGAGGAGAACGACTCCCCCGACTCCTCGGACATCGGCAACGCGTCGATGTCGGCGCGGAGCGCGACGACGTCCTTCGCGGTGGCGCCGTCGGCCGCCGGCACGTCACACCACAGACCCGTGCCCAGCTCGAACTCGCGCGGCTTCAGCCCCATCCCGCGGAGCTGCTCGGCGATATAGGCCGTGGTCTCGGACTCCTCGAACGACAGCTCGGGGTGCGCGTGGATGTGGCGCCGCCACTGCACCAGGCGCTCCTCGAGACCGCTCGGGTCCTGCTTCTCGGTCTTACTCTCGGTCTTTCCGCGTCCGAACACCGAACACCTCCTGACAGAACTGGACCACCCGGTCGCCGAGCAGCTGCCGGTTGGCCAATTTCACGAATTCATGACCCTCGTCCTCGAAGATCAGCACGTCCACCGGTACACCCCTGCGTCGCAACGCCTCGGCCGCCTGCTCGCTCTCGCTGGGCGGGACATTGGTGTCGTTCGCGCCGTGGACGAACAGCATCGGCACGTCCACCCGATGGAACCGGCGCAGGGGCGAGACCTCCCTGAGCAACTCCTGCTCCTGGAGGGGATTGCCGTACTTGGGGTAGGCGGCCGCCGCGACCCACGGTTCGGTGTCGCGGTAGAAGGTCCGCATATCGCTCATCCCGCACGCCGCGATGCCGCCGCACCAGCGACCCGCGTGCCGGACGAGCGTGGCGTTGACGAGGTACCCGCCGTAGGACCGTCCCGCGACCACCGCGCGGTCCGGGTCGGCGATGCCCTCGTCGACGAGGTGCAGCAGCGCGTCCTCGACGTCGTCGATGGCGGCGAACCGCCCGTACCTGTCGTCGGCGTGGCTGAAGAAACGCCCGAATCCGGTCGAGCCTCGGACGTTGGGGGCGAAGCACGTCACCCCGATGTCGAGGAGCCGCCGGGCGACGTCGTTGTACCCCGGACGCGACTGCCCCTCCGGTCCGCCGTGCAGGTACACCACGGTGGGCGCGGGCTCACCCTCCGGCGCGGCGCGGTACAGCCAGCCGCTCAGCTCGAGGCCGTCGCGGGCGGTGAACGTCACCAGCTCGGGGGCCGGGTCCGGCTTGTGCGGACCCCGGCCGGTCCACCGGCAGCGCTCGACGTCGTACATCACCACCCGGGGCGGCTCGTCGAGGCTCTCGACCGTCACCGCGAGCAGCCGACCGTCCGCGGTGATGGTGGGCGACGTGGCCACCACGTCGGGCAGGGGTGGCCGGGCGATGACGCGCGGCCGGTCGGACGCGATGTCCAGGACCTCCAGCTCGGAGAGCCCCCCGCGGACGTTCCACAGCAGGACGGCGGTCGACCGGTCCAGACTCACCTCGACGGTGTCGAGGTCGGCGTCGTCGCGGTAGGCGAGCGGCCACGACTCGGTGCCGTCCTCGCCGGCCTCCACCGCGAGCAGGCCGGTCCGCTCGGCGGAGTGGTCGCTGCGGACCACCATGCGCATCGGCCGATCCGGCCCGCCGGCGTCGAGGATGACCCCGGCGTCGGTCGTGGCCCCGGTGTCGACGGGCAGCAGCGGCCACCACCGGCCGTCGGGGACGATCCGCAGCAGCTCGCGGATGCCGCGGGCACCCACCCGGAACAGCGCCGCCCCGTCGCGGGCGTGGACGAGCGCGCCGCCCATCCGGCGGTCCACGACCGTGCTCTCCCCCGACTCCGGGTCGACGAGTCGTCCCTCGGCGACGCCCTCGGAGTCGAACGCCGTCACGGCGAGCAGCTCGCCGTCCCAGCACACGATCTGCACGGTCGCGTCGCCCCATGTGTCCACGGCGTACGCGCTGTGGTCCTCCGGGTCCGTGGTGACCAGGAAGATGCGCTCGCGCTCACCACCGTCCGGCGCGACCTCGCAGGCGAGCCACTTGCCGTTGGGCGAGTACGCGACCTTGCGGACGGGGCCGTCGATGGGCAGGACGACGTCGCGCTCCGGGCCGGCACCGTCCAGCCCGCCCGGCCCGAGCGGCCGCTGCACCGCCCGCGGGTAGCCGGTCCGTTCGGTGACCACGAACGCCAGCATCGACCCGTCGGGCGACAGGCACGGCGACGACGTGTGCCGGATGTACTCCGGGCCGCCGACCGCGTCCTCGGGCGACCCGGCGACGTCCAGTGACTCTCTCTCCTCTGTGACCTCGGTGATGTCAGGCACGGTGGATCCAGGTGTCCTTCCCGCCCCCTCCGCTGGAGGCGTTGACGACCATGGTGCCCGCGGGCGCGACGCGTGTCATGGCGACCGGCGGGGCCTCGGCGACGATCTGCCCGGCCGCGTCGCGGCTGAGCATCACGAACGCCCGCATGTCCACGTGGCGACGCTGCAGTTCGTGCCCGTCGAACGTCGGCAGCGTGGACAGCGACTGCACCTCCTGCGCCACGAACCGCGAACCGTCGCGGCGCAGTTCGTCGCGCCGCTCGTCGAGCTCCCGCGGCGAGCACTCCGGGCCCACCGTGATGCCGGACCCGCCGTAGCCGTCGATGGGCTTGACCACCAGCTCGCCGAGCCGGTCCAGCACCTCGCGCCGCTGCTCGGGGTCCGAGCACAGGTAGGTGTCGACCTGGCCGATCAGCGGCTTCTCGCCCAGGTAGAAGTCGATGATCTGCGGGACCCGCGCGTAGATGGCCTTGTCGTCGGCCGCCCCGTTGCCCGGCGCGTTCACCACGGCCACGGCCCCCTCGGCCATTGCGCCGAGCAGCCCACGCCGCAGGCGCACACCGTCCGCGCCGTCCGACGAGAGGAGCATCTCCTCGTCCATACGGACGTAGAGGACGTCGATGGGGTGGCGGCCCTCGTCGTCATCGCCATAGACCTTCCCGTCCGCACACACCAGGCGGTCCGGGGTCACCACCACGGCGTCCACCGCCTCGGCGGCGTGGATGAGGTCGAAGGCCTCCAGCTCGTCCTCGGCGACCACCACGGCGATCCGCGGATCGTCCACACCCTCCGGCGCGGCCGCGCGCAACGTCCTCCCCAGCAGCTCCAGGCCGGCGCGCGGGTCGTGCACCTCGGAGCGCGCGCCGAACTCGGGATACCCCTCGGCGATCCGGTCACGCAGCGCGACGGCCATGGCCAGGCCGCCCGGCATCCGCAGGTTGTCCTCGAGCACGATCCACTCGCCCGGCCCCGTCGAGACCAGGTCGGCGCCACACACCGGGGCGTGCAGCACGCCCTCCGGCACCGCGCGGCCCGTCGGCCGGAAACCGGGCGCCCGCTCGAGAGCCTCGGGCGGCACGATCCCTGCCCGCGTGATCTCGCTCGGGCCGTAGATGTCCTGGAGGAACATCTCCATCGCGCGAGCGCGCTGCTCGAGCCCCGCGGAGATGCGGCTCCACTGGTCGGCGGGCACGATGCGCGGCACGGCGTCCAGCGGGAAGACCTGCGGCTCGTCGTAGCCGTACACCTTGAGCGTGATGCCGAGGTCGCGCAGGCGGTCGTCGACGCCGGCCTTGCGGTCGCGCAGGGTCTCGGGGCCGAGGTCGGAGACGGCCTTGAGCACGTCCACGTACTCGGGTCGCGGCGCGCCGTCGGCGGTGATCGCCTCGTCGTGGACGTCCTCGGTGACGGCCTCGCCGAGCGGCGAGTACGCGGACAGCATGGAGCGCATGCCACGGTCGTCGGAGACGGCACGCGGCCGCAGCCGGCCCGAGGTCTCGGCGAGCAGCACGGAGACCACGTCGCCGCGGCGACCGCGCCGCCGGTGCGCGGCGCGCTGCCGGGCGGCCGAGGTGCCTGTCGCGCGTACCCCGTCGAGGAGGTCGCGCACGAGGTCGGCCTCACCGGTGGCCTCGATGTGCGACTCGAGGTCGGCGACCAGGTCCACGAGCACCTCGGTGGCGGGCCGGGGCGTCCCGGTGACCACGTCCACGAGGTCTCCCTCGAGGCCGGACCGCGCCGCGCGCCAGAACGCCGCGTCCAGCACGGCCGGGGAGGGGTCGTCCCAGGGGCTCTCACCGTCGGCGCGCTCGGCCAGGAGGGTGTCGACGACCGCGCGGAACAGAGCGGCGACGACGACGAGGGTGTCCACCGTGCTACAGGAGTCGCACGCCCGGAATTCGACCCCGGCGCCGTCCCGGGACGGGCGGATGTCGATCTCGAGCGCCTCCCGGCCCGGCACGACACCGGTGTCGACGAGTTCGTCCTCGGCCGCGAGCAGGCCCTCGGCGGTGTCGGTGGCGAACGCGGTGACGTGGGCGGGCGACCAGCGGGCCTCGAAGGTGCGTGTGGAGGCGTAGCCGGAGTCGGTGCCGTCGGCCCAGTAGGGCGAGCTCGCGCTCATGGCCAGCAGCGTGGGGGCCACCGCGACCGCCCGCCGGGCGACGTACTGGGCCTCGTCCGCGTCGGCGACCTCCACCACCACGGAGAAGCGGGCGGCCGCGCGCGTCTGCGCCTCCCGGCCGGGGCCGGGATGGAAGTCGCCGGGGCCCGGGTCGAACTCGACACCCGGAGAGGCGAGCGAGCCCGCGGCCACGATCCCCGCGTGTGACGTCTCCGCGGCCTCGCCGAGGGTCCGGCGGTTGCGTCGGATCGCCTCGGCGAGGTCCTCGAGTCGCGTGTGCGCGCCCGCCTCCGACACCAGGAGGGCCCCGTGGTGTGCGGACGACACGGGGCTCGCGCCGCCGTCAGCGGTGCCGCCGTGAACGGAGTCGGCGGAGTCGGCGGAGTCGGCGGAGTCGGCGCTGTCGGCGAGGGTGGCGAGCACCTCGGGCGCGCAGCGCACCGGCCGTCGGGTACGGAGGTCGACGAGGTGGAGCTCCTCCTCGACCCTGATCCATCGTTGTCGGTCTGGCATGAGCCCAGACGTTAGGACGTGGGGTGGGCGCCCGCATCCGGTCGCGGGCCCGTCCCGGTCAGCGCGCCTTCCACACGGGGGCCCGCTTCTCGGCGAACGCGCGCGGCCCCTCGACGGCGTCCTCCGAGATCATGACCGTGATCATCTCGGTGTCGCTGACCGTCCACCTGTCCGCCTCCGAGGGCCGCACCCCGTCGGCGATGCCGAGCGCGACCCGCTTGGTCCCCTGCACGGCCAGCGGGGCGTTGGCGGCGATCGCGGTGGCCAACCCGAGCGCCTCGTCGAGCAGACGATCGGCCGGCACGACGCGGTTGACGAGGTGCAGCTCGAGGGCTCGGTCGGCCGAGACCGGCTCGCCGGTGAGGAGCATCTCCATGGCCACCCGGTGCGGCAGCTGGGCGGGCAGTCGGAACGCGCCGCCGGCGGCGGCGATGAGGCCGCGCTTGACCTCGGGCAGGCCGAAGACGGCGTGCTCGGCCGCCACCACGAGGTCGCAGGCCAACGCGATCTCGCAGCCCCCGCCCAGGGCGGTGCCGTTGACGGCGGCGATCACCGGGACCGACACGTACTGCTGCATCATCCCGGCGAAGCCCCACTCGCGGTTCTCGGCGGGGAAGATGTCCTCGCCGCGGGCGATGGCCTTGAGGTCCGCGCCCGCGCAAAACGACTGCTCGCCCGCGCCGGTGATGACCACCGCCCGGACCTCCGGGTCGGTGTCGGCCTCGTGTAGCGCACGCCCGAGCAGGGTGCTCACCTCGCCGTTGACGGCATTGCGGGCCTCGGGACGGTCGAGGATCGCGAGCAGCACGTGGTCGCGACGCACGGTGCGGACGGCGGGGCGGATCTCGGGGTGGCCGGCGGGGCCGGCGGAGTCGGTCATGCACCCAGTCTCACCCGGCCGGATCGTGCGTGATGAAAATTCCCCGGTCGTCGGTGCGATCACTCCGCGGGTCCGGCGATCAGCGATGTTTCACGTGAATCACTGCGGTGCCACGAGCGCATCGTCGGGCGGGTACTGTGACACGCTACGGATATATCTGATTTGCGCTGCGGCCGCCCCGTGGCGAGCGCTTCGTATCGGGAAGTGAGGTGGCGGACTTGGCCCCCACGCGACTCGCTCAGCGTCCACAGCTGTCGGAGGAGGTCGCCGATCACGTCCGGACCCTCATCATGAGTGGCGAGCTCCGACCCGGCGACTTCATCCGGCTCGATGAGACGGCTGCAACACTCGGGGTCAGCGTCACCCCTGTTCGCGAGGCGCTGCTGACTCTGCGGGGCGAGGGACTGGTCGATCTCGTCCCCCGGCGCGGCTATCTGGTGTCTCCGATGAGCCGACAGGACGTGCAGGACATCTTCTGGCTCCAGGCCGAACTGTCCAAGCGCATCGTCGACCGTGCCATCGCCGGGTTCGACGCCGATGCCCTGGAGCGTCACGCCCGGCTCGTGGACGATTTCGAGTCGGCCGCCTCGTCAGACGACGCGAACGGGGTGGTTCGCGCCCAGTACGCGATCCACCGCTCGATCAATCGCGCGTCGCGGTCGGACAAACTGGCCCGCTTCCTCTCCAATGCCGCCCGTTACATGCCGTACCGGCTGTACGCGGAGGATCGGCAGTGGCGGGACGCCGCCCTCGCCGAAAACCGCCGCATGCTCGAGGCACTACGCGCGGGCGACACGGCCACGGCCCACGAGGTGATCGACTCGGAGTTCGACAGGGGCGCCCGCCTGCTCGTGGACCATCTCGAGCGGGCGGGCGTGTGGGACGAGTCGAGGGGCGGGGACTCCGCGGACGCCTGAACCCTCCGGTCAGACGCCCACGGTGCCGTGCTCGGCGCGGAGCGCGCCCTTGACCACCTTGCCGCTGGCGTTGCGCGGCAAGTCGTCCACGTGCACCAAATGCTTGGGCAGCTTGAAGCCGGCGAGCTTGTCCCGCAGCCACTCGGTGAGCTCCTCCAGGCTGATGTCGACGGCGTCGTCCAGCTCGTTCAGCGCGACCACCGCCACGGGGACCTCGCCCCACTTCTCGTCCTTGCGTCCGATCACCGCGACCTCTCGGATCCGCGGATGGCCGGCGATGACGTTCTCCACCTCCGCGCAGTAGATGTTCTCACCACCGGAGATGATCATGTCCTTCTTACGGTCGACCACGTAGACGAAACCCTCCTCGTCCATCCGCACCAGGTCCCCGGAGTGGAACCAGCCGCCCTCGAAGGCGTCCGCGGTCTCCCTCGGCTTGTTCCAGTACCCGGACATGGTGGTCGGACCGCGGTAGACGATCTCCCCCACCTCGCCGGGCCCCACCGGCTCACCGAACGGGTCGATCACCCTGGCCTGGAGGGTGGGGATGACCTTGCCGACCGAGCCCAGTTTGCGGATCGCGTCGTCACCGTCGAGGGCGCACGTGATGGGACTCATCTCGGTCTGACCGAACACCGCGCAGTTCAACGCGTCCGGGAACGTCTCCGCCATGGCCCGCAGGATGGTGTCCGTCGAGGGGGCCGCCCCCCACGAGATGTTGCGCAACACCAGGGTCCGCGGCCGGGCCCGCTGTTCGGCGCAGACGGCCTGCCACTGCACGGGCACGAGGAAGACACTCGTGATGCGTTCGGCCTCGAGGGTGTCCAGGACCGCCGCGGGGTCGAAGGCCTGCAAGGGGTGGACGACCGTCACACCGCCGAGCTGCAGGCTGGGGGCGATCGCTCCGAGCGCCGCGATGTGGAACATCGGCGCTGCGCACAGGGAACGCCCTTCCTCGTCGAAGAGGCGGAACACCCGGATGCAGGTCAGTGACTGGGCGGTGAGGTTCTCGTAGGAGAGCATCGCCCCCTTGGGCCGGCCCGTGGTGCCGGACGTGTACATGATGAGGGCGGTCGAGTCCTCGGGGACGTCCACCGGATCATGCCTCGCACCCTCCTCCGCGAGCGCGTCGGCATACGTGATCTGGTCTTCCGCAGCGGACTCGCCGCCGATGACGATGTGCTCCCCCGGCTCCTCGCCCTGGGTGCGGATCGCGCCCACGAGCGGGGCGAGCACCGCGTCGGTGATGACGACCTTCGGCGCGCAGTCACTGACCAGGTAGGCGAGCTCGCCCGGGGTGAGTCGGAAATTCACCGGCACCGCGATCGCACCCAGTTCGTTGATCCCGAGAATGGCTTCGACGAACTCGGGGTTATTGAGGGTGATGAGCATGACCCGATCGCCCCTGCCCACGCCGCGGCGGGCCAACGCGTCGGCGAAGCGGCCACTGCGCTCGTGCAGCTGCCTCCATGTGGTGGCCTGGCCAAGAAACCGCAACGCTTCGGCGTCCGGCTTCATCTCGGCATGGGTGGCGACCCACGTGTTCCAGGTGTTGCGGCGTGCGGCATGGAGTTCGGCGATGGGATCCGTTGTGGTGGAGTCCGCGACAGTGGTCATCATCTCGACCTTTCTGAGGGGTGAGGGAGGGGCGCGGGTCAGGAGAAGTTCGGGCGGCGTTTCTCGAGGATCGAGGACACGCCCTCGGCGAAGTCGGCTGAGGTCAGCAATTCACGCTGGCCCTCGTGCTCGCGGGCCAATGCGGCGTCGAGTTCGGCCAGGGTGGCTCCGGCGACGGCGCGTTTGGTCAGTTCGAGAGCCCGACGCGGCCCGCGGGCGAGCCGGCGGGCGAGCTTGGCGGCAGCCGGCCGGAGGTCCGATGACGGGTGGATCTCCAGGGCGAGTCCGACGTCGCGCGCCTCCGACGCGGAGACCGCATCGCCACGCAGGAGCATCCGCGAGGCGATCGACCGCCCGACGGCCGCCGGCAGCAGCACGCTGGCGCCTCCGTCGGGCATGAGACCGATGTTGGTAAACGCGAACAGCAGGTAGGCGTCCTCGGACATGAGCACGAGGTCGGAGGCCAGCGCCAGCGAGACTCCCACGCCGGCCGCGGGCCCGGTGACCGCCGCGATCACCGGCACCTGCGTGGTGAGCACCGCGCGGACCAGGGCGGCCGCACGATCCATCGTCGCGTCGGAGGTGGGCGCGTCCTCCCCCGCTTCTCTCATCGCCTGCAGATCGGCACCGGTCGTGAACGCCCCGCCCTCTCCCGCCAGGACGATGGCCCGGGTGGCCGGATCGGCACCGTACTCCGTGATGATCTCGACCAGGGCCGTCACGGTGGAGTGGTCGAGCGCGTTCATCCGATCGGGCCGGTTGATACTGATCGTCACCACGCCCGGGTCGTCGTGGTCGACCCTGATCGCGTCGCGTCCGGTGGCGGTCATCGACTCGACTCCTTCGCCTCGATCAACGTGCGGTCCCGCGGCCGGATGGGGCACGCCCCAGGTCCGCGGGCCGGTAACCATCCGGGTAGCCGGGGTACGTCCGGTTCTCGGTCCCGCGCGCGCCCAGTTCCCGGCGACGCACCGGCATCCACCGGACGATCTTCGACCGCGCCCGCAGTGCCCCGTACGCGGCCTCACGGAGCACCGGCGGCTGCCACGGGAACCCGAAGGCGCGGGTCATGTCGTCGTCGATCAGCGACAGCACCACCCGGCGCACCACCGGCCGGACCGCCCGGGGATACCAGGAGCACATGAGGTCGAGGGTGTACGTGCCGATCAGCTCGTTGGTCGGGGCGTACCGCATGGCACGTGACTCGTAATCGTCCCGCCAGCGCCGGAACTCCCCGATGTCCTCGGGGATGTCGGCGATCTTCATCCGCTGACCCACCCCCCCCGGTAGAAGTGGAACGCGGCCAGGCGCTCATGCGGGTGCAGCCGTCGCCACCCGTTCGCATCGATCCACTCCAGCGGTTCGTAGATGAACGTCGACAGCACGTAGAGCATGTCGTCGTTCGTGATGTCGTACCGGGCGTGCTGGCGGTTGATCACCCGCAACGCCTCCTTGCCCCGCGGCGAGTCGTACCCGTGCTCGACGAGCTCCACCATGAGCAGCGCCGTGTCGTCGTACCGCTTCTGCGGGTGGTCGCGAAAGTTGCCCGCCTCCTCCAACACAGCCGACACCGACGGGATGCAGTAGGTCCTGTACAGCGCCAACTCCAGAGCGCGCTGGTAGTCCCACGGGAACTCGTACGTCGCGGTGATGCGGTGGATCTCCGCCGCGTCCGCCACCGGGTCCAACGTCGCGATGAGATCGCGCCAGAACCACCGGCCGGGCGTGAGCGGGACCCGCGCCGTGAGCGGGTGCTCGACCGCCGCGTCCACGATGAGCTCGGCAGGGATGGTTCCGAACACCCCGGGTAGCGCGGGCCGGTCCGGTCCCGAAGTCCTCGTCGTCGTCTCCCCCGTCTTTCCCGGAGCGGTGGCGGTCATGTCACCTCACAGCTTTCCCTGGACATTGGCCAGCATCCATTTGACGATCTTGATGTCGCGCGGCTTGCGCGTCATGGTCATGAGGTTCAGCGGCGCCGAGAACTTCTGCGCGGTGATGGCCTTGGGACGCGCGAACTCACGCAGACCGTCGGCACCGTGGATGCGGCCGAAGCCCGAGTCCCCGGAACCGCCGAACGGCAGAGCGGGGATGCCGGCAAAGGCGAGGAACGAGTTGATCGACACCATTCCCACATCGAGCTTCTCGGCCAGCGCCAGGCCACGCCTGCGGTCGCCGGTGAAGATCGACCCGCCCAGCCCGTAGCTGGTGGCATTGGCCTTCTCCACGCCCTCCTCCAGGTCCACGACCGGGTTGATGACCACGGTCGGGCCGAAGGTCTCCTCCGTGACCGCGCTCGAATCCTCGGGAACGTCGACCAGCACCACCGGCTCGACGAGCTTCTCGCCCACCGAGTCCTCGCCGCCGACGACGGCCTTGCCACCGCGGGATATCGCATCCTCGACGTGCCGGCGGATGATGTCGACCTGCGCCGGTAGCGTCATGGGCCCGTAGCTCGAGGTGATCGAGCTGCCGGGCGTCAGCGCGCGGACCCTGGCGGTGAACTTGCCGACGAACGCGTCCTTGACGTCCTCGTGGACGTAGATCCGCTCGACGCCAGCGCAGGTCTGACCGGCGTTGCCCATCGCGCCGAACACCGCCTGGTCTGCGGCCGCATCGAGATCGGCGTCCCTGTCCACCAACAGCGCGTCCTTGCCGCCCCCCTCGATGACGACAGGCGTCAGTGTCTCCGCGCACGCGGCCATGACCTTACGACCCGTCGCGGCGGAACCGGTGAAGGCCAGCTTGTCGACCCCCGCCCTGCACAGTGCGTTACCCGTCGAGCCGTCGCCGGTGATCGTCTGGATCAGCGGCTGGGACGCCCCGAGCGAATCCCACACCTCGGCGAGCCACACCCCGACACCCGGAGTGAGCTCGCTCGGCTTGAACACGACCGCGTTGCCGGCAGCCATCGCGTAGGACAGGGTGCCCATCGGGGTGAACACCGGGTAGTTCCACGGACCGATGGCCCCGACCACCCCGTAGGGCTGGTACTCGACGTACGCGGCCTGGTTCGCCATCAGCAACCCGGCCGAGACCGCGCGTCGACGCAGCACCTTGTCCGCGTTCTTGGCCGCCCACTCCAGATGGCTGACGGCGAGCATCACCTCCAGCGTCGCGTCCTCGTCCGGCTTGCCGGTCTCAGCGGAGATCAGCGACGCCAATTCCTGGGCGCGGGAGGAGATGGCACGCTTGTACTCCAGCAGCCACGCCCGGCGACCCCGCGGGCCCTGGCCGCGCCACCAGCGCGCGGCGGCCCGCGCCCGCTCCACGGCCAGGCCGACCTCCTCGGGCCCCGCGATCGGATACTCGGCGAGGACGGTTCCGTCGCGGGGGTCCAGGCTCGCGAAGGAGGGTCCCGTCTTGTCGGGCTCGGTGGTGGTCATGTGCGTCTCCCCGGTTCAGATCACATATATTTGATGCAGCGTCAGTGATGTGGGCCACACTAGTGGACCGGGGCGGATCTCGGTACCGGCCCAAGGAATCTCCCGACCGGAACGAGAAGAAGACCCTTCGGCACGTGGCGCGTCACGCCGACACCTGGCACTCGTTCGTCGACGTGGAGACGTACCGCCATGGGTCCGAGGTGCTCGCACGGCACTGCGCGGACGACGGGCGCGACCCGGCCGAGATCGAACGATCCACGGAGATCGGCGGCCCCAGCACCCCTGACGAGGCCCGACGGATGGCCGACGCGCTGCACCCGGAGGGCCCGGCCTCCGCGGATCCGGATTCCGGGTAGCGGACGTGGGCCACAACGGCGGGCGGCCGGCGACAGCCGAGGGCGGAGCCCCGGGCCGGGCACGCCCCTCAGCTCGCCCGGACCGCCCTGTCGACCCGCCGCCACGTGCGGAAGGTGAACCACGAGATGACCAGCATGAGCACCAGGACCAGCGAGGCGAAGATCGACGGTCGCCCGGTGAGGATCAGGCCCACCGCGTTGACCAGCGCGAGCACGGTGAAGAAGGCGACGAACCCGCCGATCACCTCCAGGCGCTGACGGGAGGCCAGCGCGTCCGAGCCACGGCGACCCCGGACCACCCGGTCACTGCGCGCCACGGCGATCAGCTCTTGAGGCCGCCGGCGGTGAGGCCGGAGATGATCCGCCGCTGGAAGAGCAGCACCATGATCACCAGCGGCACGGTGACGAGCGCGCCGGCGGCCATGATCGCCGCGTGCGGCGGGATGTAGGGGTTGACACCGGAGAAGCGGGCGATCGCCACGGTGACGGGCTCGGTCGCGGTGGTGGACAGCTGCTGCGAGAGGATGAATTCGTTCCACGTGATGATGAACGCCAGGATCGCGGTGGTGAACAGCGCGGGCGCCGCGAGCGGCAGGATGATCTTGATGAACGCCTGACCGCGGGTGGCGCCGTCGACGCGGGCGGCCTCCTCGAGCTCCCACGGCAGGTCGTTGAAGAACGACGTCAGCGTGTAGATCGTCAACGGCAGCGCGAACGAGATGTTGGGGATGATGAGCGCCTGGTAGGTGCCGATCCAGCCGATATCGGTGAACAGCTGGAACAGCGGCGTGACCAGGGCGACGCCGGGGAACATCGACGCGGCGAGGATGAGACCGGTGACGAAGAATTTGCCGCGGAAGTCGACCCGGGCGAGCGCGTAGGCGGTGAACACGCCGAAGGTCAGGGCGAGCGCGGTGGTGACGGAGCTGATGATCACCGAGTTGATGATCGCGCCCAGGAAGTTGTTGCCGCCGTCCGTGGACAGTGCCTCGCGGAAGTTGTCCAGCGTGACGTTCGACGGCAGCGGGCTGGCGGAGAACACGAACCTGTTGTCGCGGAACGCCGTGACGAGCATCCAGTAGAAAGGCGCGAGTCCCCAGATGAGGATGAGCAGGGCGCCGACGTAGGTGCCCGCGGTGCGGCCGAGGGGCTTGCGCGGGGGCTTGAGGTCCCGGTCGTCGGGACGTCGGTGGGGGCCGGAGGTCGACGACGACGAGGTGGTCGTCGGCGTGGCCGGCGAGGTGCTGTGGTCAGGCACTCGGTGGCTCACCGGATCTCCTCCTTCTTGCCTGTGCGATCTTCCACGACGTTCGCGCCGAGGAACTTCACCATGATGTACGCGACGGCGAAGACCAGCAGGAACACGAGTGTCGAGATCGCGGAGGCGCTGTTGAAGTTGCCCATCCTCATCTCGTTGACCACGAGCATCGACACGGTCGCGGTGGGCGAGTTGGAGTTCGCCGAGACCAGGATGACGGGCAGGTCGTACATGCGCAGCGCGTCGAGCGTGCGGAACAGGATCGCGACCATGAGCGCGGGCCGGACCAGCGGCAGGGTGATGCGGACGAACTGCTGCCACCGGGAGGCGCCGTCGACGCGGGCCGCCTCGTAGACGTCCCCGGGGATCATCTGCAGTCCGGCCAGGATGAGCAGGGCCATGAACGGCGCGGTCTTCCACACGTCGGCGACGATGATGGCCACACGGGCGTAGAAGGGGTCGGTGGTCCAGGCGATGTTCGTGCCGAGGATCGTGTTGGCGATGCCGTTCGGGTCGAAGATGAACGCCCACAGCTTGGCGGTGACGGCGGTGGGGATCGCCCAGGGGACGAGCACCGCGGCCCGCAGGAGGGAGCGGCCCCAGATGCTCTTGCCCATGATGACGGCCATCGCGAAGCCGAGCACGGTCTCGAGCGAGACCGTGGTGACCGTGAAGAACAGGGTGTTGCCCATGGCGGGCCAGAAGTCGGTGGCCGAGACGCCGTCGGGGCAGGTGACGGTGCCGCCGCCGGGGGCCGGGCAGGCCTGCGTGAGCCAGTAGAGGTAGTGCTGGAAGCCGGCGAACCCGCCGGAGGTGAACATCCCGGTGGCGGGGTCGAGCCCGCGGTCGGCCATGAAGGACAGGTACACCGCGCGGACGATCGGGTAGCCGATCACCACCGCGAGGATGATCAGGGCGGGGCCCACCATCCACACCGGTCGCCAGTCGAATTTCTTCGCCACCAGTGGAGCCTGGGACTTCTCGCTCGTCGTCATCTCGCCGCTTCCTCGCCGGGTGCGCCACACCCTGTCACGGAGACCGCTGGGCCCCGGGCTCGCACCCGGGGCCCATCGGCCGTTGTTCAGAGAGGGCCCGTCACTGAGCCTGTTCGATCGCGGCGCTCATGTCGGTGAGCGCCTGCTCGACGGTCTTCTCGCCCTTCAGGGCCGCGAAGGTGTTGTCCTGGATGGCCTTCGACAGAGCCGGGTAGAACGGCGAGACCGGGCGCGGCTCGGCGTTGTCCAGGGCGGCCTTGAGGGCCTCCATGTACGGGAACTGCTCCTGCAGCGCGGCGTCGTCGTAGATCGAGGACAGCACCGGCGGGAAGGACTCCTGCGCGAAGCCCATCTGGACGTCCTCGGAGATGAGGAACTCGAGGAACGCCTTGGCCGTGGCCTTGTTCTCGGAGTAGACGTTGATGCCGTTGTTGTAGCCGCCGAGCACGGACTTGCCCGGACCGTCCGGGCCGAGGATCGGCGCGACGTCGAACTTGTCCACGACCTCCGAGGTCGGGTCGGTCTGGCCCGAGTCGTACATGTACGGCCAGTTGTAGGCGTACATGGTGCGGCCGCCCAGGAAGGCCTGCGCGGTCTGCTCCTCCGTGAAGCTGTCTGACTTCATGGCGATGACGTCGTTCTTGTACGCGTCGACCAGGGCCGTGAGGCCGGCGCGGGTCTCCTCGCTGTCCAGCTCGGGGGTCTGGCCGTCGTCGCCGACGATCCTGCCGCCCCAGCTGTGGATGAACTGCGTGGCCGCGACGGTCAGGCCCTCGTACTGCTTGAGCTGCAGGTTGACGCAGTCGATGGCGGCCTCGACGGCAGCGCCGCAGGACTCGACGAGCTCGCCCCAGTTGGCGGGGGCCTCCGGCTGCAGGTCGGTGCGGTAGTAGAGCAGCTGCGCGTTGGTGTTCTGCGGCACCGCGTAGAGGGTGTCGTTGTAGGTCGCCGAGTCGACGGCGGCCTCGATCAGCCCGCTGGTGTCGACCTCGGTCTCACCCTCGATCGGCTGGAGCCAGCCGTTGGCCGCGAAGTACGCGGTGTCGGTGACGTCGAGCGCGAACACGTCGTACTCGCCGCTCTCCGTCTGCAGCGACTGCACGAGGGTGTCGCGCTGACCGTCCTGCTCGGCGGGGAGCTCGTGGAGGGTGACCTCCTGGTCGGGGTTCTCCGCGTTCCACTGTTCGATGACGGGGCGCAGCTTGTCCGTGTCGTTGCTGCCCATCGCGAAGGTGATGGGGCCGACGCCGGAGGTGCCGGAGCTCGCCTGTTCGCTGTCCTCCCCGCCCCCGGAGGAACAACCCGCGGCGACCACCGCGACGATGGAGGCGGCCGTCGCCGCCTTGAGGAACCTGCCGTGAACGGCCATGCGCTCTCTCCTACTGTCGTGTCTCGACTCCCGTCGGCGCGCGCCGAGGGGCAGCTGATCGACGTCGACTGTGACGCGGATCTCACTGAGGACCTGCTGAGCGTAACCCACACGACGGCGGCGGCGCGGGACCACGGCGATCATCGGCCGCGTCGCTCGCTCCCGCCGTCACGTGGGGTTCACGCAGGCGAGGTCACAGCGTTAACTGTAACAACAACAGATGTTGCGCCGCTTGACGGTTCAGCGGAGGCGGTCGCCGGTCTCCACGTCGAAGAAGCGCACCTCGCCGTCGAGCGCCTCGAGGTACACGGTGTCGCCCTTGCGCGCGTGCTCGCCGGACCCGGCGCGGTACACCACGGGGTGGCCGTCGGCGGTCGAGCAGTGCAGGTAGCTGTCCGCGCCGAGCTCCTCCACCAGCACGACCGTCACCTGCAACCCGTGACCGTCCTCGGCGATCCGCAGGTGCTCGGGCCGCACGCCCACCGTGACCCGCGGACCCGACCCGGCCGGCACCGGCTCGCGGAAGCCCTCGAGGCCCACCGCCCCGTCGGCCACGGGCGCCTCGAAGAGGTTCATCGACGGCGAGCCGATGAACCCGGCGACGAACGCGTTGACCGGGTTGTTGTACAGCTCCCGCGGGGTGTCGACCTGCTGGAGCACCCCGTCCTTGAGCACCGCGACGCGGTCGCCCATCGTCATGGCCTCGACCTGGTCGTGGGTCACGTAGATCATCGTGGTGCGCAGGTCCCGCTGCAGCTTGGCGATCTGCGCACGCGTCGCCACGCGGAGCTTGGCGTCGAGGTTGGACAGCGGCTCGTCCATGAGGAAGACCTGCGGGTTGCGCACGATCGCCCGGCCCATCGCCACACGCTGCCGCTGACCACCGGAGAGTTCCTTGGGCTTGCGGTCCAGGTACGGCACCAGGTCGAGCATCTCCGCGGCGGTCTGGACCCGCTCGGCGATCTCCTGCTTGCTCGCCTTGGCCAGCTTGAGCGCGAAGCCCATGTTCTCGCGGACCGTGTAGTGCGGGTACAGCGCGTAGTTCTGGAACACCATCGCGATGTCCCGGTCCTTGGGTTCCGTGCCGGTGACGTCCTTGTCGCCGATGAGGACGCGGCCGGCGGCCACGTCCTCGAGACCGGCGAGCGCGCGCAGGGTGGTCGACTTGCCGCAGCCGGAGGGCCCGACCAGGACGAGGAACTCGCCGTCGGCGATCTCCAGGTCCAGCCGGTCCACGCTGCGCCGCGCGGCCCCGGGATAGACGATGGACACGTTCTCGAAGGTCACCGAGGCCATGAGCGGGTCTTTCCCTTCACCGGCAGGAACGTGCCGGACGATCCGAGATAGAGGGTGGACACGACGACTGTAGCGGCCCGCGCCGGAGTTCACCGGCACTGCGCCCACAGTTCATCCGGACGTTCACCGGGCGCGTCCGTCCGGTGGTTCTGCGCACCTAGCGTCACAGCGTCCGTTGAGCCGTAGATGTCTTCAGGGAGACTCGAATGTCCGTCCGCCGCCTGCTTCCGATCGCCACTCCGGGGATCTCCAACCGCCAGCACGTGACCTGTGTGTACAAGTGTGGAGACCAGTGCGCCGCCCCGGTGCCGAACACCTCCGACAACGCCTACTTCGGCGACATCGCCACCGAGATCAGCCGCCGCGGGGCGCTCAAGGCCGCGGGCGTCGTGGCGCTGGCGGTGGGGGCCGCGCAGGCCCTGCCCGCGACCGCCGCCGCGCAGGGTTCCGGCACCACCGGTTCGCTCGGGGCCACCGGCTCGACCGGCGGCGCCACGATCGACACCGGCTTCACCCCGGTCGCGCCCAACAAGGCCGACGCTGTGACCGTCCCCGAGGGCTACTCCAGTGACGTCGTGATCCGCTGGGGCGACCCCGTGCTGCCCGGCGCCCCGGAGTTCGACTTCGAGAACCAGACCGCGGCCGCCCAGGCCATGCAGTACGGCTACAACTGCGACCTCGCCGTGATGTTCCCGATAGACGACCGCGACGGCCGCTACCTGCTCACCGTCAACCACGAGTACACCACCGAGCCCACGATGTTCCGCGGCTACGACTCCGCGGACCCGACCCGTGAGCAGGTCGAGATCGCCTGGGCTGCACACGGGCTGACAGTGGTCGAGCTGGCTACCCGCGCCTCCGACGGCGGCCTCGACCCTGTCATGGGCTCCTACAACCGGCGCATCACCGCCACCACCCCGTTCGAACTGCGCGGCCCCGCCGTCGGTCCCCTCACCCGGACCACCGCCGACCCGACCGGCACGCGCGTCCGGGGCACGCTGAACAACTGCGCGGGCGGGCACACCCCGTGGGGCACCGTGCTCTCGGGCGAGGAGAACTTCAACCAGTACTTCGGCACCTCCGGTTCGGTCGACACCGAGCGCCGCGCGCAGCTGAGCCGCTACGGCATCAGCGTCTCCCCCTCCGGCCGCCTGTGGGAGCGGTTCGACGACCGCTTCGACCTGGCGAAGGAGCCCAACGAGGTCAACCGCTTCGGCTACGTCGTCGAGGTCGATCCGTGGGATCCCGACTCGACGCCGGTCAAGCACTCGGCCATGGGCCGCTTCAAGCACGAGGGCGCGAGCATCCACGTGACCGCCAACGGGACCGTCGTGGCCTACTCCGGTGACGACGAGCGCTTCGACTACCTCTACAAGTTCGTCTCCAGCCGCCGGATCGTCCCCGGCAACACGCGGGCGGCGCGCGCCGAGAACATGCGGATCCTGGACGAGGGCACCCTCTACGTGGCCACCTTCTCCGGCAACTCGCCCGCGTCCGAGATCGACGGCTCGGGCACGTTGCCGTCCGACGGCGCATTCGACGGTTCCGGCACCTGGATCCCGCTCATAACCGTCAACGCCGACGGCAAGGCCGTCTCGCACGTCGACGGCATGACGCCCGAGCAGGTCGCCGTGCACACGCGTATGGCCGGCGACAAGGTCGGCGCCACCAAGATGGACCGGCCCGAGGACGTGGAGCCCAGCCCGACCACCGGCAAGGTGTACATGGCGCTGACCAACAACTCCCAGCGCGGCGGCACCGGCCGGGCCGCGGCCGACGAGGCCAACCCCCGGCACAACAACAAGCACGGTCAGGTCGTGGAGATCACCGACGACCACGAAGGCACCACCTTCGGCTGGAACCTGCTGCTCGTCTGTGGTGATCCCGCCGAGGCCGATTCCTACTTCGGCGGCTTCGACAAGTCCAAGGTCAGCCCGATCTCGTGCCCGGACAACGTCGCGTTCGACCCCGCCGGCGGACTGTGGGTGTCGACGGACGGCAACGCACTCGGCTTCAACGACGGCCTCTACTCGGTGGCCACCGAGGGGCCGAACCGCGGCGAGACCAAGCTGTTCCTCACCGTCCCGATCGGGGCGGAGACCTGCGGTCCGCTGGTGTTCAAGGATCGCGCGATTGTCAACGTCCAGCACCCGGGCGAGATGGACGGCGCGTCGATCGAGAACCCGGCCTCGCACTGGCCCGATGGCGGCGACTCCCAGCCGCGTCCGTCGACGGTCGTGGCCTGGCGCGACGGCTTCTCCGGCGGCACGGGCTCGCTCGGCTCGGGTTCCCTGGGCGGGGGTTCCCTGGGCTCGGGGTCGCTGCCGATGGGCTCGCTCGGCCGCTGACCCCGCCGCGCCCCGGAGCGTAGGCCTCTGACCCTGCGCACCGGGGCGTAGGCCGCCGTCGAGAAGACCGTTTCGCACATTTCCACTCGGACAATGCGGGGCAAACGCTCTTCTCGACGGGCCGGCGGACAGGCGGGCAGGCGGGCGGCGCGGCTTACCGCCCGGCGGGTGCGCCCGCGTTCGCGACCGCCGGTGCCGCGCCCGCGTACGCCAGTCCGCGCTCGGCGCAGGCCGCGATCGACGCGGCCACGCCCTCGGGGTCGTCGGACATCGGCACGTGCCCGTCGGCGGTGATCTCGACCTTCGCCTGCGGGAACAGCCGCGTGGCGAGCTTGATCTGACCGACCGGCAGGACCATGTCGAACCGGCCCCAGCGGATGGTGATGGGGAGGTTCTCGTCGACGGGCGCGGAGAACAGGAAGGTCCGGCGGTCGGCCCGGTCCAGCACGGTGTTGGACACGATCGCCTCGCTGTCGATCGCGGCGGCCTCGGCGGGGTACCGCCACGGGCGGGCGCAGAACACCGCCATCATCACCGCGCGTCCGGCGGCCCGCTCGGTGAGGGCGGGGATGTGCCGCCCGAGTCTGCCGGCCGCGCGTCGGAGGCTGCGGAAGACGGTGATCGTGTAGCGCCACTCGGCGTGCGAGCGGAAGAACCCGGCGGGCGAGAGCGCGGTGACGCTGCTGGCCAGCCCGCGCGCGCCGAGTTCCAGCGCGAGGAAGCCGCCGAGGGAGTTGCCGGCGATGTGCGGCCGCTCGCCGGCCGGGACGACCGCCTCGATCAGGTCGACGAGCTCACCGACGAAGTGGTCGAGCACGTCCCCGGCGTCCGGCAGGTCGGCGGAGCGTCCGTGTCCGGGCAGGTCGACGACGACCACGCGGAACCGGTCGGCGAGCAACGGGACAACGGCGTCCCAGGCGTGCGCGCGGTGGCAGACGCCGTGGATGAGGACGATGGTCGGTCCGGACCCGGTGATCTGGTGATACAAACCCATGCCGTCAGTGTCCACCACCACACGCCGCCCCACCAGTGCGTCGACGTGACGCCCCACGACGGGAGAGGAAGGGCTTACATTCGGTGCCGCGAGGCTTCCGGGGGGGGAGCCGGTCTCGAGGGGGCTGGGGTCATGGTGACGACGACGAGGGAACCGGACACCGGTGAGGTCGGGCCCGCTCTTGGTCTCGCCGAGCAGTTCCGGCCGATCCTCCTCCGGCTGGACCTGCTGGTCCGTCGGCAGAGCACCCAGTACGCGCTGAGTAGAGCGCAGACGTCGATTCTGCACACCCTGGCGTGCCACGGGCGGTTGCGAATGACGGATCTCGCCCGTCTCGAGAACGTGCGGGTGCCGACCACCAGCAACTCGGTGAGCGTCATCGAGGCCATGGGGTACGTCGAGCGCGAGCCCGACGAGTCGGACCGGCGTGGTGTCTGCGTTCGTCTGACGGACCTGGGCCGTGCGCGCATCGAGCAGGTGCTGGCCGACCGCGACCGCGACTTCGCCGAGTACGTGCACGATGTGCGCACGGCCCAGGTCAGTGTCGCGTACCCACACCACACGCCGGTCCGCGTCGGGTGCCACGCGCTCGACGTACCCAAAGGCCTCGACGACGTTCACCGGGCTGCGCGAGGTAGCCCCCAGCACGTTCTCGAAGCGGTGGCCATTCGTCGCTCTCAACTGCCGCGGGCTCTGGAGGG
>NZ_JAHBAV010000335.1 GCF_018390595.1 Dietzia massiliensis
TCTTGTCGAATCACGCCACGCCGGAAGATCCCGTTCAGGTACTGGCGCGCTTTTCTTACACCTTTTAATCAGCAGTTTTGCAGGACCCCACGGCAATATTCGGAGAAACATGGATGAAAAATAATAACTTCAGGCTTTCAGCAGCGGGCAAACTGGCCGCCGCGCTGGCGATTATTCTCGCCGCTTCCGCCGGCGCCTACGCCGCGGAGATCGTTGCGGCCAACGTCGCCAACGGCCCCGGCGTTTCCACCACCCCAACAGGCGCCCAGGTGGTCGCCCTCTCCCCCCCGAACGCCCCCCTGCGTTCGCACCACCAATACCAGTACTTTCACGTCCACCCGC
>NZ_JAHBAV010000336.1 GCF_018390595.1 Dietzia massiliensis
GCCGAGAAACTACGCCGCCGCATCGACGCCGCCGCCCGCGCCGCCGCCGACACCGGGCATCCCCGCACCCGTAACCAACTGCGAGCCGACGCCCTGGTCGCTCTCGGCGACCCCAACACCACCGACATCGCCGACCCCCTCCCCGACCACCCGGGCGACGACGGCGCGGCAGACCCGGCCACCGCAGGCGCCTCGGCCCCTGCCGACGGGGCGGCCGGTCGTGCGCCGTTGGGGGCCTCGTGGGGCACCGACCAGCCGATCCGGATCTCCGTGATCGACAGCATCGCCCAGGGCCTGCCCAACCGCGTGGAGTTCGTCACCGGCGCCTACGCCAGCTTCGA
>NZ_JAHBAV010000337.1 GCF_018390595.1 Dietzia massiliensis
TCACTATCAGGACGAGCAAAATTTTCTGTTGAAAAAGCGTAAACTGTCATTGCTTCTACTTTTAATTCATTACATTTTAAAGCAATATCACGAATTGTTTTTGTTCCTTCATGGTGTCCATAAGTTCGTGGCATTTTTCTTTTCTTTGCCCAACGTCCATTTCCATCCATGATAAAAGCGATATGCTTTGGTATATTATCTAAATCTATATCATGATAATCTATTTCTTCAATTTTATTTTTCTTTAAAAACATTTGTCAACCTCCCGCTTAACTAATCGAGATTATACCATAAAAAAGCAATAAAAAAAAGATGCTAAAATAAGCTTAGCATCTTTGATA
>NZ_JAHBAV010000338.1 GCF_018390595.1 Dietzia massiliensis
GTCCTATACCAACAATACCGGCAAATGAAACGTCCGTGCAAAAAATGACTGATAAAACGATGAAAGATATTGAAATTCCCCACAGCTGATTTTTTCCCGGAAACGAAAAAAGAAGCTTCCGGTACAACCGGAAGCCTCCCATATGAACCCGCCGCTCAGAGCTTGACGACGTTTGCAGCCTGTGGTCCGCGGTTGCCATCGACAACTTCGAACTCAACTTGCTGGCCTTCGTCAAGCGTCTTGAAGCCTTCGCCCTGGATGGCGGAGAAGTGTACGAATACGTTTTTTT
>NZ_JAHBAV010000339.1 GCF_018390595.1 Dietzia massiliensis
GTTCCGTACAGTAAATAGACCAGCAACGCGACCACGACAGCCAGCTGCAACACCAGGCGAACCGCCAGCGGCTTGACGTAGTCCGTCAGCACCTGCCACAGCCCGATCCAGGCGTGCACCAGAATCGACAGCAAGGTCAGCAGAGTGAACACTTTCGTAATGGAAGTGGCGAAGAAACCGCGCCAGATGTCATAAGTGAGTTCCGGGGCCGTGACGAAAAAACCCAGGATATACAGGACGTACAGGGTGATGATGATAGCGGAAGCGCGCAGCAGCAGCCAATCGTGCACGCCGTTGCGCCCTAATGCAGAAACGTTGTTTACCATACGAGGACTCCAGC
>NZ_JAHBAV010000340.1 GCF_018390595.1 Dietzia massiliensis
TATCTTTACTATCATAAATACCACCTGCAACAAAAATCGGTATTTCTTTTTGATATTTTTCAATAAAAGGTTGAATCGTTTCTTTTACTTCTTTAAAAATATCAGCCAATTTAGCTGTTGTTTTATTCAAAACATCTTCTTTATGAAAACCTAAATGACCACCTGCTTCACTACCTTCAATAACAATAAAGTCAGGTATCACCTTAAACTTACGATCCCATGTTTTACAAATCAATTTAGCTGCTTTTCCACTTGAAACAATTGGTGCTAACTTAATTTTAGTATCTTTTACTAATCCTGGTAAATTCAACGGTAATCCAGCCCCTGAAATAATTGCAT
>NZ_JAHBAV010000341.1 GCF_018390595.1 Dietzia massiliensis
GCGCGTAGCTGTTCTCATCGCTCTGGCATTGCCAAAGCTGGTAAAAAGAGCAGCCGGTTTCTTTATTGGATTCCTGCACCATGGTGTTGAGCAGGCTCAGAAACGCTTGCCGCTTGGCCGGATTGACCTGAAAAAAGACGTTGAGCGTAATCATGATTGATTTCCTCGGTCGGTAATGAAACTGGATATCTCCAGGGGCAGCATTGTGCTGACAGCGAGGATTTTACGGACTTGATGGCTGACTAAAAGTGAAATAAAGTTCGTGAATTGTTCACTTTTGGTGAAGGCTTAAGATGTTTAAACGTGCCCAGTTAGCCGCCTTTTGCATGGTGGTGGAG
>NZ_JAHBAV010000039.1 GCF_018390595.1 Dietzia massiliensis
CGACGGCGGCGGTGTAGCGCTCGGAGGCGTCGGCCATCGCCTGCTTGGATGCCTCGTCTGTGCCGTCGAGATTGAAGACCTGGCCGCCGAGGCGCTCGATCCAGCGGGACGCCTCGGCGCGGTAGTCCTCGAGATGACGGTTGTGGTGCGCCTCCAGCTGCGTCTGGCCCTTGTTCTGGCTGCGGGAGACCACAGCGACGGCCACCGCGATCACTGCGGCGATGAGGAGGAATTCCACGACACGACCTTTCTCGGTACTGGTTCCGAGGGTACCGAGAACGCTGGTTCAGGTGCGCCGTCCGCCGCGGTCAGGGGCGGCCGTCCCCGCCGCTCACCACGCCCGCCTCACGCAGGCGGGCCACCTCCGCCGGGCCGATCCCGAATCCGGTGAGCACCTCGTCGGTGTCCGCCCCGCGAGGGCGTGGGCCGAAGCGGACGGACCCGGGCGTCTCGGACATCTTCACAGGGATCCCGACGCTGCGGTAGCCCTCCCGCTCGACCACCATCTCGCGGTGCAGGACGTGCGGCATCTCGAGTGCCTCGCCGACCTGGTTGACCGCCCCGGAGGGCACTCCCGCGGCGCGCAGCCGGTCCGCGAGGTCATTGCGGCCGATCGAGCCGACGAGGTCCCCGAGGATCCCCCGGAGTTCCTCCGCGTGCGCGAGCCGATCGGCGTTGGTGTGGAAGCGGGGGTCGTCGGCGAGGTCGGGTGCGCCCAGCGCAGCCGCGAGGGAACGGAACTGGCGGTCGTTGCCGGCCCCGATGAAGAAGGGCCCGTCCACGCACGAGAAGGTCTCGTAGGGGCAGATCGTCGGATGCGCCACGCCGGTCCGGACGGGCTGCTCCCCGCTGGCGAACCACTTCCCCGCGTGCGGGTGCAGGATCGACACAGCGTTGTCGAGCAGCGCGAGGTCGATCAACTGCCCGCGCCCGGTCGTCTGCCGGGCGTGCAGCGCGAGGAGGATGCCGTTCATCGCGTTGAGGCTGGTGACGATGTCCACGAGCGGGATGCCGATCCGCATCGCCGGGCCGTCGGGCTCACCGTTGATGCTCATCAGGCCGGACAGCGCCTGCAGGACGGCGTCGTAGCCCGGCGCCCCGCCCAGCGGGCCGTCGACGCCGTACCCGGTGATGCGGCAGTGGATGAGCCGCGGGAACCGTTCGGCGATCACGTCGTCCGCCAGCCCCCACCGCTCGAGGGTCCCGGCCTTGAAGTTCTCGATCACCACGTCCGCGCCCTCGAGCATCCGCCACAGCAGAGCCTGCCCGTCCGCGAGGCGCAGATCGATGCTCACGTTGCGCTTGTTGCGGTTGAGACCGTCGAAGTAGGCGCTGTGGTCCTCCCGCACGAACGGCGGCCCCCATCCGCGGGTCTCGTCCCCGTCCGGCGGCTCGACCTTGATGACATCGGCGCCGTGGTCGGCGAGCATCTGTCCACACAGGGGACCGGCGAGGACGCGGGACAGGTCCACCACCCGGATGTCGGTGAGCGCGCCGGTGCGCGGCATGTCGGTCACGGCTCAGGCTCCCGTCACGCGGTCGAGCCACGCGGCGGCGGGGCTCTCCACCGGGGCGCCCTCGACGATCAGGGGCCACGCACCGTCCATGCCGTCGCGGACCGCCGCATCGGCGAGCAGCGACTCCCAGAAGGCGGCCGAGCCGAACTCCCCCCGCCACTGCAGCGCGGGCAGGGTCAGGCGGTGCAGGGTGTGCTCGTGGGTCGTCCCGATCGCGCCGTGGACCTGGTGTGCGTTGCGGACGGCCACGGCGAGCGCCTGCGAGACGACGCTTCGCGCGACGGCCACCCGGAATCCGGACAGCGGACCGGCGAGGTCGGTGGCCAGTGCGTCGGCGACGGCCTGATCGGCCGCCGCCCGGGCGAGGGCGGTTTCGGCGGCGATGTCGACGACGAGGTTCTGCACCGACTGGAATCGGGCCAGTGGCCGGCCGAACTGGGTCCGCTCGGTGGTGTGCGCGACGGCCGAGTCGAGCATCCCCTCGGCGGCGCCCACGCACTGCACCGCTCGCGCCAACGCTCCCCGCAGGACTGCGACCTCGACCGGGCCCGGCTCGACGGCGGTCCACTCGACGTCCTCGGGCGGCGTCACGTCGGCCAGCGGGACCGCGGAGACCCCTCGGACCGCCGCGACGCCGGTCCGGCCGGTCGGCACTTCGGCCACCTCGTACCCGCCGGCCGGGCGGCCGCCCACCTCGTCGTCGTCCCCTCCTGCCGGTCGCACGAACAGGACGGTGTCGGTCGCACCCGCCCAGGGAACCCTCCGTGCGTGTCCGTCGGGGCCGAGCACCGCGAGGGTCGCCGTCCCGGCGGAGGCGTCGTCGAGCGCGGCGGCGCGGCGGAGGGGCCCGACGACGAGGTCGGTCTCCGCGTAGGGAACGGCCACTCCCGCGGCCGCTGACAGGCGGAGTAGTGCAGCCGCCTCGGCCCAGCCGGCGCCGCTGCCGCCTGAGGTCTCGGGGGCGGTGAGCCGGGCGAGGCCGACCTCTGCCAGGGTCCGCCACACGGCCGCGGGGTCCGGCTCGATGCCCGGGCCGGAGTGCTCGGCCAGGACGTCGCCCATCATGGCGAGGAGGTCCTCGTCGACGGCGAGGTCGGCGGTCGCGGCCTGCTGGTCGGACGTGGCGGCCTGCGGGTCAGTGGTGGTGTGCAGGTCAGTGGTGGCGTGGCTCATCGCATCCCCAGTCCCCGCGCGATCACGCCGCGCAGAATCTCGTTGGTCCCGCCGCGCAGCGTGAAGCCGGGGCGTTGATGGAGTCCGGCGCGGAGCAGGTCGGTCAGCTCGGACGCCGCCGGGTCGCCGTCGCCCGGCCGGAACTCGTCGCCGAGGCCGGTGGAGACCGCGTCGACGAGGTCCCCCTCCGTGGTGGTGCCGAGCAGCTTGACCAGCGCGGCGGCGGTGTCGGCGGGTTCACCTCGTTGGAGCGCGCCGGCGATGTTCTGGCTCAGCGAGTGCAGGCCGGCCATCCGCGCCACCGACCGACCCAGGTCCGCGCGGGCGGGCAGCGCTCCCTCCGCGACCGCCCCGATCTCGGCGGCGAGCAGGCGGAACGAGGACAGGAACCGCTCGGGTCCGCTGCGTTCGAAGGCGAGCTCGGAATTGACCTGCTCCCAGCCGTTGCCGAGGGTGCCGAACACCATGGCGTCGGGGACGAACACTTCGTCGAGGATCACCTCGTTGAAGTGGTGGTCGCCCGACAGCGACACGATCGGCCGGATGGTCACCCCCTCGCTGCGCAGATCGACGATGAACTGGCTCAGGCCCGCGTGGCGGATCGTGGTGTCGAGTGGCTCGGTCCGGCAGAGGGCGATGAACGCCTCGGCGTGCTGGGCGCCGGACGTCCACACCTTGGTTCCGGTGATCGACCAGCCGCCGTCGACCTTCACGCCCTTCGTGCGGACGCTGGCGAGGTCGGAGCCCGAGTCCGGCTCGCTCATCCCGATGCCGAAGCAGCACTCGCCCGCCGCGATCCTGGGCAGGTACTCGCGCTTCTGCTCCTCGGTGCCGTAGCGCAGCAGCGATGGGGCGATCTGCCGGTCGGCGACCCACTGCGCTGCCACCGGTGCGCCCACGGAGAGCAGTTCCTCGGTGACGACGAAGCGCTCGAGGAACGTGCGTCCCCGACCGCCGTACTCGGTGGGGATCGTCATCCCGACCCATCCACGCTCGGCCAGTCGCCGGGTGAAGTCCTCGTCCCACTTGGTCAGCCAGGTGTCGATCCACGGGGTCAGTCGCCCCGCCGCGATCTCGTCCGCGAGGAAGGCACGGACCTCCGCCCGCAGGGCGGTCATCTGCTCCGACGCCAGGGTCGTGGGTGGGGCGAGCGCGGACCTCATCGGTGCTCCTCGGGTCGGGGTGCGGTGACCGGGGTTAGCCGGTTCGGGGATTCCCGGCGCCGATAGTGACCAGCGCCACGGGAACAGCATCGCACGGTCGCGAGTCTTACGCAATGAAGGAATGGGGTACGTGTCTACGGATCACTGGGCTGTTTTCCGAGAGGCCGGATACTGTTACCTCATGACGGAGAGCGAGACGACGGGCGGCGATTCCGCGAGCGACGTCGGCCGGGCCACCGAACGACCACGCCACCGGATGGTCGACAGGGTCGCCGCGATCATGGAACTCGTCGCGCGTTCCGGCTCGGGGATGACGCTGACCGCGGTGGCCAAGGCCCTCGACGCGCCCATCAGCTCCACCCAGGGACTCCTCAACGGCCTGGTCGCCGTGGGATATCTCGACGAGCGGAACCGGATCTACACGCTCGGCACCGCCCCGTACCTGCTCAACGTGATCGCGGGACGCCCGCCCGTCACCTCGGTGTCCCACGAGCAGCTGGAAGCGCTGCACTCACAGACCGGGCTCACGACAACTCTGTCGACGGATGTCGGCGACGACCTGTTCTACGTGGACTTTGTCTCCTCCGACCCGCACTACGCCTACCTCGCGGAGAACAAACTGCGTCGCTCTCTGCTGCGGACCTCGTCCGGGTGGCTGCTCCTCGCGGACCGCGAGCGGCGGGACGTGTGGGCCTACCTCAACTCTCGGCCCCGCGAGGACGCCGAGTACGTCGACCGGTTCCTCGCCGCCCTCGACGACCTGATCGACACCGGGGTCTGCCGCGCGCCCGGGGTGGCCGTCGACGGCGGGGACGGGGTCTCCGTCGCACTGCGCGAGCGCGGCCGCACCATCGCGACGGTCGGCGTGATCGGCAGCCGAGCCGAGATCCTCGCCCGCAAGGACGAACTCGCGAGCGCGTGCCTCGAGCACGCGACCTCGTGGGGCCTCCGGTAGCCGAGGACCCGCGGCCGCCGCCGGCTACCGCCCCTCGTACCGACCGGCGCGCTTCTCCCCGAACGCCGCGAGCGCTTCGCGGTGATCCTCGGTGTGGTGGGCCAGGGCCTGCATCGACGCGGACAGCTCGAGCAGCGACTCCAGCGACTGGTGCTGGGACTCGCGGAGCAGCCGCTTGGCCATCCGCACCGAGTGCGGCGGGTTCTTGGCAACCCGCGCCGCGAGACCGCGAGCCGCGTCCATCAGGTCGTCGGGGTCGACCACCTGGTTGACCAGGCCCCACTCGGCGGCCTGCTCGGCCCGCACCCGGTCGCCGGTGAGAGCCATCTCCGCCGCGCGCGCCGGACCGATCGCCTTGGTGAGCAGCCAGGCCCCGCCGTCGCCGGGAATGATGCCCAGCTGGACGAAGCTCTCCGCGAACCACGCCCTGGTCGACGCCACCCGCAGGTCGCACATCACCGCGAGATCGCAGCCCGCGCCGACCGCCGGCCCGTTGACCGCGGCCACCACAGGGACCTCACAGTGGTACAGGGCGCGGGGGATCCGCTGGATGCCGTGGCGATAGCCGTCGCGGAGCTGGTACGGCGAGCCCCCGAACATGCCGGCCCGGTCGGCCATGTCTTTCACGTTCCCGCCCGCCGAGAACGCCGACCCAGCGCCGGTGAGCACCACGGCGCGCACATCGTGGTCGGCGTTGACCACCGCGACCTGCTCACAGAGGGCGTCGACGATGGCCGGGTCCGAGATGGGGTTGCGGGCGTCCGGGAGGTTCAGGGTCCACGTCTCGATGTGGTCGGCTCGCTCGACGAGCAGGGGCGCTGAGGCCATGAGGGGACTTCTTTCGTAGTCGCGGAAACCGGCTCGCTATCTAACTACGTAAACCGTTACCCGACAGTATCGACCCGGCGCGTCACCGTCAACGATCACTGCCGTCTCGGGTCTGCCCGTACGCACGGTTGCGGAACGACAGAACCCCCGGCCTGGAGGACCGGGGGTCTGAGGAATTCTCTGCGGAGCCGCGTGTCGGAATCGAACCGACGACCTTTTCATTACGAGTGAAATGCTCTACCGACTGAGCTAACGCGGCGAGCCCTTGTGGGGCGACGCAACTATATCCGACGGACCCCTGAGCCGAAAAACGGCCCGCGCCGGGAGCACTCCCCCGGCGCTCACGCCGGACCACTCCAGCCTGGCGGGTCAGGAGTCGAGCGCCGCGCGGATCGCACCGACCATCGCCGACACCGCGAACTTCGGCTTGACGTTGACCTCGATCGCGGCCCGGCACTCCTGCACCGCCTCGATCGCCTTGAGGATCGAGGCAGCCGAATAGTGCCCGCCGAGGCGCGCAGCCTCCTCGGCCTTGTCGGGGTGGACCGCGGCGACGTCGCGGGCACCGAGCGCGACCATGAGTGCATCCCGGTAGAAGCCGGCCAGGTCGACCAGGGCGAGGTCCAGCGAGTCACGGGTGGAGCGGGTTCGCCGGGACTTCTGTGCACGTTCGAGTTCCTTGACCGCGCCCGTCGCCCCGCGGCCGGCGGACGCGGTGCCCTTACCTGTGCCGCCGGCGCCGAGGGCGGTACGTAATTCCTCGACCTCTCGCTCGTCCGACTCGGTGTTGCGCGCGAGCGCCTCCTGCTCGGCGGAACTGACGAGCCGGCTCGCGAGCGGGAAGGCCCGCCCGGGGTTGTGCATGACCATCGGCAGCTGGAGGACGACGTCCCGACGTTCGCGGGTCGCCTCGTCGGTGGCCAGCCACCGCGCCCGCCCCACGTGCCCGGAGGAAACCGAGGCGGCCCACCGCGCGAGATCCGGCTCGATCGCGTCGCCGTCGGCGAGAAGGACCCGCTCGACCGCCGCGGCGTTCGGCTGGCGCAGCGCGACGTTCCTCGACCGCGAGCGGAGTGTGACCATGATGTCCATCGGATCGGTGGTCGGCGAGCACAGCAGGAACACGGTCCGGCTCGGCGGCTCCTCCACCACCTTGAGCAGCGCGTTGCCGGACTGCTCCGTGAGCCGGTCCGCCTCCTCCACCACGACTATCTGCCACCGACCGGTCCCTGGACGGCTGGCCGCGCGGTGGATGGTCTCCTTGACGTCCTTGAGGAGGATGTTCACGCCCTGCGGGGCGAGCAGGTGGACGTCGGCATGAGTTCCCGCCAGGACGGTATGGCACGCGCGGCACCGACCGCACCCCACCACGTCGGGGTCCTCGCACTGCAGGGCCGCCGCGAATGCCATTGCCGCCACACTGCGTCCGCTGCCCGGCGGCCCGGTGAACAACCACGCGTGGACCATGCGGGGGTCGGACTCGTCCCACCCCTGGCCCGGGACGCGGGCACGGGCGGCCGTCGCGGCAGCGGTCAGCTCCGCCACGACGTCGGCCTGTCCGGCCAATCGTTCGAACACCCCGGGCATGGCCCCACCTTATCCCCGCGGACCGACACACCTGAGTCCCCACCGGCACCGGCGCGAACTAGGCTGGGACCGATGGAGCGCTGGGTCAGGTTGTTCAGGTGGCTGTGGGCCACCCCCTGGCCCGTGTATGCGCTCACGATGGTGCAGGCCAACATCATCGGCGCGGTCTTCGTGTTCTCGTTCCTGCGCTTCGTGTTGCCGGTGGACCGGTTCCTGGACCTCGACGAGTTCCGGTTCCTCAACCAGTACCTCTTCATCGGCTACCTGGTGCTGGCCTTCATCGGCGGCGTCATTGCCTCCACACTGCTCCTGTTACCCGTGCTCAGAGTGGACCGGGCGGGCGCGGAGTTCGACGGCGCCATCCGCCGCCGCACCCTGCGTCTGCCGTTTCACCAGGCGATCATCTCGGGCACGATGTGGCTCATCGGGACCCTGCTGTTCGCCGCCGTCAACGTCGGCCACTCCCCCAGGCTCGCCCTCATCGTGTCGGTGACGAGCCTCCTGGGCGGGAGCACGACCGTCCTCATCTCCTATCTCCAGGCCGAGCGGATCATGCGGCCGATCACCGTGCGCGCGCTGGCCAGCGGCGTGCCGGCCAACCGGCACGTCCCCGGCGTCCGGCGCCGGATCTTCCTGGGCTGGGCGCTGACGACGGTCATCCCGATCGCCGGCATCCTGCTCATCCTCACCGGCCACTGGTTCGGACTGTTCGGTGACGACCCCGGGACCATCCTCGTCGCACTGGCGGTCCTGGCGAGCGTCGCCGTCATCGCCGGCGCCATCGGCATGGGGCTGGTCTCGGACTCGATCGCCGACCCCGTCCGCGAGATGCAAGCGGGTGTCAGCCGCGTCAAGCAGGGCGACCTCGAGACGCGCGTGACGATCTACGACAGCTCGGAGATCGGCCGCCTGGCGCAGGGCTTCAACGAGATGGTGACCGGCTTGCAGGAGCGCGAGGCGATCCAGGACCTGTTCGGCCGCTACGTCGGCGAGGACGTTGCCCGCAACGCCCTCGAGCGCGGCACCGAACTCGGTGGGCAGGAGCGGGAGGTCGCGGTGCTGTTCGTGGACCTCACCGGGTCGACCGAGTTCGCGGCAGCACACGAGCCCGCCGAGGTCGTGTCGGTGCTCAACGAATTCTTCCGGATCGCGGTCGAGGCCGTCGACTCCAACGGTGGGTACATCAACAAGTTTCAGGGAGACGCACTCCTCGCGGTCTTCGGCGCGCCCCTCGAGGTGGACAACGAGGCCGGCCGCGCCCTGCGCGCCGCCCGCGCACTGCAGAGCCGCCTCGCCGAGCTGTCGCCGCTCTCCGCGGGCATCGGCGTCTCCTACGGGACGGTCATCGCCGGGCACATCGGTCACGCCAAGCGGTTCGAGTACACGGTGATCGGCGACCCGGTCAACGAAGCCGCGCGCCTCACGACCCTGGCCAAGATGGAGCAGGGGCACGTACTGGCCTCGGCCGCGACGATCCACCACGCGGACGACCCGGAGGCCGCCCGGTGGGTGCTGGGCCAGAGCGTCGAGCTGCGCGGCCGCGGGATCATGACCCAGCTCGCCCGGCCCCTGCGCCCCACCCTGGCGGATCGGTGGCAGGCGGGCGACGCCGTGCGGCGGTCCGCGTCCGACGCCGAGTCCGCGGCGTCGGACGCACGCCCCGCCGCCGCTCCGGCAGCCGACGCGGTCGTCGACGACGCGACGCTCTGACCGACCCGCCGTCCGTCAGCGACGGGAGGAGGCCGCCTTCTTCGCTGGGGCCTTGCGGGCGCCCGACTTCTTGGCGGGGGCCTTCTTCGCCGGCGGCGACTTGGCCCGGCGCTCCGAGAGCAACTCGGAGGCCCGCGCGTCGGTGAGACTCTCGACGGTGTCGCCCTTGCGCAGCGACGCGTTGGACTCGCCGTCGGTCACGTAGGGGCCGAACCGGCCGTCCTTGACCAACATCTGCTTGCCGGAGACCTCGTCGATACCCATCTCGCGCAGCGCCTTGGGCGCGGCGGCCTGGCGACCCCGGCGCTTGGGCTCGGAGTAGATCTTGAGCGCCTCCTCGAGCGTCACCGTGAACACCGCGTCCTCGGATTCGAGAGTGCGCGAGTCGGTGCCCTTCTTCAGGTACGGCCCGTACCGGCCGAGCTGCGCGGTGATCTCCTCGCCGCTGGCGGGGTCGACGCCCACGACGCGGGGCAGAGACAGGAGCTTGAGCGCGTCCTCCAGCGTGACCGTCGCCGGATCCATGGACTGCATGAGCGACCCGGTCCGCGGCTTGGGCCCCGTGGGGTTCTCGGAGTCCTTCTTGGCCTTGCGCGTGACCGCGGCCTTGGCCTTCGTGGCGGCCTTTTTGGCCTCCGCCTTGGCCTCGTCGTCCTTCGCCGCGGCGATCGCGGCGTCGCGCTCGGCGTCGATCCGCTTCTTCTCCGCCTCGGCGTCGGCGAGCACCTTCTTCGCCCACGCGGCCTTCTCGTCGTCGCTCGGCTCGGGCAGCTTCTCGGTGACGTAGGGCCCGTAGCGTCCGTCCTTGACGACGATCTCGTGCCCGGTCTCGGGGTCCACGCCCAGCGGACGCCCGTCCTGCGGGGTGGCGAAGAGCTTCTCGGCCACCTCCAGGGTGAGCTCGTCGGGGCTCATGCCCTCGGGCAGGTTGGCGCGCTGCGACTCCTCTTCTCCGGACTCGCCCGTCACCATCCGCTCGAGGTACGGACCGTAGCGACCGACGCGCACGTAGACGGGGCGCCCCTCGGCGTCGTCGAACACGCGGATCGAGTTGATGCTGCGGGCGTCGATGGCCTCGAGGTTCACGTCGACGAGGTTCTTCAGCCCCACCGCGTAGTTGGAGTCCGCGTCGCCCTCACCCCCCTCACCGTGGCCCCCCGGGCCACCGACGCCGAAGTAGAAGCGGCGCAGCCAGTCGCTCCGGTTCTCACGGCCCTCGGCGATCGCGTCGAGCTCGTCCTCCATGAGGGACGTGAAGTCGTAGTCGACGAGCCGACCGAAGTTCTGCTCGAGCAACCCGACCACCGCGAACGCCACCCAGCTGGGCACGAGCGCGTTGCCGCGCGAGTAGACGTAACCGCGGTCCTGGATGGTGCGGATGATGCTCGCGTAGGTGGACGGGCGGCCGATGCCCATCTCCTCCATCGCCTTGACGAGGCTGGCCTCGGTGTAGCGGGCCGGCGGGCTGGTGGTGTGTCCCTCGGGCACGAGATCCGAGCCGGTGAGGGGCTGGCCCTCGGACAGCTGCGGCAGGCGCCGCTCGGCGTCGTCGGCCATGGGCTTGTCGGAGGATTCGGCGGGCTCGTCGGCGGCCTCGACGTAGGCCTTGAGGAAGCCCGGGAACGTGATGGTGCGACCGGACGCGGAGAAGGTGGCGCGGCTGTAGCCGGAGGCGTTGTCACCGGCCTGCCCGCTGATGCGGATGCTCACCGACGTTCCGCGGGCGTCGGCCATCTGGGAGGCGACGGTGCGCTGCCAGATGAGCTCGTAGAGGCGGTACTCCTCGGCGTCGAGCACCCCGTGGAGCTGGCCGGGGGTGGCGAATGACTCACCGGCGGGGCGGATGGCCTCGTGCGCCTCCTGTGAGTTCTTGACCTTGCGCGTGTACTGCCGCGGCGTGGGCGAGACGTACTCGCTGCCGTAGAGCTCCGCCGCCTGCGCCCGGGCGGCGGCGATGCCACCCTCGGACAGGGTGGTGGAGTCGGTTCGCATGTAGGTGATGTAGCCGTTCTCGTACAGCCGCTGCGCGATGCGCATGGTGCGCTCGGACGTGTACCGGAGCTTGCGGCCGGCCTCCTGTTGGAGGGTCGAGGTCATGAACGGCGCGTAGGGGCGCCGTGTGTAGGGCTTGGACTCGACGGTGTCGACGACGAAGTCGGCACCGTCGAGAGCCCCGGCCAGCGCGCGGGCCGCGGGCTCGTCGAGCACGACGGAGTCCTTGGCTGCGCCGGTGGTCTTCAGCCTGCCGTCCTGGCCGAAGTCACGGCCCTGCGCCACCCGGGCGCCATCGACGGCGGAGAGTTTGGCGGTGAAGCTGCGTGGCTCACCGGCGTCACCTCCGGCCGAGCGCTGCGTCGCCAGGGTTGCGGTGATGTCCCAGTAGTCGGCGGCGACGAACGCCATGCGTTCGCGCTCGCGCTCGACGATGACGCGGGTGGCCACCGACTGCACACGCCCGGCGGACAGCCGCGGCATGACCTTCTTCCACAGCACGGGCGAGACCTCGTATCCGTAGAGACGGTCGAGGATGCGGCGGGTCTCCTGGGCGTCGACGAGGTCGGTGTCCAGCTCGCGGGTGTTCTCGGCGGCGGCGAGGATGGCGGGCTTGGTGATCTCGTGGAACACCATGCGCTTGACGGGGACCTTGGGCTTGAGCACCTCGAGGAGATGCCAGGCGATCGCCTCACCCTCGCGGTCGGGGTCCGTCGCGAGCAGGAGCTGATCCACCCCCGCGAGCTCCTTCTTGAGCTCGGAGACCTTCTTCTTCTTGTCGGCGCTGACCACGTAGATGGGCTCGAAGTCGTCCTCCGGGTTCACGCCCAGCCGCGCCCACGGTTCCTTCTTGTACTTGGCGGGGATGTCCGCGGCGCCCTTGGGCAGGTCGCGGATGTGACCGACGGAAGCCTCGACCACATAGTCGGACCCCAGATAGGGCTGGATCTTGCGCGCCTTGGTGGCGGACTCGACGATCACCAGGCTCCGCTTGCCGCCCGATGCTGTCTTCTTGCTCGCCACTGGAGTGCTCCCAACCTGCGCTGATCCGTCGGCGACGCCCGCCGTCGACTCCGGTCCCGGTTACGGTACGCGTGCCGGAGCCTTTCCATACAGATTCATACCAGGCCGGTCCGTCACGGGAAGAAACGCGATCCACCCCTGCGCGGGCCCCGTGAGCACGCCCACCCGGACGCCACCACCCCCCGGGACGGTCCGGCCTATCCCTCTATATGCATCGCGCACTCGAGCGCCCCCTCGTCGTCGTTCCCCCCAGCGCACACCGTCGCGAGTGGCGGAGATAGACAGATCGGTCTACGATGAAGAGGAACATCCACGGCCGCGGATTGCAACCTGTTACAGTTCCGGCAATTCGGCCGTGGCCGCGGGCTGCGCCCTAAAGGGCGTACCGTCGATGGCCGTACGGGAGCCACGACGAGTCCCGATCATCACGACTTTCTGGAGGTCAGCAGCGGTGGGCAATGCGTCCAAGACCAAGCTGGACAAGGTGGTCATCCGCATCGCGGGTGACTCGGGTGACGGCATGCAGCTCGCCGGTGACCAGTTCACGTCCGAGGCGGCCGCGTTCGGTAACGACCTGGCGACCCAGCCCAACTATCCGGCCGAGATCCGGGCTCCGCAGGGCACCATCCACGGCGTCTCGAGCTTCCAGATCCAGATCGCGGACTACGACATCCTCACCGCCGGTGACCGTCCCGACGTCCTGGTGGCGATGAACCCGGCCGCGCTGAAGGCCAACATCGGCGACCTGCCCTCGGGCGGGATCCTCATCGTCAACTCCGACGAGTTCACCAAGCGGAACCTGACGAAGGTGGGCTACGAGTCCAACCCGCTGGGCTCACCGGCGTTCGAGGCGTTCCAGGTGCACGAGGTCGCGATGAGCACGCTGACCATCGGCGCCGTGGAGTCGGTCGATATCGGCAAGAAGGACGCCGAGCGCTGCAAGAACATGTTCGCGCTCGGTCTGCTGATGTGGATGTACGGGCGCACGGTCGACTCGATCGAGAAGTTCCTGGCCGACAAGTTCGGCAAGAAGCCGACCATCCTCGAGGCCAACACCCTGGCGCTGCGGGCGGGCTGGAACTACGGCGAGACCACCGAGGCGTTCGCGTCGGAGTACGAGATCGCCCCCGCCAAGCTCCCCGCGGGCCGCTACCGTCAGGTCACCGGCAACACCGCCCTGGCCTACGGCCTGGTCACCGCCGGCACCTCGGCCGACATGCCGGTCTTCCTGGGCACCTACCCCATCACCCCGGCCTCGGACATCCTGCACGAGCTCAGCAAGCTCAAGCAGTTCGACGTGACCACCTTCCAGGCCGAGGACGAGATCGCCGGAATCGCCTCCGCGCTCGGCGCCTCCTATGGTGGCGCGCTGGGCGTGACCTCGACCTCCGGGCCGGGTCTGGCCCTGAAGTCCGAGGCGATCGGCCTGGCCGTCATGACCGAGTTGCCGTTGGTCATCATCGACGTCCAGCGCGGCGGTCCCTCGACCGGCCTGCCCACCAAGACCGAGCAGTCCGACCTGCTGCAGGCGCTGTTCGGCCGCAACGGTGAGTCGCCGGTGGCCGTGGTGGCCCCCCAGTCCCCCGCGGACTGCTTCGACGCCGCCCGCGAGGCCGCCCGCATCGCGGTCACCTACCGCACGCCGGTCATCCTGCTCTCGGACGGCGCGATCGCCAACGGCTCCGAGCCGTGGCTGCTGCCCGAGGTCGACGCGCTGCCGAAGATCGACAGGAACCTTGCCAGCGCGCCCGAGGCGGGCGAGGAGGGCGCGACGGTCCCCGACTACCTGCCCTACGCCCGTGACCCGGAGACCCTCGCCCGCGACTGGGCCGTGCCCGGTACCGCGGGCCTCGAGCACCGCATCGGTGGCCTGGAGAAGGCCAACGGCACCGGCAACATCTCCTACACGCCGGATAACCATGACCTGATGACCCGCACGCGCGCCCTGCGCATCGCCCGCATCGACGTGCCGGACCTCGAGGTCGACGACCCGTCGGGAGAGGCCGACGTCCTCGTCGTGGGATGGGGCTCCTCCTACGGACCCATCGGCGAGGCCGTGCGCCGCGCCCGCGCCAACGGCCACCGCGTGGCCCGCGCACACGTGCGTCACCTCAACCCGCTGCCCCACAACATCGGCGAGGTGCTGGGGCGCTACCGCCGCGTGCTGGTGCCGGAGATGAACCTCGGTCAGCTGTCGATGCTGCTCAAGGCCCGCTTCCCCGCCAACATCCAGCCCATCACCAAGGTGCACGGCATGGCGTTCTCCGCCGAGGAGCTGCAGAACGCCATCGAAGCCGAGTTCGCCGGCCGCCTCACCCACGCCGAGCACGACAAGTACCGTGTCGCGCTCGACGGGGTCGTCACCACCACCGGTGAGCCCGCGGCCCGCGCCCGGCAGATCGGTCACACCGCCACCGGCACCACCACCGCCAACCGAACCCGCTGACACAGACGAGCGAGGAGAGGACCCCCATGACAACAACCGAACCCGGACTCGTCGGCACCAAGCTGCCGCTCGACGCGCTGTCCTCGGTGCCCAAGACCGACGCCCCTCAGAAGCCCAAGGACTACACCTCCGACCAGGAGGTGCGCTGGTGCCCGGGCTGTGGCGACTACGTCATCCTGGCCACCATCCGCGCGCTGCTGCCCAAGCTCGGTCTCAAGCGCGAGAACATCACCTTCATCTCAGGCATCGGCTGCTCGAGCCGCTTCCCGTACTACCTCGAGACGTACGGCATGCACTCGATCCACGGCCGCGCCCCGGCCATCGCCACCGGCCTGGCCACCACCCGCCCCGACCAGTCGGTGTGGGTCGTCACCGGCGACGGCGACGCCATGTCCATCGGCGGCAACCACCTGATCCACACCCTGCGCCGCAACGTGAATATGAACATCCTCATGTTCAACAACCGGATCTACGGCCTGACCAAGGGCCAGTACTCCCCCACCTCCGAAACCGGCAAGGTCACCAAGTCCAGCCCCATGGGCTCGTTGGACCACCCGTTCAACACCCTGTCACTGGCACTGGGCGCCCAGGGCACCTTCGTGGCCCGCGCCCTGGACTCGGACCGTAAGGGCCTGACCGAGGTCCTCGAGGCCGCCGCCCGCCACCGCGGCACCAGCTTCGTGGAGATCATGCAGGACTGCCCGATCTTCAACGACGGCTCCTTCGACCTGCTGCGCAAGGAGGACGCCGCCGACCACCTCATCCCGGTGCGTCACGGCGAGAAGATCATCTTCGGCGACTCCGGCCAGCACTGCGTGGTCCGCCGCGGCTTCTCCCTGGCCGTGGCCGCCACCGCGGACGTCGACGAGGCCGACATCGTGGTCCACGACGCCCACACCGACGACCCGACCTACGCCCACGCCCTGGCCAACCTGTCCAGCCAGGACCTGGAGTACACGGTCACCGGCATCATCCGCCAGGTCGCCCGCGACACCTACGACGACCTCGCCCGCGGGCAGGTCGAGCACGCCAAGGAGATCGCCACCAGCGATCTGCAGGCCCTCCTCGACGGCTCCAGCACCTGGACCGTGGAGTAGGACCGAGCACCACCAGCGCCGCGTCAGGCGACGCCGACGGCTCACGCACCACCGCTCACGGGGGCGGTCACCGGCTCACACGCGCCGGGTGACCGTCCCCGTGACGCGTCCCCGGGTGTCCCAGGTCCGTTCGACGACGTCGGCGACGCCGTGCTGGTCCACGCGGACCGCGGTCGTCGACCGGGTGCCGTAGGTCCCGCCGATGCGGACGAACCTCGACGACAACCGCCACTCGTGCGTCAGGGGCACGCCGGTGCGGGGCATCGTCCACGGCGCGGCCGGGCGGCGGTCCGCCAGCACGTCGAGCAGTGCCCGCGACCAGTCCGGGCCCTCCATGAGGTCGGTGCCCAGCAGCGTCCGCACGTCACGGACCGCGCCGACGACCTTGGGCCACGGCGTGTTGAGGGCCGCGTTGGACAGTCCGTGGACGCCGTCGTCGAGAGGCAACGGGCCGCGGGTGGACCGGTTGGAGGCCCACCACATGGCGTCGAGGTCACCGGCGAGGAGGTTGACGCCCCCGTAGGCGTCGAGGCCGTCGACGACGTGGTGGGCGAACTCCGTGACCGGCACCGGCCCGGTGAGCGCATCGACCGGCAACTCACCACGCGACGCCGGCGCGGGGATCGCCGGCCCGGGCTCGCGGACATTGGTGACCGCGGCGAACCGCCCGCCCGGCGCCAGCGCCATCCAGGTTCCACCGGCGGTGATGTCCCGGCCGGCGACGATGTCCGCGACACCGTCGTGCTCCAGCGTCCACTCGTGGAGCGGCTCGGTGGGCCGGGCGAGGACCTCGTCCCGGTTGGCCACCACGATGAGGGGATAGCGGGGGTGAACCCGGCGGGCGACCACGAGCATGCACATACCCCCACGGTACGTCGACCTGCGACGGGGCAGCGCGCGGCGGGGGCGCGCCCCGCGTCAGCCGGGCCAGTGCTCCGCGGGCACCCCGGCGGGTGGTGCGCCGATGTTCTGCGCCAGCCGCGCCCGCGCCTTGGCAGTCCCCAGTCGCAGCAGCGGGCCGCCGCCCTTCGACCCGACGTACGTCGTCCGGATGCCGGCCCGCTCCAGCGCCGCGCGCAGCGCGTCCCGCCGGGGGGCGTGGTGCTCCAGCCCGGCGTCGATGCCCAACTCGGCCACACCGGTGTCCGTGATGTGGCCGGCGGTGAGGACCCAGATGCGCAGCGCCCCGGCCGAGGGCGTCCACCCCTCCGGGACCGCGGTGACGGCGCCCCGCCGCCAGCGGCGCACCATCGGCGCCAGCACCGACGTCCGCGCCGTGGAGACCGTGCACCGGCCGTCGGGATCCGGGTCGGAGCGCACGGGATCCAGCCCCGCCTGCGTCAGGATCGTCTCGAACGCGTCCGCCCGCCACGCGGCGTCGAGCGCCACCGACACCTGCGCCACCTCGCCGGCCAGGGTGGACTGGCCGCGGGCGGCCAGGACGCCCTCGAGATCCGAGGGGTCGGGGACATGGTCGTCCGCGGCGAAGAACGACAGCTGCGTCACGGCTCCGAGCCTACGGTCGGCCTCCGACACCGCCGACCCCGACACGGCACGAGGCCCCCACCGCGAGCGCGGTGGGGGCCTCGTCGTGTCGGACCTGATCGGTCAGAGGGCGCGGACCTCCTGCGCCTGCGGGCCCTTCTGACCCTCGCCCACCTCGAACTCGACGCGCTGGTTCTCCTCGAGCGACTTGAAGCCGGTGCCCTCGATGGAGGAGTAGTGGACGAAGAGGTCGGCGGAACCGTCCTCGGGGGCGATGAACCCGTAGCCCTTCTCCGCGTTGAACCACTTGACGGTGCCCTGTGCCATGTTTACTGCGTTCCTTTTCCGTACTGCCAGGTGCGACTCGCGGGATGGCCGCGCGTGTCGGGCCGACGCCCCCGTTCACCGGCTGCCCGGTGGGCGGTTGTGACGACCGGCTCCAGTAGACCACGACAACAGCGGGAGGAGTACAGATCTTGGGGACGTCGGTCCTCCGCCGGTCGCGAATCGACCGGCGGGGCGGAGCCCTCTACGGTCGAAGGGTGACGACTTACGGACGCGAACTCCTGGGCCACCTGCTGGACCAGCTCCCGGCCGGTCCGTCGCCACTGACCCACGCCGCCGACCTGCCCGCCCGCGAGGCGCGGTACGCCGACTGGCCCACCTGGGCCCACCCGGGCCTGGTCGACGAACTGCGCGCCCGGGGCGTCGACCGGCCCTGGGCCCACCAGGTCGCCACCGCCGAACACGCGCACGACGGTCGACACGTCGTGGTGGCGACGGGAACCGCGTCCGGGAAGTCGCTCGGCTACCAGCTGCCCGCGCTGAGCGCACTCGCCGAGGACCCCAACGCCTGCGTGCTCTACCTGGCCCCGACCAAGGCCCTCGGGCAGGACCAGCTCTCGTCGGTGATCTCGCTGGTGGACTCCGTGCCCGGGCTCTCTCACGTCGCACCCGCCTCCTACGACGGAGACACCCCGTCCGACGCCCGACCCTTCATCCGGGAGAACTCCCGGTGGATCGTCACCAATCCGGACATGCTCCACCTGTCGATGCTCGGCAGGGCCCGCCAATGGACACGGATCCTGCGGGGGCTCCGCTTTGTCGTCGTCGACGAATGTCACTCCTACCGCGGTGTGTTCGGCTCCAACGTCGCCCTGGTCCTGCGACGGCTCGACAGGTTGGCCCGCGCCCTGGGCGCGGCGCCGACCTTCGTCCTGGCGTCCGCCACCACCTCCGACGCCGGGGCCGCCGCCACCACGCTGGTCGGCCGCGAGTGCGTGGAGGTCACCGACGACGCCTCGCCCCAGGGCGGCCGCACCGTCGCGCTGTGGGAACCGCCGCTGATGGAGGGGGTGGCCGGCGAGCACGGCGCGCCCGTCCGCCGACCCGCGCCCGTCGAGGCGTCGGCGCTCATGGCCTCCCTGGTGGCAGAGGGCGCGCGCACGCTGACGTTCGTCCGGTCCCGCGCCGGTGCCGAGTCCACCGCGCTGCGCGCCCGCGAGCGCCTGGCCTCGGAATACGGGGCGCGCGGACTCGAACTCGCCGGCCGCATCGCCGCCTACCGCGCGGGCTACCTCGCCGACGATCGCCGCGAACTCGAACGCGGCCTCGCCGAGGGCGAGTTGGTGGGCGTGGCCTCGACCTCCGCGCTCGAGCTGGGCGTGGACATCTCCGGTCTGGACGCCGTGGTGAGCGCGGGATTCCCCGGCACGATCGCCTCGTTCTGGCAGCAGGCCGGCCGCGCCGGGCGCCGCGGCCAGGGCGCGCTGGTCATGCTGGTCGCGCGCGACGACCCTCTGGACACCTATCTCGTCCACCACCCCGAGGCCCTGCTGGGACGGCCCGTCGAGGCCACCGTCACCGACCCCCGCAACCCCGTCCTGCTGGCCGGGCAGCTGCGGTGCGCGGTGAGCGAGCGGCCGATGTCCCACGAGGAGGCGCGGGCGTGGGGCGCCACCGAGGTGCTCGAGGACCTCGCCGCGCGCGGGCTCGTGCGGCGCCGACCAGCGGGCTGGTACCCGGCCGCCGACGACCACACCCCGCACGCCGAGGTCGACATCCGCGGCACGGGCGGCGCGGAGGTCGTGATCGTCGACGCGGTGGACGGCCGCATGCTCGGCACGATCGATTCCGTCCGCGCCCGCTCGCAGGTCCACCCCGGCGCGCTGTACCTGCACCAGGGCGAGTCGTTCATCGTCGACGAACTCGACCTCGACGAGGGGCTGGCGCTGTGCCACCCCGAGGTGCCGGAGTGGACGACCTCCGCGCGCGAGCAGGTGTCGATCGACCTCATCGAGACGTTGGAGACGGTGCCGGCCGGGCCGGTGACCCTGTCGCTGGCGGACGTGGAGGTCACCACCCGCGTCACCGGCTATCAGCGGCGCCTGCGCGGCGGGGAGATCCTCGACGTGCCCCCACTGGACCTGCCCGAGACGACCCTGGCCACGCGGGCGGTGGTCTACACGCTCACCCCGCAACTCCTGCGCGTGGCCGGGCTCGAGGAGGCGGACTGGCCGGGGGCACTGCACGCGGCCGAGCACGCCGCGATCGGGCTGCTGCCCCTGGTCGCCACGTGCGACCGCTGGGACATCGGCGGGGTCTCCACCGCCCTGCACCCCGACACCGGCCTGCCGACGGTGTTCGTCTACGACGGTTACGCCGGCGGGGCGGGCTTCGCCGAGCGGGGCTTCCGGCGCGCGACCTCGTGGCTGCGGGCGACCCTCGACGCGATCCGCGCCTGCGAGTGCGAATCCGGATGCCCCTCCTGCATCCAGTCCCCCAAGTGCGGCAATGGGAACGACCCGCTCTCCAAGCCGGGTGCGGTCGCGCTGCTCACCGAGGTGGTGGGGCAGCTCGCCGGGGTCGTCGGGTAGCCGCCGCCGGTCGACCTGCCCACCGCGGCCCGCACTCACGTCGGCCCCGGTCTCACCTCGGCCCGGGGCCTCACACCGGCCCCGCCCGCGCGACCGCCGACGCCGCTCGCGAGCCGAGAACGCCGAGATCCACGTGCACCTCGGCCCGGGCCACCACGTCGTGGCCGTCGACCGTGCACACCGGCAAGTCCGCGCCGTTCGCGGCGGCGATCCCGGACGCCGCCGTGCACGGGGCCAGGCCTTCGCGGAGCGCGTGCGCGCCGGCCAGCGCGGCCAGGTCCGCGGCGGATCGGGCGGCATGCGTGGCCACTGCCGCCCGTCCCACCAACAGAACGGCCACGGCCAGCGCCAGGACGGCCGCCACGGCGAAGGCGGTCGCCACGGTCATGGCCCCCTCGTCGTCGTCACCCACCCGGCGCCACCCGGTGCGCACGGCTACGGCGGCGCGGTGCCAGGCCACCGCACGACGCCCCGTCACGGCGCCACGGCCCGTCACGGCGCGGCGCCCGGCTCGGCACGCGCCACGGCCCGACCGCGTAGCTCCACGCCGGGCAGGCCCCGCGCCGGCGCCACGACCTCGGCCGTGACGGCTCCCCCGCCGCCGACGACCGAGACGTCGGCACCGGGCGCGGCGACCCGGCCGGCCGCCGTGCCCTCCTCCACCCCGGACATCGCGGCCACCCGCGCCGCCTCGCGGGCGGCGTCGACCACCCTGATCTGCGTCAACGCGGCGCCGGCACCGGCGGCGGCGAGCGCGACCACCACCACGAGGGAGGCGATCCCGAGGGCGGCCTCGACGGTCACCGAGCCGTCGTCGCGGGCCGCCGCCGCGCGGAGCCGTCGCGGCACCGTTACACCGAGGTGTTGAGAGCCTGCTCGATGATGCCGCCGAGCGCGTCCGGGATCGAGTCGCCGCTGACGACCGTGTACAGCACGGCCCCGAACGCCGCCGCGGCGATGGTCCCCACGGCGTATTCGACGGTGGACATCCCCGCGTCCGCGCTGGTCATCGCGTGGAAGCGGCGATGCAGGGCGGATCGGGCGCGCGCCACCGCCGCCGTCGGGGCGGCGAGAGTCCGGGTGGCGAGAGTCCGGGTGGCGAGGGTGGCGGTCTGATGGGTGTGGTGAGTGGACATGCGGTTTCTCCTTCTTCACTGACCGGGGCGGCGTCTCCGCCCCGGAATCCGAGTGGCCGGCGGCGCTGCTCACGGCATGACCCCCGGCAGCATCCCGTCGGCCAGACCCACCACGACGGGGAGCACGCCAAGGCAGACGAACGCGGGCAGGAAGCACAGGCCGAGGGGCCCGGCCACGAGGACGGAGGCGCGCTCGGCGCGGGCGGTCGCGGCGGCGTCGGCCTCGGAGCGCATCCGTGCGGCGGCGTGCTCCAGCGCGGAGCGAACCGACCCGCCGCCGTCGCCCGCGCGGATCAGCACAGGAGCGACGGGGGCCAGCCGGGCGGCGCCCGGGACGTCCCGCCAGGCCTCGGCCGACGTCGCGCCCAGCCGCATGCGGGCGGCCGCCGCGCGCAGGGGTTCCGCGGCGTCGGGGTCGGAGTGCTCGACGGCGTCGGCGACCGCGGACAGTGCGTCCGGCGTGGGCAGGCCCGCGAGCAGGGCGACCGCGAGCAGGTCCAGCAGGTGGGCGAGCACCTCGGTGTCGGCTGAGGCGTGGCGGCGCCGGGTGAGCGGGACCACGAGGCGCACCACTGGACCCGCGATGCGGCCCGTCAACGCCGCGGCCGCGGACGTCGCCACGCTGTGCGGGAGCCCCGTCGCCCCGTGCTGCCGAGCAGGCCCAGCGGTGTCGGGGAGGACCGCGTCGAGTCTCTCGGCGGCCCGGGGGCGCCACGGCGCGATGCACACCGCGGCGGCGAGCAGGAGAACTGCCGGGCTCACCTGGCGGCCCCGCCCGCGATCCGGTCGGTCCACAACAGACCGGCCGCGAGGAGGACCGCCCCCGCCAGGCACAGGGCGCCGCCGAGTGTCCCGCTCAGCAGGACGCCCAGGGGGTCGGCTCCGAAACCCGCGCCGAGCAGCACGCCCAGGCCGGGCAGGGCGGTGAGGATGACGGCGGTGGCTCGGGGTCCGGCGAGCGTGGCGCGCGTTCGGACGGCGCGCTCGCGGCGGGAGGCCACGTCGGCGCGGAGACCGTCCACGACGTCGGCGAGCTCGACCCCGTGCCGGGTCGCGAGCAGCCAGGCCCCGGCGAGCTCGCCGGGGACGCGGTCGCCCCCGAGGTCACGCTTCGAACCGTCGGCGGGGGCCGCGGCAGCCGGGCCGGTCACCACGGTCGCGGCGGGTAGCAGCGCCGCGGTGACGTCGCCGCCCAGGCGGGCGTGCGATCCGGCGGCGGCGAGGATGTCCCCGACCTGCCGGTCGTGGGCGGCGGCCGCGTCAGCGGCCCGGCCGAGGGCGGCCCCCGGCCCGGCGCCCGCCCGGAGGGCGGAGGCGGCGTCGTCCAGCGCGCGCTCCCACGCGCCCAACCGCGTGAGGCGGCCGCGGCGTTCGGTGGCGCGGCCGTGGAGGTCGGCGGCGACACCGCCGAGCACCGCGGCCGCGCAGGCGTGCAGTGGTCCGGCGCCGACCAGGCCGACCAGCCCCGCAGCGACCGGCCACGAGAGGCTCGCCGGAACCTGCAGGACGAGGCTGCCCAGCGCGCCGATGCGCTGGGCGGCGCCGGTCGCGGCTCCGCCAGCCGCGGCACCGGCACCCGCGGAACCGGTCGCCCGGCCCGCGGCACCGTCGCCCGCGGCCCGGTCGAATCCACCGGCCTCGAGCGCCGCCAGCCGGTCAGCCGCGCGCCCGCCCGGCCACACCAGGAGCGCGACGGCCACCAACACCAGCGCGGCCGTCATCGGACGCGCTCCGCGAGTATCGCATCGAGGGCCGCACGACCGGGCGCGTCTCCCCCGTCGGCCCGCCAGGCCGGGTCCACCACGATCCCCTGTGCCTCGCGGCGCACCACCCCGATCGAGTCGACGCCGCGCATCCCGTCGGGCAGGCGGCGCATGCCCACCACGACTCGCAGCGACGCGGCAACCTGGGCGGACAGCGCGGCGCGATCCAGACCGCCGAGGGCACCGAGCGCCTCCAGTCGCGCGGGCAGCTCGGTCGGCGAGTTGGCGTGGACCGTGCCCGCGCTCCCGTCGTGGCCGGTGTTGAGGGCGGCGAGCAGGTCGGCGACCTCGCCGCCGCGGACCTCGCCCACGGCGATGCGGTCGGGCCGCATGCGCAGCGCCTGCCGGACGAGGTCGGCCATCGTCACCTCGCCGGCGCCCTCGACGTTGCCGTGTCGCACCACGAGCCGGACGACGTGCGGGTGCGCGGGTCGCAGCTCGGGCGAGTCCTCCACACACAGCAGCCGCTCCGAGTCCGGGACCAGCCCCAGCAGCGCGGCGAGCAGTGTGGTCTTGCCGGAACCGGTGCCGCCCACGACGAGGTAGCCGACCCGGGCCGCGACGAGCGCGCGGAGCAGCGGCTCGGCGTCGTCGGGGACGGTGCCCGCGGCCACGAGCCGGTCGAACGTCGACTGCGCGGGCCTCGACACCCGTAGCGACAGGCACGTCCCGTCCACGGCGACCGGAGGAAGGACCGCGTGCAGCCGCCACGCCATACCGTCGCGGGAGCGCACCACGCCGTCGGCCCAGGGGCGCGCGTCGTCGAGCCGCTGGCCCGCCCGCCCGGCCAGTCGCACCGCGAGCGCGCGCAGCTCGGCCTCGGTCGGCACCACGACGTCGGTCTCCTCGAGCCCCCGACCGCGATCGACCAGCGCGGGGCCCGGTCCGTCGACCACCACGTCGGTCACGCCGGGACTGGCAAGCAGCGCCTCGAGCGGCCCGGCACCGGCGAGGTGTTCGCGGACGAGCCGGGCGGTGCGCAGTAGGTCGAGGTGTCCGTGGAGGACGCCGGACTCGGCGCGCACCGCGCGGACCACCTCGTCGGGTTCGGGATCCACGCCCAGGCCGGCGAGGCGCGCGCGGACGCGGTCGACCAGGTCGGCGGGCGGGGCGCCGGGGTTCTCAGCGCTCACCGGCGCCCACCTCCCCGAGCAGGGTGTCGGCGAGTGCGCCCAGCCGCCGCATCCCGCCCGCGCGACCGCGACGCAGCGCATCGGCCAGCTCGCCGGCGCCGGCTGCACGCCGCACGGCACCGATCTCGGGCAGCACGTGCCACCGCTGAGCCCCCACCGATCCGGCGACGTCGGCCGCATGCAGGGGGTCACCGCGCCCGGTCCGGATCACCAACGCCGCGCCGGGTGACCGCCGCACCGCCCGTCGGGCCGCGACCGCGCCCTGGAGGTCGGCCCTGGTGACGACGACGACGAGGTCAGCCTCGTCGCGCACCGGCCCGCAGTCCTCGGAGCCGCCGGAATCGCTCACCGCGAGTCCGCCGCCCGCCCGGTGGGCCCGCGCGGCGCCCGGTCCGCCATCGGGGGCGCAGGCGTGGTCGGCGTCCGCCGGGCCGGTTCTGGATCTGGCGAGGACCCGCAGTCCCGGCAGCACCTCGGGTGCCGCGCCCCACAGGGCGTCGGGGTCGGGCCCGCCCAGGTCGGCGCGGACGTCCTCGACACGCAGGCCGGAGTGGTCCTCCGTCCCCAGCAGCAGGTCGACGCCGGTGCCGTGCGGGTCCGTCTCCACCAGAAGGGTCCGGTGAGACGGCGCGGCCCGGACCGCCATCGCTGCCGCGAGCGTGCTGGCCCCGCATCCGCCCACCGCGCCACCGACGACCACCACCGCTCCCGTCCGTGTCGGCACCGGCGCGAGTAACACTCCTACGAGATCGCCGGTTCCGGACGGCAGGCGGATCACCTCGTCGTCGTCACCCGGATCGCGGTCCGAGCCGACCCGCACGACCCGTGACCCGCCGGTTCCCACCCTCCCCGCGGCGGCTGCGTCTGGATCGGCACCGCTGGCACGGTCGCCGTCGCGGTCCACGCGCTCGGCGGCGCGGTCGGTCACCAGGACGTCGGCGGGCCCCGTCCCCGGTTCCATCGCCAGGGCGGCCAGCACCGCGCGCACGTCGGCGTCCAGGTCGGGATCGGTGATCTCCACCGCGACGGTCAGCGCTCTCGTAGTCGTGTCCACGGCGCCCACCCTCGCCCATGCCGGCGACCGTCGACCCCGCGGCGACGCGGGACGGCGGTCGGCCTGTGGAGGGGGACGGGGCTGTGGAGAACGCGCGGGGCGTGGCGCTCGTGGCGCACTCACCCGTGGTGTCCACGCGGGCTTCGGGCCCGCTCAGCCGCAGCCGCCCAGCCTTCCCAATCGCAGCCGCACGCGAACATGGCGTCTCGCGCAGCCCGCGGCGGGTGCGAGACGCCATCCCGGGGAGCGGCTGCGAATGCCCGCGGCGCCTTCGGATACCCACAAATGCGAGAAACCGCGGCAGGGGGTGCCGCGGTTTCTCAAAGCCTCAGTTCTCGGGGGGATGAACTGAGCACCTATAGGGGGATGCCCCGTTAAGGGCACATCCAGTATCACCCATCTGCGTGGGCAACACAAGGACCGTATCCTGGGTGTCGTGTCCGCCCCCCGCCCACCGGGCCCCAGGATCTCGCACCGGCCGCGCCGCGTGGCCGCGTTCTTCGACCTCGACAAGACGATCATCGCTACCTCGTCGGTGTTCGCGTTCAACAAGTCGTTTCTCGACGAGGGCCTGCTCTCCCGCCGGTCGGTCATCGACCTGGCCTACACGCAGCTGGCGTTCAGCCTCTCCGACGCCGACGACGAGCAGATGCAGAAGGTACGCCAGGCCATGGCGACCGCCACCAGGGGCTGGGCGCCCGAGCAGGTCGAGCGGATCGTCACCGAGGCGCTCACCGAGAAAGTCTCGCCCACCGTGTACGCCGAGGCGCAGGAACTGCTCGCCGAACACCGCGCGCTGGGCCACGACCTGGTGATCGTGTCCGCGTCGGGCGAGGAACTGGTCGCGCCGATCGCCCGCATGCTCGGCGTGGACCACTACGCCGGCACCCGCATGAACCGCGACGAGAACGGCCGGTACGGCGGGGAGATCGAGTTCTACTGCCAGGGCCCCGGCAAGGCGGAGGCCATCCGCGGGTTCGCCGACCGGTACGGTTACGACCTCGACGCGAGCTACGCCTACTCCGACTCCTCGACCGACCTGCCGATGCTCGAGCTGGTGGGCCATCCGACGGTGATCAATCCCGACCGCGCGCTGCGCCGCGAAGCGCTCGAGCGGGGCTGGCCGATCCTGACGTTCTCCAACCCCACCCCGCTGCTGCCGACGCTCGAGAGGGCGACGGGGCCGATCGTGGGTGTCGGGGCCATCGTCGTGGCGATGAGCGCGGCGGCCGCCGCGTTCGCGCGTGGTGCGAGGCGGGCGGCGCGGTAGTTCCCGCTCCGGCGTGTCAGCTCCGCCGACGCCCAAACATCCATCGTGGGCCGCGGCCCGAGCCGAACGCGATGGTCGGATCGTCTCAGGAGTCGGCGGGTTCTTTGGGGGTTCCCACCATCGCCCCGGCAGGGTGCTCGACGGCATGCTCAAGGCACGGTGGTGAGGACGCCAGGACCGCGACGGAAGAGAAGTCACGGCCCCCCGCCCGATCTACCGTCATCGACGTTCGGAAACCCACGCGACGGATGACGCCCGAGAGGCAATACCAGCCGTGGGTCCGCGCCAGCCGTCACCGACGGTTGTCCCGGGCCGGCGACACGGCGGACCACAGGACGCTTGGTACCCGGATCTCTCGATGAACCGCAGTGAGTTGGCGGGTCGGCTTCGGCCGACCCGCCATTCGCGCGTCAGGACCGGCGCATCAGGCCCCGGCGCGTCAGCCCCCGGCGGCATCGGCGATCGAGGTGGCCTCGCGCGCCCCCGCCTCCAACGCCTTACAGCAGTAAAGGACCCAGGCGGCGACGCCCTCCTCGGTGCCCGCCATGTAGTCAGCGACCGCGGCACGATACGCCACCGGATCGCGGTAGAAGGTCACCTCCGGCACGCCCAGGCAGTGCGGGTCCAGGCCCGTGGACACCGCGACCAGCCGGAACGCGGCGCGGGCGACGATCCCGTCGGCCGAACCGAACGGCCCCAGCCCGGAGAGTTCGCCCAGCACGACCGCGGCGAGCACCGGTGCCGGCACGCGCGTGCCGCCGGTGACGAGCCCGGCCAGGCCCTGGAGCCGCTCGGCCACGCCTTCCCCGGCGCGGGGGCGGCCCAGTGTCTGCGGGTCGACGTCGGGCCGGGCCGCGGCGAGGAGATGCAGGTGGGCGAGTTCCTGCAGCGGCGAGCGGGTCCACACGGCGACGGCACGATCGAGGGACTCGCCGGTGAGTTCACCGGCGACCCGCAGGGCGCCGGACAGGATCTCGTCGGGCTCGCCGTCGCTGTCCAGACGGACGGACGCGCCCTCGACGCCGGCGGAGGCGCGGGCCCCGCGCAGGACCGATTCGGCGGCGGTGGTGGGCCATCCGCGGCGGTTGGCGGGGTGCCGGTGCACCGCGGCGAGGGCGTCGCGGGCGGTGTCCGCGGCCTCGGCCACGCCCGGCAGGGCGGTCAGCGGGGCGAGCGGGTCGGGAGCTGCGGAGGTCACGGGTCGAGGTTACCCATCGGGTCACAATCGGCCGACACAGGCAATTTTCAGCTGCCTCAACCGGTGTGGAGCTGGTGTAATCACCTCCACCCGGTCGGGGCCCGCGCCGGCACCGCCCGCCCACCCTCGACACCCCGGAGATCCGCGTGAACCTCAAGGACCAGCTCGACGCACTGCTCGACGCGACCGCCTTCGACTCGACGGGGGCCAAGATCGGCGCGGTGCGCCAGGTCTACGTGGACGACGCCAGCGGCAAGATCACATTCGCGGCCGTCTCGACCGGCATCTTCTCCGCCGACGCGATCGTCCCCCTCCACGGGGCGCGGCTCCTCGACGACGAACTCCACGTCGACCACACCCGCGCCGTCATCCGCGACTCCCCGCGCCCCGACAACACCGAGGACGCCCTCACCCCCGAGCAGGAGGCCAAGCTGCTCGAGTACTACGGCATCGAGACGCCCACCCGCCTCCGCGGCACGGCCGCGCAGTCGACCGGTCCGGCGGCGGGTGCGGCGACGGGTGCGGCCGGAAAGCCTGCGAAGGGCGACCGGAAGACCGCGTCGACGGGCGCCACGAAGGAGACCACGGGCACCGGCGGGGGTGCGGAGGCCGCCGCCAAGACCGCCGGCGCGGGCGCGGGCGCAGCGAAGGACGCGCGGAAGGACGGAGACGCTGCCAACGCCACCGCGACGCCGAGCGCGGACAAGAACACCGCGACGCCGGGAGCGGCCGAGGACGCCGCGGCGGACCCGGCGTCGGCGCGCCGGGACGGTAAGGGGTCGACGACGACGAGGTCGACCGACGGCGATGAGACCGCCGACTCCCCCGCGCCCGCGAAGGCCTCCGGCCCGGGCCCCGCGACCCCGGCCGCGGACCGAGACGATGAGACCGGCGCCAAGGGCCCGGAACCGCGTCGCGGCTAATGGCCGTAGGCGGGATTCCCCCGTCATACCCCCGCGGGTGGGTTGCCCGACACGACGGGGTGCATGTGACTACGCTCACAGGCATCGGTCCGGTCACGTCCGCCGTGGCGAGCCCGGCCGTCCGTGAAACCTCATCCCCGAGAGAGAGCCGCTGATGACCGCTCCCGAGCACACCCCGTCTTTCGCGCCCGATCCCGACTTCGCCGCCCAGGCCAACGCGCAGGCAGACCTGTACGACAGTGCCGCGAACGACCGTCTGGCGTTCTGGGAGGAGCAGGCTCGTCGTCTCGACTGGGACACCGAGTGGTCCGAGGTGCTGGACTGGTCCGACGCCCCTGTCGCCAAGTGGTTCGTCGGCGGCAAGCTCAACGTCGCCTACAACTGCGTCGACCGACACGTCGAGGCGGGCAACGGTGACCGCGTCGCCATCCACTGGATCGGCGAGCCCACCGACGACGCCCGCGACATCACGTACGCCGAACTCAAGGACGAGGTCAGCCGGACCGCCAACTACCTCAGCTCGCTCGGCCTGGTGGCCGGCGACCGGGTGGCGATCTACATGCCGCTGCTGCCCGAGGTCTACATCGCGATGCTCGCGTGCGCGCGGCTGGGCCTGACCCACTCCGTCGTCTTCGCCGGCTTCTCGCCCGCGGCCCTGCGCTCGCGAGTCGACGACGCCCAGGCCAAGCTCGTCATCACCGCCGACGGCCAGTTCCGCCGCGGCAAGCCCACCCCGCTCAAGGCCGGCGTCGACGACGCCCTGGCCGGGAACCTCGAGGGCGTGGACGGCCCCGCCGAGTCAGTGGAGAACGTGCTCGTCGTGCGCCGCACCGGCCTCGACGTCGAGTGGACCGAGGGACGCGACGTGTGGTGGGACGAGGTGATCCCCGAGCAGTCCACCGAGCACACCCCGGAGGCCTTCGACTCCGAGCACCCCCTGTTCCTGCTCTACACCTCGGGCACGACCGGCAAGCCCAAGGGCATCGTCCACACCTCCGGCGGGTACCTCACGCAGGCCGCGTACACGCACCACAACGTCTTCGACCACAAGCCCGGCGAGGACGTCTACTGGTGCACGGCGGACGTCGGCTGGGTCACCGGCCACACCTACGGTGTGTACGCCCCGCTGGCCAACGGCGCCGAGTGCATCGTCTACGAGGGCACACCCAACTCCCCCGACGAGCACCGCCACTTCCAGATCATCGAGAAGTACGGCGTCACGATCTACTACGCGGCGCCGACCCTGATCCGCACGTTCATGAAGTGGGGCAAGGAGATCCCGGCAGCCCACGACCTGTCGTCGATCCGCCTCCTCGGTTCGGTCGGCGAGCCGATCAACCCGGAGGCGTGGCGCTGGTACCGCGAGAACATCGGCGGCGGGAAGGCCCCCATCGTCGACACGTGGTGGCAGACCGAGACCGGCGCGATCATGATCTCGCCGCTGCCGGGCATCACCGAGACCAAGCCGGGGTCGGCGATGCGACCCCTTCCCGGGATCTCGGCGGCGATCGTCGACGGGGACGCCAAGGAGGTCCCCGCGGACGAGCAGGGCTTCCTCGTTCTCACCGAGCCGTGGCCCGCGATGCTCCGCGGCATCTGGGGCGACATGGAGCGCTACCGCGACACCTACTGGTCGCGCTTCGCCGAGGAGGGGTACTACTTCGCCGGTGACGGCGCGAAGTGGGACTCGGACGGCGCCCTGTGGGTGCTCGGCCGCGTCGACGACGTCATGAACATCTCCGGCCACCGCATCTCGACCTCCGAGGTCGAGTCGGCGCTCGTCGGTCACCAGGCGGTCGCCGAGGCGGCCGTGGTCGGCGCGGACGACGAGACCACCGGTCAGGCGATCGTGGCGTACGTCATCCTGCGCGGCAACGTGGGCGCCGAGGAGGATCACCAGAAGCTCATCGACGAACTGCGCGCCGAGGTGTCGCGCGAGATCTCCCCGATCGCCAAGCCCCGCGACATCACGATCGTGCCCGAGCTGCCCAAGACCCGCTCCGGCAAGATCATGCGTCGACTGCTCAAGGACATGGCCGAGGGCCGCGAGGGCGGCGACACCTCGACCCTGGCGGATCCGACGATCATGGACCAGATCCGCGAGAAGGGCACGCGCGGTTGACCGGGTAGCGGGTGAAGGCCGCCACGTGACGTGGCACGATGGACGACGGTGCAGCCGTCGCCGGACAATGGAGGAACAACCGTGAGCCACGCCCAGGGAACGCACAAGCCGACCGAGGCCTCGATCCCCCTGCACGACGCGGACTCGATCGGCCGGGGCGACGCCAGTATCGGCACCCTAGTCAAGAACGCCTCGACCCACGTCTCCACGCTGATGCGGGCGGAGATCGAGTTGGCGAAGACCGAGATCACCGAGCAGGTGAAGAAGGCCGCCACCGGGTCCGGGTTCTTCGTGGCCGCTCTCGTGCTCCTCCTGATGTCCTTCTTCCCGTTCGTGTTCATGTGGGCGAAGCTCATCTCGCTGTGGTTCGGCACGCAGAGCTGGGACTGGATGGGCTTCCTCATCGTGTTCGTGGTGCTCGTCCTCCTGGCCGCGGTGTGCGGACTGCTCGGGTACCGCAAGGTCAAGAAGATCCGCAAGCCGCAGCGCACCATCGACTCGGTATCGGATCTCAAGCTGGCCATGCCCAAGGGCACCGAGCCGCAGCGTCCCCACACGGTGCGGATCACCAGCACGCCCGAACCCCCCGTGCGCAACTGAAAACGCCCGCTCACAGGCCGCCCGACCCGTCGATCGTCAGGATCGACGGGTCGTGGCGGCATCGTGACGTCTCGGCCAACGGCATCCGCCTGCACGTGGCCGAGGCGCTCCCCGCCGACGCCGTCGCCGGGGAGTTGCCGCCGCTGGTCCTGCTCGTCCACGGTCTGAGCGGGATCTGGTGGACGATGCGCGCTCCCATGCTCGCGCTGGCGGAGGCGGGCTTCCACGCCGTCGCCGTCGACCTGCGCGGTCACGGCGACTCCGACAAACCGCCGCGCGGCTACGACGCCTGGACCCTGGCGTCTGACATCACGAATCTCGTGCGGGCGCTCGGCCATTCGTCGGCCGTCATCGTCGGGCAGGGCGAGGGCGGCTTCTATGCGTGGACCGCCGCATACCGCCGGCCGCGCGCGGTGCGGGGCCTCGTCGTCGTCGGATCCCCGCACCCACTCGCCACCCGCCGCGCCGCCCTCCGTGACCGCCACCAACGTCGCGCGCTCGTGCCCCGCCTGGTCGCGGACCAGGCGCCCCGACTGCCCGAACGGCGCCTCACCCGCGACGGGGCCGCAGACGTCGAGGAGATGCTCCGCCGCCGCTCCGGACCCGCGTGGCCGGAGACGGACGACTTCCGGGAGACCGCGGAACTGCTCCGCCGGGCGATGCTCATCCCGAAGGTCGCGCACCTGTCGCTGGAGAGCCGTCGCTGGATGGTGCGCAGTCAGTTCCGCCCCGACGGCCGCGACTTCCGCCGGGCCGTCTCGGGCGTGCTCTCGCAGCCCGTGCTCGGGATCAGTGGCGCCGAGGACCGCTTCATCCTGCCGGAGACCGTCCGCTCGTCGTCCGCGTGGGCGCGGGCCTTCAGCAGCGAGCTCGTCCCCGGCGCCGGCCACTACCCGGTGATGGAGGCCCCGGCGGAGACGTCCCGCCTGATCGTCGACTTCGCCCGCCGCGCCACGCCGTCCTGAGTCCGACCGAGGAGCGCTCCGCCCCCGCGAGGCTCCGGCTCGGCCGCGGCCGAGGAGCTCAAAGATCACCGTCATATCGGATTTGGTCGTAACCATCGTGGTAAAACGGCCTCCGGAGCAACGTGGCTACGTCCAAAAGCTCGCTGATTACGTCCAGATCGCGGTGCGGGAATGGCGCGGGTGCAGGGATGGCGCGGGTGCGTCAGCGGACCCCGACGCAGGGACCCGTCGGCACCGCGCCCGGCGCGTCGACCGCCGCCTGCAGCTGCGGCAGGACCTGCTCGACGGTCAGCGCGTACCCGGTGTCGGCAGCGTCCATCGCGGCACCGAACACCACTCCCACGACCTGACCCTCGGGCGTGATCAGCGGGCCGCCCGAATTGCCCTCGCGGACACTGCCGCGCAGGATGTAGACCTCGCGCTCGACGGTCTGCTCACGGTAGATGTCCGGGCCGCGCAGGGTCACGCGCTCGCGGATCCGCGCCGCGTCCGGGCGGTACGGCCCGTTGCCGGGGTAGCCCACGACGATCGCGTTGTCTCCGGTGCGGGCGCGGCTCTCGGAGAACGGCAGGACCGGCGCGTCCAGCCCGGGCACGCGCAGGACCGCCACGTCCACCGAGGAGTCGTAGACCACGACCTCGGCGTCGAGCTCGTCGTCGCCCGAGACCACGCTCACCGAACCGGTGCCGGCCACGACGTGCGCGTTGGTCATGACGAGCCCCGGCGCGGCAACGAAGCCGGACCCCTCCAGCGCGCGGCTGCACGACTCGGCCCGGCCACGGATCTTCAGCACCGACGGCTTCACCCGGGCGACGACCTCCGAACCCGCGAGCACGGGATCCGGCGGCGGCACCTCCTGCAGCGGGGTCGTGCCGAACGGGCCGAGGATGTCCGGGAGCCCGGTCGTGCCGAGGACCTGGGTGAACGCGGCCGGGATCCGCTGCAGCTGCTCGGGGGCGACGTCGTCGATCTTCGCCAGCACCGACGACCCCCGCACCGCCTTACCGGGCCCCGGGCCCTCCTGGGCGGCGATGGGCACGGCCACCAGCCACGCCACCAAGAGCATCGCGGCGGATTGGAACACCGCGCCCAACGTGCTGTCGAGGAGTCGGGCGCCGGTTCCGGAGATGTAGCGTCTGGCGGCGCGGCCGATGGTCACACCGGCGACCTGCCCGATGATCACCATCACCGCGATGATCGCCAACCCCGCCACCAGGCGACCCAGCGCCGAGTCGACCTCGCGGACCAGATGCGGCGCCACGAGGAGTCCGGAGGTCGCACCGATGCCCACGCCGAGCAGGGCGAACCCGGAAGCGGCGGCACCGTTGATCCAACCGGAGATCGCGGCGGCGGCGGCCAGGGCGAACAGGGCGAGGTCGAGCCACTGTGAGCCCGTCACCGAAGTCCCCTGCGGGGGTTGTCGGCGGGGAGGTCGAGGGGCTCTTCGCCGTCGGGCGCCGTCTCGACACCCTCGTCGGCCCCGGCCGCGTGCCCGGACTTCACCCCCGGCACTCCGGCGACGGTGCGGTCGGCCAGCGGGTCCGCGGACTCGCGGCGCGCCTCCTCGGCCGACATGCGATGCTGCTCGCCGTTGCCGGAGGCGGCCAGGGTTTTCTCGAGATCGCGGATGTCGTCGGTGTCCCACTCCAGGTCCCAGCCGGCGGAGTAAAACATCGCGGCGAGGATCCCGGCGGTGAAGCCCCACACCACCAGGTCGTCGTGCTGGAACGCGGGGCCGGTCCACCCGGTGGTGTGCCGGAGCAGGAAGCGGTTGGCGGGATCGAGCAGCTCGTTGACCGGGACGGTCATCACGCGCGCGGTCTCGCCCGGGTCTACCACGCCGACCTCCATCGGCTCACGCCAGTACCCCAGAACGGGCGCGACCGAATAGTTGGACACGGGGATGTACAGCTCGGGCAGCACGGCCAGGACGTCGACACCGGCCGGGTCCAGGCCGGTCTCCTCCCACGCCTCGCGCAGGGCGGCCTCGACGGGCCCGCTGTCGGTGTCGTCGACCCCACCGCCGGGGAAGGAGATCTGCCCCGAGTGGTTGCGGAGGGTCGGCGCGCGATGGGTGAGCAGGACCCGCGCGTCCTCGGGCGGCTGCGGGCCGGGCGCGTCGGGGGAGCCCGAGAGCAGCACCAGCACGGCGGCGTCGCGGTGCGGTCGGCCGACCTCGTTGGGCCCGCGGTGGGCGGGCGGCTTGCGCTGGGGCAGCAGCCCGTCGAAACTGCCGTCGGTGCACGCCGCCATCAGCGGGTCCATCCAGCCGGGGTGCGGGACGCCGGTGATGTCGCCGGGCCGGGGCACGTGACGGCTCGCCGGGTCGTTCGCGGTCTCGCTCACGCGGTCACCCCCAGGTGCTCGGCGACGGCGTCCAGCACGTCCTGTTCGCTGTCCATGGGCTGCACCAGCACGTGGGCGACCGTCCCGTCGGCCCGTACGAAGAGGGTGAGCGGCAGGACGGGCGGCGCGCCGAGCACGGTGGGGAGCTCCTCGTCGTGATCGGAGACCGACACGAGTTCGTCGATACCGAGCGCGCCGAGGGTGTCGAAGCCCTTGGTCTCGGACGGATCGGTGTGCGAGATGACCACCCGGACGTCGTCACCGAGCGTGGCGGCCGCGTCCTGGATCGCGGGCAGCTCGCGTCGGCACGGCTCGCACCAGTAGGCCCACATGTTCACGACCATGGGCTTGCCGGCCTGGATCTTGCCGAGCGTGGTGGTGGAGCCGTCGTCCATGCACCGCACCATGAGGCCGGCGACGGGACCGGTCGTGGTGGCGGGCGCGGCGCTGTCGCGGCAGGCCGGCAGGTCGGCTGTGGCGCGGGTCCCGGCGTCCACGACCGTGTGTGGCTCGTCCGCGGGCGGGCCTCCGATCGGCGGCGCCCCGGGGGGCCCCGCGGGCGCCCCCGCCCCCGCGGGGGGGGGGGGGGGGGGGAGGGGGGGGGGCGCGGGGGGGCCCCCGCCGAGGGCCCCCCCCGCCTCTCCCTCGCCGAGCGGGCCCCGCCCGGGGCAGCGACCACAGGCGCCGG
>NZ_JAHBAV010000003.1 GCF_018390595.1 Dietzia massiliensis
CCCCCCCCCCCCCCCCCCCCCCCCCCCCCCCCCCCCCCCCCCCCCCCCCCCGCCCGCCCCCCCCCCCCCCCCGCCCCCCCCGCCACAGCCGCGCGCCGCGTGAATCCGCAGGGCCCGCTGCAGCCGCGCGCCCGCCCGAACCCGCAGGGCCCGCCGCAGCCGCGCCCCGGCATGGCGTCTCGCGCGCACCGGCGGGCGGGCCGGACGCCATCGTGAGGAGCGGCGGTGTATTTGGCCGTGCAGGCACGGGAGCGAGACGCCAGGCGGGGGAGCGAGACGCCAGGCGGGGGAGCGGATGTTCGGGTGGGGAAATGCGGAACGGGCCCGGGACGACACTCTGGTCGTCTCCGGGCCCGTGGCCTCCTCGCCGCTACAGCGCGGCGGTAAGGGGATCAGTCCTCCTCGGCGGCCTTCGCGGCGTCCTCGGCATCCGCACCCTCGGGGGCGGCCTCCTCGTCGGCCTCGAGGTCGGCGCCCGACGGGGCCTCCATGACGTTGACCAGCAGCGTCTCCGGGTCGGAGATCAGGGTCGCGCCGGCGGGCAGCGTGACGTCGGCGGCGGTGATCTGCGTGCCGGCCTCGGCGTCCTCGACGGAGATCTCGAAGTCCTCGGGGATGTTGAGGGCGTCGACCTCGACCTCGATGACGTCGGCGTCGGTGGTGACCAGGGTGCCGGGGGCGGCCTCGCCGGTGACCAGCACGGCGATCTCGACGACGACCTTCTCGCCCTTCTTCACGACGATGAGGTCGGTGTGCTCGATGACGCGGGTCAGCGGGTGCACGTCGATCTGCTTGGGCAGGGCCAGCTGCTCCTCGCCCTCGATGTCGAGGGTGAGCAGGGCGTTGGTGCCGGCGTGACGCAGGATGGCGGCGAACTCGAGCGCGCCCAGCAGCAGATGGCGGGGCTCGGTGTTGTGGCCGTACAGCACCGCGGGGACCTTGAAGTCGCGGCGGGCGCGGCGGGAGGCGCCCTTGCCGAACTCGGTGCGGACGGTGGCGGCGAGCTTGTTGACGTCAGACATGCGATGACCTCTGTGTTGGTATTTCCGGCCCGGCGCGAAGCGCACCAGAGGCGGGAGCCAGAGGTGATCGCGTCGATAACGGAGCGGCCCTTGCGGGTCCTCCCTCGCCGAGATGACCCGACCAGCCTAGCGGCGCCGGGGGTTCGCACCCAAATCGGACGAGCCGGGCCGGGCGGGAAGCGCGAATCGGGCGAGAGCCGACGGCCAGACCGGAAGTGCGCGGGACCCGCCGAAGACACACGGGCACGGCGAGACCGGAAATGCGCGGGACCCGCCGCCCCTCAGAAGGGAACGGCGGGTCCGGGCGCGTGGGGTGCCGGTATTCGTCAGGCGCGAACCGGGCGGAGTGGCGTCAGAGGATCTCCTCGACCTCCGCCGTGGGGCGCGCGAGGCGGGTGCCCTTGTCGGTGACGACGAAGGGCCGCTCGATCAACCGCGGGTGGGCGACCATCGCGGCGAGGAGCTCGTCATCCGAGGCGTCGATCAGGCCGAGCTCGGTGAACTCCGCCTCCTTGACGCGGACGGCCTGCCGCACCGTGAGCCCGGCGTCGGCGATGAGCGTGCGCAGCTCGTCGACCGTCGGCGGGGTGTCGAGGTACTTGATGATCGTCGGCTCCACGCCCCGCTCCCGCAGCAGCTCGAGAGCCTGCCGCGACTTGGAGCAGCGGGGGTTGTGGTAGATCGTCGCATCCATGGTCGCCCCTACGCGGAACCGTTGAACAGGCTGGTCACCGAGCCGTTCTCGAAGACCTCGTGGATGGTCCGGGCCAGCAGCGGCGCGATGGACAGCACGGTGAGGTTCTCGAAGCGCTTCTCCGGCGGGATCGGCAGCGTGTCGGTGGTGATGACCTCCTTGGCGCCGCAGGAGGCGAGGCGCTCGGCGGCCGGGTCGGAGAAGATGCCGTGCGTGGTGGCGATGATGACGTCGCCCGCACCGGCGTCCTTGAGGACCTTGACCGCGCCGGCGATGGTGCCGCCGGTGTCGATCATGTCGTCCATGAGCACGCAGGTCTTGCCCTCGACGTCACCGACGACGCGGTTGGACTTGACCTGGTTGGGCACGTTGGGATCGCGGGTCTTGTGGACGAACGCCAGCGGGGCGCCGTCGAGCGCGTCGGCCCACTTCTCGCCCACCTTGACGCGGCCGGCATCGGGGGAGACCACGACGATGTTGTCGGTCCCGTAGTGCTGCCGCACGTAGTCCGACAGCTGACCCTGGGCGTGCATGTGGTCGACCGGACCGTCGAAGAAGCCCTGGATCTGGTCGGTGTGCAGGTCGACCGTGATGATCCGGTCGGCGCCGGCGGCCTTGAGCAGGTCGGCGATGAGGCGGGCCGAGATCGGCTCACGCCCGCGGTGCTTCTTGTCCTGGCGCGCGTACGGGTAGAACGGCAGGACCGCCGTGATCCGCTTGGCGGAGCCGCGCTTGAGCGCGTCGATCATGATGAGCTGCTCCATGATCCACTTGTTCAGCGGGGCAGGGGCGCTCTGCAGCACGAACGCGTCGCAGCCGCGGACCGACTGTTCGAAGCGGACGAAGATCTCGCCGTTGGCGAAGTCCCGGGCAGTCTGCGGGGTGACCTCGACCCCCAGCTCTGCGGCGACCTGATCGGAGAGCTCGGGGTGCGCGCGCCCCGCGAAAAACATCAGGTTCTTCTGGTTGTCGATCCACTCGCTCACTGCGTGAGTCCGTCCTTCTGGGAGTCGTTCCGGGCACGACGGGCGGCCTCGGCCGAGCCGGAATCCGGCCGGTTCTTGATCACCCAGTCGTCGATGTTCCTCTGCCGTCCTCCGGACACCGCGAGGGCACCCGGCGGGACGTCGTCCTTGATCACGGTACCCGCGCCCGAATAGGCCCCGTCTCCGACGGTCACCGGTGCGACGAACATGGTGTCCGAACCGGTGCGGCAGTGATCGCCGATCACTGTACGGTTCTTGTTCACCCCGTCGTAATTGACGAACACGCTCGACGCCCCGATGTTGGTGTGCTCACCGATGGTCGCGTCCCCCACATAGGTCAGGTGCGGCACCTTGGTGTTGGCGCCGATCGTCGACTTCTTGACCTCGACGAACGTACCGATCTTGCTGTTCGCACCGAGGTCCGCGGCGGGCCGCAGATACGCGAACGGGCCGACCTCGGCGCCAGCCCCGACTGTGGCGCTCACCGCATGTGAACGCACGACCGTGGCACCCTCGCCGACGGTCGTGTCCTGCAGGGTGGTGTCCGGGCCGATGGTCGCGCCGTCGTGGACGACGGTCGCGCCCGCCAGGTGCGTGCCGGGCAGGATCGTCACGTCCCGTCCGATCTCCACGCCCACGTCGAGCCACGTGCTGGACGGGTCCACGATGGTCGCCCCGGCGCGCATGGCCGACTCGCACAGACGGCGGTTCATCTCACCGGCCAGCGCGGCCAGCTGCACACGGTCGTTGACGCCCGCCACGAGGTCCGCGTCCTCGACGCGGTGTCCGCGGATGAGTCCGTTGGCCTGCCGGGCCAGCTGGATGACGTCGGTGAGGTACAGCTCGCCCTGCGAGTTGGCGGTGCTCAGCTGTCCGAGCTTGTCCCGCAGGACCTGCGCGTCGAACGCGTAGATGCCCGAGTTGACCTCGCTGATCGCCTTCTCGTCCTCCGAGGCGTCCTTGTGCTCGACGATCCTGAGCACCTCGCCGTCGTCGTTCCTCACGATGCGGCCGTACCCCGTGGGGTCGGGCGCCGTCGACGTGAGCACGGTGACCGCCGCCCGTGGCCGCATGTCGTGGCGGCTCACCACCTCGCGCAACGTCTCGGCGTCGAGCAGCGGGATGTCGGAGGTGGTCACGAGGACCGTGCCGGAGAAGTCGGCGGGCAGCCCCGACATGCCGGCCGCGACCGCGTCACCGGTGCCCTTCTGCTCCTCCTGGACGGCCGTCGACACGGGCACCCCGAGGTCGGCCGACAGCTCCGCCACCGCGGCGGAGACCTGCTCGCGCTGGTGCCCCACCACCACGACGACCGCGTCCGGCTCGATCCCCGCCGCGGCGTGCAGGGCGTGACCGAGCATGGTCTGCCCGCACACGCGGTGCAGCATCTTGGGGGTGGCGCTCTTCATCCTGGTGCCGGAGCCGGCGGCCAGGACGATGACCGCGGTCTGGGCGCGATCGGTCTGCGGTGTCGTCATCAAGTCTCCTCGGGCGTGGCAGCGCCGTGTGGGGGATGGGCGGCTGCGCAACATCTGCGCAATCGCCATCGGTTTTGTGCACGTTCCGTCCGAGGATAGAGGGTGACTCCGACCAATCGAACCGTCTCGCGGCCGAGTAGCCTGCCCCGGGTGTCAGTTCTGAGGCGCCAGCTCGCCGATACCCGGCCGTTGAGGCAGCCGGACTTCCGCAGACTGTGGCTCGCCAACATCGTCACGGTCATCGGCGCGCAGCTGTCCATAGTCGCGGTGCCGCAACAGGTTTTCGAGATCACCCGCAACTCCGCCTATGTCGGCCTCACCGGCGTGTTCGCGCTCGTGCCGCTCATCGTGTTCGGCCTGTGGGGCGGGGCGTTGGCCGATGCGTTCGACCGGCGCACGCTGCTCATGATCACCACCACCGGCCTCATCGCGACCGCCGCGCTGTTCTGGCTGCAGGCCGCCGCCGGGAACCAGAACGTGTGGCTGGTGATGGGGCTGCTCGCCGTGCAGCAGGCGTTCTTCGCGGTGAACCAGCCCACCCGGTCGGCGATCATCCCGAAGCTCGTCCCGTCCGATCAGTTGGCCTCGGCCTCCGCGCTCAACATGACCGTCATGCAGTTCGGCGCGATCGTCGGGCCGCTCTCGGCGGGCATCCTCATCCCGGTGCTCGGGCTGGAGTCGCTGTATCTCCTGGACTCGGTCGCGCTCCTGGCGACGCTGTACGCCGTCTACCGGCTCCCACCCCAGCCGGTGTCGGGGGAGCGCCCCTCGGTAGGGCTGCGGTCGGTGATCGACGGGTTCGCCTACCTGGCCACCCGCCGCATCCTGTTGGCCTCATTCCTCGTGGACATCATCGCGATGGTCTTCGGCATGCCGCGGGCGCTCTTCCCGCAGATCGCCACCGAGTCCTTCGGTGACCCCGCGACCGGCGGGACCGCGCTCGGGCTGTTGTTCGCCGCGATGAGCGTCGGCGCCGTGCTGGGCGGTGTGTTCTCCGGCTGGATCCCGCGTGTGCGACGGCAGGGCCTGGCGGTGCTGGTGTGCGTGGCGCTGTGGGGTCTGGCGATGGTCGCGTTCGGCGTGTTCGTCGGTGCGGCCTCACCCGAGGGCTCGGCCTGGTGGCTGTGGTTGGCGCTCGCGGCGCTGGCGTTCGGCGGTGCGGTGGACATGGTCTCGGCCGCGTTCCGTCAGGCCATCTTGCTTGAGTCGGCCACCGACGAGATGCGTGGTCGCCTGCAGGGCGTGTTCATCGTCGTGGTGGCCGGCGGGCCGCGGATCGGCGACGTCGCCCACGGCGTGGCGGCGGCGTCGGTGGGAACCGCGGTCGCGGCGGCCGGTGGCGGCGTGCTCGTCGTGATCGGCGTGGTGATCTGCGCGGTCGCGTTCCCGGCGTTCCTGCGATACACCGTCCGCAGCGCGGTCGAACGGGGCGCGAAGGGCTGAGCGGGCGCGCCGCGTCGGCTACCCGACCGCCGGGTACTGCGCGGCCTTGAGGAACCGTGCGAGATGCACCGCGTTCGACGAGAGCGTGGTGATGGTCGACGCCAGGGCGGAGGGTGTCTCGTCGAGGTCCTTGTAGTCCTTGGGGTTCATCGCCTCGTGGTTCCAGTAGGTGCCGCCCTGGGCGGGGATCGTGAACCCGATGTCGTTGAGTCCCTGGAACGTGTCGGCGATGATCTTGTGCGCGCCGTCCTCGTTGCCCACCACCGAGACCACGGCGACCTTGCCGAACATCGCCGGCCGGCCGTCGTCGTCGGTGGCGGACAGCTGCGCGTCCAGACGCTCCAGCACGCGCTGCGCGATGCTCGACATGTGGCCGACCCAGGTGGGTGTGGAGAAAACCAGGATGTCGGCGGCCCTGATCTTCTCGAGGATGGCGGGCCACTGGTCGCCGTCGCCCATGTCGTCGTCGACACCCGGGCGCACGTCGTAGTCGGCGACGCGGACGGTCTCACCGGTCACGCCGTGACCGGCCAACTCGTCGAGGATCTGCCGGGCGATGAGGTCACTGCTCGACTCGGCGGGAGAGGCCTTGAGCGAGCACACCAGTGCGAGGGCTTTCAGGTCCGTGTCCATGCCGCGCACGGTAGACCCGCCCCGCGCGCCGGTCAACCGCTGTCGCGGGCCCGGTCAACAGACCGGTGGAGCGTGTCGTAGGCGACCCCTACGGTGGGGGCCACTCACGGACCGACGAGTGGAGAGGACACGCGTATGAGCACGGACAGGACGGTGGCCGACCTCGTCGTCGAACGACTCGTGGCCTGGGACGTCGAACGGATCTACGGCTACGCCGGGGACGGCAACAACCCCCTGCTCGGCGCGCTGCGCCGCTCCGACATCGCCCCGGCGTTCGGGCGCGCGCGGCACGAGGAGTCCGCCGCGTTCATGGCGGTGGCCGACGCCAAGTACTCCGGCGCCGTCGGCGTGGTGACCTCCACCCAGGGTCCGGGCGCGATGCACCTCATCAACGGCCTGTACGACGCCAAACTCGACAGCGTTCCGGTGGTGGCCCTGGTCGCGCAGCAGCACACCAGCGTGCTCGGCTCCGGCTATCAGCAGGAGATCAACCTCGGTGACGTCTTCTCCGACGTCGCAGGGCCGTACATGCAGACCGTCGCGTCGGCCGAGCAGGTGCCGTTCGTGCTCGACCGGGCATTCCGTTCCGCGCTCACGCACCGCACGCCGGTGGTGGTAATCCTCCCGCACGACGTGCAGAACGCACCCGCGCCGGAGTTGGGGGACGACCTCGGCCAGGAGCACGGGGTGGTGGTCACCGCTCCCGAGTGGACCCACGGGGTCACCACGCCTCGTGACGACGATGTGGCGCGCGCGGTGGACGTGCTCGACGCGGGGGAGCGGATCGCGATCCTCGCCGGGCGCGGTGCGGCCGGGGCACAGGCCGAGCTCATGGAGTTGGCCGACCGCCTGGGCGCCGGCGTGACGATGAGCCTGTTGGGTAAGCCGTACGTCGACGAGTCGTCGCCGCTGGTGGGTGGGACCATGGGGCATCTGGGGACGACGGCGAGCGCGCGCATCCTCCAGAACTGCGACACCCTCTTGATAGTCGGATCGAACGACCCCTGGACCGAGTTCTACCCGACACCCGGGCAGGCGCGGGCCGTGCAGATCGACCTGGACCCGGTACACCTGGCGAACCGGTACCCGATCGAGGTGGGCCTGGTCGGCGATGCCGCGCTCGCGCTGCGTGAGCTGCTCGGGCGGGTAGCCGAGAAGGACCGCTCCGCCTGGCGTGGCGACGTCGAGACATGGGTGCGGCAGTGGCGGGAGATCTCCCGGATGCGCTCAGAGGTGCCCACACGCGGACTCAACCCCGAGCTGGTCGCCCGGCGACTGGCCGACCACATACCGCACGACGCGCGCCTCGCCGTGGACGTGGGCAGCAGTGTCTACCACTACGTGCGGCAGATGGATCTGCCCACCTCCGTGCCCGCCCACCTGTCGTCGACGCTGGCCTCGATGGGCTGCGGCATCCCGTACGCGATCGCCGCCAAGGCCGCCGCACCCGCCAAGCCGGTGGCCGTGCTGGCCGGCGACGGCGCGGTGCAGATGCTCGGTATCAACGAGCTGATCACCGTGGCCGAGGCGTGGCCCGCCTGGGAGGACCCGACCATGGTGATCGTGGTGCTCAGCAACCGCGATCTGGCCGAGGTGAGCTGGGAGCAGCGGGAGAGCGAGTCGCAGCCGCGGTTCGCGCGCTCCCAGGAGGCGCCGGAGTTCGACATGGCCGCCTACGCCGAGCAGCTCGGCCTGCGGGGGATCCGGGTCGAGGAGCCCGACCAGCTGGTGCCGGCGCTGGAGGAGGCGTTCTCCGCGGACCGGCCCACGGTCATCGACGCGATCACCGATCCGGACGTCCCGCTGCTGCCGCCGTTCCCGCACGGCCGCGAGATGCTCGAGTCGATGCGCACCGGCCTGCAGGCCGAGGGCGCCGCAGGCGAGCACGCCCTCGAGCTGCTGGAGACGTACGCACGGATGGAGGAGGAGCGGTTCACGTGACGGAGATGAACGGACCAGGCCGACCCGACAACGACCCGGCGTTCCGGCCCGATGCCGAGGTGGAGCGCAGGCCGCGCCGCTCGCGCCAGCCCGCGCTGACGGTGCTGGCAGTGGTGGCGATCCTGCTGCTGGTTCTGGCGGTGGGGATCTTCGGCGGCATCTTCTAGGCGGAGGCCGACTGGGCAGCGGCTACGTGTTCATCCCACCGCGGGGGAGTAGGAGCGCTGCGACACCCATCGCGGTCCGTTCTCTGAGTACATCGCGGATACGCGAAAATGCTCAGCGAGTGTGTGCCTCTGCCTAACATCTGGCGCACCCATGAAAGGTCCGATATGCGCTCTGCTCTTTTCGCTGCGGCGGCGGCCGTCCTGGTTCTTGCCGGATGTTCCGCTCAATCCGACTCGGAATCCGAAGCGCTGCCCACGCCGATCACCTCGAGTTCGGCTCCGGCTGGGCCCGCTGAAGTACCTATCGCTCTCGGGGAGGTGTTCACCATCAGCGGGCCGAGTTACACCGCTGACGTCACGATCGAGCGAGTATTCGTTCCCGGGGCCTGCAGTGGGGCACCGGACGACTCTGTTGCCATTCAGGTCGATGTAGACGTGAAGTCCGGCGACGGGACTCGGGAAGTACTTAATACGGGCACGATCCGCGAACGCACGCGCGACGGCTACATCGAGAAGGAGCGGACGATCTCGCGGAGTTGCGGCGATATTGACGAGCTCGACGCCGTGAACGTCCAGACCGGTGACAAGTATCGAGGAGTCGTCTGGCTCAAAGACGACGTCGACCCTGAATCCGAGCTGCTGATCAACGCTCCGACTGATGGCGGTCCGATTACCGAAGTCTTCGTGTTGAATCTGAGCGACATCGAGATAGCAACAGACGCCCCGGCGCCACCAGGCGACGACGAACCCACTGCGCCGACAGCGGCCGCTGTACCGACAACGGCGGCGCCGACGGTCGTCGAGTGCCTGTTCGGGACCCCCGGGCCGTCTCGCATGTCAGACGGGACGATCCAGAACACCGAGTTCTGTGCCAATCAGCCGGGTGCAGCCGAGAGTCGATACCTGGAATCGAACTGCTCGGACATGGCGTGGCGTCAAGAGATGGGTTTCGAGGGCGACCGTCTGTGCGGGTCGTCCCTCTCTGAGGATGGAGCATTGGGCGGCAACTAGTCGGCTGGACTGATGAGAAGGTCCGCGTCCGACAACGCGCTGGCTTCCAGGAGTCATCCTCCGCGCGACCCGCGGCACCTTCACGTGCGCGGCGAAGGTCGGGAGTGCTCGAGCTCCCCCGCCAGGACTCGAACCTGAAATGCCTGAACCAAAATCAGGAGTGTTGCCAATTACACCACGGGGGAACGGCCCGGCGCGGGCCACTCCCCAGTCTGGCATACGAGCACGGACCCACTGTCCCCTACCTGTTCCCGGATGGGTGGCCTGGCCGCTAGCAGCCCACACGGGGGAGTCCGACCCCTGATCGGTCGGCCGCGTTCAATGCTCCGACTAGGCTTTTCCGTCGAGGGAGGCGACACCACATGACAGGTCAGTCGGAAATGACGCCGGCGCCGCGTACCAGGATGTCAGCGGCGAAACGCCGGCAGCAGTTGGTCGAGGTGGGCCGCCGGATTTTCGCCGAGTACGGTTACGACGCGGCCACTGTCGAGGAGATCGCGTCGGTCGCAGGCGTGTCCAAGCCGGTCGTCTACGAGCACTTCGGCGGCAAGGAGGGCCTGTACGCGGTGGTGTGTGACCGCGAGCTGGCCTATCTGGGTGCCGAGATCACCGAGGCGTTGGAGGGCGAGGGGTCGCGCCGCCGCATCGAGCGCGCCGCGATGGCGCTGCTTCGCTACGTGGAGGAGCGCACCGACGGGTTCCGGATCCTGGTGCGTGATTCGTCGCTGAACAACGGTGGCTCGTACTCGACGCTGCTCAACGATGCCACGGCCAGTGTCACCTACATCCTCGAGGAGGAGTTCGTGGCCCGCGGGTTCGACCCGGTCACCACGAACGTCTATGCCCAGGCCCTGGTCGGCATGGTCTCCGGCACCGCGCAATGGTGGCTTGATGAGCGCACTCCGCCCAAGGAGGAGGTGGCCGCGCACATCGTCAATCTCTGCTTCAACGGCCTGTCGCACCTCGATCCCGCGCCGTCGCTCGAGTCAGGTGTCATGGCGAAGTACTCCAGCCGCAGTCATCCGGCCGGCGACTCGGCCGGGCGCGATCTGCGCCCGGGGCCGGCTCGGCCCTGAGCGCACCGTAAGTGACGCGGGCCCGTGAGCGCACGTGAGGTCCCCGGTGAGTCCGCCACCCTCTGCGAGGCACCGGCCGAGAAGAACAGGGCCCGCCGGAAAGAACGAAGCCCCCGCGGCCCTCGAATAGCGGGCAGCGGGGGCATTCGTGTCGGCAGGTTCGGCAGTCACGGCCTGCCGGAACGGTCGGCCCGAGAATCAGACCTCGTCGGCCACCGGGGCGCTCGAGAGCTTGGCGGCATCACTGCGTAGACGGAACGAGACGGCGATCATGATCAAGCCGACGATCACGCCGAACCAGCCGGCGAACGGCAGGAAATTCTCGATGGTCGACGGCCCCAACAGCGCCAGGCCGAGTCCCACCACGGCGATCACAACGCCGACCGCACCCATGATCCACGCGTTGGCGACGACGGTCCGGAGGGTGGACGCGCCGTAGACCAGCAGCGCACCGGAGGCGATCAGCCAGATCGCGAAGAGCAGCACCAGCGCGGTCACGGTGATCGACGGCCAGAACAGCACGACCAGGCCGAGCACGATGAAGAGCGCGCCGCCTCCGATGAACAGGCTCGACGAGCCGCTGTGTCCGCGCAGCCCCAGGCCCGTGGTGATGGTCATAGCGCCGTCTGCGATCGCGAACGCCGCCACGAGGAACACCGCGAGCATGAGGCTCGAGCCGGGGGCGATCAGCGCGGTGATGCCGAGTACGAGCGCCAGGACACCGCGGATCAGCTGGACCCACCAATTTCGGGTGAGGGACGTGATCATTGTTTCCACCTCTCTGTCAGCGGGCTCTCAGCCCGTACGCCTCGAGATCATGCCCGCACTTCGGATGTGCGGCAGTCCACTGTGAGGCATTGGACTCTAGTAGGTATCCGCCGGTGTTCGTGGGTGCCAGCAGCGCGCGCCAGCGCCTGCAGGTGGCCGCCGACGCCGACGGGGTGCAGGGCGAGGGCCGCCGGATCAGAGGTTCGCGAAGAAGTCCGCCCAGTAAAAGTCCCAGAACGCCCACAGGATGACGCCCGCCACGGCGAGGAACCACACGACCACCGGGACGAGGTGCCACTGCTGCAGAGTGCGCACCCAACGGGCCGCCGTGAGCTTGGCCAGCACGTGCAGCAGCGTGTACCAGAACATGGGGATGGTGGTGGCCCACACGACCATGCACCACGGGCACAGCACCTGGATCTCGAAGATGGACTGGAACGCCAGCCAGTGCACGAACCCGGCGGCGAACGTCAGACCGAGCAGCGCGCCCACCCAGTACCAGCGGGGGAACCGCACGCCGGAGGCGGCGGCGACGCCGATCGCGATCACGATGCCGTACCCGACGAGCCCGATGAACGGGTTGGGGAAGCCGAACGCCGCGCCCTGCTCCGAGTTGATGACGCTCTTGCAGCTCATGAGAATGGAGAAGTTGCATGCGGGCGTGTAGTCCGGGTTCTCCAGCAGCCGGATCTTGTCCAGGCTGAGCTGGAACGACGCGACCAGCGCGATGGCCGAGCCGATCGCCAGCAGCACGCCGATCCACCGGTCGGTGAACACCCGCGAGCCGACGATCGTCGCGCCGGCGTCCGGTCCGTCGTCGCGGGGGCCGGGGGCGATCGTCACCGGGGCGGCGGGCTCGCCGGGTGCGGTGTCGCCCGCGGCTGGCCCGGGGGTGCCCCGTCCGGCGTTCCCGGCGGCGGCGTCTGTGGTCTCGCGCATACGCACAGGCTACCGGGGCCGCCGCGCCGTTAGAGTGGGAGATCTGGCACATCGGCCCGCCTGTCGTGCCCCGCCGCGCACCGCTGGTCCGATCACGGCCGACCTGCGCGTGCCGTGCGCCCGCGCCCGCCCAGACCGAGTCCGACCACCTCGCCCCGACCCTGAAGGACCCTCACGCGTGACCTCCACCGCCCCCGCCGTCACCTCCACGACCGCCGCGCTGTCCGGTCTGGCCGGTGCGGTCATCTCCAACCCGGCGCTGGCCGACCTCCGCGCGGGCCTGGACCGCGACGCCGCGGTGGTGCGCGCGCCGGAGTCGCTGCGGCCGTTCCTGGTGGGCGCAATGGCCGAGCGCGCGCCGTTGCTGGTGGTCACCGCCACCGAGCGCGAGTGTGAGGAACTCGCCGACGAACTGTCGGGGATGTACGACGGCGAGGTGGCGCAGTTCCCGAGCTGGGAGACGTTGCCGCACGAGCGTCTGTCGCCGGCGGCCGACACGATCGGTCGCCGCCTCGAGGTGCTGTCCGCCGTGATGGCCGGACGGGCGCCGAGGATCATCGTCGCGGCGGCGCGATCGGTGGTGCAGCCCATCTCCCCGGCGGCCGCCCGCCGCGAGCCCGTGCGGCTGACCCGGGGCGCCGAGGTCGACCCGACCGACCTCATGGCCCGCCTGGCCGAGTTCGCCTACACCCGCGAGGACATGGTCGCCCGCCGCGGCGACATCGCCGTGCGCGGCGGCATCGTGGACGTCTTCCCGACCACGGCCGACCACCCGCTGCGCATCGAGTTCGACGGCGACGAGATCGCCGAGATCCGCGAGTTCTCCGTCGCCGACCAGCGCTCGCTGCCCGACGGTGAGGTCGAGCAGGTCGTCCTCTACCCGTGCCGCGAGCTGCTGCTCGACGACGACGTCCGCGCCCGGGCCGGTCAGCTGGCCGCCGAGCACCGCGCCAACCCGACGCTGGCCGAGCTCCTGGACTCGCTGGCCGAGGGCATCCCGCGCGACGGCATGGAGGCCCTGACCTCCGTGCTCGTGCCGGGCGAGATGGCCACCCTGCCGATGCTCATGCCGGACGACACCCGCGTCGTGGTGTGCGACCCCGACAAGGTGCGCCGCCGCGCCGCCGACCTCGCCTCGGCGGGCCGCGAGTTCCTCGAGGCCTCGTGGACCGCCGCCACCATGGGCGGCGACGCCCCCGTCGACAGTGAGACCCTCGACCTGTCCGGCTCGGGCTACCGCACCTTCTCCGCGGTGCGCGAGGAGGCCACCGGCGCCGGCCGCGCCTGGTGGCAGCTCGTCCCTCCCGGTTTCCTCACCGACCCCGAGGACGGCCTCGTGGTGACCGTCGAGGCCGGCGACCCGCCCGCCCCGCGCGGCAAGGACTCCGAGATGGAGGCCATGTTCGCGCGGCTGCGCGCGCTCGTCGGCGCCGGCGGCCGGGCCGCGATGGTCGTCCCGGGCCACGGCACCGTCACCCGCATCCTGGAACGCCTGTCCGAGGCCGAGGTCCCCGCCACCGCCGCGCCGGCGGGCTCCGAGCCCGCCGACGGCCAGGTGTCGGTGTACGAGGCGGTCCTGCACGCCGGGTTCGCGCTCACCGGCGGCGCCGACGGGGCGTCCGGCGACCTCGTCGTCGTCTCCGAAACCGACCTCACCGGCAACCGACTCGGTTCCACGGCGCGCCCCAAGGCCCGCCACTCCAAGCGCCGCAACCAGGTCGACCCGCTCGCCCTCAAGGCCGGCGACCTGGTCGTCCACGATCAGCACGGCATCGGCCGGTTCGTGGAGATGGTCGAGCGGCAGGTGCGCGGCGGCGACGGCTCCTCGCGGCGCGAGTACCTGGTGATCGAGTACGCGCCCGGCAAGCGCGGCGCGGCCGGCGACCGGCTCTACGTGCCGATGGAGTCGCTCGGCCAGCTCAGCCGCTACGTCGGCGGCGAGGCACCGACGCTGTCCAAGATGGGCGGCGCCGACTGGCAGAACACCAAGCGCAAGGCCCGCAAGGCCGTCCGCGAGATCGCCACCGAGCTCGTCCAGCTCTACGCCAAGCGGCAGTCCGCCCCGGGGCGCGCCTTCGGCCCCGACACGCCCTGGCAGCGCGAGATGGAGGACGCGTTCCCGTTCACAGAGACCGTCGACCAGCTCAGCGCGATCGAGGAGGTCAAGGGGGACATGGAGAAGTCCGCCCCCATGGACCGCGTCGTGGTGGGCGACGTCGGCTACGGCAAGACCGAGGTCGCCGTTCGCGCCGCGTTCAAGGCCGTCCAGGACGGCACCCAGGTCGCCGTGCTCGTACCCACGACCCTGCTGGCGCAGCAGCACCTCGCGACGTTCACCGAGCGGATGACCGGGTTCCCCGTGACCATCAAGGGGCTTAGCCGGTTCACCTCGGACGCCGAGGCCAAGGAGATCCTCAAGGGCCTGGCCGACGGGACGGTCGACGTGGTGATCGGTACCCACCGACTTCTCGCCACGGGGGTGCGGTGGAAGAACCTCGGCCTGGTGATCGTGGACGAGGAGCAGCGCTTCGGCGTGGAGCACAAGGAGCACATCACCTCCCTGCGCACCCACGTCGACGTGCTCACCATGTCCGCCACGCCCATCCCGCGCACGCTCGAGATGTCGCTGGCGGGCATCCGCGAGATGAGCCAGATCCTCACCCCGCCCGAGGAACGCCTGCCCGTCCTCACGTACGTGGGCGCGTACTCGGACAAGCACGTCGCCGCCGCCATCCGGCGCGAGCTGCTGCGCGAGGGCCAGGTGTTCTACGTCCACAACCGGGTGCGCACCATCGACTCCACCGCCGCGAGGATCCGCGACCTCGTGCCCGAGGCGCGCGTCGTGGTGGCGCACGGGCAGATGGGGGAGGAGCAGCTCGAGCAGACCGTCGGCGGGTTCTGGAACCGCGAGTACGACGTGCTGGTGTGTACGACCATCGTCGAGACCGGCCTGGACATCTCCAACGCCAACACCCTCATCGTGGATCGCTCCGACCAGCTGGGCCTGTCGCAGATGCACCAGCTGCGCGGCCGCGTGGGCCGGTCCCGCGAGCGCGGGTACGCCTACTTCCTCTACGACCCGGAGAAGCCGCTCACCGAGACCGCCTACGACCGGCTCGCGACCATCGCGCAGAACAACGACCTCGGCGCGGGCATGGCCGTGGCGATGAAGGACCTCGAGCTGCGCGGCGCCGGCAACGTGCTGGGCGCGGAGCAGTCGGGCCACATCGCGGGCGTCGGGTTCGACCTCTACATCCGTCTCGTCGGCGAGGCGGTGGAGGCCTACCGCGCGATCGCCGACGGCGAGAAGGTCGAGACGCAGGAGGAGCTCGGCGAGATCCGCATCGAGCTTCCCGTCGACGCCTTCATCCCGCCCGACTACGTGGACGGCGACCGGCTGCGGCTCGAGGCCTACCGCAAGCTCTCGCAGGCGCGCGAGCCCGGCGATATCGACGCCGTGGTGGAGGAGCTGCTCGACCGGTACGGGCCCCTGCCCGTCGAGGCCCGCCGCGTGGTGTCGGTGGCGCGGCTGCGGCTGGTCGCGCAGAAGTACCGGGTCCGCGAGATCGTGTTGGCCGGCTCGCGCCTGCGCGTGGGCCCGCTCGACCTGCTGGACTCGCAGCAGATGCGTCTCAAGCGCATGTACCCGGCCGCGCAGTACCGGGCCACGCAGAAGACCGTGCTGCTGCCGCTGCCCAAGGCCGCCGGGGCCCGCGCCGGTGCGGGCGGGGAGAAGGCGCGCGACGACGAGATGTTGCAGTACGCCGCCGACTTCCTCACCGCGATGGCCGGCGACCCGGAGGGTTCGAACCCGGTGATCCAGCCCGAGACCGCGCCGGCGCGATGAGTGAGCGCGGTCCGGCCGCCGACGCCCCCCGTCCCCATCGAGAAGACAGTTCCGCACGAGACCACTCGGCCGATGCGGGCGAAACTGTCTTCTCGACGGCGGTCGGCGACCGAGCGGGCCGCCGGGCGGACGCGTCGGGCGACCGGCTGTCCGAGGCCGTCGCCGTGATGGCCCGCATCCGGCGCCACGGCCGGTGGGAGTCCGCCCAGACCCACGCCTCCCTCCTGCCGTATCTGCTCGAGGAGTCGTGGGAGCTGGTCGACGCAGTGGCGGACGGCGACCGCGACGAGCTGGTCTCGGAGCTCGGCGACCTGCTGCTCCAGGTGCTGTTCCATGCCGCGATCGGGGCCGAGCGGGACGAGTCGCCGTTCGACGTGCAGGACGTGGCCGGGGCGTTGCTCGACAAGCTCCGACGCCGGGCGCCGTACTGGTTCACCGACGGGCCCGGTCGTGGGCCCGGGGCCCTCGATGCCGCCGAGCAGGACCGACTGTGGCAGGAGGCCAAAGCCGCCGAGCGCGCCGGTCGCCCACCGCGCGGTGTGGTCGAGGGAATCTCCTGGGACATGCCCGCACTGGCACTGGGGCAGAAGGTTCTCGAGCGCGTCCGGTCGGCCGGGATCCCCGACGATCTTGTGCCCGATCGGATGCGGGTCGTCCACGTCGGTGCCGGGGGGTTGTTCCGCGCCGCCGCCCGCGCCGCCGCCCACGACACCGACGAGGCCTCCGACGCCGACGGCTCCGGCTCAGCGGAGGTCGAGTACCGACGGGTGGTCCGCGAGTTCGCCGAGACCGTCAGGGCCGCGGAGTCGCGGCTGCCCGTGCCCGCGGCCGAGGCCGGCGCGGATGAGTGGCGTGCCGCGTGGCACCGCCGCACCGACCGGCACTGATCCACACCTCGGGAACACCCGCCTCCCGCACGCCGCCGACCAGCCCGCCGCCGACCCGCCCACGGGTGCGCCCGGCCGAGGGGTGGTCCTCGCAGTCACCTGCTGAGGTATGTGAGCCCACTCTTAAGTTGACGGCACTCCGTTCGCGGAGCGCACAGTCGCCGGGGTCGACCGCTGCCGCTTGATCTTGGGCCATCGGCGCAGGCAGGACCCGTAATGTTTGCATCCGTCCGCAACTATCTGGGGTCGGTGATCTGGCAACGTTCATCCACAACATTCCCTGAGCATCGGCCTCGGCACCGAGGTCCGTTTGGGGTTTTCCTCCATCTTGTGGCCGGGTCGCAGGCCGTCGAACGGTGGGGAGCGGGCTCCATTTTGGACCTCCCGACAATGCCTCTCGCCTTGGCGATTCTCAGTCTCCCGTCAGGGTTCTCTATGCTGGGCCCGTTGTTCTGACAATAAAAGAGAGAAAGGCAGATATGGATTTGCTCGGCTCTCCCGCGCTGAGTGCGACTGCGCTTGTATTGCTACTGCTGCTGTTCTACGGCGGCACCATGGTCATGTCCATGCGGATCGCGCGCAAGGACGAGAACGCTGACAACTACATGACGGCCGGTCACCGGATCGGATTCGGCATCTCGGCGGCGTCGATGACGGCCACCTGGATCTGGGCCTCGTCGATGTACGCCTCGGTCAACTCCGGCTACCTCTACGGTCTGTCGGGACCGATCCACTACGGGCTCTGGGGTGCCCTGATGATCCTGTTCATCTACCCCTTCGGTCGACGCATCCGTAAGGTCGCGCCCCAGGCTCACACCCTGGCCGAGGTCATGTTCGCGCGCCACGGGCGCTCCTCCCAGCTGATGCTGGCCGGCTCCAACATCCTGGGCTCGGTCATCTCGCTGACGTCGAACTTCATCGCCGGTGGCGCCCTGATCGCCATGCTCAGCCCGTTCAGCTTCATGCAGGGCATCATCGTGATCGCCGCCGGTGTGCTGCTCTACACACTGTGGTCCGGCTTCCGCGCCTCGGTGCTCACGGACTTCGCCCAGGTGCTGGCCATGCTCGGCGCGGTCATCATCATCGTGCCGTCGATGTTCTTCTTCCTCGGCGGTGCCGAGGTGTTCTCGAGCGGTGCGGCCAACCTGACCCCGCAGCAGAGCAACTTCTTCTCCTCGGACGCGTTCCTCAACCAGGGCGCGCCCTACATCGCGGCCGTGCTGGCTTACGCGATCGGCAACCAGACCATCGCCCAGCGCCTGTTCGCGGTGCGCGAGGACCTGATCAAGCCGACCTTCATCACGGCGACGATCGGCTACGGCGCCACGATCATCGGCATCGGCATGGTGGGCGTGCTCGCCCTGTACGCGGGTATCGATCCCGTGGACGGCGACCCCAACAACATCCTGCCGCAGGTGGCCGCTGAGTACCTGCCGGGCGTCCTGGTCGCGGTGTTCTTCATCATGATCATCGGGTCGCTCTCGTCGACCGCGGACTCCGACCTGTCGGCCATGTCGTCGATCGCCATGACCGACGTCTACGGACAGAGCCTGCGCAGCAAGGGCAAGGTCCCCAATCCGCGCACGATGCTCATCGTGGGCCGGCTCACGATGGTCGTCGCCACCGCTGCGGCGCTGGTGTTCGCCAACATCCGCTTCAACATCCTCGACCTGTTGGTCTTCGTGGGTGCACTCTGGGGCGCCCTGGTGTTCCCGGTGATCGCGAGCTTCTACTGGAAGAAGGTCACCAACATGGCCTTCACCGTGTCCGTGCTCGCGGCGCTCGCGGTGTTCCTGCCGACCCGTTTCGGTGCCATCCCGGACAGCGGCGTGCTCGCGTACGGCATCGAGGCGCTGGCGGTGGTCGGCGTGGGCGTGGTGCTCGGGCTGATGGTCTTCGGGTTCTTCGGCCTGCGCCCGGCGCTGGTCGTCGGCGCGATAGCAGCCCTGGGCAGTGCGCCGTTCATCTTCGGCTTCCTGCGTGACTACGACACCCTGACCGCCTCGCTCGTGGCGTACGCGGTGAGCACGATCGTCTGTGCCGCGATGTCCTTCCGTAGCTCGATGGACTTCGACTTCGCCAAGATCGCCGCCCGCACCGCCGACTACGACACGGCGGAGTCGGCGGAGACCCTCGAGGCGCAGTCCGACGACGACGGCCGCGACCAGAACGTCCGAACCGATGACGACGACGACGACCTCGTCCGCGTCTAGGAAGGAAGGCAGCTGACAATGACACCGATCCTTCTCACGATCTACGTCCTGATCTGGCCCGTCATCGTGGCCGGCGTCCTCGCCGTCCTCGTTCGTGGCTTCGTCAAGGAGGCCGCCGAGGCCAGGCGCGAAGGCGACCCGATCATCTAGGTCGCCACAGAGCCGGCCCGATGCAGTGCTGGCCCGCCACAGAGCTGGCCCGTTGCAGAGCAGAGCCCCCGGTAGGCAGTCGCCGACCGGGGGCTCTTCTCATGCCCGAACCACGACCGCGCCGAGAGCGAGCATCACCCCGGGCGCGAGTCTCAGGCCAGGAGCGCGGCGTCGACCTCGTCCCACGAGCTGGCGCCTCTCAGCGACATGGTGAGGTCGATCTCGGCGAGCAGGTTGTCGAGCACCTCGCCGACGCCGTGTTCGCCGGCGATGGCCAGGCCGTAGACGTGGGGCCGGCCGATCGTCACCGCGTTCGCGCCGCACGCCATGGCCTTGACGACGTCGGTGCCGTTGCGGACGCCCGAGTCGAGCAGCAGTGTCGGCTCCGGGCCGACCGCCTCGCGGATCGCCACGAGGGCGTCGAGGGTGCCGATCGACCCGTCGACCTGGCGGCCGCCGTGGTTGGACACCATGACCGCGTCGACACCGGCATCGAACGCCTGCCGGGCGTCATCGGGGTGCAGGACGCCCTTGAGGACGATCGGCAGCCTCGTCCGGTCCCGCAGGGTCGCCAGGTGATCCCAGCTCAGTGCCGGGTTGGAGAACGTGTCGAGGAACGTCTGCACGGCGGCACGGGTCTCGGGGGCGCGCAGGTTCTCCCGCGTCGAACCCGGGTGGTTGCGCGCCATCTCGAGCAGCGTCAGCGCCGCCTGCGGGGTGACCTTGACGGCATCGGCGTCCGCGCTGGCGCCCGCCGCGGCCTCGCGGTCGACCCGCTCGGCGACCAACTGCCGGAAGCGCGGGTCCGAGGTGTACTGCGCTATCCCGACACCGCGGGTGAACGGCAGCGAACCGAGGTCGAGGTCCCACGGCCGCCAGCCCAGCGTGGTGGTGTCGAGGGTGACGACCAGGGCGCCGGCGTCGATCGCCTCGGCGCGGGCGATGAAGCTGTCAACCAGCTGCTCGTCGCTGCTCCAGTACAGCTGGAACCAGCGGGGGCTGTCCTGCATCGCGGCGGCCGTCGCCTCCATGGGCGAGGAGCCCTGCGAGGAGAAGATGTACGGCAGTCCGCGCCGGGCGGCGGCCCGGCCGACCATGACGTCGGCGTCGCGACGAATGAGTCCGGCGGCGCCGATCGGGGCCACCAGGACGGGCGCGGGGAGCGTCTGCCCGAGCACCGTGGTGGAGATGTCGCGCCGGGAGGTGTTGCGGAGCATGCGCGGCACCAGTCGCCGGCGGTCGAAGGCCTCGCGGTTGGCGGCCATCGTCTGCCCCGAGCCGGCGCCTCCGTAGACGTAGGCCCAGGCCTTTTTGCCGCCGGGTCGTCGCAGGAGCGCGCGGCGGGCGGCGGCTTCGAGCTTCTCGGCGCCGGTCGGTACCGCGGGGGTGATCCCGGAGACTCCGGAGCGGTAGATGATGTTCTGGCGCGCGCGGCCGAGGGTGTCTGTGATGGGGGTCACGAAGTCTGCCGTCATAGCCGTGAGCGTACTGAGGCCTTCGTCGCGTGCGCGGAGGAGGTGCTGCCCGGCGGGTCTACTCCGCGCGTCCGTCGGGCCGGTCGGACCGGTCCGCGCTGTCGACGGGCCGACGGACCATGGCGGTCGAGGACTGACCGGGCAGCGTCGGCACGGAGCCCACTGCCTCGAACCCGAACCGCTCGTAGAGGCGACGGCTCGCCGGGGTGGTGGATTCGAGGAACGCCAGCGGGTTCGCGGAGTGGTCGACGACCCTCAGGCGGTGCTCCAGCAGTGCCGATCCGACGCCCTTGCCGCGGGCTCGGGGACCGGTGCCGATGTCGCGGATGTACCAGTGCGGTTCGGTGGGCCGGTAGGCCTCGATCTGGAGGGTGTGCCGGGCACCGCGGCCCAGGGGGAGCCGGCCCAGCGTCCACAGGGCCGCACCGGAGATCGCTCGCCGGGCGGTCCCCAGAGCGCCGCGGGCGGCAGGGGGCTGCCACAGGACCGCTCCGACGACACGGCCGTCGTCCATCGCGACGTCGACCCACTGGGGGTGTCGCCGCACCCGGCGGAGGTAGTACGAGGTGAGTTTGGTGTGCCGGGTCTCGTCCTCGGGCAGCGTGACCGACCATGCGGGGTCGTCGCGGAACGCGTCGCTGAGGATGCGGGCGATCGCGGGCGCGTCGGCACGCGTGGCGGTTCGGACGGTGACCATGGGCGGGCTCCTGGCGGGTGCGGGTCGGGTGCGGCGTCGGGCTCTTACGTCAGGTGCGCCGTGGTCAGACAGGTGAGGTCGTCGTCGCCGGTGGCGATCGGCACCGTCGAGGACTTTCCGTCGTGCTCGACGGTGAGGGTGCCGGTGAGGTCGCGGGGGAGCCACAGGCCGACGAACCCGTTGTCGTAGGCCGTGCGGGTCTCGTCGACGACCGTCCGCCCCGTCTCGTCGGTCACGGTGATGTCGACGGGCTCGCCGGCCATCTCGCCGAGGCAGGTCGTCAGACTGTGGAAGAGACAGTCATGGGTCTGGTCCTCGTAGGGCGCGACGGACAGGTAGAACTGCTCGTCCGGCATCGGCAGGGTCGCGATGGAGCCGCCGGCGGTGTCGGTGAGGACGAGCTCGGTCGGCTGGACCGAGGCGAGGAGGGTGGTGGGGCGCTCGGCGACGGGCATCGTGTCGAGGTGCTCGATCACCCCGCGGGCGTCCATATCGGCCAGCCCGTACTGGTCGAGGATCTCGACCGCCGCGACCTGGCTCGCCTCGGCCTGGTTCTGACCACTGTGGTCTTGTCCGCCCTGGTTCTGCGCGCTCTGGTTCTGCCCGCTGGGGCTCTGGTCCGCCTGGTCCGATTGTGTGGTGCCACAGGCGGAGAGGGTGAGCCAGCTCGCGGTGACGACCGCGGCGAGGGCCCGGCGACGGAAACGAGGGGTGGTGGTCATTGCTGGGCGGGCTCCTTGTCGGGTATCACGCTGTCGGGTATCACGCCGTCGGGTGTCGCGTGGCCGGTCAGGCCTCACATCGCCGCGAGCATCTCACGCATGCGCGCGATCTCCTGCTGCTGGGTGTCGATGATCGACCGGGCCAGGGCGACGGTCGGCGGGTAGGTGCCGTCCGCCACCTCCCCCTGTGCCATGTCGATGGCGCCCTCGTGGTGGGCGATCATCTGCTCCAGGTACAGCCGCGCGGCGTCGGTGCCCTCGGCGTCGAACAACTGCTGGAGCTCGTCGGCGGAGAGCATGCCGTCCATCATCGACATGTCGTTGCCCATCACGGGCATGCCGCCGCCACCGTGGCCCCGGTGGCCGTCGCGCGGGCCGGGCGGTTGTCCCCACTGGTCGAGCCAGGTCGTCATCTGATCGATCTCGGGAGCCTGTTCGGCCTTGATCTTCTCGGCGAGGGCTGTGGTGTCGGCGGGGATGTCTGATTTGGCCAGGATGATGTCGCTCATCTCGATCGCCTGCTCGTGGTGCGGGATCATCATCCGCACGAACATGACGTCGGCGGCCGAGCGCTCACCCTCATCGGCGGGAGCGTCGGCGCCGGGATCGGCCGGGGCTTTCGTGCCGGACTCCGCGCTGGCGTCGGCGGAGGTGCCGGCCGGGGCAGCCGCGGTCGCGGTGTCGTCCCCGCCCCCGCTGCATGCGGTCAGGGCCAGCGCGGACGCGGTCACGGCGGCGGAGACCAGGAGCGTCGTGCGGGTCATGGCGGGTGTCCTCTCCTCGCGGATCGGCAGGCGTGCTCAGCCCAGGGTATGCAGAACCGCGAGTCCGAGCGCCCCGCACGCCGCGGCGACGAGCAGGGAGGCGAGCGTGCCGATGATGAATCGCTCGCTCACCGCCGGGTTCTCGCGGATCTCGGGGTATCGGCCGAGGGCCTTGATGGCCACGACCACCGCGGCGAGCTCAAAGCGCCCGGCGAGGATGGCCGCGGTGAGTCCGACACGTTCGAGGATCCCGATCCACATGCCGCCGCGCAGTACCTCGCGGACCTGCGGGGCGGGGTCGTCGCGTCGGCGCATCACCGGTCGGCGCTCGTCGCCGGTGACCTCGACCGTCGGAGGCTCGGGCACCTGCGCGGAGCGCAGGACGAGTGACGCGATCGGCGACCCCAGCGCGGCGGAGGCGAGGAGGCTGGCCGTCACGACGATCGCGATGGGGATCCAGTCGGGCCAGGTGCTCATCGCCCGGACTCCCCGCGCTCGCGGCCTGTGCGCCCGGTCCCGCGCGCCGCGGCCGCCGGGTGCTCGCCGGACCGGTCGGCGAGTGCCGCCGCGTGCGTGCCGGCGAGCAGCCGGTCGAGCGCCGGGTAGGCCGTTCGTTCCTCCCGGATCCGGGACAGTCGCAGGGCTCCGGTGACCGAGGCGGGCGCGATGCCCAGCTCCTCCGCGGCGGCGACCTGCGTGGGGGAGCGGTCGACGGCGTCCACGACCCGCCACTGCGCCTCCGTGCGGCCGAGTACGAGCGGCGCGACCAGGGCCCACACCGCTTCGCAGTCGGCTGCCCAGGCCGTCGCCGACGTGCGCTCGTCCTGCGATCCGGGGTCGCCCGGCACCCGTATGGCCACCGAGCCGGGGAGGCCCTTGGCGGCGTCGACGGCGGAGCGGGCGGCGATATAGGCGGCCCCGCGACCGGCCCGGGTTCCGGAGGCGACGGACTCGTCGTCGACGTCTCCCACCCCCACGCCGCAGTGCCACTCGCCGTCGCGCAGCGCGACGAGCAGGGCCGCGCGCACGGCGGCGGGGTCGTCGAGCAACCCCTGGACCTCGTCGCCGGCCGTGCGCTCGAAGGCCGCCGCGACCGGCACGCCGTCCAGCGCGTCGAGGAGGGCGGGCACCCGGTCGGCGCTGGTCCGGCTGCGGCGCTGGTCGATGGTCACCACGAACATGAGGTGATCGTGCCACACCCCGCCGACATGAGGTGAAAACACCTAAAACAGCGAAATGAGCCGTTATCGCCTCATCTGGCGAGTTGAGGGGTCGGGGCCTCATGCGCGGGTCCGACCGCTGCTACGGGGGGCCAGGGGGTACGGGCGGCGCGCAGACCGTTGAGGATCACGAGCACCTCGGCCAACTCGTGGATGAGCACCACGGCCGCGAGTCCGAGAACGCCGGTGATCGCGAGCGGAACGAGGGTCGCGATGAGGATCAGCGAGAGGGCGATGTTCTGGTTGATGATCCGGCCGCCCCGGCGCGCGTGCGCGAGCGCCCGCGGCAGGAGGCGCAGGTCGGTGCCGGTTAACGCGACGTCCGCGGACTCGATGGCCGCATCGGATCCGCGCACGCCCATCGCGATCCCGACGTCCGCCGTCGCGAGCGCCGGGGCGTCGTTGATGCTGTCGCCGATCATCGCCGTGGGCCGGGTGCGGGAGAGCTCGGCGATCGCGTCGGCCTTGCCGCCGGGCGTGAGGTCGGCGCGGATGTCGGAGATGCCGGCCTGCGCCCCGAGAGCGGCGGCGGTGCGTGGGTTGTCGCCGGTCAGCATGCTCACCCCGATGCGGTGGTCGGCCAGGGTTGCGACGACGACGGGGACCTCCGCCCGCAGCTCGTCGCGGATGCCCATGGCGCCGATCAGGCGGCCGTCGCGATGGACCACGACCACCGTCATGCCGTCGTGCTCGAGGGCCGTGATCTGCCCGGTGAGCTCGTCCGATGCGAGCCGGCGCGGTGATCCCACGGTGATCCGGCTGCCGTCGACGGTGCCGGAGATCCCGTGCCCGGCGGACTCGCGGACGTCAGCAACGTGCGGCGTCCCGGCCTGCCGGCTTTCGGCTGCGGCGGAGGTGATCGCGGTGGCCAGCGGGTGGGTGCTGTGGCGCTCGACGGCCGCGGCGAGGCCCAGCACCTCGGACTCGCTGACGCCCGGGGCGGTGAGGACGCGGACGACCGAGGGGTGGTTGCTGGTCAGCGTCCCGGTCTTGTCCATCGCGAGGTGGCGGATGGTGCCGAGGCGCTCGAACGCCGCCCCGGAGGTGATGACCACCCCGAGCCGGCTGGCCGCACCGATGGCGGAGACCACGGTGACCGGAACGGAGATCGCCAGCGCACACGGCGAGGCCGCCACGAGCACGATCAGCGCGCGGGTGATCCACAGCTCCGGGTCGCCGAGCAGGGAGCCCAGGGCCGCGACGAGGACGGCCAGCACCAGGACCCCGGGAACGAGGGGCCGGGCGATCCGGTCGGCGAGGCGGGCCCGGTCGCCCTTCTCTGTCTGGGCGCGCTCGACGAGGCCGACGATCGTGGTGAGCGTGTTGTCCGCGCCCGGGGCCGTGGCGGTGAGTTCGAGGAGGCCGGAGGTGTTGATGGAGCCGGCCAGGATCGCGTCGCCGGGCTCGACCTCGACGGGGATGGACTCGCCGGTGACCGCCGAGGTGTCGACGCTGCTGCGGCCGCGGGCGACAGTCCCGTCAGTGGCGACCCGCTCACCGGGGGCGACGACGAGCGTCTCGCCCGGACGTAGTTCGGCCGTCGGGATCTCGGCGGTGTCGGCGCCCCGGCGGACGGTGGCGGTGTCCGGGACCAGGCGGAGGAGCGAGCGCAGGCCGGAGCGGGCGCGGTCCATGGCCCGGTCCTCGAGTGCCTCGGCGATGGAGTAGAGGAACGCCAGCGCCGCGGCCTCCTCGACGTAGCCGAGGATGACGGCGCCGACGGCGCTGATGGTCATGAGCAGGCCGATGCCGAGGCGGCCGTGGGTCACCAGTCCGCGGATCGCGCCCGGGGCGAAGGTCGAGCCGCCGAGGAGGAGGGCGGCCCAGAACAGGAGCTGGCCGACCGCTCCGGCGCCCGCCCACTCCGCCCCGGGCCACGCCGCGCCCGACCACTCCGTGGCCAGGCCCGCGGCCAGCGCGACGCCGGAGGATGCCGGGACGAGAACGGCCGGATCCCGCCACCACGGACGGGCCTCCTCGTCGTGGTCGCCGGGGTCCGGGGCGTTGCAGCCGCACGCGGAGGTCACGACGGCCTGCAGGTGGGGCAGTCGGAGACCACGCACTCGGCGTCGGTGTCCACGGCAAGCGTCACGTCAAGGAGGTCGCGGAGCGAGGCGGCGAGGTGGGGATCGGAGATCTCGTAGCGCATCTGCCGTCCCTCGGGTGCGGCCACGACGATGCCGCAGTCCCGCAGGCAGCCCAGGTGGTTGGAGACGTTCGGTCGGGTGAGGTCGAGCTCGCGTGCGAGGCCGGCCGGGTAGCGGGGCCCATCGAGCAGGCACAGCAAGATCCGGGACCTGGTCGGGTCGGCCATCGCCCGGCCCAGCCGGTTCATCACGTCGAGGCGCGTCTCAATGGTCAGCACGCACTGAACTATACAGCGCTCGCTGAACAATGACTGGAGTCAGGCGGTGGCGGGGCGGCCGATGTCCGGGCGGGCGTCGCCGAAGGTCTCCTTGCGCTCGCGGTCGCGGACCCGCTCGCCCCACGCGTCGAGTCGGGCGCGGCCGAACGGCGTGCGGTAGCGCAGGGTGTTGAGCGCGACGAGGTAGGCGTGGGCCCACGGCGGCCGCACGGGCAGACCGAACTCGCGCATCGACTCGCGGCCCAGCAGCACGGTGAGCATGCTCAGCAGTCGCTCGTGTCCGACGCGGGCGCGCAGGCGGGGGAAGGGGCCGCTGCGATGCCGCGTGCGCTGCGCCTCGACCAGCGCCTGCGTGAGCTGCGGGCCCGCCTCGGACAGCCCGGCCTGCGCGAGCAGGATGTGGTAGTTGATGCGGTGGCGTTCGCTCTCGCGCTCGACGAGGAAGTCGTCGTCGACCCCGAGCAGCCAGCCGACGTAGCGCCACACGTGCATGACGTCGGCCGAGTCCTGGCGGCTCACCGGCACACCGAGCGTCCGCACGCCCAGTAGGACGACGGCGTCGAACAGGCCCAGGGTGGCGGCGAGGTCGCTCTGGTTGATCGGCAGGCCCCAGCGGCCCGTGTCCCAGCGCGGCTCCATCGCGTGGTTGACCACCGCGTGCATCGCCCGCACATGGCCGGTGAGCCGCCACGCCTCGCCGCCCGGGCGCAGCCCGTCGGGGATCGAGAGCGACATGGTCCAGTGGCTGGTCTCGGCCAGCCGACGCAGGGTCGTGTTGCCGGTGAGTCCGCCGGTTGCCACGAGCAGGTCGGTGGGGCCCCCGAAGCGGTAGCCACCGATGAGCGAGAGTTGCAGCAGGATGTCGGCGGCGTTCTGGCCCAGCCGCGGGTAGACCTTCTGGCCGCGCTCGATCTTGGCCCAGTCGACCCAGTCCGGGGTGTCCTCGAGTCGGGCGATGTACTCGCGCAGGACGGCCGGGGCGTCGTCGGGCAGGCCGGCGGAGCCGGTGGTCAGGGCCTCGTCGAGCTGGCGGCGGCTCACGGCACCGGGCTCACCGGAGCGCAGGTGCATCGCGGCGGCCAGCCTGTTGCCGAGCTCGTCGCGCTCGAGGTAGCCGCGGCCGAGGCGGTCCATGAGGTGCTCGTCGACCTCGTCCACGCGCGCGACGGCCTTGAGGGTGCGGCCGATGCGCTTCGAGCGGTCCTCGGCCTCACGGAAGCGCGTCGGATACGGCGAGTGCACGGTGGTGGGGCGTTCAGGCGCTGCGGTCATGACACGACTATGACGCGAGTATTTACTCGCATACAATTCGCGTTCATGAGAAGGGTGCCCAAGCAGGCCAGATCCCGCGCGATGGTCGAGCGAATCGTGGAGGCGGCTCGCGTCGTGCTCGTGCGCGACGGCTACGAGTCCTTCACCACGAACCGCGTGGCCGACGAGGCCGAGGTGAGCCCGGGGTCGCTGTACCAGTACTTCCCCGACAAGTCGGCGCTGGTCACGGTGGTGATGGACCGCTGGTCGGCGGAGATCTCCGACCGCGTCGCGGCCTCGCTCGCGGCCTCCGGCCCGGTCGACGTGCAGGACCCGGCGGCGGTCCGGGGGATCGCCGACGCGCTGCTGTCCGCGTTGGAAGCAGACGCCGGGCTGCTGCGGATCGTGTGGGAAGAACTGCCCGCGGTGCGCCACCGGGCCGCGCAGCACGCGCTGGAAACGCGGGTCCGCGAGCTGCTGGCCGTGTACCTCTCCGCGGCCGGCCTGCGCTCGGCGGACCCGGCGGCGCGGGCCTGGGTGATCGTCATGGCCGTGGAGAACATCGCCGTCCGCTGGGTGCTCGACCGGCCGGCCATAAGCCGCGACGCCCTGCTCGACGAGCTCACCGCGCTCGCCGGCGGGTTCGGGTCCGGGTGAGGTGAGCATCACGGCCGGCCCGCCGCGAATCGGGGGATACCCTGACGCGCTGCGGAACCGGGCTCCGGCAGGATGGCAGGCGATGCCCACCTTGACCCCCCGCGCCACCGCGAGCCTCGCGGGACTGCTCGCGACCGTCGTCTTGTCGTCGTCGTGCTCCTACGAGGCCACCCGCGAGGCGCCCATCCCCATCCCCCCGGGCATTCCGCCGGCCGCCGGCGCCCCGGTGCCGACCATCGACATCAACGCCCCGGGTCGCACGTCCGACCAGCTGCGCGAGTGGGCGGCCGGCCTCAACGAGCCGATGAACATCCCCGTCGCCGCGCTGGCGGCCTACGGCAACGCCGCCGAGACCATGCGCCAGACCCGGCCCGAGTGCAACCTCGCCTGGACGACGCTCGCCGGCATCGGGCACGTGGAGACGCGGCACGGCCGGTACCGCGGGGCGATGTTGAACGACGACGGCTACGCGCTCCCGCCGATCATCGGCATCAAACTCGACGGATCGCCGGGTTTCGCGGACATCCCCGACACCGACGGCGGGCGCTGGGACGGCGACACCGAACACGACCGCGCCGTGGGGCCGATGCAGTTCATCCCCGAGTCGTGGAACAAGTACGGCCGCGACGCCAACGGTGACGGGGTGGCCGACCCCAACCAGATCGACGACGCCGCCGTGGCCGCCGCGCGCCTGCTGTGCGAGACCGGGGGAGACCTCTCGGTGGCCGAGAACTGGCAGCGCGCGGTCCTCGCCTACAACGCCTCGCGCGAGTACGTCATGGACGTGCGCGACGCCGCGGCCGCGTACTCGGTGGGGACGACGGCGCCGTGACCGGGGCCCGTCACCCGCGCGGCGCCGGGCGGTAGCGCACCGCCACCGACCCCGACCGGAAACCGATCCGGTCCACCAACCGGAGCTCGACGCGTTCGCGCAGCCCCGCCATGAGCGTGGGGCCGTGACCGGCGAGGACGGGCTGCACGACGAACTCGTACTCGTCGATCAGCCCCAGGTTGGCCAGCGCGAGCGGCAACGTCACGCCGCCCACCCACAGGCCCAGCCCCGGCCGGGCCTTGAGCTCCCGCACCGCGGTCCCGAGGTCACCCCGGAGAAGCTCGGCGTTCCAGTCGACCCGGTCGAGGGTGCTGGAGACGACGTACTTGGGCGTGCGGTCGATGGCCTCGGCGAACGGGAGCTCCCACTTCTCCATCCAGTCCGGCCACACGCCCGACTCCGGACGCCGCCACGCCGACTCCATGAGCTGGTAGGTGACGCGGCCCAACAACAGGGCGTCCGCGGCGGCCATCTGCTCGGTCCAGAACCGCATCGACTCCTCATCGGGCATGACCCCGGCCTCGTGGTCCACACACCCGTCGAGGGTGACGTTGATCGAGTAGCGCAGAGGTCTCATCTCGCAGCCCCGTTCGCGAAGTCCGGTGAGGTCGAAACTAGCACCGCAACCGCCTGAGTGCGACGGCGAAATCCCCCGCTGGCATAGAGTCGTCGGGGCCCCTGAGCCGACCTCACCTACCCCCGGGCCGACCTCACCTACAGCGGGAGTTGCTCACCTATGTCAGCACCGACGTCTCCACCGGCTCGGCCGCGCCGCCGGGCCGCGGACACCCCCGGCGGGGACGCCCCGACCACGGCGAACGGGCTCCTGCTCCGCGCGGTCGGCCGCCGCCGGCACCTCTGGGCGCCCGGGCTGGTGCTCATGACGCTGTGGCAGCTGTGCGAGGCGCTGGTGCCCATCGCGATCGGCGTGATCGTGGACGCCGCGATCATCCCGCTCGACCGCTGGGCCATGTTGTGGTCGGTGGTCGGGCTCATCGGCCTGTTCACCGTGCTCAGCCTGGGATACCGCTTCGGCGCCCGCATGAGCAACCGCGCACTGCAGGAGGAGGCCCACGACCTGCGCGTGGAGGTCACTCGGGTGCCGCTGACCCGCCGCCGCGCGATGGACGGCGCCAGCTCCGGCGACGTGCTCTCGGTGTGCTCGGCCGACGCCGACGTGGCCGCGCTGGTCTTCCGGCAGATCGCCCTGGGCGGGTCGGCGGTGATCGGGATCGTGGGGATCTCGGTGTACCTGCTGTGGACCGACTGGGTGGTGGGGCTCATCGTGCTCATCGGCGTGCCGCTCAGCCTGGTGCTGGTCGCCCTGCCCAGCCGCGCCATCTCCCGCCACAGCACCGCGCAGCAGGCCGCGATCGGCATGGCGAGTAGCCGCGCCACCGACATCATGGCCGGCCTGCGCGTGCTCAAGGCCGGCGGCGGCGAGCGCTGGGCGGCCGAGCAGTACCGCACCGCCTCCGAGGACGCGGCCGCCGCGGGGATCATCACCGCCGAGCGCTCCGGGCGCGTCCAGGGCATCGGCTCGCTCGGCATGGCCGTGGTCCTGGCGCTGGTCCTGCTGGCCGCCGGCTACCGCGTGATCCAGGGCCAGATGGAGATCGGCACGCTCGTCTCCGTGGTGGGCGTGGCCGTGTTCTTCGAGGAGCCCGTCCGGATGATCACCCAGATGGTCGCCGTCTTCGCCCGCTCCCACGGCGCCGCGCAGCGCCTGGTCGACCTGCTGCAGTCCGCGCCGGTCGACGACTCCGGCTCCGAGGTCCCCGCCGGCGCCGAGCTGCGCGTGGAGGGCCTGGAGCTGCCCGACGGCCGCACGCTCGACCTGGAGGTCGCCGAGGGCGAGGTGGTCGCGCTCGTCGCCGATCAGCCGGCCGCCGCCGACGCCGTCACCCTGGCGGTCGCCGGTCACGGCGACGGGGCCGACGCCGTGCGTGTCGGTGGTCACCGCCGCAGCCAGCTCGCCCCCGCGATCGCCGAGCACCTGGTGGCCGCGCCGCACCGCGTGGACCTGTTCGTGGGTACCGTCCGCTCGAACATCACCATGAGTCACGACGACGACGAGGAGCCCATCTCCGAGGCGGTCCTGCAGGCCTCGGCGGTCGCGGAGATCCTCGAGAACCTCCCCGACGGCCTGGACCACCCTGTCCAGGAGGGCGGCCGGAACCTGTCCGGGGGCCAGCGACAGCGGATCGCGCTCGCCCGGGCGCTACACGCCGATCCCGACGTCCTGGTCCTGCACGAGCCGACCAGTGCCGTCGACGCCGTCACCGAGTGGGAGATCGCGCAGGCCGTGCGCCGGCTCCGGACGAGTCGGCCGGGCCAGGCCACGCTCGTCGTCACCTCGTCACCGCCGTTCCTCGCGACCGCCGACCGGGTGGTCCACCTGCCCCGCAGCGGCGACGTGCGCACGGGAACACACCTCGAGCTGCGCGAGGCGTCAGCCACCTACCGGACGGCGGTCGACCGATGAGCCACACCGAGACTCTCGCCACCCAGGACGCGCAGGCGGCTCCGGACGCGGCCCTGCCCCTGGCCAGCGGCCGCGAGTCGCTCGCCGTGCTGTGGCCGCTGCTGCGCGAGCGCCGCGGCTTCCTGCTGCTGGTGGCCGTGGCGGGCCTCGTCGGCGCGGTCGCAGGCCTGGTGGCGCCGTGGGTGATCGGCAGGCTGGTCGACGTGCTGCCCGGCAGCCAGGACTACTCCACGGTGTGGGCGGCGGCGGGCGCGATCGCCGTGGCCGGCGTGGTGGGCGCGGGTTGCACGTGGGCGGGCCAGGCGTGGCTGGCCCGGCTCACCGAGCCGACCGTGGCGCGCCTGCGGGAGATGGTCATGGACCGCTCCCTGCGCCTGGGCGCCGCGCAGATGGAGACCACCGAGACCGGCGATCTGGTCTCGCGCGTGGCCGAGGACGCGCGCGAGATCAGCCAGGCCGCGACCGCCGTGATCCCGCTGGTGGTGCAGTCGCTGTTCACGGTGATCGTCTCCGGCGTCGGCCTGGCGACGGTCGACTGGCGGCTCGGCCTCGTGGGCCTGGTGGCGCTGCCGATGTACTGGACGACGTTGCGCTGGTACCTGCCCCGGTCGGGCCCGATCTACGCCGCCGAGCGCGCTGCGTTCGGCACCCGCGCCAGCCGGCTGCTCGGCGGGATCACCGGCTCACGGACTCTGCATGCGTACGACGCCCAGGACGCCGAGCTGCGCCGCATCACCGCCGCCTCGGCGGAGGCGCGGGACCTGTCGATCCGGGTGTTCTACTTCGTCACCCGCGCCTTCTCCCGCAACAACCGGGCCGAGGTCACGGTCCTGGGACTGCTGCTGGTCGTGGGGTTTGTCCTCGTGGACGCCGACATCATCACCGCCGGCGCCGTCACGACCGCCGCGCTGCTGTTCCACCGGCTGTTCAACCCGATCGGCGCGCTCGTGGGGATGGTCGACCAGGTGCAGTCCGCGGGCGCCTCGCTCGTGCGGATGGTCGGCGTCATCACCATGCCGGTACTCGAGCGCACCGCCACTCTCGAGCCCGGCCCGCTCGAGCTGACCGGCGTCTCCCACTCGTACGGCGGGGCCGCTCCTGCCCTCATCGACGTGGACCTCACGCTGGCCCCGGGCGAGGTCGTCGCGGTGGTCGGCTCGACCGGCGCCGGCAAGAGCACCCTGGCCCTGGTCGCGGCCGGAACCCTCACACCGTCGCGCGGCAGCGTCCGCATGGGCGGGGTGCCACTGACCGATGTCGACCCGGTGGCCCTGCGCCAGCGCATCACGATGGTCTCGCAGGAGGTGCACTCCTTTGCCGCGACCATCGCCGAGAACGTGCGGGCGCCCCGCCCCGAGGCCTCCGAGTCCGAGGTCCGCGCCGCCCTGCGGACCGTGGGCGCCGACTGGGTGGACGACCTGCCCGACAGCATCCACACCGTCATCGGCGAGGGCGGCCACCCGCTCGACCCCATGCAGAGCCAGATGATCGCCCTGGCCCGCGTGGAGCTGGCCGACCCCGACGTGGTGATCCTCGACGAGGCCACCGCCGAGGCCGGGTCCGCCGGAGCGCGCCGCCTCGACGACGCCGCGGCCGCCGTCCTGCGCGACCGCGCCGGCCTGGTGGTGGCGCACCGGCTGAGCCAGGCGGTCTCCGCCGACCGGATCCTGGTGATGGAGCACGGCCGGGTCGTCGAGTCCGGCACGCACGACGAGCTGCTGCGCGCGGACGGCCGCTACGCCGAGCTGGCGCGGGCGTGGTTCGGGGCGTGAGGGTGCCGCGGCTCAGAAGGCGGCGCCACGCAGGCTGACCCCCGGGGCGCTGCCGCCGATCCGCTCCCCGGATGTAGCGCGAGCCCTCCCGCCGATCCGCCCCTCGGATTTCGTCTTGCCCTAGGAACTCCGGGAGCAAGATGTAATCCGAGGGGCGGATTTTCGCGAGACAGAGCAGAAGGGCGCCGCGAGCGGAGTAGCGTTCCCGCTCACACATTTAGGTGAGTGGGCGAGGGGGAGAGGCGCCATGGCCGGACTACTCGTAGTGGAGTCGCTGTGGGGGAACACCGAGCGGCTCGGGCGGGAGATCGCGGCCGCGTTCGGCGCGAACATACAGGTCGTCGATGCGGTGTCCGCGCCGGACAAGCTCGCCGACGACGTCGACTTCCTCATCGTCGGCGGCCCTACCCACGCCTTCACCATGTCGACTGCGGCGACACGCGAATCGGCTACGCAGCAGGGCGCCCCGTCCATCCCGGCGCGCGGCATTCGCGAGTGGATCGAGTCGGTACAGCCGCCCACACGCGCGGTGCCGGTGGCGACGTTCGATACGCGAGTGGTCAAGCCCCGCCTGCCCGGTTCGGCGGCCAAGAAGGCCATGAAGAAGCTGGTTGCGCGCGGGTTCCGCCCGGCCGCCAAGCCCGAGACCTTCGGCGTCCACGGCTATGGAGGCCCTATCGCGGACGGCGAGGTGGAGCGGGCACGCGCCTGGGGAGCGGAGCTGGCGGCGCTCGGCCCTCTCGACTGACTTCAGCGCCGCCCACCATCGCGCCGCGAGGCGACCACCGCCGGCGCGATCCCGAGTAGCGCGAACACCAGGATGAGCTGGAGCGTACCGGCGGTGAAGTAGATCCCGTGCAGCGCCGAGAACCCGCCCATCACGGCCAGCTCGACGAAGATCCAGATGATCATGGCGAACCCGGCGAACGCCGCCCAGAACAGCGCGGTGGCGGCCCGACGCACCTCGGCGATCACGGCGACCAGCTGAGTCCCGCCGATCACCACGATGAGCAGCATCGCCGGCCAGACGTAGCTGGTGAACCCCGAGCCGGCGATGACGTCGATCGGGATGCCCATCGACCCGGGCGTGAGCAGCCCGATGCCGCCGCCGATCGCCGACAGCGCGTTGAATCCGCCGACGCCGATCAGCGCGCCACGCACCAGCCGGGTCGGGATCCGCGGGTGGGTGTCGGTCATGGCGCGATGGTATCCACCGCGTTCCTGTCCGTCCGGGGGTTGAGGCCGGTGCGCGGGGAAGAGGTGCCGACGACGATGACGACGACGACAACGCCCGCCGAGGCTCTACCGGGACTTCGCGTCGCACTATCACCCGGGTGTCCGCCCCCTCACCGATTTCTCTTCCATCGGGAAGGCACGTCCGGACGGGTGCCGAGTTCGGCGAATCGCGCGACAGTGTGCTCTGTGTCACTTAGTTTTCTGAGTAGCTGACACCTGTCACTTACCTAGTGTTCGCGCCCGACTCCCACCCCTCAGGAGAACCGATGAGACGCATCCCCACCGCCGCCGCTGCACTGGCGATCACCGCGCTCGCGCTGTCCGCGTGCGATTCGAGCGAGGCCGATCCCGCTGCGGCTGCCGATCAGGACACGCTGGCGATGCCCGCCGACGACGCCCGGTGTACCGAGGACAAGGCCGGCGGCACGATCACCACGGGCACGTATGTCATGCTGCCGTCGTTCTCGCCCGGTCAGGGGCAGGTGGGCGTGCGGGGCGGCGCGGAGTCGGCGGCCGTCTACGACCGGCTCGTGCGCTGGGACACCCGCACCGAGACGTTCGAGCCGAAGCTCGCCGAGTCACTCGAGAGCTCCGAGGATCACACGGTGTGGACGTTGACGCTGCGAGAGGGCGTGACGTTCTCCAACGGCGACCCGCTCACCGCCCAGGACGTGGCCTTCACCATGGGCCTGCACAAGGACCCGGCCACGCGCTCGACGGCCATGACCGACGTCCAGCAGATCGAGCAGACGCGGGTGATCGACCCGCTGACCGTCGAGTTCACGCTCGCCGAGCCGTGGTCCGCGTTCCCGGTCCTGCTCGCCGGGTCGGCGGGCGAGGTGATCCCCGAGAAGGCGTACACCGAGGCGGGCCCGGAGAAGTGGGCCCGCTAGCCGGTGGGCGCCGGGGCGTTCACGCTCGCCAGCTACACGCCCAATCAGGAGATGGTGCTGGATCCGAATTCCGACTACTACGGCGGCCCGGTGTGCCCCACGCTGAGGTTCATCCAGATCCCGGGCTCGCAGTCCACGCTCGAGGCGTTCCAGAACAACGAGGTGGAGGTCGCGTTCCTGCGCGGGTCCAAGTTCGCGGACATGGCCCGCGAGGCGGGTGCGCAGGGCTACGAGGAGATCACCAGCGCCGGTCGGCTGGTCTACATGAACAACGGGGCCGCGGGCTACGACGGGATCCTCACTGATCAGCGCGCACGCCAGGCCGTGACGCATGCGATCGACAGGGAGCTGCTGCTCGGCCGGCTGGGCGACGACCCGGCCCAGGCCACGTCCGCGCTACTGGCCGACTCGTCCCGCTTCTTCGACGGGCAAGAGGGGCCCGCGCTGGACGTCGAGCGTGCGACCGAGCTGGTCACCGAGCTCAAGCAGGAGACCGGCTGGGACGGCTCACTCACGCTGCTGGTGTCGGACGTGCCGGAGAACCGCGAGGCGGGGATCGTCATCAAGGCGATGCTCGACGCCGTCGGCTTCGATGTGACCGTGGAGGTCGCGCCGGCCTCGGCGGCGAGCGCGCGTCAGTTCACGGGCGACTACGAGATGGCCTTCGGCGGCCTGGCCACCTCCGACGCCGACCCGGCTTCCACGCTGGCGAGTTCGCTCATGCCGGGCGGCGCGCTCAACGTGTCGGGCGTGGACGATCCCGCGTTCGCGGACGCCATCTCCGCGCTCAAGGCCGCCCCGGACGTCGACTCCCAGAAGACGGCGTACGCCGACCTGCAGGAGGTTCATAACGAGGTGGCGCCCTACGCGGTCTTCGGCAACGGCGTCGAGCTGGTGACGATCGGCGAGTCGGTAATGGGCATCAGTCCGACCATCTCCTCGACGATGCTCTTCGACGGCGCGTTCATCGAGGAGTAGGCGCTCGCCCGGGAGTAACCGCTCGCCAGGGGAGTGGCCGACCGCCGGAACCAGACCGCCTTAGCTGAGTTCGTCCGCCAGTTTCGCGGCGGGGATCCAGTCGATCCCGAACACCCGGGCCACCTCGGAGAACGTCGAGGCATCCGTGTCGGTGCTGGTCGCGGAGGCGATCAGGCGGGACAGCATCACCGTGCCGGCTCGTTCCTCGATCGTCCCCGCCGCCGCCAGGAGCGACCAGGAACAGACCTGGTGGTTCCGGTGGGCGCGGCCCATCGTCTGCTCGGCCAGGAGTCCCGAGTAGCGGGCCTGGTGGAAGAAGCCCCTGCGCGGGGTGCCGGTCGCGAACGATCCGTCGGCGAACTGCTCGCTCGCCTGCAGGTTGATCGCGGTGGGCGTGTTGAACACCACCACAGGCGCCTCGCCGCGCTGGAAGCGCATCCGCTCGGTCTCGGCCTCCGGATTGGAGCCGTAGATCCGCGCCACCGGGATGCCGTCCGCCTCGAGCATCTCGGCCACCGGGTGCGCGGCGGTGGAGACCATCTCGGTGGCGATGAGCACCTGGTAGCCGCGGGCGAGTTCGGCCTTGGCCGCGGCCACAGTGTGCTCAACGCGAATCATCGACGCCTTCTGTCGCAGCCTCACCAGCGCAGCCAGCCCGCGGGCGATGTTCCTTCCTGTCCTGGCCAGCTGCATCTCGCGCTGGAAGTCTCCCCACTCCAGCTCGTAGGCCCGCCACTGGTCGGGGGTCAGCTCCACCAGGTCCACGTCGAAGGGCGGCGGCCCCCACACCGCGGACCGGGTGAGCATGAGCGGCGGATCGTGTCGCAGCAGGATGTCGCGCACGTCGCTGATGGCGGCTTGCTGCGTCTGCAGCGAGTCTTTGGCCTCGGCGCTCCACGTCCACTTGCCGTAGGAGGGTTCCAGGGGCACGCCCCGGTCGGCCAGCGCTCGACCGAAGTCCGCCCACTGGGCCGGCGGATCTCCGTGTACCTGGGCGTACAGCGACGACATGTAACCCCATTCGCCGGGGTGATGCCCCGGGGTGGCGGTGATCGTCAGGACGAACGGGGCCGTCTCGTGCGGCGAGTTCATGCGGGTCAGTCGCCGCATGTAGCTGGTGCGCTTGCTGTCGTGGCGGAACTGGTGGGCCTCGTCGATCACCGCGACGTCGACTTTCAGCCGTGGCCGCCCGTTCCGGGCCATGAGCTTGCTCAGGCTGTCGGAGGACATGATGATCCAACGCAGCTCGTCGTCACCCAGGGCGGCGATGGTGCGACGCCATGACGGGATGGTGATGCGGGCTGGCCGGTCCACCGTCACGAGGATGGTGCGGGCGCCGCGCTCGCGCGCAATCGCCTTCGCTGCGGCCACCGCGACCAGCGTCTTACCGGTGCCCACGTCATTGGCCAGATGAACCTGCCGGAACCCGCGCTCAGCGGCCGTGGCGATCGCATCGACGTCCGCGCGCTGCTCCGGGCGCAGACTCATCGGCGCGGCGGTCGCACCCGGGCCCGTGCTGCCGTTGAGCTCGTCCTCCCGCCACCGCAGGTAGGAGTACGGCTTGCTGGCGTAGGGCTCCAGTGACTCGGGCAGGGAGGTCCCGACGTACGCGTGCGCCGTGAGCGACTTGTAGTAACTCACCCCGGCCGGCATCCCACCGCCCAGCCCGCCCCAAGGGAGCTCCAGCAGCCACACCCGCTGTCCGGGCGGGATAGTCGGGACCGCCATCGCCGCGCTGGACTTCTTGGCCGACGTCGCCCGCGTGGAGCTCGCGCTTTTCGCCGACGCAGCCCTCGTGGATCTCGTCTTGCGCCTAGTGGAGGTCTTGCGTGGGGACAGGGTCGCCATCAGCTCTCTGCCCCGATGTGGGCGGGGACGACGACGGGTGAGTCCACAACATTCTCCTGGATGGTCCTGGCAAGGCTTGGCTCACTCTAGGGGTCGACTACGACGCCGTCGGTGCCCGAGCCTCTGACCGCACGGCGCGCACCGCGGCCTCCGGGTCATCGACCTGCAATCGCACCACGGACACCTCCCGCAACGCGGGCGCACGCCACCCGAATTCCGGGACCGACGCCGCAACGGGCTGCGAGAGCGTGAGGCTGAGGTTCGTTCCGTCGGGCCCGGGTAGCACGAGCGCGCCACCGCGGTCGTCGTCGCCGGTGATCTCGGCGTTGGTGGGGGAGAGCCGCCGCTCCCGGCGCACGTCCGCCACCGCGTCGAGCGGTATGCGCGCGCAGACGTGCGGCCCACTGCGCAGGGTCAGCACGCCCCGGTCGAGGAGGTGCGGCCGCACGATCCGCCCGGCCAGCCACCCCAGCACCATGAGGAGCCCGTAGATCCCGAGTAGGTCCAGAACGAGCCGGACCAAGTGCCACGGGACCAGCAGGTGGACGGCCACGAGTTCGATGGTCGCCGCGACGGCCAGCGCGATCGGCATGCCGAGGGTGCCGCGCGCGTAGCCGATCGGCACCGCGCCGGCGGGGACGTCGGGACGCCGGGTCACCCAGCGCGCGAGCGACGCGACGGTGCGGGCCTCGGCCGCGGCCAGGCGTAGGTAGGGATCGTCGGCGGCCAGCGCGCGCAGGGCCTCGCGGCGGGTCTCGGTGAGGGCGCGGTGCGCGCGGTAGCGGCGGACATAGCCCGTGACGACGAGCGCGCCGAGGGGGATCTCCACGATGAGGAAGAGGGCGAGCGCGACGGCGGGTCCGATCGTGCCGGTCGCCAGGAGTGCGGCGTCGGTGGCGACGACGACGAGGGCGATCAGCGGAACCAGTCTGCTGTTCATAGCTCGACTCCCAGGGCGCTGAACGTGCGGCGCAGCACCTCGCGCTGGGCCGGGTCGGGGAGGAGCTGGTCGAGCGTGGGGCCGGTGAGCGAGTCGTCCATGTCTGCCGAAGCGCCGGTGATGATCGAGCGGATGGTCGGGTCGGCGATCAGACTCTCGACGAGCCGGGCGATCTCCGGCTCGACGTCGGCGGGGCGTCGGCCCTCGATGCGGTGGAATCCGGCGAGGAGATCGAGATACCTGCGGCGCCGCTCTTCGTCGGTCGCAAGGGCGGAGTACGCGGCGGCGAGTTCGTCGGGAAGGTCGCCACGGAGGGCGGCGAGGTCGAGCATGTCGCGCTCGAGCTTCACGAGGGCTGCGAGGTCCGGATCGTCGCTCGCCTCGGAGCGACACAGGTCGAGGGCGCGGGCGACGGGCTCGGGCAGGAGGCCCGGGGGCAACCCGGCGGCCGCGCGCTGGGCGATGGCGTCCAGTCGGTCGCGTTGGCGGGTCAGGGCCGCGATCCGCTGGTCGATGCCGTCGCGAATCGCGGCGAGGTCGGTCGCGGGGTTTCCGGCCTCCGGTTCGAGGAGGGCCGCAATCTCTTTGAGAGGCACGCCGGAGTCGGACAGGAACGCGATCCGCGCGATGCGGGCGAGGTCGGCGACGTCGTATTCGCGGTACCCACCGGAGGTCCTGGCCGGCTCGGCGACCACTCCGAGGCGGTGGTAGTGCCGGATGCTGCGAGCGCTGATGCCGACGATCTGGGCGACCTGGCCGATTCTCGTGCCTCGATCATCAAGCTTGACACTGTGACAAGGTCAAGGCCCGGTGAGTCGTAGAGCACCTTCGTCCTGGGATCGCCGCCCTACCATTCGGCAGGTGAACGACTTCGCGGATCTGAGCGTGGCTGAACTCCTGCGGCTGTGGGCTGGCAGCGCGACGGAGCTCAAAACGAGGGGCGTCATCCAGACCCACAACATGGTCGGGGAAATCGCCGAGGCGGTGGCGCACGCGTATCTCGGTGGCAGGCGGGGGTCATTCAGTCAGCCAGGCTGGGACATCCTCACCGAGGCCGGTGAGCGCGTCCAGGTGAAGGGGATCCGGCACACCGCGGATCGGAAGAGGCTCAACACGAGCGCGATCCGCGATGAGAACTACGAATCGGTGCTGATCATCGAGTTCGACGAGTACTTCGAGCGTGCAGAAGGCTCCCGAATCGAGCGTCGGGTAGTCGAGGAGATGTGCCCGATCACGCCGCACATCAACGGCCGGATCATCAAGCTGACATCGCGCTTCCGGGCCGACGAGCGCGTGAGCCGCATCGATCTGACGGAATACCTCGAGGCTCTATGAGCCCTGGCGGTATCCGGGCGGGTCTGCGGGCGGGGGATTTCGACCGGTGTAAGCGTACGAATGGGTGAGACAGTAGCCCCCTCGCACGCCCCCGGCGCCGCCTCGGCACGCCGCGGAGAGGCTCGTGGAACAATGGGCCGCGGACTGCGCCCGCCCACGCGGCGCCGGCCACGCACACGAACCCACGAACTTCCCCCAAGGAGCACAGATGGCGCTTATCGAGCAGGTCGGAGCCCGGGAGATCCTCGATTCGCGAGGCAACCCCACCGTCGAGGTGGAGGTGCTTCTGGACGACGGCTCGTTCGGCCGCGCCGCCGTGCCGTCCGGTGCGTCCACCGGCGCCCACGAGGCCGTGGAGCTTCGCGATGAGGACGATCGCTACCTGGGCAAGGGCGTCACCAAGGCCGTGGAGGCCGTGCTGGACGTCCTCGCCCCCGCCGTCATCGGCATCCCCGCCGAGGACCAGCGCGTCGTGGACGAGGCCCTCCTCGACGCCGATGGCACGCCCAACAAGTCGACCGTCGGCGCCAACGCCGTTTTGGGCGTCTCGCTGGCCGTGGCCCGCGCTGCCGCCGAGTCCGCCAACCTCGAGCTCTACCGCTTCATCGGCGGCTCCAACGCGCACGTCCTGCCCGTGCCCATGATGAACATCCTCAACGGTGGCGCCCACGCCGACTCGGGCGTCGACGTCCAGGAGTTCATGATCGCTCCCATCGGCGCCCCGACCTTCCGCGAGGCCCTGCGCATGGGCACCGAGGTCTACCACCACCTCAAGACCGTCATCAAGGACCGCGGCCTGTCCACCGGCCTGGGCGACGAGGGCGGGTTCGCCCCCTCCGTCGAGTCCACGACGGCCGCGCTGGACCTTATCGTCGAGGCCATTCAGAAGGCCGGCTACGAGCTGGGCACCGACGTGGCGCTCGCGCTCGACGTGGCCGCCACCGAGTTCTTCAAGGACGGCAAGTACCACTTCGAGGGCAAGCAGCTCTCCGCCGCCGAGATGGCCGACGTCTACGCCGAGCTGGTCAACAAGTACGCGCTCGTCTCGATCGAGGACCCGCTCGACGAGGACGACTGGGACGGCTGGAAGACCCTCACCGACATGATCGGCGACAAGGTCCAGCTGGTCGGCGACGACCTCTTCGTCACCAACCCGCAGCGCCTGGCCGACGGCATCGAGAAGGGCCTCGCCAACGCCCTGCTGGTCAAGGTCAACCAGATCGGCACCCTCACCGAGACCCTGGACGCCGTGGACCTGGCCCACCGCAACCGCTACGCGTCGATGATGTCGCACCGCTCGGGCGAGACGGAGGACACGACCATCGCCGACCTCGCCGTGGCCTGCAACTGCGGCCAGATCAAGACCGGCGCCCCGGCCCGCTCGGAGCGCGTGGCCAAGTACAACCAGCTGCTGCGCATCGAGGAGATGCTCGGCGACGCCGCCCGGTACGCCGGTGCCGGTGCCTTCCCGCGCTTCAAGGCCTGAGTAGTCGAGAGGAGGGCTCATGGCCCGCCCACCGCGCCCCTCGGACCGCCGGGGAGACGCACGCGATCGCGCGTCGTCCCGGCGGCCCGGTGAGGCGTCGGGTGCCATCCGACGCCGGGCGACCGGGGCGGGCCGTGGGACCACCGGCGGCCGCGGCACCGGAGCCGACGCGCGCGGCGCCGGAGCCGGAGGCCGCAGTGCAGGCGATGACGGCGCCGTAGGGGCCGGAACCGACCAGCCCGCCGACGGCACTCGCCGGCAGCCGCCCCGTCGGCGGACGCCGAGCCGCGAACGCGACCGGCCCGTCCCGGCGTCCGCTCGCTCCGGCAGGATCGGCACCACCGCGCATCCGGAGGCCCACCGTCTCACCACGCGCACGGACCTGTCCGACACCCTGTTGGGCCCGCGGAACTACACGCCGCGGCGGATCGGTCTCCTCGCCGTCGTCGCCATAATCCTGTTGGTCACGGTCTCGTTCCCGCTGCGCAACCACTACCAGTTCCTCCGCGACGAGAAGGCCGTGGCGCAGGAGCGGGCCGCGCTCGAGGCGACGATCGCCGAGCTCGAGGCCGAGCAGGAGCTGCTGTCCGACCCGGCCTACATCGAGCAGCAGGCCCGCATCCGCTTCGGCGCCGTGAAGCCGGGGGAGACGCCGTACCGGGTGTCCATGGTGGATCCGGTGGAACAGGCGGCGGCCGAGCAGCGGGCGGCGGAGATCGCGGCGCTGCCCTGGCAGACGCGGGTGTGGCGGTCGATCTCCGAGCCGACCGACCCGATCATGCCGGAGGACTCGGCGCTGCTCGAGGGCACGTCCATCCCCGGCGGCCCCGACACCCCGGCCGTACCGGTCGTCCCCGACGGCGTGCCCGGCGGTGACGACCCCGCCGCCCCCATTCCGGGCGGCGTCCAGGAACAACCACAGGAGAACCCCTAGCGTGAGCGCCGAACAAAGCGTGTCCCAAGCTGACCTCGACGCGATCGCCGCCCAGCTGGGCCGGCCGCCGCGTGGGGTGCTGGAGGTGTCCTACCGCAGCCCCGACGGCAAGCCCGGCGTGGTCAAGACCGCGCCGCGGTTGGAGGACGGCACCCCGTTCCCCACTCTGTACTACCTCACCGATCCGCGGCTCACCGCCGAGGCGAGCCGTCAGGAATCGGCGGGGATCATGAGGGGGATGACGACGAGGTTGGGCGCCGAGCCCGACCTGGCCGCGAACTATCGCGAGGCGCACGAGCGGTACCTGGCCAAGCGGAACGCGATCGAGGACCTCGGCACGGACTTCAGCGGTGGTGGCATGCCCGAGCGCGTCAAGTGCCTGCACGTGCTCATGGCGTACGCGCTGGCCGAGGGGCCGGGCGTGGTGCGGCTAGGCGATGAGTCGGTGGCGCTGGCCTGCGAGGCCGGGCTGCGCGGCACCGCTCTGCCTGCCGACTGGCCGACGCCCGAGGAGCTGGGGATCCCGGACTACCTCGCCATGGACGAGCAGTGACCGCTGCTGTGCGCGTCGGCGCGATCGACTGCGGCACCAACTCCATCCGGCTGCTCGTCGCCGAGGGCGTCCCCGGCGAGCCCGGACTCGTGGACGTGGTCCGCGAGATGCGGATCATCCGCCTGGGCGAGGGCGTGGACGCGACCGGGCGGCTGTCCGGGGGGGCGCTCTCCCGCTGCCGCACGGCCCTCACCGACTACGCGGCGACCATGGCCGAGCTCGGGGTGCAGTCGGTGCGGATGGTGGCCACCTCCGCGACCCGCGATGCGGCGAACAAGGACGAGTTCTTCGGCATGACCGCCGAGGTGCTGGGCGCCCACTTTCCGGGTGCTGTCGCCGAGGTGATCTCGGGGCAGACCGAGGCCGAGCTGACCTTTGCCGGCGGTGTCTCGGACCTCTCGCCGAGTGACGGCCCGTTCGTGGTGACCGACCTCGGCGGCGGGTCCACGGAGATCGTGGTGGGCGAGCTCGCCCGCGGTGAGGTGCGCCTGCTGGGAGCTCGCAGCCTGGACATCGGGTGCGTGCGGATCACCGAGCGGGTGCTGCACTCGGACCCGCCCACCGCCGTCGAGGTCGCCGAGGCGCGCGCGGTGGTCACCGAGGCGTTGGTCGAGACCGGCGACGTGCCGGTGGGCCGCGCCGCCCGTTGGGTGGGGGTCGCCGGCACCTTCACCACGTTGAGCGCGCTGGCGCAGAACCTGGGGGAGTACGACCAGGAGCGAATCCACGGCAGCGTCATCTCGCTGGGCCGGATGCGCGAGGTGTGCGACCGCTTGGTGGCCTCGTCGGTGACTGAGCGGCGCAGCCTGGGGGCGATGCATCCGGGCCGCGCGGACGTGATCGGTGGGGGAGCGATCGTGGTCCAGGCGCTGTGTGATGAGATATTTGAGCGCGCGGGGTTGTCCGAGCTCACGGTGAGTGAGAAGGACATCCTGGACGGCATCGCGATGTCGGTGCTGACCCGCTTGGCCGGCTAGCCCGACTCGGCGCCCTACGCGCCACCCGAGCCCGCCCCGGCGGGCCGGCAAGCCCCCATAGCCCAATTGGCAGAGGCAGACGGCTTAAAACCGTTTCAGTGTCGGTTCGAGTCCGACTGGGGGCACGGCCACCGCAGACGTTGCAAGGCACTTATCCGCAGAACCCTCTGCACTCAGACGAATGTCCATTAAGGTAACTTAAGTTCTTGCGTCGCATCGGCGGGGTGCGGCAAGTTTTGAGTGAGCGTAGGGATGCCGTGCGAATAATCGACAACGTCAACGATCTGCTCGGCGACGACCTCCGAGGCGAGATCACCTCTGGAACGAAAGTGCGCATCGCTGCGTCGACCTTTTCGATATTCGCGTTCGAGGCCCTGCGCAAGGAGCTTGAGCAGGTCTCCGAACTTCAGTTCATTTTCACCACGCCGTCGTTTGTGACGGAGGAGGTGACCGACAAGCTTCGCAAGGAGCGTCGCGAGTTCTTTATTCAGGGTGGGCAGGCCGAGTCGAGCCTCTACGGCTCGGAGTTCGAGATCCGGTTGCGGAACAAGCTCACCCAGCGAGCGATTGCTAGGGAATGCGCTGACTGGGTGCGACGGAAGGTGAAGTTCCGGTCGAACGCCACCAGCAGCCCGATGCAGCCGCTCGCCGCTGTCGACGATGGTGCCGTCTACTTCCCGATCCAGGGCTTTACCACCACGGACCTTGGTTACGAACGGGGGCCGGCGGTGTCGAACATGGTCACCAAGTTCGAGGGCGCACCCGAGACTGGGCAGTTCCTTGGCATCTTCGACCAGATATGGAACAACCCGGACCAACTCGACGATGTCACTCAGGCCGTGCACGACCACATCGCGAGTGTGTATGCGGAGAACTCGCCGGCCAGGATCTACTTTCTGATCCTCTACAACCTGTTCGCCGAGTTCCTCGACGACATCAGCGAAGACGTCCTTCCTAATGATCGGACCGGCTACCAGAACACCAAGGTTTGGAACAGCCTTTACAACTTCCAGCGCGATGCGGCAACCGGGATCATCAACAAACTCGAGACCTACAATGGCTGCATCCTTGCAGATAGCGTCGGCCTCGGTAAGACGTTCACCGCGCTCGCTGTCATCAAGTACTACGAACTGCGCAACAAGTCGGTCCTCGTACTGTGCCCGAAGAAACTCGCCGAGAACTGGACAAACTACAACGCAAATCTGACCACCAATATCTTCGCCGGCGACCGCTTCAATTACGACGTGCTTGCCCATACCGACCTGTCCCGCACCCGCGGAGAGTCGATGGGGCTGCGTCTCGATCGGGTCAACTGGGGCAACTACGACCTTGTCGTGATCGACGAGTCCCACAACTTTCGCAATGCCGATTACGCAGAGGAAAAGGAGTCCCGTTACCAGCGGCTCATGCGTCAGGTTATCCGTGAGGGCGTGAAGACCAAGGTCCTGATGCTCTCGGCCACCCCGGTGAACAACCGGTTTAACGATCTGAAGAACCAACTCCAGCTCGCCTACGAGGGTGAGTCCGAGAACCTCTCACAGCACCTGAGCATTTCGACTACCGTCGAGAAGGTTTTCAAAGATGCGCAGACCGTCTTCAACGAGTGGTCCAAGCTCGACCCGCAGGACCGCACGTCCGATCGCATCCTCCAGATGCTCGACTTCGACTTCTTCGAACTCCTCGATGCCGTGACGATCGCCCGCTCCCGCAAACACATCCAAGCGTTCTACGACACCACCGCGGTTGGAGCGTTCCCTGATCGGCTCCCGCCGAAGTCGATCCGCGAACCGCTCACTGATCTGCCCGATGTTCCGGGCTTTAACATCATCTTCGAGCAGCTCCAAACACTCACCCTTGCGGTGTATACACCCCTGGCCTACGTCTTCCCCAGTCGGATCGGCAAGTACGAGGACCTCTACAACGTCACCGCTGGCAATGCGCGAGCCAACCTCGGGCAGCAAGGGCGTGAGCAGGGCCTCAAGAAGCTCATGACCGTCAATCTGCTCAAGCGGTTGGAGAGCTCGGTCGATGCATTTCGGCTGACTCTGTCGAAGATCGAGCACAGCGTGGATCGGACGCTGGGTCTGCTCGGCTCTCACACGAGCCCGGTCTCCGAACTCGGCTCCGACCTGTCGGATCTCGATCTTGATGTAGATGACGAAGACGACGCGAGTCTGGAAGCGCTCACCTTTGGGAAGAACATCAAGATCGACCTCGACGACATCGACCTCGAGTCCTGGCGTCGGGATCTGTGGAACGACCGCACGACCCTTCAGATTCTTCTCGGTGAGATGCGCAAGGTCACCCCGGAGCACGATTGCAAGCTCCACGCACTCAAGCAACTCATCGCGCACAAGGCAGCGCACCCGATCAATCCTGACAACCGCAAGGTTCTGGTGTTCTCGGCGTTTGCCGACACCGCGAACTACCTCTATAGCGAACTCGCACCAGGTCTCGCCGCGGCAGGATTGGAGACGGCACTGATCACCGGCGGTGGCCACGGTGCGAAGACGACCCTGGGCACCGGGTTCGACTTCCAGCAGGTCATGTCGTTATTCTCGCCCCGCTCGAAGCAGCGTCATCTTGTGATGCCGAATGAAACACGAGATATCGACGTCCTCATCGGCACCGACGTGATCAGTGAGGGACAGAACCTGCAGGACTGCGACTATCTGATCAACTACGACATCCACTGGAATCCGGTGCGCATCGTCCAGCGATTCGGCCGCATCGACCGCATCGGCTCGACCAACACCCAAATCCAGCTGGTCAACTTCTGGCCCGACATCTCCCTCGACGAGTACATAAACCTCAAAGAACGCGTCGAGAACCGGATGGTCATCGCGGACCTCGCCGGCACCGCCGACGACAACGTCCTCACCCTCGAAGACAGCGATTCAGCATTCCGCAAGGAACAGCTCCGCAAACTCCAAGACGATGTCATCGAACTCGAGGACGTCCGCACCGGCGTCTCCATCACCGACCTCGGCCTCAACGACTTCCGCATGGACCTTCTCGGCTATCTGAAGGAGTACGGCGACCTCGCAGCCAGACCGAAGGGCCTGCACGCCGTCGTCCCCGCCGACCCTGCCAAGGGACTCGTACCCGGTGTGATCTTCGCGCTGCGAAATATCAATGCCGACGAGAACATAAACCGAGGAAACCGCCTGCACCCGCACTATCTCGTCTACCTCGGCGACGACGGCACCGTCATCGCCGACCACACCGAGGCCAAGCACCTGCTCGACCTTCTCCGCGTCGGATGCCGGCCCCACGACCAGCCCGTCGCCGACGTCGTCCGCGCCTTTAACGAGGCCACCGGGGAGGGTGCGGACATGGGCCGGTATTCGCAGCTGCTCACCGATGCGATCCATTCGATGATCGACATCACCGAGGAACGCGACATCGACAGTCTGTTCACCAGCGGCCATACCACTGCCCTCGCCCAGACCATCGCCGGCCTCGACGACTTCGAGCTGATCGCGTTCATCGCCGTCGTCGACACCGAATCAGGGTTGACGACCAATGAATGATCCGCAGATGACCCTGCTGTACCGGTGGCCCACGGCCGCGAAGTTCGACCGGCGGGTTCCGAAGGAAAAGTTCTATGGCCACGGCACCGTCACTCCCGCGGTTCGCGAGAAGTTCGTCGCCGAGGTGCAGCGCATCACCTGGGCCTACAAGCTCGCCGAAACCACGATCAACCTCGCTGGCAACACCGCGGTCCCCGAGATCCAAATCTTCCAGATCGACGCAAAGGGCACGGACGTCACCGAACCGGTGTTGACAGCGATCGACAAGGCCATCCCATTCCCGATCATCTTCGAGATCAACCGCGACGACGGCGAGACCAGGAGCACCCGGATGGTGGCCGCGCACAAACAACTAGGTTCCGGTGCACCGAAGATCGGCGCCTACTACAGCACAGGCTGGCAGTCGGCCCGGACCGAACGGAAATGCCTTCCGACCTCGATCACCCTGCCGGCCCTCTACACCGCACTACTCGACCCGCTGGCACCGTTGGCGGCGCGACCGGGTGAAGACGTGTCAGAGGTTGCAGCCAGACTGGAGACGGTGCGCAAGCTCGAACGTGAAATCGCCGCGCTGGAACGCAAACTCCGCACCGAACCCCAATTCAACCGCAAGGTTGAATTGCGGCGCGCATTGAAGACGAAGCAAGCAGAACTGACCGTGTTGGTCGAAAGGTAGGCATAGCAAACCCGTGGAGAAGCTGCGCATGACATCGCCCGATCTGACCGAAGTCAACATCGAAAAGCTCGCCAAGCTGTTCCCGAGTGTCGTCACCGAAACCCGCGACGCCGAAGGCAATCCAAAGAAGGCCATAGATTTCGACTTGCTTCGTCAAGAGCTGTCCGATCATGTCGTCGAAGGTCCGCAGGAGCGATACCGGCTCGATTGGCCCGGCAAACGCGCTGCCGCGTTCGCTGCCAACGCCCCCATCGCCAAGACCCTTCGCCCTGTGCGCGAGGAATCCGTCGACTTCGATAAGACTAAGAATCTCTTCATTGAGGGTGACAACCTGGACGCACTCAAACTCCTGCAGGAATCGTACCTCGGCAAGGTCAAGCTTATCTACATCGACCCGCCATACAACACGGGTCGAGACTTCATCTATGCAGATGATTTTGCTGAGTCTGCTAGTGAATACCTCGTTCGGTCCGGTCAAGTTGATTCCGATGGGGCGAGACTTGTTGCGAACACTGAGGCCAACGGACGGTTCCACTCGGACTGGCTTTCGATGATGTATCCACGGCTAAAGCTTGCCCGCAACCTTCTTGCGGACGATGGGCTTATTTTCATTTCTCTTGATGACGGGGAGATCGCGAATCTTCGTCGCATGTGCGATGAAATATTCGGACAAGACCAGTTTCTCGGGCAGGTGATCTGGAAAAAAAGAAATACGCCGCCAAATGATCGAATGCTTGGTGCGCAGCATGACTATATTTTAGTCTACTCTCGCTCCGGTTCTAAAGGGCTCCGGCTCAGGCCGCGATCGGAGGAGCAGATTGCAAGGTATAAAAATCCGGATGGGCACCCAAAGGGCCCGTGGGTTGCGGGCGATCTTACGGCCAATATCAAAGGTGGCCGTTATGTTTCCAGTCTCAATTACCCGATAGTTAATCCGATCACCGGCGAGGAGCATTGGCCTTCTAACGGAGGAAATTGGCGATTCAATGCCAGCAGGATGGCTGAGCTTCTGCAAGAAAACTCGATATACTTTGGCAAGGATGGGAAGTCAGCACCCAAATTAAAGAGATTCCTCTCTGATGTCAAGAGTGGAACATCTTGGACTACACTTTGGGACTTCGCTCCATATAATTCCGCAGGTTCTGCTGAGATGGAGGCACTCTTTGGTAACGGGTCAGTCTTCGAGTCACCTAAGCCGACCGGGTTGCTCAAGTTGATCTTAGAGGCGTCAACCGATCCAGATTCAATCGTCCTCGATTTCTTTGCGGGCTCTAGCTCATTGGCTGCGGCAACGATGATGAAGAACTCTGAAGATGGTGGAAGTCGGAGATTCATCATGGTTCAGCTGGATGAGCCTACTGGTAACTCGCTAGCGGCTAAGGCAGGGTATTCGACTATATCCCGATTGAGCGCCGAGCGAATTCGCAGAGAAGGGGAGAGGATTCACGGCGCAAGCGATATCGGTTTTCGTTTTCTGAAAGTTGATGCTTCAGGTTTTGTAGAGGTTCTTCGGACCCCGGACGAGACCGAGCAGTTAGCGCTCGGTGAAATCGAGGGAAGTGTAAAGCCTGATCGTTCTGGCGAAGACTTGCTGTTCCAGGTGTTGCTCGACTGGGGCCTCGAACTTACTATGGACATTGCTATTGAGCAGATCGACGGTCAAGAGGTCTTCGTGGTCGAGGACGATGCTTTGATCGCCTGCTTTGACGCTGAGGTCAGTCCCGAGCTGGTGCGTACCATTGCTGAGCGCGGACCCTTACGCGCTGTATTCCGTGATTCGTCCTTCGCTTCGGATGCTGCCCGCATCAACGCAGAGCAGATCTTCCGCGAGGTCTCGCCGTCCACCGATGTGAAGGCGGTCTGACCACGATGAAGCTTCAGTTCAAGGTTCAGCAGTATCAAACCGACGCCGTCGACTCGGTGGTAGAAGTGTTCGCGGGTCAGCCCAAGCACGATGGGATTTCGTACCGGATCGACCCCGGCAACCTCAAGCCGGACGCCAACCCGGGGCTGTTCGAAACAAACGAAACACCGGATTCCGGCCTGCGGAACGCGGAGATCGCACTCACCAGTGCGCATCTGCTTGAAAACACGCACAGGGTGCAACGGTCACGGAACCTGCCGTTAGCGCCGAAGCTGGTGGACAGCAAGGCAGCACCGGGCGCACCGAATCTCGATGTCGAGATGGAGACGGGTACTGGCAAGACCTACGTCTACATCAAGACGATCATGGAACTGAATAAACGGTACGGCTGGTCGAAGTTCATCATCGTCGTCCCGTCGGTTGCGATCCGTGAAGGCGTGCAGAAGTCGTTCGCGGTTACCGCCGAGCACTTCCAGCAGCTCTACGGAACGAAGCCGCGGTCGTTCATTTACAACTCGTCGCAGCTGCACGAACTGGAGCGGTTCAGCTCCGACGCCGGGGTGCAGGTGATGATTATCAACATTCAGGCGTTCAACTCGTCTGGCAAGGACAACCGCCGCATCTATGACGTGCTCGACGATTTCGGGTCTCGCCGGCCGATAGATGTTATCAAGGCCAACCGGCCAATCGTGATCATCGACGAGCCACAGAAGATCGGCGCAGACAAGTCGCTCGCCTCATTGGCCGAGTTCAATGCACTGATGGTGCTGCGCTACTCGGCGACCCACAAGGTCGAGCACACCAAAGTCCATCGCCTCGACGCTTTGGACGCCTACAACCAGAAGCTGGTCAAGAAGATCGCCGTCCGCGGCATCACAGTCAAGGGGCTCGCAGGCTCGACCGCCTATCTATACCTCGACTCGATCGAAATCGCCAGAGACGCCACCCCCCGTGCCCGTGTCGAGATCGAGGTACAGACGAAGACCGGCATCAGGCGCCAGATCAAGCGTCTCGACAAAGGTGACAACCTCCACGCCATCTCGGGCGGAATCGAGGCCTATAAGGGCTTGTTCATCACGGACATCGACGCCAATCGCGACGTGCTCGAACTGAGCAACGGTGACGTGGTTATCGCCGGACAGCTCGCGGACCGTGACGTGACCGAGGAAACCAAGCGACGCATTCAGATCCGGGAAGTCATTCGCGCCCACCTCGACAAGGAACGCGAACTGTTCACCCGGGGCATCAAGGTGCTTTCCCTGTTCTTCATCGACGAGGTTGCTAAGTACCGCGACTACGACCGCGAAGACGCCCTCGGCGACTATGCCCGCATCTTCGAGGACGAATACGAGACGATCCGCGACGACGTGCTCGGTGAACTCGCCCTTGACGAGTCAACCGCCGCGTACCAGGAGTACCTGCTCCGCGACGAGACCGGGACGGTGCACGAGGGCTACTTCTCCATCGACAAGAAGTCTAAGCGGCAAATCGATGGCAAGGTCAGTGGACGGGGCGACGACAAGGGGCAGTCGACCGACACCGATGCCTACGATTTGATCCTCAAGAACAAGGAACGCCTGCTGTCGTTCGAGGAACCGGTGCGATTCATCTTCTCGCACTCCGCACTGCGTGAGGGCTGGGACAACCCCAACGTATTCGTCATGGGGATGCTCAAGAAGAGCGACAACACGGTCTCGCGCCGTCAGGAGATTGGCCGAGGTCTGCGGTTGGCAGTCGATCAGCACGGCGAACGCATGGACAACCCGGCCGTCGTGCATGATATTAACGAACTGACTGTCGTCACCGACGAGTCCTATACCGACTTCGTGACCGGGCTTCAGAAGGAGATTGCCGAGTCGTTGGCGGCACGGCCGCGCGAGGCAAGCGTGAAGTTCTTCACAGGCAAGACCATCCAGACTCCCAATGGCGAATCCGTCGTAGAGGAGGCGCTCGCGCAAGCGCTGTACAAGTACCTGATCAAGAACGACTACCTCAACGACGACGACACGATCTCCGAGACGTATAAGCAGGCCAAGGAAGCCGGTACCCTCGTCGAACCCACCTCGGAGGTGCTGCGGCCTGTGATCGAGTCCGTGTTGCCGCTCGTGGATTCGCTGTACCTCGAAGTGAAGGTAATCGGCGAGGACGGCCGCAAGCCGAAGAAGATCCCGCTCAACGAGGCCAACTTCGCGAAGAAGGAGTTCCGGGCGCTCTGGGGCCGGATCAACCACAAGGCGGTCTACCAGGTCGAGTTCGACTCGAACGAGTTGATCCGCAAATGCATTCAGGCGCTCGACACCCACCTCAACGTGGCCGCGATGCAGTACGTCCTCATCGAAGGACAGCAAAAGGACGATCTTGACGCCGAGGACCTCACCAATACGGCCGGATTCGACCGAACGCGGACACGGACTCATACCGAGACTGTGACTGCCGGCTCACAAGTGAAGTACGACCTTCTCGGCGAGATTACCGATAAGACCCAACTCACCCGACGTACAGTCGCCTCCATCCTGGGCGGAGTCACACCGGAGACGTTCGCGAAGTTCCGGCTCAACCCGGAACAGTTCATCACCGAAACCGCCCGGCTCGTCAACGAGCAGAAAGCGACCGTGATCGTTGAGCACCTGACCTATGACACACTCGAAGACCGATTCGACTCGGCGATCTTCACCGAGAATCAAACAAAGCAGGACTTCACGCAGGCCGGCGACAAGCTGCGCAAGCACATCTACGACTACGTCGTCACCGATTCCAAGGTCGAACGCGCCTTCGTCGACGAGATGGACACCAGCAACGAGGTCGCGGTCTACGCCAAACTCCCACGAGGCTTCTTCATCCCGACTCCCGTCGGTGACTACAACCCCGACTGGGCGATCGCGTTCACTGAGGGAAGCGTTAAGCACGTGTACTTCGTCGCCGAGACGAAAGGCTCTCTGTCGAGTCTGCAGCTCAAAGGGGTCGAGAACGCCAAGATCGAGTGTGCCCGTAAGTTCTTCGAGTCGATCAATGCGAAGAACGGACAGGACGTCAGATACAACGTCGTCACGGACTACACGGAGCTGATTCAGCTCGTGACCACGTAGCCGAGGTGAGCGGCCTTCTCATCTCCTCGAAGTGAGAAGCCCCAAGACAAACTGACTGTCGTCGATGATCAGCAGCTCCACGTCCGAGAGGTCATTGAGCATCCGATGCTCATACTCGCGCTACCCGATCATCAGAACCCTGCTTTCCGAAGCACGTCCCTAACAGGCCGCGGGCCGCGGGGAGCGCGAGAGCGTGTTTGCCCAGTCGGACTGAGCAGGTCGGGGAAGGGCCAATTATGGAGGTGCGAAACGCGGATAGCGAGCGGCCAGCACCGAGAGTTGCCTCGAGAATTCAAACGCGCGGCCGAGTGGCTTTGTTGCCGGACGAAATTCGACGGCCCTCTAACAACCCAGCCACGTCGTGATGCTGTCCAATTGAGTCTTCAGTTGATTCCACGGCTGACTCAGATCGAGTGTGCGGGCACCGATTCGAGTTCCCTGGACGGTCATGTCGAGGTTGGGCTGCGCTGGCGCATTAGTGCGTGCATACAGCAGAAGCCCGCTGACGGACCCGTCCTGAGTGACATCGGCATTCTTTGCGTACGCCAGAATTTGGTATAGATTCTCCGAGCTGACGGACTCCTTGCCCCACTGTCCGGTCTGCAATGACTTACTGTAGTACTTGGCATCAACTAGCAGGGACCTCCTACCGAAGTTAAGTCGGAGGTCGGTCTTCATGGTTGGAAGATGTTCGGTCCCAGACGACAGCAACTGGTCGTAATCCCAGGCGATGTACGGAGCTCTGGGAGACAGTTCTGGGCGGTGGAATGCAAAGTACTCGAGCAGGAACCGCTCGTAGAGTCGACTCATGGCCTCGTCGGGGAGCCAGGTGGTGAGCTTCTTGTCGCCGGAGCTGTCGGTCAGTAGTAGCCCGCGGACAACCAACTCACACACTCCTAGCAGCAAACGGTACGAGGCGTTACTGCGGTGGACGGTGAGGCCGGACCACCGGATCGAGGTCGGGGCGACTGTGGTGACGGCATCCATATAGGGCAGTAGGCGCCGGAGGGCCTCCTTGCGGCTCTTACTGATCTCGCCATGACGAACCAGCAGGATGATCACGGACTTCAGCGCGCGATTGTGGGGTGTGTCCGGGTCGTACTCGTCGTAACCGCAGATCAGCCGACCGCGGCTTCCGGAGTGCTCGGCGATGCTGCGCGAGACATCGATCCGGCCACGAACCGTCGCCAGTTCCTCCCGACGGTGCACATAGTCGTGGTGCATGCCCCGCTTGACCTGCGTCCCTACTCCGCGGACCAAGATCTCCGCGAAGAGGTCGTGAAGATTGTCGAACTGCTCCGTCCCCACGGTGTCGGTGAGTATTTGAAGGCTTGGGGGCCACCGGATATTGCCTTCGGGGGCCAGCAGTATTGCCGTTGGGGGCCGGTGATCGCGCCTGTCGGGGCCACCGACCCCCAGCGGGGTCTTCGCTACTGGTGCGCGGCGGCGTGCTCGCGCATGTTGTGGGTGCCGGTGTCGATCCAGATGGCGCTGTGGACGATGCGGTCCATGATGGCGTCGGCGTGTACCCCGGAGCCCAGGCGTTGGTGCCAGTCCTTCTTCGCGTACTGCGTGCAGAAGACGGTGGATCCGGTGTCGTAGCGGCGCTCGAGCAGTTCGAGCAGCATGCTGCGCATCGCTTCATCGGGGTGGTCGAGGAGCCATTCGTCGATCACGAGTAGAGAGAACGCGGCGTACTTCTTGAGGAACTTCGTCTGACCCTGCGGTCGGTCTTTCGCCAGCGCCCAGGCCTCTTCCAGGTCGGGCATTCGGATGTAGTGCGCCCGGTACCGGTGGGTGCAGGCTTGCTTGGCCAGGGCGCAGCCGAGGTAGGACTTTCCCGAGCCGGTGAACCCCTGGAACACGACGTTCTGTTGGCGATCGATGAACGAGCAGGTGGCCAGCTGGGCGAGCACGGCTCGGTTCAGTCCGCGCTCGTCGATCAGGTCCACTCGCCGCAGGTCAGCGCTCGGGTACCGCAGTCCTGCTCGGCGGATGAGGCCGTCGACTTTGGAGTGGTTGAAGCTCTCGTGGGCGTGGTCGACGACCAGCTGCAGCCGCTCATGGAAGCTCATCCCGAGAACGTGGTCCTCGTGTTGCGCCTCGATCGCCTCCAGCAGGGGCTGGGCGCCCATCTCGCGGAGCTTGCGTTTGGTGGCCCTTCCGGATTTAGAGTGCGTAGCTGGGGTTCGCCGGTGATGCGGTGAGGCACAAGATGTAGGGGTCCTGGGGCGTGTGAAGATGCAAGTTCCTACACCAGCACTTCGCATCCCCAGGACCCGCTTTGAACGCTACCTCCAGTCTGCTTGCCGACACCATCTGCCGCACCGGCGAACTTGGGGTGACCATCACCGACGTCGCCGTGGCCGACGAGCTCACGCACTTGTTCTGCGCCCCGGTCACGCTGGACCCGGTGTGCGCTGAGTGCGGGATGGCCGGCCGCCTTCGTGATCATGTCGAACGGAAGGTCACGGATCTACCGATCGTCGGTCACCCGACCAGGCTGCACGTGCGGGTACCGGGTTTCACCTGCGACAACATCGAATGCGAGACGCGGATTTTCCAGCAGCGGATGCCGGCGTTGGCTGAGCCGAGGGCCAAGACCACCCGCCGTTGCAGCTGCTGGATTCTGCAGCGTCTGGCGATCGATCGCACCAGCGTGTCCGCGGTGGCCAAGGCCCTCGGGCTGGGGTGGGATCTGGTCAACGATCTAGCACTGCCGGAGACTCGCACGATTGTCTACGACCAGCCCGGCCACTTCGACGGAGTCCGTGTCCTCGGGGTCGATGAGCACAAGTGGAAGCACGTGCGCGGTGACGGCAGCAGCTCGTTCGCCCGCCGTCCTGGTCGACCTGACCCCGGTGGACGGCACCGGCCCGTCCCGCCTGTTGGACATGGTCCCGGGGCGTTCGGCGATGGTGCTCACCGAGTGGCTCGATGCCCGTGACCAGGTGTTTCGAGACCGAGTCAAGGTAGTGACTATGGACGGGTTTGCCGGCTACCACTCCGCGGCCGCCAGCGCGGTGCCCGCTGCCCGGACAGTGATGGACCCCTTCCACGTCGTGCACCTGGCCGCCGACAAGCTCACCGTGTGCCGCCAACGCATCCAGCAGGCCACCACCGGGCACCGGGGCCGCACGGGAGATCCGCTGTACGGCATCCGCCGCACCCTGCGCACCCGCGCTGAGCTGCTGACCGACAAGCAGAAGGTCCGCCTGTTCAAGGCGTTCACCGCCGACGATGCGCACGCGGCGGTGGAGGTCACCTACGGCGTCTACCAGCGACTCATCGCCGCCTACGAGGCCACCGGCAAGCGGGAGAGCAAGATCGCGATGTACAAGCTCCTGCGCTCAATCCGGACCGGGGTGCCCAAGGAGTTGCCAGAGCTCGCACAGCTCGGCCGGTCACTGTGGAAGCGGCATCGGGAGATCCCGGCCTACTTCGACGTGGGGGCCTCCAACGGCCCCGTCGAGGCCATCAACGGGCGCCTCGAGCACCTCCGCGGAATCGCCCTGGGCTTCCGCAACCTCGGGGCACTACATCCTGCGGTCACTGATCCACTCCGGACAGCTCCAGAATCGGATCAACGCACTCTAAATCCGGAAGGGCCCGTTTGGTCTCGATGTCGATGGCGCTCATCGTGTGCCTCCGGCGTAGTAGTCGGCGCCGCGCACGTAGCCGCCGACCTCAGCGGGTGCTTCTTGTGCCGGTCGCAGGGCCGCGGCCTTGTCCTGGCCGGTGACCAGGATTGGTTGGATGTGCGCGTACCGGGGCGAGCGCACCGGACCGGTCAACGCCAGTGCGCACGCGGCTTCGACCCGCTCGGCCGAGAAACGGCGAGAAAGGCGCAGCACCGCCAGGGCGGCGTCCAGGCCCTGTTCGTCGACCGGGACGGATTCGAAGACCCGGTTGACCACAATCACCGCCGCCGGCCCCACCCGCTCGGCCCACTGGCGTACCCGAGGTGCGTCCCACTGTTGGTATCGCTCGCCAGCTGGGAGGTCGGCGTCGTTAGTGCGGTACTGCCCTGATGTCTGCTCGGGAAGCAGAAGGTGGCTGGAGATCCGCTCGGTGCCGCGGTAGATCTCCAGCGTTCGGGCGGTGATCCGCACGTCGACCTTGGTGCCGATATGCGCCAGCGGGGCGGAGTAGAAGTTGCGCTCGAACACCACGTGCCCGTTGCGGCCCACGCGGCGGCCGTAGAGCCACCGGCTGATCTCGTACGCCACCGCCGGCAGCGGCGTCAGCAGCGGCTGCTCATCCGCGGTGAACACGCCGAGTCTTGAGCCGGGACGCTTCTGGAACGGTTCGCGATTGTAGGCGTCCATCCGCTCACCGATCGCCTCCGCCAGCTCGGGCAGCGCGTGGAACGTCCGGTCCCGCAGGCCGGCGATCACCCACGTCGCCACATGCAAGACGGTGTTCTCGGCCCCAGATTTGTCCTTAGGACGCCGTATCCGGCCTGGTAAAACGGCTGCCGAGTAATGAGCGGCCATCTCCCGGTAGGCATCATTGAGCACGATCTCCCCCTCGCGGGGATGCTTGACCACCCCGGTCTTGAGGTTGTCACACACGATCCGCGGCACCGAACCACCGAAGAACTCGAACATCGCCACGTGCGCCCGCAGCCACGCGTCCTGCTGCATATCGGTCGCCGGATAGACAAAGGCGTACCGGCTAAACGGCAGGCACCCAACGAACAGGTACACCTTCCGCGTCGCCCCGGTTGCCGGGTCGGTGAGCTCCATCGTGGGGCCGGACCAGTCGACCTCGACCGTTTGGGCGGCCTTGTGGCCGACGCGGGAGGCGGCGCCGGTGACCATCACGTGCCGCTGGTAGGTCTTGCACCACCGGTCATAGCCCATCGCCGGTGCCTTCGAGGCGGCGCACTGGTCGGTGTACTCGCCGTGTAGCAGCTTCAGCGTGACCCCGACCCGCGCCATCTCCCGGTGGACCTGCTCCCAGTCCGGCTGGGCGAACACGCTCTCGTGCTCCCCGCGGCCCGGGAACAGGCGTGTATACACCTGCTCATCGCTGAGCTCGGCGACGTCGTCCCAGCTCGTCTCCGTCGCGTCGGCAGCCTCCAGCACCGCAGTGATGCTCTTGCGGGACATGCCCTGCGAGGCGGCGATCGCCCGCCCCGACAGGCCCTCGGCGCGAAGCTGCAGCACAAGCTTTGCCCTGATCTTCCGTACAGTCACGGATTGCTCCTTCCGCCACGTGCCCTCTACACGCGGCGGAAGGAGCCTAAGGACCGGTGGCCCCCACGGACGCTACTGCCGGCCCCCAAGCGCAATAATCGCGTTTCCGGACACTGGCCCCCGAAGGCAATAGCGATGGCCCCCAGTGAGACGAATATTCACGTGGGCAAGGAGTGGATCGGCGTCGCCGCAGGCACCTTCGCCCAGGTCTACGACGTCGTGGGCGAGGGTGCGCCAGCGGTCGAGGTCGGTGGTGTCGATTGTGAGGTAGCCGAGGGCCCGGATGTCGCCCACGGAGTGTCCTTTGGATGTTGCCAGCGGGAATGGCCCGCAAAGCGCGCACTGACGGCGTCAGCGCGCTGCCCTCTTGGTCGGACGCGGTGTACGGGCGCTGACTGCTACCAACCGAAAACGACGACGACGGCCTGCAGCCCGTGAGGCAGAGAGCTGCCGCTCGGTCGTGTAAGCCAGGAGGCGGCTCTCGCGATTTCGAAGCACAACTTGCGGGAACCGCCAGACTCCGTCCTATTCGGCTAGAGCCAGGCGCGAACCCCATCGTGGTAAGAACATTGTATGGCTCGGATTAGAAAATTAGCTCAGCTGACTCAGAGCATTAGGCCGCACAAGACAGAGGTTGACTGCTATCACCAAGCCCTAGCTGGAGACGACGGTGAAGTGCTACTTCATTTGTCGACTTTCGGTTCTGACGCGCGAAAGAGTCAGCCGAAGGTTAGTCAGACATTGCAGATTGACGCGCGGATTGCTGCCGAGTTGATTGACGTCATATGTGAGACGTTTCCCCACTTACGCAGCGCGGCTGAATGAGCTAGGGCGTGGACCGTTACTCATCACGAAGCGGGAGTGGCACTTCGCTAGAAGACAGGTCAGTTTCGGAGTGTGGCCACACCAAATCCGAACCGGTTTCAATCCCGGGGAGAACATTTCCTACAAGGGCGCTCACGTTGATCGCGTCCTTGCTGGGACCGGGTCTTCCCTCGACGAAGGAGAGCCGCGCAGCCGCAAGGTCGGCAAGGCGGACCGCTTGGATTACTATCACGCGACGCAAGCCGGGGGATACCTCGCCACGTTCGTGCGCTACTGCGGCGACTCGAGCAAGCGTTTCTGCTCGCCTCGCTATTCGGACATCCGGGTGCTCTCGCTCAGCCCGCATAGTCTCGGGGATTAGGTCGAAAGAGTAGGATTTCGGAAGAGTTACTATCTCCGAGACCGGAGGTATCTTCTCGTTGAGGATCGCGTTATATCTGGAGTTTGCAATCGAATCGCAATATACCGAATACTCGAGTTCGTCAACTCTCTTATTCCTCTCGCTCTTTGGCAAGCCTCTGGCCGACTCAAGAGGCCAGAGCCTCATCTCGGCGACTTCGAACGGGTCGAGGATGCGATATGCGATCGTGTCAGACCGCTGTCCTCTTAGGTGTCGTCCGATGCGGGTGCCGAAATCTTCCGTGGTTTGTCCGACATAGATCGGCTCGCCGTCATAGTCGAAGAAGGCGTACACGCCGATGCAGCGATTTAAGATCCGACCACTCTGCTCATCGGTAGTGTTCAGAGCTTCACTAAGTAGGGCCCTGAAGCCCTGAACGAAAGGCGTCGAGAGGGAGCTCTTCGACGGGACTGGCCCGGCCGGGTCGTTTGCGGACGCAATTCCTCGGCTTCCCACTTACGCCCCCTTTGCCTTTGTTAGATCAGTGCGGCCTCGGTTTAGTAGTGGGACCAGGTAGTTCTCTCCGAGCCATTCAACAGCGTCGACGCAAACGGCATCTCCGAATCCAAAAAGAATCTGCTGATCGCGCAGCCCTGAAAGGTTGTACTCTCGGGCACCCATCAAGTTCGCATACTCGCGTGGCGTCATCCACCGGACCTGCACTGATCCGTTTCCCGCTTGGACGACGGCCTGCTTGGAGGATCCGCCGCGGGCGGTCCGTAGACAGCCACTTATGTCATCCGCGCGAATTTCCCAGACGGCGATGCCTTTGCGGGTGCGGCGATAGGCTGTTCGATGGGTTGGGGAACTCCCGTTTCTTAGGATGTCGAGGCGTGCGGCTTGGGCTGGTGAGAGCGACTCGACGAATTTTGAGGTCCGGTCCTCGTTCCACCAGCGAGCATCGTCACTGGGCACAGTTTCGAGATAGCCAGATAGACCGGAGTTGAGCGGTGGAGGAAGGCTGGGTAGCTCCGCGCGATGGGTCCGCAACAGCGGATCGCCGTAGATGGTTTGGAGCCAATCCGGCCGTAACTCAGAGTTTGGTTCAACTACGTCTTCGGGAGGGTCGATTGCGCCGATGAGGAAAAGTCGTGGTCTGGACTGAGGGACGAAACGGCGGGCGTCGATGGAGATGACGTCGACGGAATAGTCGAGGCGATTTAATTCGCGGACTGCGGCGGCCAAATCTTCGCCGCCGTGGCTGCTAGCGAGCGCGGTTACATTTTCCAATGCGATGACGCTGGGCCGATCGTCTTCCATTTCCTCGAGGACTCTTGTGAACTGATAGAACGTCGATGACTGTCGCCCAATGAGTCCCACTCTGTTTCCGGCAAGGGAAAGGTCCGTGCAGGGGAACGAGGACCAAGCGAGGTCGACTATGGGGAGGTCCTTCCCACTCACCTCGCGAATATCTCCAAGGACAAATTCATGGGTGTCGGCGTCGGACTCGAACTGCTGGCGGTACATCTCGTACTTGAATTTCTCGATGTCGTTGGCCCAGGTAACGTTTACGCCGACCTTTGCTAGGCCCATGCGTGCCAACCCGACTCCTGCGAAGAATTCTGCTGCCGTGAAGAATTCTTTACTGTCGGGAACGAGGGTCAATGCCATGTTTCCAGGCTACCGCAGCCCTGCTTGATGGGCGGCATCCTGCTTCGAACGCGCATACGACCCGGGATAGGCTATCGCGCAGCCATATCGCCCCAGTCGGTGAACCCCGAGGGGTCGTGCCGGCCTAAGTTCGCGTGCTCGAACAGGCCCCAGCCTACGTCTCCGTTGCAGGTCGCCCGGGCCACGTGGTCGATGGTGTTGAACGGCAGCATCGCGACCACGTCGGGGGAGGTCATGTCGTAGGTGACGGACTCGCTCCACTCGCGGCTCATCCAGCGGCCGTGCGACCACGCCGGGTCCCCGACGTACCCTGAGCCCATGCTCAGCGGAACGCCACCGAGGGTTTCGACCTCCAGCAGCAGCGGCTCGCCGCGGGGCGTGGTGAGGTGCAGACGCGCGCAGTCGGGGTGGCGGGTCCCGCTGCGGTAGTCGACCTCCATCCGCGGCCAGCCCAGCTGCTCGATCCTCCCGTCGGCGAACACCCGGCTGGCGTGGTTCAGCGTCCGGTGCCCGTCGGGGCTCTCCTGGAGGATCACGACCATCGCGTAGTCGTCAAAGCGCAGCGGAACGTAGGTCCACCAGAAGCCCTCGCGCGGCTCGGCCGCCCACCGGCCGGCGGGGTCCGACTCGCCGCTCGGCCGGATGCCCCACGAGCGATCCCGCGTCCCCAGCCACACGTCGGGATCCACGGCGAAGTCGCGCCCGTCCACCGAGAGCGTGCCCGACCAACTGCCCACCTGCGCGAACCGGCTCGCGTCGAGCATCGCGCGCGTGCCCTCGAGCAGCACGTGCCGGTCCTCGAGCACCGCGTCGAACGACCCCTCCCACGTCATGTCCACCGACAGGTCCGGATGCTCGCACACCAGCCGCAGGGTGCGCAGCGGCTCGATCACCTCGATCCGGAACCCTCCCACTGCGGGCGCGAGCGACCGGGCGTTGAGGGCGTCGGAGAACCGCACCGACCGCTGGGTGTCGCCGTGGCGGACGGTGACGAACGCGTCCACGATCCCGAGGTTGGGATACACGCCGAACCCCGTCACGAGGAACACGTCACCGGTGCGGTCGTGCGCGTTGAAGTAGTAGCGGTCGTAGAAGTTCCGGTCGCTCGTGCCGACCTGGGCCATCGGCAGGGGCGTCTGGTGGACGGGGAACTCGTCGAGCGGCGTCGGCTTCATCGGCAGGCCTGTCGTGTCGGGTCAGGAAGGTGATTCCACTCTGGTGCAGAGAGCCGTTGAATGTCACCGCTTCGTACGTAGTCCCGGCATGGGTGCGCGGGAAGTGAGTCCGCCGTCGTCGCGCTAACAGGGGCGACATCCCGGCAGCCATCTGGGAGCAGTACGGCCGCAACCCGACTCCTGTCGTACCGGCGATGCATACTGAGGGCACGTAGGAGAGGAGGGGGAGGTAAGCCATGACCATTGTGTTCGAAAACCCAACTGAGCCGGAGCTTCGCGAGAAGGAGCGGCTCGCGCTCGCACGGGTCGGCCACAGCTACGAGGAGCTGGCCAAGCTCGCCGAACAGTACCTCTTGACCGACGAAGAGCGGGAAGTCTGGGACGAAGTCAAGACGATTCGTTTCCTCTTATGGGATGACTGACGACTCCGGAAGCGATTTCGGTGAAGACGAAAAGCGCGACGCAGACCTTCAACGCGATGTACGCGACTTCGCGGTGAAGTGCAGTAGCCGCATCGAATCGACGCTGGCCGGCGCCCGATCTGAAGAGCCGTTGAGTGTCGTCAGATCTCCCAAGGGGCCGAGGTTCTCGTTTGAGTTTCGGCGACCACTGAAAGCAGAACGAAATCCTGCCTCGATCGGATTTGTCGAGGTCCACTTCACGGTGGGGCGCGACCGGGCGGGGCGCTACATGGCCGTGTACGAGTCCGCGTTCAAACTCCTTGATATGCGCAAGCGACTGATCTTGCGGATGGAGTATCTGCGCGAGCCGGTGCACGTACCGTCTTCTCACATTCACATACACGCGCAGAGTGGGCCACTAACGCTGTTCCTTGCCAAGACGGGTCACAAGACTCCGGCTGCTGTCGAGTCTCTCCACATCCCGACCGGCGGAGAGCGCTTCCGGCCTTGCGTCGAGGACTTCTTGGAGTTCCTGATCGCCGAATGCGGCGTTGAAGGAAGTGGTGACTGGAGAGAACAGATTGACCAAGGGCGAGCTGAATGGAGGGACTATCAAGCCCGCTCGGTCATACGCGAGCGGCCAGAGGTGGCAGCAGAAGTCCTTCGAGAGCTGGGAGCGAAAGTTGAGCTTCCGGAAGACGGACTTCAGCAGTCACCGCGAAACGCCTTCTGAGTGCGGTCAGCCGGCGATCAGGCGGGCGAGCATCGGGTGGTGGAGGACGTACTCGTCCGGGTGGGAGGGCGCCTCCTGCTCACCGAAGTGGATACGACGACGAGTGATCCGCGACAGGATGATGGCCTGCCGCAGCCCGGCGTAGACGTAGTAGAACGGAAGATCCCGGACGGTGGAGCCGGTCAGCTGCTCGTACTGCTCGACGACCTCGGAGTGGTCGAACACGTCCGGGATCCCGGGGAAGCCGAAGGTTTCCGCGAGGTCCTGGAACAGGTCGTGGAAGTACAGGAACCAGCCCAGGTCCACCTCGGCCGGCGCGATGGCCGCCATCTCCCAGTCCAGGACGGCGGTCGGGGTGGTGCCCTCGTAGAGGATGTTGCCGATGCGGGCGCCGCCCCAGCTCAGCACGTCGGGACCGGTCTCGGCGGGCCATCGCTCCTCGATCCAGTCGAAGGCGCGCTCGATGAGCGGGATCCGCAGCGCATCCTCGTGGGTCGTCCACTCGTAGTAGGCGCGCTGCTCGTCGACGTGCGCTCGTAGCGCGCTCATCCCGGGCGCCGGGGCCAGCGCCGGCAGGAGGTCGGCGGGCGCGGGGATGCGGTGGATCTCCGCGAGCGCCGCCACGGACTCGCGCTGGAGCTCGGCCCGCTGCTCGGGGGTCATCTCGAGTAGCCAGCCGTCGAAGACGTACGGGGGATTGTCGACCGGCGCCTGACCGGAGGCGCGGTCCATCACCAGGAACTGCGCTCCGAGCACGGCCGGATCCTGCTCGAGCCAGCGCACCCGCGGCACCGGCAGGTCGGTGGCCTCGCCGACCACCCGCATCACGTCGAACTGCCGCTGCAGGTCGTAGGCGGGGAACACCGGGAACGCGTCGTCCAGCGGGCACATCCGGGCGACCAGCCGCGCGGTCCGCGGGGCGTCCGAGCCGACCGGCGTCCACGTGGCGTCGAAGAGCACCGAGATGTTGGACATCCCCGAGCTTTCCGGTCGGCTCACCGCCGTGACATCAACCGCGGCCGCGGCGTCGACCTCGTCGCGTTCGGCCAGCCCGGCCGTGAGGCGCTCGCGGAACGCATCGAGATCGGCCTCTCCCGAGGTGACCTGCTGGTGAAGCGGCTCATCGGAGCGTGTCTGCGCTACGTGCTCGGACCCTTCGTGCGGATCTGATGCGCGGGCGGGACTCCGCGACGAGCCCAGTGTGACCCACGACACAGGGGCGGAGGTTCGATACGCCGACGCCCGCAGGCGGCCACGGGGTGTGGGGCGGGAACCTCGTCGTCGTCGTCGTCGTCGTTCCGGTCCGGTCCTGCACGTCGCCAACGCGGTACCGGTGTGACCCACGCCCGTCACGGGGGCGGGCGCGGGTGGCGCCGATCCGTGACCCATCACCGACCTCGTCGCATCGGTAGCCTCGACACACGAGCCGCGGATGTTCGCGGCGGTAACGGTGAGCTACGAAAAGGTGTGTTGTGTCGGTCCCCTTGAGCATTCTCGACCTGGTCTCCATCTCCGAGGGGGCCACCGCGCGTGACGGCATCACCGCGTCGATGGAGTCGGCCCGCCTCGCCGACCGGCTGGGCTACTCGCGGCTGTGGTTCGCCGAACACCACAACACTCCCAACCTCGCCTCGAGCGCCACGTCGCTGCTCATCTCGCAGGCGGCATCGGTGACCGAGCGGATCCGCGTCGGCTCCGGCGGCGTCATGCTGCCCAACCATGCGCCGCTCATGGTGGCCGAGCAGTACGGCACACTCGCCAACATCCACGGCGACCGGATCGACCTCGGCCTGGGCCGCGCCCCCGGCACCGACGGCATGACCGCGCAGGCCCTGAGCCGCTCGTCGGCCGAGCCGCAGGCGTTCGCCCGCCACATCTACGACCTGCAGGGCTGGTTCGGCGAGTCCGGCACCGCCCACAGCATCCCCATCTTCTCCGCCGTCTCGCAGGGGATGGAGGTGCCGATCTGGGTGCTGGGCTCCACCGTCAACGGCGCCTCGATCGCCGGCCAGCTGGGACTGCCGTTCTCGCTGGCTTCGCACTTCGCGCCCGACCAGATCGACGACGCCATCCGCGTGTACCGCGAGACCTTCAGCACCGAGGCGCCCACCGCCCGCATCGAGAAGCCGCAGGTGATGGCCGGGATCAACGTGGTCGTCGCCGACACCGACGAGGCCGCCCAGCGCGAGTTCACCACGCTGCAGCAGATGTTCCTCGACCTGCGCGCCGGCCGCAGCCGCAAGATCCAGCCGCCCGTCGACCCCGCCCAGTTCGCCGGCGCGACCAACCCGATGCTCGACATCAGCGCCGTCGGCTCGCCTGACACGGTCAAGGCGCAGCTGGAGGAGTTCGTCGAGCGCACCGGCGCCGACGAGCTCATCACCGTCACCTACGCCTACGACCCGGCGGTGCGGAACCGTTCGATCGAGCTGCTGGCTGACCTCTGGTTCTAGTCGCGCGCCGGACCCGTGGAGTTCCTCACCGTCCTCTTCCTCATCGGTATCACCGCCGAGGCGATGACCGGTGCGCTGGCCGCCGGTCGCGAGCGCATGGACCTGTTCGGGGTGGTGATCGTCGCGTGCGTCACCGCGATCGGCGGTGGCTCGATCCGGGACGTCCTGCTGGGCCACTATCCGCTCATCTGGGTGGAGAATCCGTCCTACCTCGCACTGGTCGCGCTGGCGGCGGTCGTCACCGTGGTCGTCGCCCCGATCATGCGGCACTTCCGGGTGCTCTTCCTCGGGCTCGACGCACTCGGACTGACGGTCTTCGCGATCATCGGCGCCCGGATCGCTATCGAGATGGGACACGGCGTCATCATCGCCGTCGCCGCCGCGGTCATCACGGGCGTATTCGGAGGAGTCATGCGTGACCTGCTGTGCGACCGGGTACCACTCGTGTTCCGGCAGGAGCTGTACGCCAGTATCGCCATCCTTGCCGCGCTCGTTTTTGTGGGTCTGGTGGCTGCGGGCGTCCCGGAGAACTGGAGCGCGGCGATCACCCTGGTCGTGGGGTTCAGCCTTCGCGTGGCCGCGATCCGCTTCAAGCTCGGCCTACCGGTGTTCGACTACTACCAGGAGACCGAGCGCCCTCTACGTGGACGTCGTCGGCACCGCTGGAGTGTCCGGGGCTGGTCCAAGGACGTGGACTGACACGCCGGGCCGGGTGGTCGTGCGCCGGACGTGGCGGTTTACGTTCGTCTGACGCCAGTTGAGTGAAATGGTGGTGCCGACAATGTCACTTAAGGGGGCCTACAGTGACATTGTCCGCGGGTCCCACCTGTGGTCTGCAACGCCGATCTCTGTGATCGACCTCGCCGTTGCCCATCCGACTTTCGCGGTCCGCGACGTCGAGCAGGCGCTGGGCGTCTCCTATGGCCGGGCCAACAAGGTTGTCAGACAGCTGGGGGAGCTCGGTGTTCTCGCCTTCATCGATCCCGAAGCGTACAAGCGCCGGGTGTACGCCCCCCGCGTACACGACGTGATTCTCGGGAGGGGATAGAGACAGGTCTCGACGCCGCTCAGCCTGCCTGCGTCGACCGCGGAGGTGCGCCCGCTCCAGATTTCCGGCGCCTCGTCCGGCAGCCCCGAGCCGATCCCCGAACCCGGCACGCACGCGCAGACCGTCGAGTTCCGGCTCGGCGACGGCTCGGCCGACGTGCACCTGCTCCTGGCCGGCATGGCCGTCGCGGCCAGGCGCGGGCTCGACGACCCCGGCAGCCTGCAGCAGGCCGAGCGCCTCAACGCCGCCGACGGCGAGGACTTCGAGACCCTGCCCACCTCGTGCGCGGAGTCGGCCGACGTTCTGGAGGCCGAGCGCGAAGTATTCGAGGCCGACGGTGTGTTCCCCGCCGCGCTCATCGACTCGGTGCTCGCGGGGCTACGCGGTGATGACGACGACAACGACGACGACGAGGTGGGCGACTCCGGAAGCGGCGACGCAAACCGGGAGGAGCTCATCCGCCGCCACTGGCACGTCGGCTGAACCCGTCCGGTCGCCCGGGGTGGCCCGGGGGAGCGGGCCTGCCCCCTGCCCGTCCGCTACGACTCGGTCTCGAGCAGTTCGGAGATCAGCGCGGTGACCCGCCGCTTGATCTCGTCGCGGATGGGGCGGACGGCCTCGATTCCCTGGCCTGCCGGGTCCGCCAAGTCCCAGTCCTCGTACCGCTTGCCGGGGAAGATCGGGCACGCGTCGCCGCAGCCCATGGTGATGACCACGTCGGAGGCGCGGACGGTGTCGGTGGTGAGGATCTTCGGGGTCGCCGAGGTGATGTCGACGCCGTCCTCGGCCATCGCCTCGACTGCGACCGGGTTGATCTGATCCTTGGGTGCCGACCCGGCAGACAGGACGTCGATTCGTCCTCCGGCCAGGTGGGACAGGTAGCCGGCGGCCATCTGGGAGCGCCCGGCGTTGTGGACGCAGACGAACAGCACCCGGGGCCTGGAATCGGTCAGCTCTGCGAGCAGGGTGCGGACGCGGCGATCGATGTCGTCGCGGACCAGACGCATCCGCTCCATGCCCTCGATGCCCCGGTGCGACGGCTCGTCGGTGCGCCAGATTTCGAGCGCGCTGACCTCGTCGTCGTCGATCTCCCCGGCGGCCTCGTCGCCCAGGACGATCACCCGGTCCACCTGTCGCAGCAGGTCGGGGTCGACGGCCGTGGGGGTCTCGCCGGACATGTCGGCGCCGACCTCGGCGACCACCTCCGCGGACAGCGCGTTGACGGCCGAGCCGGGCCGGGTCCCCGCCGAGTGCACCTCGATCGCGTCACCGGCGTGCAGGCGCATGAGCGCCGCCGCCATCTGGGACTTGCCGCTGTTCTTCACGCACACGAACAGAACGCTGGGGACGTGGTGCGCCTGCTGCTCCCCGGTCATGAGCGGGTCCCGGTCACCGAACGATCGGGCAGGGTCGGGTCGCCCGGGAAGAGTTTCGGTCCCGCCCACAGGGCGACGTAGACGAGCCCGATCAGAACAGGAACCTCGATCAGCGGGCCGACCACACCCGCCAGGGCCTGGCCCGAGGCGATACCGAAGGTGCCGATCGACACCGCGATCGCGAGTTCGAAGTTGTTGCCCGACGCGGTGAAGGCGACGCTGGTCGACTTGGCGTAGTTCAGCCCCACCGCCTTGGAGACGAACCAGCTGAAGAAGAACATCAGGACGAAATACAGCAGTAGCGGCACGGCCATCCGGGCCACATCCAGCGGCTGCGAGGTGATCGCCTCGCCCTGCATCGCAAACAGCAACACGATGGTGAACAGCAACCCGTACAGCGCCCACGGACCGATCCGGGGAAGGAAGGTCTCCTCGTACCACTGGCGTCCCTTCGCCCTCTCCCCCAGCACGCGGGTGAGGAAACCGGCCAGCAGCGGGATACCGAGGAACACCAGCACCGAGAGCACGATCGCCCACACCGAGAACTCGGCCGTCGTGGTCTCCAGCCCCAGCCAGGAGGGCAGAAGCTGCAGGTAGAACCAGCCCAGGGCGCCGAACGCCACGACCTGGAACACCGAGTTGATCGCGACCAGCACCGCGGCGGCCTCCCGGTCCCCGCAGGCCAGGTCGTTCCAGATGAACACCATCGCGATGCACCGCGCCAGGCCCACGATGATCAACCCGGTACGGAACTCCGGCAGGTCGGGTAGGAAGACCCACGCGAGGGTGAACATGAACGCCGGACCGGCGATCCAGTTGAGGAACAGCGACAGCGTGAGCAGTTTCCGGTCACCGGTCACCCTGTGGGTCTCGTCGTAGCGCACCTTCGCGAGGACCGGGTACATCATCACCAACAGGCCGATGGCGATCGGGACGGAGATCCCGCCGATCTTCACCGAGTCCAGCGCCCGGTCTAGGCCGGGGATGAACCGTCCGAGCAGCAGCCCGACGGCCATCGCCATGAGAATCCAGAGGGCCAGCCAGCGGTCGAGGAACGACATCTTCTTGGCGACCGGTGCCACGCCGGGCCCGGTCATCATGGTGCTCATCCGGGGGAACGTCCTTAGATCGATGATTGTCTATGGGGGAGGCTAGACTGACACATCGGTAAGTGTCAATGTATCTTCGGGGGCAGGTGAGGTGGACGATGACAACAGTGGAACCCGGCCTGTCGGCGCCGGAGCAGGACGCGTGTTGTTCGATGTCGGCGGGGCCGGTGGACGCTTCCACCGCCGAGCGGATGTCGGCGCGACTCAAGGCGCTCGCGGACCCGATGCGGTTGCGCCTGTTGTCGCACATCGCGGCACAGGGGTGCGACTCCGTGTGCGCGTGCGACCTGCTCGAGGTCGTCGACATCAGCCAGCCCACGATCAGCCACCATCTCAAGAAGCTCGTCGAGGCCGGGTTGCTGGTCCGCGAGCAGCGCGGCAAGTGGGCGCACTACTCGGTGGTGCGCGAGTCGTTCAACGACCTGCGTAGCTTCCTCGACCTGTCCTGACCGGGCGCGACGACGCGGTGGGGAGCCCGGTGGGGAGCCCGGTCGTCGGCTACCCGGTGCGACCGTAGGGCGTGATGACCGCGGCCCTGTGGTGCTCGCGCATGGCGCGGAAGTGCGCGGAGGAGTCGAGCAGCGAGCGGTTGCCCAGGGTGGTGGCCAGGCGGCCCTCGGCGAGCTCGGAGGCCGGGTGGACGGCGCGTCTGAGCTGGTCGGCGAGGTGGTCCGGCCGCCCGTACACCGACATGTGGCGGGCTGCGTGCGCCGCTGAGGCGTCGATGCCGGCCCAGTTGACGGCCCACCCGGCGTGGCGGAACATCTGGTCGAAGAAGACTCGCTGCGTGCGGCTGTTCCCATCGCGGAACGGGTGCACGAGGGTGAGCTCGGACCAGTGCTCGGCGATGGTGTCGGTGGCCGCGTCGGGGTCGGTGGTGCTGGGCGGTCGGATGGCGATCTGCCGGAAGACCCGGTCGAGCTCGTCGGGCAGGAACTGCGGGCGGGCATGAGGGATGCCGAGGGCGCGGGTGTCGACGGTGCGGAGCTCGCCGGCCCAGTCGAAGACGTCCTGGAGGATGTAGCGGTGGATCGCGCGGAGGTGCTTGAAATCGAATCGACCCTCCAGCGGGCTGAGTTCCAGTTCCACGACCCGGAAGAAGGCCAGGTCGCGCTCGTATTCCGCCAGCTCGGCGGGGTCGGAGATGCCCAGTCGGTTACGCAGAACCCCCGAGGGTTCCTTGTACGGATCTCGGGGGTTCATGGGCGTGAGGGCAGCGTCAGGGAGCGGTGCGCTCACGCACCGCGGCGCGGATCTCGGCGAGAGCCCGGTCGCGGCTGAGGATCCCGTCGGCGAACCGGCGGGTGATCTCGAGGGCCTCGGGTGAGGGCTCCATGCCGGCCATGCGGTGGCCGGCGGCGGCTCCTGCGAGTGCCTGGTCGGTGGTCGGGCGGATGCGGGTGGCCACACAGTCTCCTTGCGTCGACGTGCAGCCGATTCTACCTGCTCAGCAGGGCGGGGACCGCGACCGGCAAGTGGACCGCCCCGCCCCGCCTCGGTCGTTCTCGTCGCCTCAAACCGTGATACAGTTTTGAATGTGAAAGCGGTGATCTACGCGTCGCCCATGTGTTCCACGCCATGCTGCTGACGGCGGCTGTGGCTCGCGAGGTCCTCGTGGCAACCGGAGGGGCGGTTGATCTGACCGATGAGGTCAGTGCCCGGCAGAGAGCGCGATTGGAGGAATGATGAGTGCTGCCAGTGAACGTGAAGCCCGCTACGAGCGTCTTGCCGACGCGGTGGAGGCCGGCGAGTACGAGATCGACGCCGGGGCTGTCGAAATACGTCCGGACTACCGGCCCGGCCGGCCGCGGACCGGTGATGTCGCAGAAGAGACCCGGCCGTTGGCTGTCCGTTTGACCGAGTCGGACCGCCGAAGGCTTGCGGACTATGCCGAGCGGACCGGGCAGCCGATGAGTGCGGTTATCCGGTCAGCGATCGACGAGTACCTCGGACGTCATCCCGCAGCCTGACAGGCCGGAGATCCGATAACCGTCGACTTCTCACCGTAGTGCGCCCGCCGATCTCCGCTTCGAAGGACGTCGAGCAGGTCGGGGACGAACCACCCCGGTGCGCGCCGCTCGAACTCGTCCCGCTCCACCGCCCCGGCACCCGCGGGCACCCGGCCGAGCACCGGAACCCCGGTCAGGCGGGGCAGATCCTCGAGGTTGCAGCGCTCGGCGAGGTCCGGATCGGCCGGCCAGGACCCGATGACGATCCCCGCGCACCGCAGACCCGCCGCCTCGATCGCGCGGACGGTGAGCTCGGTGTCCGACAGCGTGCCCAGTCCGGCCCTCGCGACCACGATGACCGGGGCGTCGAGCGACCGGGCGAGGTCGAGGACGGTGAGGCCGGTACCGAGCCGGACGAGCACGCCGCCGGCGCCCTCGACCAGATCCAGGCGCCCGCGTGCAGGTCCGGAGGCCGCCGCGGTGTCGGGCGCCGACCCGCCGGACGTGCGGAGCCACGCGCGGATCGGATCGATCAACTCGGGCAGCGTGGACTGCGGCAGGCCGGCGACGCGGGCGGCGGTCTCAGGCGCCAGCGGATCGGGCAGCCGACGGATCTCCAGCATCCGCCGCACCCTGGACAGGCGCGCGGCCTCGTGGGCGTCGCCGGGCTCGCCGGGCGCGAGGCCCGTCTGGATCGGTTTGCAGATCCCCACGTCCAGGCCCGCCGACAGGCCGTGGGCGGCCAGCGCTGCGGTGGCGATGGTCTTGCCCACGTCCGTGCCGGTGCCGGTGATGACGATCGGCGCCGGGGCGGGCGGGGATGCGGAGCCGGAAGACGCGGTCATGCGCGGGCCCCCTCGAGCCGCGCTGCCGCCCCAACCGGGTGCCCGTGCTCGGCCAACACCTGGGCCAGCACGTCGCTCGCCCGCGCGAGGTCGGCGTCGGAGAGGTCCGCCCGGGCGGTGAGGCGCAGCCGCGCGGTGCCCTCGGGAACCGACGGCGGGCGGAAGCACCCCACCCGGACGCCCAGCTCGAGGCACCTGCCGGCGGCGGAGACCGCGCGGGCGGGGTCGCCGAGGATCACCGACACCACCGCCGAGCGTGGCTGCTCGGCGCCGGTGACCGCGGCCAGGTGCTCGGCGACCTCCACCACGCGCGAGGCGAGCGAGGGGTCGCGGCGCAGGACGCCGAGGGCGGCGCGGGCCGCGCCGACCGCGGCGGGGGCGAGGCCGGTGTCGAAGATGAAGGTGCGCGCGCTGCTGATGAGGTGCTCGCGCACCCGCTCGGACGCCAGGACCACCCCGCCCTGCGACCCGAGCGCCTTGGACAGCGTCGCCGTGACCACCACGTCCTCGTGCCTGCTCAACCCCAGTTCGTCCACGAGCCCCCGCCCGCGGTCGCCGCGCACGCCGAGGCCGTGGGCCTCGTCGACCAGCAGGACCGCGCCGTGCGCGCGGCTCGCCCCGTGCAGCGCGAGCAGGGGAGCCAGCTCACCGTCGGCGCTGTACACCGAGTCGGTAACGACCAGCGCGCGCTCCTCGGTGCGCTCGGCCAGGGCGCGTGCCGCCGCCGCGACGTCACCCCGGTCGACGACGACGACACGCGCCCTCGCGAGCCGGCACGCGTCCACCAACGACGCGTGCGAGCCGCCGTCGGAGACGATGAGCGATCCCCGCCCGGACAGCGCCACCACGGCTCCGAGGTTGGCGGTGTACCCGGAGGAGAAGACCAGCGCGGCGGGCTTGCCAGTGAACTCGGCGAGCTCGTCCTCGAGCGCCAGATGCTCCTCCGTCGTGCCCGTGACCAGGCGTGATCCCGTCGCGCCCGCACCCCAACGGCGCGTCGCTGCCACGGCGGCGTCCACGACCTCGGGGTGCCGACCCAGCCCGAGGTAGTCGTTGGAGGCGAGGTCGATCACGCCGTCATCGGCCGCGCGTGGGGCCAGCACCCGCCGCACATGCCGGGCGGCCCGGTCGGCGGCGGCGTCGTCGAGCCAGTCCAGGGCGGGGGAGCGGTCGGGCGCGGGCCCGACCGGTGAGCTCGGCCCGATCATCGGCCCGCTCCCGCCGCTGCAGCCCCGGCCACCGCCGCCGCACAGATCCGATCGATCTCGTCATCCGTAGAGGTGTACGGCGGCATCGTGTAGATGAGATCCCGGAAGGGGCGCAGCCACACGCCGTGCGAGGTGATCGCTGTTGTCGTCGTCGTCATCTCCACCGGCTCGGCCAGCTGGATCACCCCGATCGCCCCGAGCACCCGCACGTCCACCACACCGGGCACGTCGAGCGCGGGCGCCAGCCCGTGGCGCAGGCCCGCCTCGATGCGCGGCACCTGCTCGCGCCACTCGCCGGCCTCGACCAGGTCCAGCGACGCGCACGCCACCGCGCACGCCAGCGGATTGCCCATGAACGTCGGCCCGTGCGCCAGGCCCCCCGCCTCGCCGGCGCTGATGACCTCGGCCACCCGGTCGGTGGTGAGCGTCGCGGCGAGGGTGAGATACCCGCCGGTCAGGGCCTTGCCCACGCACATCACGTCCGGTGCGACGCCCGCGTGGTCTGCGGCCCACAGCTCGCCGGTGCGGCCGAAGCCGGTGGCGATCTCGTCGAAGATGAGCAGCGTGCCCGTCTCGTCGGCCAACCGGCGCAGGTCACGCAGGTACCCGGGGTGGTGGAAGCGCATCCCGCCCGCGCCCTGGACCACCGGCTCGACGATGATCCCCGCCAGCTCGTCGGCGCTCCTCCGGATCACCCGCTCGAGCTCGGCGACGTAAGCGGGGTCGTAGTCGGCGGGCGGAGCGGGCGCGAAGACCTGCTCGGCCACGACGCCGCGCCACATCGCGTGCATGCCGCCCTCCGGGTCGCACACGCTCATGGGCGTCAGGGTGTCGCCGTGGTAGCCGCCGCGCCACGTCGCCAGACGGGTCCGCCCGGGGTGGCCGATCGAGCGCTGGTACTGGATCGCCATCTTCGCCGCGACCTCTACGGACACAGAGCCCGAGTCGGCGAGGAAGACCTTGTTCAGCGCGCCGGGGGCGAGGCGGGCGAGCCGCGTGGCCAGCTCGACTGCCGGTTCGTGCGTGAGCCCACCGAACATCACGTGGCTCATCGTGTCGATCTGCCGGTGCGCGGCCGCGTCGAGGTGTGGGTGCCGGTAGCCGTGTATCGCCGCCCACCACGAGCTCATGCCGTCGATGAGCTCGCGCCCGTCGGCCAGCCGCAGCCGCACACCCTCCGCCGAGACCACCGGCAGTGGCTGGGTGCTCGCGGGGAACCCGCCGTAGGGGTGCCACACGTGCTCGGCGTCGGCGGCGAGGAGCGCGCCGGTGCGCGCCTGCGCGGCGTCGGCGGCGAGGAGGGCGGAGGGGGTGTCGACGACGACGAGGCCCTCGGAGCGGGGGAGGTGGACGGAGGCCGACATGTCAGGCGTTCGCGGGCTCGCTCGTGCCGGCTCCGCGCGTGCGGATGGCCACCTTCTCCTCCCGCCTCCCGGGAGCCGCGGCCGCGGGATCGCCCTGCTCGCCGGCGTGCTCCGGCGGTGCCATCCGCAGGACCTCGAGACCGGCGTCGGCGATCATCTGCAGGTCCTGGGCGCCGGGCTGGCCCTCGCTGGTGAGGTAATCGCCCAGGAACAGCGAGTTCGCCACGTACAGGGCGATGCCCTGCAGATGGCCCAGGTGTCGCTCACGTCCGGCGGCCACGCGGATCTCGGTGTCGGGGGCGACGAAGCGGACCATGGCGAGGATGCGCAGGCAGTCGCGCGGGTTGAGCGTGTCGACGCCCTCGAGCGGGGTGCCGTCGAAGGGCAGGAGGAAGTTCACCGGGATCGAGTCGACCTCCTTCGCCCGCAGGTCGAAGGCCAGCTCCACGAGCTGTTCGGGGGTCTCGCCCATGCCGGCGATGAAGCCCGAGCACGCCGACAGGCCCGCGCCGTGCGCCTGGGCGACGGTGTGCTCGCGGTCGGCGTAGGAGTGGGTGGTGCAGATGTCCTCGTAATGGCTCTCGGCCGTGTTGAGGTTGTGGTTGTAGGCGTCGGCGCCGCTCGCGCACAGCTTCTCGGCCTGGCCGTCCTTCAGTGCGCCCAGGCAGGCGCACACCTCGACGCCCGGGGTGTCGGACTTGATGGCCTCGATGATGTCGGTGACCTTGCCGACCTCGCGGTTGCTGGGGCCGGTGCCGCTGGCGACCAGGCACACGCGCGAGGCGCCGGCCGCGATGCCCGCCTTGGCGGCGGTGACGGCCTCGTCGGTGTTCAGCCACGTGTAGCGCAGGATGCCGGCCGTGGAGTTGAGACGCTGCGAGCAGTAGAAGCAGTCCTCCGGGCACAGGCCGGACTTGAGGTTGACCAGGTAGTTGACCTTGACGGTGTTGCCGAAGTGCTCGAACCGCAGCCGGGACGCCGCGGCCACGACCTCCATGAGCTCGGAGTCCGGCGAGTCGAGGACAGCCAGGGCGTCCGCCGCGGTGACGACTCCGCCGGCGAGGACGTGGTCCGCGAGCTCGTGCCAGCGGGAGGTGGTGACGGGCATGGCTTCCTCCTGAACGCCGTTCATTGAACGGTGTTAAAGCTAGCCGAGCGTCTTCGTCTTGTACAGCGTTCAGGAGGATCGGGGTCGCGCGGTAGGATCGTCGATCATGGCCCTGACAACGACAACGGTCGTCGACACCGCGCTCGACCTGCTCCGCGAGTCCGGGCTGCCCGGGATGTCGATGCGCACGTTGGCGACGCGGTTGGGCGTCCAGCCGAGCGCGCTGTACTGGCACGTGCCGTCCAAGCAGGCGCTGCTCACCGCGGTCGCCGAGCGGATTCTCGCGGCCATGGGCTCGGTGGGCTCGGGTGCGTCTGCGGCCGCCGAGCTGCGGGAGGTGGGTGCGGTGCTGCGCGCGGCGGTCAGGGGCGTGCCGGACGGCGCGGAGATCGTCGCACTCGGCCTCGCGGCCGGTGCGGTGAACCCGGTCGCCGGCGCGGTCGAGGCCACCTGCGTCCGCCACGGCCTGGAGGGTCGGGCCGCGGGCCTGACGACGGCTCTGACCTCCTACGTGGTGGGCCTGAGCCTGGAGGAGCAGACGCACCACAACCTCACCGTCGCCGACCCCGCGACGCCGCCGGTCGAGTTCGAGGCGCGGTTCGAGCAGGGCCTGGACGCGCTGCTCGCGGGCGTGCCCGCCTGACGCTTGCCGCAGCGCGCCACGGGTGGGCCGGCGCCGTCGCGCCGCCGGCCGGATCAGTAGCGGGCGAACACCTGGGTGGCGTAGAGCTTGCCGTCCGCGGCCACGGCGGCGCCCATGCCCATCGAGGTGTGGCCCGGGTTGAGAAGGTTCGCGCGGTGGCTGGGGGAGTTCATCCATTGGTCCACCAGCTGCTGCGGCGTGGCGTGCGCATAGTTCTGCAGCACGTTCTCGCCGAAGTGGCGCCAGCCGCCGGGGATCTCGTCGCGCACGTGCGGGTTGTGGAACATGCGGTTCTGAGCGGCCTGCGTGCCGCTCCAGCGGACCGCCACGTCCGTCAACCCGCCGTGGCTCTGGAGCGGGGCGAGACCGTGCGCGCTGCGAGCGGCATTGGTGGCGTTCTCGAGCTGGGCGCGGTACTCGGCGGAGGCGGGATCCAGGGTGGGCGCACCCCCGGCGGGCGCAGGAGCGGCGAATCCGATCGTCAGGCCGGGCAGGTGGATCTGCGGCAACTGGATCTGGGGCGCCTGAGCCGACGCCTGGGGTCCGGCGCAGAGGGTGACGGTGGCGGACGCCGCGGCGACCAGGATCAGGCCGCGGCGCAGATGGTGGAGGGCTCGGGTCACGAGGGTGGGTACCTTTCGTGTGCTGCGACCCGACGGTCGGATCGCCAGCCGAGACGGTAGGGCCGACCGGTGCCCTAAGCCAGCCGTCATCACCCCGTGACCAGCCTGACCTGCACTCCGCCGGGGGCGAGCACACCCCCGCTGGACGGGTGTTCGTGTCAGTCGCGGGCGAAGTCCTGGACCACGTGCACGGTTCCGTCCTCCGCGGTGACCACTCCTACGCCGACCCGCGTGAACTCGCCGTCGAGCATGCGCTCCCGCATCCCGGTGTCGGTGAGCAGTGCGGACAGAGTGTTCTGCGGCGTCGCGCCGGCGGGCAGGGTCAGCACTGTGCGGTCGCCGGACTCCTCGCCCGCGGGAGCCTTCTCCGAGTCGGCGTCCTCACTCGCCCGGGCGTCGGCGGGAACGGGGACGTCGCCCGTGGCCGGATCGCCTGCGGCGAGTTCGGCCGCGCGCTCACGGGCCGATGCCTCCAGCACCGGGTCGGTGATCAGTCGGTCCGCGCCCACCACGAGACGGGCGTCGTTGACCGCCGCCACCACGCTGCCCTCGAACGCCATCAGCCGTACCTCCTCAGGTAGGAGATCGGCCGTGGCGGGATCGGCTGCCGCGGCGCCGCCGGGCTGGGCGCCGGCGAGCGACGACAGGCCGGGGATCGCCAGGCCGAACGGCAGGGCGAACTCCAGCGATCCCTGGGCGGCCGCGGTGCCCGTGCCGGAGACGAGCAGGAGGGCTGCGGCGCCCGTGGCGACAGCGGAGCGGAAGTGGTGACGCACGCGATGGTCCTTTCCTCGGGCCCCGGCTCGCGCCGGGCTTGCGTGGGCGAAGTGGGCTGGGCGGCGGGCTCGCCGCAAAGTCACTCCTGCAACTATCGCCACTCTAGTCACACGCGTTACAGGTGTGCGATTCGTGCGCCGGGCGTCGCCGTGACGCCGGCGTGACTCCGGCGCGTAGTCGGCTGACGACAACGGCGACGCCCCCGCGTCTGAGCAGGGGCGTCGCCGAGAGTGCGGCCGCACGGGCCGGTGGGTCAGTGCAGACTGACGAAGTTCTGCGTGGAGTACAGCTTCCGGCTGTCGGCCACGTCCGCGCCCACGCCGAGGTGCGTGTGGGCGGGATTGAGAAGGTTGACGCGGTGCGGGGTCGAGTTCATCCACTGACGCACCAGGGTCTCGCCACTGGCGCCGCACCAGTTCTGCAGCACGTTCTCGCCATAGCTGCGCCACTGTCCGGGGTAGGCCGCGGTGACCTGGTCGCGGATTCCGGGGTTGTGGTACATCCGGTCCTCGGTGGCCATCTGTTCGCTCCAGGTCTGGGCGATCCCGTCCAGGCTCTCGAGCCGCTTGACGGGGGCAACCCTCGCGGCGGCGCGCTCGCGGTTGGTGTGTTCGTGGACGTCCTCGATCACCTGCTCGAGCTCCGCGGGGGTCGCGGACTCGCAGGGGGCCGGCGTGGCCATGGTGAATTCGAGAGACTGGGCGGCGGTGACCGGGGCGGTCAGGACGGTGAATGTGGCGGCGGCGATGACGACAGCGCGTATGCGGAGCCGGGCGATAGTTCTCATGAGGGGATCCTGAGGGGATATGGGGATGTGAGGGTGGCGGAGGGGTTGCCACGACCTGAGAATAAGGTCACGTTCCGGCGGCCACGCGAGAATCCACCCCCGCCGGTCCGGGGGCCGGATCGCGAAAAGGCCAGGTCGGCACGACGAGTGTCGCTCCGTCATCTAAACGATCGTCCAAGAGCGCCGAACGCGGCCCGCCGGGTCCACGGATTGCGGCCCTGACCCGGCGCGCGGTGCCCGGGCCGGCGGGATACGGATGAGCGTTTCTCGCCGTTCACACGTTGAGATGATCACCACACGTGGTCGGATCAGCCCCGCGGCCACCCGGCCGGAGGGGGTGGGTCAATTCTCTCCGCTTGAACCGCCCATCCGCGCGGAGGCAGGGTGTCGCGGAGGCAGGGCGTCAGGCGCAGCGCTTCTCGCGGCGGCGATCCACCACGCTGAACGCCAACGCGCCCGCCGCCAGCAGCGCGATGATTCCCAGCGCCGCCCGGAACGCCAGCAGCCAGTCGCCGCGGGACTCGACGATGCCGAAGAGCACCCCGGGCACGATCGCCGTGCCGACCGCCGTGCCCATGCGCTGGCCGAGCGAGATGATGCTGCCCGCGACGCCGCCGTAGGCCGGGTCCACCGCCCGCAGCGTGAGGGTCTGGTTGGGCGAGATGGTCATGCCCTGCGCGATGCCGACGAACGCCGCCGGGACCATGAACACCAGGTAGTGCAGCGCGCCGGATTCGACGAAGCCGGCCAGCACCATGAACGTCACCAGTGCGGTGATCGTGATGGAGAAGCCGGTGATGACCATCCGCCGCCCCAGGCGCAGGACGAACCGCCCCGCGACCTGCGCGGAGATCGCCGCGCAGACCGACGCCGGGAGGCTGATGAACGCCGAGTCGATGGGTGCGTACCCCAGGTGGAACTGTAGGTACAGCGGCATGATGACCCACAGGCTGGTGCCGCCCACGAAGTAGATGGACACGATGATCATGCCGTTGCGGAAGCCCGCGTCGCGGAAGATGTCCGGGTTGACCAGCGGCGGCCGCCCGAGCCGCTCGTAGCGCCGCTCCCACCACGCGAACACCCCGAGCAGGGCCAGCCCGGCGGGCACGAGCGCCCAGTACGCCGGATGCAGGTCGCGGCCGAGGAACGGCAGCATCACCGCGAGCACGGCCACACCGAGCAGCGCGATGCCGATGGGGTCCAGATCGAGCCGCCGACGCCCCGGGGCCGGCCCGGTCGCAGACGGCCCTCGCATGCCCGGGGCGTCCGCTCCAGTGGCGGAGCCGGCGGCGTTGTCGTCGTCGTTGTCGTCGTCACCTAGTCGGGCGGTGGCCCGCTCCGAGCGCGCCATCTCCGCCGCACGGGCCCTCGACCCACCCACGTCCGGACCCTCGTCGGCGGCACGGGGAAGGGCGCGGTCGTCGGCGAGCCAGCGCTGCCCCAGCACCAACGCCAGCACACCCAACGGCACGTTGACCAGGAACATCGCCCGCCAACCCAGGTTCTCACCGAGCGCCTCGATGAGCAACCCGCCCACCAGCGGCCCCGACGCGGTGGCGATCGAGACGGTGGTGGCCATGGTCGCGAAGGCGCGGGCGCGCGCCTCCTTGCGGAAGTACTTCTGGATGAGTCCGAACGTCTGCGGGTTGAGCATCCCCGAACCGACGCCCTGCACCAGGCGCGCGAGGTTGAGCATCTCGATCGACTGCGCGAAGCCCGCGATCAGCGCGCCGACGATGAACACGGTGACGCCGGCCAGGAAGATCCGCTTGCGGCCGGTCGCGTCACCGAGGCGCCCCGACGGCACCAGGAGCAGGCCGAACGCCAGCGCATAGCCCGAGATCACCCACTGCAGGCTGCTGGAGTCGGCCCCGAACGTCGTGCCGATCACCGGCAGGGCCACGTTGATCACCGACAGCGCCAGCAGCGCCATGAACAACGGCACCATCAGCGGCGTGAGGATCCTCGCCGTGCTCACCGGCCGGGGGGTCGCGGTCTCCACACGTTGATCGGTCACTCCCGCGATGGTAACCGCGGCGTGGACGCACACCCCGGGGCCGGACCCGGCACCCGCTGGCGCGCACCGATTGTCACAGCCCCACAACAACCCGGTCACAGCCTTCTCCCGTACAGGCGTCGTCGGTAACGTCAGGTCATGGCTGATCCAATGCGCACCGCAGAAGCAGATCCCATCCCGTACGCCGACCTCACCGAGCTGGGCGGCACCACCGGCCGGGCCGTGTCCATCTTCCTGCCCACGGCCCGCGGGGGCGCGGAGGTCCGGGAGAACCCCATCCGCGCCAAGTCGCTCATCAAGGAGGCCGAGGCCCAGCTCCGCGCCCACGGCGCCTCGGAGGAGGAGACCGGCGAGATCCTCGGGCCGCTGGTCACGCTCCTCGAGGACGACCCCTACTGGAATTCCATGGCCGACGGTCTCGCGCTGTTCGCCGCCAAAGGCATCTGGCGCGCGTACCGCCTGACCACCGACCTGCCGGAGGCGGTCCACGTGAGCGACCGGTTCGCGCTCCGGCCGATCGTGCCCGCAGCGGTCGGCGACCGCACGTTCCTGGTGGTCGCGGTGAGCCAGAACAAGGTCCGGCTCCTCGAGGGAACCGCGTCGACGATTCGCGAGCTCGACCTGGGCTCGATCCCCTCGTCGGTCGACGACATGGCGGGTGACACGCAGCCGCCGCCGCACCAGCAGCAGCGCTTCAGCGCCGGGGCCGGCGCCGGACACGCGGGCAGCACCGCGGGTGGGGGAATCGTGCACAGTCACGGCACCGGCGCCGAGGTCGGCGACGTGCAACTGGAGAAGTTCCTGCGCCAGGTCGCGCACGGGGTCGAGGAGGTGCTCGAGCCCAACGATCGCCGCCTCGTCGTGTTGGCGTCCGTCGCCGAGTACATGCCGCGGTTCCGCGAGTTCCTGAACTACGAGAACCTGGTGGACGAGGTCGCGGCCGGCAACCCCGATGCGCTGTCGCCCGGGGACCTGCACGAGCGGGCCTGGAAGGTCGTGCAGCCCGCGTTCGGCCGTCTCGCCGAGCGCGACGCCGAGCGCTTCGGGGACGCGATCGGCGCCGGCCGGGCGATCGCCGGCGGCGGCTCGGATATCCTCCGCGCCGCGCAGGAGGCCCGGGTCGAGCGGCTCATCCTCACCCGCCGCCGCTGCGCCGCCGACCACGGCCCCGACGACTTGGACTCGGCGATCGGCCAGGTCCTGGCCACGTCGGGGTCGGTGATGGTGGTGGACTCGCTGCCGCAGGACGTGTCGGAGGGCGCGATCCTGCGGTTCTGACGCACCAGGTGGCGGGCGGCGCGGGTGAGGCCCCGCGCCGCCCGCCGCGCGCACAGTTCCTGCTCAACTCGGATGTGTAGCGTCGGCGTCTTCACGCACACGAACAACGTGAGGAGATCGAGTGCGCTCGAGGACATGGCGGGCGGCCGTCGCCGCCGCGGGACTCGCACTGGTGGTCGCGGGGTGCGGCGCCGGGGGCGACGACGACGAGGGCGGCGCCACGGCCGCGCCCGCAGCAGCCGAGCAGTCCGGACAGGCGGCCGGGCCGGAGCAGGGCGGCGAGCAGTCGCCCGACGGGCCCGATACGTCGGACATCCCGGACCCGGTGGCCGAGGTGAACGGGACGGAGATTTCGCGCGACGAGTTCCTGTCGGTGTTCGAGAACCGGTACAAGCAGATGGGCATGCAGGCGCAGATGACGGGCCAGCCCGTCGACGAGGCGCAGCTCAAGAAGCTGACCACCGACGGGCTGGTCGGCACCGAGCTGCTGACCCAGGAGGCCGAGAAGCGGGGCATCGAGGTCTCCGACGAGGAGATTCAGGCGGAGCTCGAGGAGTTCGCCGAGACGAACCAGGTCAGCCCCGACGAGTTCATCGCGGCGATGGGGGAGCAGGGCCTCGACCGCGACGCGGTGATGGAGCAGATCGACAAGCAGCTGCGTGTCGAGAAGCTCATCACGTCCGAGTTCGGCGAGTTCGAGGTGACTGACGCGGAGATCGAGGCCGCCTACGAGCAGATCGGTCAGCAGCAGGCGATGGCCGGCGGCGGCGGTGCGGCCGGTGGTGGCGGACTGCCGCCGCTGGAGCAGGTGCGCGGCGAGGTCTCCGAGCAGGTGCGGGTCCAGAAGGAGGCCGGCGCGATGGAGGAGCTGTCGCAGAAGCTGCGCGCAGGCGCGGACGTGACCGTCCACCTCTGATCGCCCGGCGGCGTGCCCGGCGAGTTGCGCCTATACCGTCACGTCGTTGTGCGGCAGCTGCTGCGAAACCCACGGGAACACCACTTCCATGAGCAGCAGGAAGACCGCCACCAGCAGGGCAAGCGCGATCAGCGCCTTCACCGGCCGCGGGCCGGGCAGGAATCGCCACAGGTAGGCATACATCGGTCAGTCCTCCAACGCGGCCGGGCGGCCGTCGGCCTTGGCGGTGGTCTCGGTGAGCACGGCGTGCACGATCAGCCTCTCGGCGTTCGAGTACATCGGGTGGCAGGTGGTCAGGGTGAGCAGCCGCTCGAGCGCTGCCCCGTCGGCGCCACCTGTCGCGCCGGTCTCCTCCGCCGCACCCGCCGCGCCGGCCCCGCCTTTGTGTCCGGGCACGGGCGCGATCACCTCCACCGCCTCCGGTGTGGTGATGTGCGCGCCCCGGACGTCGGCGTAGTCGCCGGTCGCGATCCGCTCCGACTGCTGCGGCGTGAGGCAGTCCTGCGCAGCGGCCAGGCGTTCGGCGCCGCCGGCCTCTACTGGCAGGAGCCGGTACGTCAGCCACTGCGTGGCGGTCTCGATGACGATCGGTTCGCACGAGGTCAACCGGTCGAGGCGCTCGAACACGGCGCCTGAACCGTTGCGGTGACCGGCCAGCGCCGCGTTGCCCGCCTCGCCCGGCATCTGGGTCCCGGGATAGTGTCCCGGCCCTGTGCGCAGGTCCTCGGCCCGGACGCCCTCGACCACCGCGTAGACCGCGTCGTCACCGAGCGTCGGCAGGTGGATGCGGGCGAACGCCTCGCCCAACGGTGGAGCGGCCAGCGGTACCGGTTCGCCACCGGGCGCGCGAGTTGCCGGGCCCGCGGACTCGTCGGCGATCCCCGCGGCGTCAGCGGCGGCTTCTGAGACCGGGCCGCTCGACCATCGCTGCTCGAGTCCGGCGGTCGCCTCGTTCTGCAGGCGCCGTGAGTCGAGATTGCTCCAGAACGCCTCGTAGAACAGGAAGAGCAGCAGCACCGCGCCCACCGTGAGCAGCAGTTCGCCGACGATCCGGGTGGCGCCGAGCCGGCCGGTTTGTGCGCTCATCGATATCCCCCGTCGTCCTTCTGGTCTGCGTGGCCCGTAGCGCCCGGGCTCGTGTCTGCCCACCCCCTGATCAGTGCCGCTCCGGCGTCCGCGTCGGACCGGAGCCGGCGCGCGCCCGTCCAGCGTCTGCTTTCGCATCGTCCACCGTTGGTGAGATCGTCTCACGACGACTCCCCGGGCCCCCGCACCCCGATGGTCGTACTCATGGCGGAAATGGACGTAGCCATGGCGGCGTCCGGCCCGATTTACCGCCATGGTTACGTCCAAATCGGGGGAGCAAAGTCGGGCGAGCCAACTCGCAGCGGCGGGACCGCCCCGAGTGGTGGAATCTCGGCATGGACGCGTCGCCCCGGACTCTCGCAGTCTTCCTTTCCTCTGCGGTGGTCGCCGCGGGCATCAGCGCGGCGCTGCCCTCTGCGGCCGCCGCTCAGCCGGCTACGCCGCCCGCCCTCGGCCCCGCCGGCACAGCCACCGTCCACGGCGACGCCGCCTCCACCGACACGCTGCCCGGCCGCGGCCCCGGCGCGCACCCCGCGATCGCCTCGGGCCTCACCGGAGCGACCTGCTCCACCGTGTTCGTCGGCACCGACGGCATGCCCGTCGCCCTGTGCACCGCCTACCTGGGACTCACCCCGCCCACCCCGCTCGCGCCGACGGTCAAGCTCTTCCATCCCGACACTGCGGCGGTGCTGGCGGAGGTGCAGCTGACCAAGGGCGCGCTGCTCGGCTGGGTCTACGGGTACCTCGACGCGCAGGACCGGGTGGTGGTCGCGGACGGGGACCGACGGCTCCTCGCCGTCGGGCATCATCGCGCGCCGGACGGCTCCTGGCGCATGACGGTCGACGTCCTGGCCGACCTCGCCCCGGCCGTCCCCGACGGGGACGCGATCACCGGCCTCATGCCCGCCTTCGACGGCCGCGTGTGGTTCGCGACGTCCGGCGGGGTGGTGGGAACCGTGCGGCCCCGCGGCGCGAGTGGCGGCGGTGACGCCGGCGGCCCGGCGACGGTCGGCGCGGAGGAGGGTGCCGGTGTCGACGACGACGAGCTCCGCTACCTCGCCCTGCCCGCAGGGGAGAAGATCTCGAACGGGCTGACCGTCCGGCCGGGAGGCGCGTCGGTGATCACCACCCGCGCGCTCTACGAGATCGACACCTCGGTCGACGGGACGCCGACCGTGCGCTGGCGGCGCGGCTACGAGGTGGGGCCCGCGCGGAAACCGGGCCTGCTGGCCCACGGGTCGGGGACGACGCCCACTTACTTCGGGCCCGATGACTCGCTGGTGGCGATCACCGACGACGCCGAGCACCCCGATCTGATCGTCCTGCGTCGGGACGACGGGTCCGAGGTCTGCCGGATGCCCGCGTTCGCCACCACGGTGCGGCCGGACTCGGTGGCCGCCGACGGTGTCCTCATCGACGGGCCCGCCGCCACGGCGAACTCGATCATCGCGTCCGGGGACGCGTTGGTGCTGGTCAACACTTATGGCTTCGAGTACCCGCCGTTCGCCGTGGACGGCCCCGCGGCGCCGGCGTCGGCGCCGTACACGGGCGGAATGACCCAGATCGACGTGCGGCCCGACGGGCCGGGGGACCCGGGCCCGAGCTGCTCGCGCGCGTGGACCTCGACCGCACGCACCGCGTCCCTGCCCAAGCTGACGACGGGTGACGGGCTCATCCACGCGCTGGCGTACGGTCCGCGACGCGACGGGGGACCGGACGCGCTCGGCCCGGCGGCCGGCTCGGCGGGGCTGCCGCTCGATCAGGGGCCGGCGCAGAAGGTCGGCCCGGTCGATGTCACCTCGACGGATGTGGAGACCGGCCGCGAGGTCGCCCGGACCTTCGTCGGCCACGCCCCCTTCGACGAGCCGATGGAGCTGACCGGCACGATCGCCTCCCGCGGCGACGCCCCGGGCATCATGTGGCAGCCCGCGCTCACCCGCATGCTGCGCATCGGGCCGGCCTGAGTTCCGATCTCGTGCAGGACCAGCCGGACCCGATGTCGCGGAGGGCATGGGGTCGGACGCGCGAAGGGTCAGTCGGCGGGGCGGACGACCGCGACCGGGCACGGCGCCGTCTGTAGCAGCCGCCGGCTGACCGAGCCCAGCAGCAGGCCGGCGAAGCCGCCGTGGCCCCGTGAGCCGGTGACCAGCAGCGACGCGCCCGCGGCTTCGTCAGCGATCGTGACGGCGGGCTCGCCGACGACGAGGATGAGCTCGACCTCCACGCCCGGATGGCGGGCCTCGTGCGGGGCGAGGGAGTCGAGGACCTCTTTCTCATCCTCGGCGATCACGCTCTCGGCCAGCCGATCGAGGTCGAACAGCGACGCCCCCGGGAGCCGGGGCACCTCCACTGAGTGGACCGCCCGCAGGGTGGTCGCGCGGCGCTCGGCCTCGGCGAACGCGTACGCGACGGCCGCGCTGCTGGCCTCCGAGCCGTCGGCGGCCAGCACGACCGGGCCCCCGGTGGGGTCAGCGGGCGCGTGCGGAGTGATGACGATGACCGGGCAGGTCGCGTGCTCGACGACCCCGGCGGACGTGGAGCCCATCGCGAAGTCCTCACGCACGGTGAGTCCGCGGCTCCCCACGACGATCGCCGACGCGTTGCGGCCGGCCTCGACCAGTGCCCCGACTGGGCTGTCGGCGATCACCCGGTACGTGGTGGGGACCTCGGCGACGAGATCGGCGAGCTGGTCGCGCATCGCGCCCTCGACGTTCGCGCGGGCGGTGTCGTCGAAGGCGACCACGCGACCGACGGCGCGGTCGGCCGAGATCACCTCGAGCGGTGTGCCCAGCTCGCGGGCCCGGGCGGCGGCCCAGGTCACGGCTCGACGGGAGTCCTGCGAGCCGTCGTAGCCGCACACGATCGGTCCGGTGGCGGTCTCCGTCATGGCGTCCTCCTGCGCGTTCTCGGGTCACCCGTCAGCCTAGTCGTCCGCCGCCCGGCCCCGGCCCACTCCTCGGGCGCGCGGCTCCGGCCCACTCGTCTGACCGCCCGCCCCCCGTCGGTCGTTCGATACGAGGACCTCACTTAAGGGAGGAGTTCTGTTTCTGGACTAGTTCCAGAAAGTGGGCTATGGTGGGTGCGATGACGACAGCAGAGGAACAGGGAGCACTGCTCCGACAAGCCGGATTGAGGGTCACCTCGCCGCGCCTTGCGGTCCTCGACGTCGTCGCCGGTCGTCCCCATATCGCGGCGGAGGACGTCGCCTCCCTCGTCCGGGAACGACTGGGCGCGGTGTCCACGCAGACCGTCTACGACGCGCTGCGGGTGTGCACCGAGGTCGGTCTCATGCGCCGTATCGAACCCGCCGGCTCGCCGGCGCGGTACGAGCGACGCACGGGGGACAACCACCACCACCTCGTGTGCCGGCACTGCGGGCGCATCGAGGACGTCGAATGCGCGGTCGGGCACGCACCCTGCCTCTCCGCCGACAGTGACCACGGCTTCCGGATCGACGAAGCAGAGGTCAACTACTGGGGCACATGTCCCGAATGTCGGGCGAAGCAGTCCGCGCTCGTCTAAGACTGAGACCCAGATCACATCCACTCCACACCACTCATCCGAGGAGCATCACGACGTGACCGTTCACCCCGCCGACCGCGGCGTTCGCGAATTCCAGCCCGGCTCGCACACCACCACCGACAGCGGCCAGCCCGTCCCCAGCGACGAGTTCAGCGCCCAGGTCGGCAAGAGCGGCCCGCAGGCGCTGCACGACTTCTACCTCATCGAGAAGCTCGCCCACTTCAACCGCGAGAACATCCCGGAGCGTCTGCCCCACGCCAAGGGCTCGGGCGCGTTCGGCGTCTTCGAGACCACCGAGGACGTCTCGGACATCACCTGCGCCGGCCTGTTCCAGAAGGGCGTCAAGACGCCGATGCTGGCCCGCTTCTCCACCGTCGCCGGTGAGAAGGGCAGCCCGGACACCTGGCGCGACCCGCGTGGCTTCGCCCTGAAGTTCTACACCGAGGAGGGCAACTACGACCTCGTCGGCAACAACACCCCGATCTTCTTCATCCGCGACGCCATCAAGTTCCCGGACTTCATCCACTCGCAGCGCCGGAAGAACGCCTCGGGCCTGCGCAACCACGCCATGCAGTGGGACTTCTGGACCCTGAGCCCCGAGTCCACGCACCAGGTCACCTGGCTCATGGGCGACCGCGGCATCCCCGCCACCTGGCGTCACATGGACGGCTTCGGCTCGCACACCTACCAGTTCATCAACGCCGAGGGCGTGCGCCACTGGGTCAAGTTCCACTTCAAGACCAACCAGGGCATCAAGAACCTCACCCAGGCCGAGGCCGACAAGTTGGCCGGCGAGAACGCCGACTACCACCGTGAGGACCTCTACGAGGCCATCAAGAACGGTGACTACCCGTCCTGGGACCTGCACGTCCAGGTCATGCCGGTCGCCGAGGCGGCCACCTACCGGTACAACCCGTTCGACCTGACCAAGACGTGGTCGCAGCGCGACTACCCGCTGCGCAAGGTCGGCACCATGACGCTGAACCGCAACCCGCAGAACCACCACGCGCAGATCGAGCAGGCCGCGTTCGCGCCGACCAACATCGTCAAGGGCATCGGCTTCTCGCCTGACAAGATGCTGCTCGGTCGCGTCTTCGCCTACCCGGACATCCAGCGCTACCGCATCGGTGCCAACTACCAGCAGGTCCCGGTCAACCGGCCGCTCTCGGAGGTGAACTCCTACTCCAAGGAGGGCGCCATGCAGTTCGAGTTCCCGCACCCCGCGCAGGCCGAGTACCACCCCAACTCGCTCGGCGGGCCGGCGGCCGATCCGGCCAAGGCCTACGACCTCGGCGCCTGGGACGCCGAGGGCACCGAGATCTTCCGCGGTGACCTCACCCCCCATGCCGATGACACGGACCAGGTCCAGGCGACGATCCTGTACCGCGAGGTGATGAACGACGAGGAGCGCGAGCGACTGGCGGCCAACATCGCCGGCCACGTGTCCGCGATCCACCCGGACGAGACCGAGCTGCTCGATCGCGTCTACGCCTACTGGGCCGCCGTCGACGAGGGCCTGTGCCAGGCCGTCAAGGCCGGCGTCGAGGCCGGCCCGCGCGGCAACCACCGGCTGCAGGACTGACGGCAGTCAACAGAACGGGCATACTGGGAACGTCCAGTGCACGATCCGATTCACTTCCACGACCCGGAGAAACCGGGTCAGAAGGGAGCCATGATGGCTGCTGATTCGAATGCTCTGTTCACCTCGTTCGTCCCCGCCGAGGCTCAGGAGGCGGTGACGAACGCCCTGCAGGAGTCGCTGGTCGACCTGATCGACCTGTCGCTCGTCGCCAAGCAGGCGCACTGGTCCGTCGTCGGCCCGCGCTTCCGGAGCATCCACCTCGCGCTCGACGAGGTCGTGACGGACGCCCGCGCCTTCGTCGACGAGGTCGCCGAGCGGGCCACCGCCGTCGGCGTCAGCCCGGACGGCCGCTCCGCGACGGTCGCGGCCAACAGCGCGCTGGACGAGGTCTCGGCCGAGTTCACCTCAGACGACAAGGTCGTGCTGGTCATGACCGAGGCCCTCGAGGCGGCCATCAAGCGCCTTCGGGCCAACATCGGCAAGGTCGGCGACGACCCGGTGACCGAGGACCTGCTCATCGGCATCAGCGCCCGGCTCGAGCAGTTGCACTGGATGTGGCAGGCCCAGTCGGTCTGATCGGCTCGGCCTGACCCTCCCGCCCACGAGATCCGCTACTCCGCCTACGGATCCGCGCCCCTCACACGGGTAGCGGATCCCGCGGCGGGGTAGCGTATTTCGTCATTTCGGCCGGGGACGACGACGAGGTGGACTCGTACCCCGGCGGCGCCCGGGGTCAGCCGGACCGGGCCACCGCCAGCGCGTCGTGGTCGGCGATCGCGCGGCACGACCGGCGCATGAGCACGGTGAACATCTCGTCCCCGCGGGGCGTGCGCGTGCCGTACATCCACCCGAAGATCCCCAGCACCGGCGTCTGCAACAGCCCGTACACGTAGTCGTTCCAGCACTCGTCCGCCGAGTACCCGGTGACCCCGTGGCCCGACAGCGCACGGTGGTACTCCGCGACGATCTCGCGCTCCGCGGACCGCCGGTCGCCCACCGTGAGGCTCGAGCCGAGGAAGCCGCCCAGGTCCCGACCGGGCAGGCCCACCGCCAGCGTCTGCCAGTCGCACGCCAGCGAGGGACGGCTCCCGACCGGGTCGACCAGCATGTTGTCGGCCCGGTAATCCGCGTGCAGGAGAGCGAACCGCTCGGCCCGCCCACTGGCCCACTGTGCGATCAGCGGGGCGATCCCGGCCATGATGCGGCGCTCGTCGTCGTCGAGCCCTCCCCCGAGCTCGGAGAGGAACGCCTCCACCGCCGGCCCGCCGAGCTCCTGCAGCGTGACGTTGTCCTCGACCGTCGGCACCGACAGGCCCTCGACGCGTCGCAGCTCGGGGTCGCACCACCGCGGCCCGTGCAGGCCCGCGAGGTTGGTCGCGCAGTCCACGGCCTGTTCGATGGACAGGCCGGTGAGCTGGTCGCCCTGCACCAGCGGTGAGACGTCGTCCAGGACCAGCGTGAACTCGCCCTCCCGCTCGCCGAGCTGCGCGAACCGAGCCCGCGGCACGCGGACGGCGACGGTCGGCGCGAGGTCACGGTAGAACAGCACCTCGCTCCGGTACACGCCGTGCAGCAGCGGGCGCATGCCCTCGTCGGGATTCGGCAGCTTGACGAAGAGCGTCGGTGGCAGCCCGTCGCCGTCGACGTGGGCGCGCACGCAGCAGCCGATCTGGCCCGTGCCCACAAGCTCTGTGCGCACCGACCGGACCTCGGTGCCGAGCGCCTCCGACAGCCACGGCGCCGTCACCTCCTCCGGCGTGCAGGCCACCCGGGGGTTCGACGCGACGCTGGTCATGACGGCAGGTCCTCTCGTGGGCGGGCGGTGTCCGGTCGCTCAGCGGCCTCTGCTGCGTTCGCTGCCGTGTCCGCTGCGCTGGCGTCTCGGCGCGACCGGATCCGGCCAGGGTTGGCGTCGAGATGGGCGAAGCGATCGGGGTCCCGTCGACGCCGCCACTCGGCGAGCACCGGGGCGAGCTCGTCGGGCGTGGCGCCTTGCAGCACCACCGAGTCCGCGCCCAGCGCGAGCTGCCCGTCGATCCGGTCCGCGCAGTGTGCGGCGCTGCCCACCGCGGCGGTGGCGAGCCACTCGTCGGGCAGGACGTCGGACGCGTGGCGCAGCAGGTCGAGGTCGTCGGTCGCGTCGAGCGCACCGGAGTGTGCTGACAGTCGTTCGTCGGCGCGGAATCGCTCGAGCCCCGCCGGGTCCCAGTCGTTGACGCGGACCAGGACGTCGCCGTAGCCGGTGAGGTAGGTGGCCAGCCGCCCGACGAGCTTGCGCAGTCGCGCCGCCTCGTCGAGCGAGTCCTCGATCGTCGCCATCACGGACCAGACGCGGACGCCGGCGGGATCGCGACCGGCCCGCTCGGCCGACTCGCGCACCAGACGCACGCAGCGCTCGACCGCCGCATCGGACATGAAGGTGTGGAGCACGACCCCGTCGGCGATCCGCCCGGCCAGCCGCAGCTGGTTGTCGCCCATCGCCATGAGCAGCACGGGGATGTCCTCGGCGAACGCGGAGTCCTGCACCAGGTACGGGTAGCTGCCGGCGGGTCCGTCGTGGCCGACCACCGCGCCGCCCGCCCACAGCGTCCGGTAGAGGCCGATCGCGTCCTCGAGCTGCGCGGAGGTCACGTGCGGCAGGCCCATGATGTCGAACAGCATCGGGATCCCGCGCCCCAGCCCGAGCGCGTAGCGGCCGCCGGACATGCGGTGCAGCGTGGCGGCCATCGTGGCGGTGACCAGCGGGTGGCGGGTGTTGTGGTTGGTAGCGGCGGTGCCCACGCCGATGCGGCTGGTCGCGGCCACGGCGGCGCCGGCCATCACCGCCGCGCCCTTGAGCGCGAACCGCTCCGAGAGCAGGATCGAGCCGAGCCCCAGCTCCTCGGCGCGGGCGGCCTCGGCGAGGAGGTCCGCGGGCGCGGCGCTGTGCCCGGCCAGGCCGTAGCAGGCGAGTTCGGGCATGAGATTGTCGGTGGCATCGTGCGGCATGGGCACCCTCTGGCGGCGGACCGTCACCCGGGGTCTGGTGATGAGGGTCACACTAGCGGCCGGGCGGACCTCGCGGTCGGTTCCCGTCGCTGACCGTGGGGAGCCGGTCAGTTCACCGCTACAGGCCCAGCACCGCCCGCGCGATGAGGAAGTACACGACGAGCCCCGTGGCGTCGACGAAGGTCGTGATGAACGGATTGGAGAATACGGCCGGGTCCGCTCGGACGGCCTGGGCGAGCAGCGGCATGAGCCCGCCGACGGTCGCCGCGATCGTGCACAGCGCCAGTAGCGTGAGCCCGATGACCAGGCCGAGGTCGGCGTCGTAGACGAGCCCGGTGACCGCGGAGCCCACGGCGCCGAGGATGACGCCCAGCGTGAACCCGGCCCGGATCTCCTGGCTGAGCACCCGCAGGGCGTCGCGTGGGCGCACGTCGCCGAGCGCGAGCGCACGGGTGACGGTGGTGGCGGCCTGGTTGCCGGTGTTGCCGCCGGTGCCGATGATGAGCGGGACGAACAACGACAGCGCCACCACCTGCTCGATGGTCGCCTCGAACACCTCGAGGACCTGCACCGTCAGCGCGGCGCCGAACGCCAGCACGAGGAGCCACACGACGCGGGAACGCACCAGCGTCCGCACGGGCGTGGCGAGGTAGGGGCGCCGGAGAGGTTCGGAGCCACCTGCGCGGGCGGTGTCCTCGGTCTCGGCGTCCTCGAGGATGCGCAGCGCGTCGTCGAAGGTGAGGATCCCGACCAGGCGGTGCTCGTCGTCGACGACCGGCAGGACGATGAGGCGCTCGTCGGCGGAGCGGCGGGCGGCGGCCTCCGCGGACTCGCTGGCGCGGGCGGTGATCGCCTCGTTCATGAGCTCCCGCACGGGCGTGCCCGGCTCCGCACGCATGATCGCGCGCAGTCCTACGATCCCCACTAGTCGCCGTTGGTCGTCGGTGACGGGGATCGCGTAGATCGTCTCCGCCTGGTCGATCCGTCGCCGGACCCGCTCGAGGGTCTCGCCGGCGGTGAGGTCGGGGTGGGTGGAGACGAACTCCGGGCTCATCCGCCGGCCCACCGAGCCGGTGGGGTAGTCGAGCACCGCGGCGGTGAGCGCCTGCTCGGCGTGGTCGAGCTCCCGCAGGAGCCGCGTGGCGACGTGGGCGGGGAGCTCGTCGACGAGCCCGGCGCGGTCGTCGGGGTCGAGGTCGGTGAAGAGCTGGTTGACCCGCTCCGCGTGCAGGTCCCGGATCAGCTCGGATTGCAGCGGCGGGTCGAGCGCCTCGAAGACCACCAGGGCCGTGCCCTTGGGCAGGAGCCGGAAGACGACGGCCCGGTCCCTCGCGCCGCTGCGCTCGAGGACGTCCACGACCAGTGACGGCGGCAGGGCCTCCACCATGGCCGCCGCGGCGTGCAGGTCACCTGCGCCGACGAGTGAATCCAGCCGTCGTGCGGCTTCGGCCGGGTCGCGGTCGGACATCGCCCACGACGAGCGCGCATCCTCCGGCCCGGTCATATCAATCCTCGTCGGCGATGTCGTCGTAGGCGGTCAGCGGGTCGAGTCGGCCGTCGGCGCGGTAGGCGGCGCGCGCGAGGGTGATGGAGGCGACCGTGGTGACGACCACCGTCGCGCCGAGCGCCACCAGTGCCATGAGAGTCGCCATCCAGGTGAACCCGGTGGTCAGCTCGTGAACGTACGCGGACAGGATGAACAGCATCATGCCCAGGCCGGTCGCCACGGACAGGATGTTGATCCGGGTGAGCGCGTCGCCGGCACGGGACATGGTCACCGCGGCCACCAGGAAGCACAGTGATCCGAGCAGCGCCAGGACGCCGATCAGCAGGTCCGTGAGCATCGAGGTGTCCATCGCCGTCACCGCTGTCCCCGTGAGAGCAACCGCGCGAGCGCGACGGTCGAGAGGATCCCGATGAGAGAGCCGAGCATCACGACGTCCAGCGCCACCGCGGATCCCTGGCGGATCACGAACAGCACGAACAGCGCCACCGCGCAGAAGTAGCTCAGATCGGCCATGACGGCGCGGTTGGCGTCTCCGGGCCCACGCACGGCCCGGACGACCGCGACCACCATGCTCGCGACGACGATCACGGTCGACACCGCCAGGAGAATCGTCAGGAGCGGACTCACGCGTCATCACCTCGCAGGACGGACAGCACCCGGTTCTCCGTCTGACCGAGCAACTCGATCATCTCCTCCCGTGGACCGCCCAGCACCACGTGGACCCACATCTCGTCGTCGCCGATGACCGTCACGAGCGTCCCCGGCGTGACGGTGATGGCCCACGCCAGCGCGGTGATCTCCACGTCGGTGCGGCAGCGCATGGGGTACCGCACCAGCACCGGGGTGCCGATGGGGCCGGGGGTGACGGCCTCCTTGGCCAGCGCCCACGACGACAGGACGACGTTCCACAACAGCCAGGCCAGGACCACCGGGGCCCGCAGCACGCGACGCATCACGGGCGGCCCCCGATCGTCGACTCCGTCATCGCGTCCGGCCCGCCGAGAACCGCCGCGACGTACGCGTCGGTGTCCACGAGGCCGGCGACCGCTCGGTCCACCTCGGGCGCGACCGCCCCGTAGCCGAGGAACAGCGCCACCGAGACGGCGGCGAGTGCGCCACCGGGCACGAGCAGCCTCGTCGGAACGCGGCGGGCCGGGCGCGCCTCGTCGTGGTCACTCCCGCCCCACATTGTGCCGCGCCACAGCCGGAGCATGGCGATCAGGCCGATGAGCGAGGCGACCAGGACGACGACGACGGTGACGACGCCCCACGCCCCGCCCGCCCCGAGGGCGGCGTCGATGACCTCGAGCTTGCCGATCAGTCCCGAGGTGGGGGGCAGTCCGACGAGGGCCGCGATCGCGAGCACGAGCAGAACCGCCAGCGGCCGCTCGCGGTACCAGAGGCCGGAGAGCCCGCCGAGCTGCCCGCTGCGGTACACGTGCTCGGCGGCGCCCAGCAGCATCACGAGGGCGCCGATGGTGACCATGTGGTGGATCATGTAGACGATCGCGCCGCCGGGGGCCTGGGCGACGGCGAGGGCGGCGAGGATGACACCGACGCCGGAGACCATCTGCCAGGCGAGGATCTCCCTGGCACCGGCCGGGGAGGCGGACGCGACGGCTCCCCACATGGTGGTCACCAGAGCCACCACCAGCAGCACCCTGCCCCAGGCCGGGTCGAGATCGAACGCGGTCGACCAGATGCGGATGATCGCGTACAGGGCGACCTTGGTGTGCAGCGCGGAGAACAGCGCCATGACCCCGGACGAGGTGCCCGGGTAGGCGCGGGGCAGCCACCCGTGGACGGGGACCGCGCCGGCCTTGATGCACAGCGCCATGAGCACGACGCCCAGCGCGGCGCCGACCCGGCCGTCCTCGCGTGCCGCTCCGGCGAGCACGGCGAGGTTGACGCTGCCCGCGGACGCGTAGACGAAGCCGACGCCGACGAGCAGGAGCGTGGAGGTCAGCAGGTTGATCACCACGAACAGGCGGCCCACGCCGAGCCGGCGCCAGGTGCCCGTCATGGCGATGAGCGCGTACGAGGGCAGCAGCATGACCTCGACGAAGACGAAGAGGTTGAACAGGTCGCCGGTGAGCAGTGCGCCGTTGGCGCCCGCCAGCAGCAGCAGGGCGAGCGGCGCGAAGTAGCGGCTGCGGCCGAACTCGCCGGTGAGATCGCAGAAGATCAGCGACGCCAGCGCGACCACGCCCGTGGTGACCAGCATGAGCGCCGTGAAGGAGTCGGAGACGAAGGGGATCGCCACGCCGGGGACGAATCCGCCGACCGAGCCGGCGACGACGGGCTCGGACCGGTGCTGCACAAGGAGCGCGACACCCGCGACCGCGGTGGCCGCAGGGACGGCCAGGGCCACGAGTCGCCCGGCCGTGCGCGACGGCAGGATCGCGGTCACGGCGGCGGCCATCACCGGGATGGCGGCCAGCAGCGGCAGCAGCAGGGCGGTCACGGCGCGGGCTCCTCACCGGTTGGCGGGACGTTGTGGGTGTCGTCGTCACGACTCACCACGGCGAGGGAGAGCATGAACACCGTCACCGCGAGGGTGATGACGATCGCGGTGAGGACAAAGGCCTGGGGGAGTGGGTCGGCGGATACATCGAGTCCGTTGACGCCCTCCAGCGGCTCGGCGCGCCACGCGGCGACCCCGGCGCTGAGCAGGGTGAGGTTGACGGCGTGGCTGATGAGCGCGAGCCCGAAGACGACGCGGACCATCCCGCGCTGCATCATCAGGTAGACGCCGCCCGCGGTGAGGACGCCGATCATGATCGCGATCGTCACGGGGTGACCTCCTCGGCGCCGTGGCCGGCGTCGTCGTCAGCGTCGCGGCTCTCACGGCGATCCCCATCGACGTCCGCGCCGACGCCCGCGCCGACCCCCGCCTTTCGCCGGGCCCGCCGCCCGCGCGCGCCCGAACGCCGACCGGTGTCCGGCTCGTCCGGGCCTGGTACGACCTCGATGGGCGCACGCCCGGCGCCGAGCGTGTTGAAGGCGGTCATGACCAGGCCGAGGACGCCGGCGAAGACACCGAGGTCGAAGATGAGGGCGCTCGACAGGTGCTGCCCGGCCACGTACCAGTGGGCGGGCTGCAGGAACTGCCCGAGCGCGTACCCGCCGATGCCGGTGAGGCCCGCGATCACGAGTCCGCCGCCGATGAGCGCGACCGGGGTGGACGGCCGGCTCACCGGGCGGTCCGACTCGCGGGCGAGGTAGATCAGCGCGAACGCGCACGCGGCGACGAGGGCCGCGATGAATCCGCCGCCGGGCTCGTTGTGGCCGCGCCACAGCAGCATCACGGAGACCACGCCGAGGATCGGCGTCACGCCGCGGGCGAGCAACTTCAGCGGCACGGTGTTGCGGGTGGCGTCCTCCAGCGCCTCCGCCGCGGTCCCGGTGCTCTGCACGGTGCCCGGTAGCGGGTCGGCGGCGGGCGGCGGGTCGATGGCCAGGGCGGTGGCCCGCACCGAGCCGAGGACCCCGAGGATCGCGATGCCGGCGACGCCGAGCACGGCGACCTCGCCGAAGGTGTCGAGCGCACGGAACTCCACCAGGATGGTGTTGACGACGTTGCTCCCGCCGGTGATCTCCGGCCCGTTCTCGAGCAGGTACATGCCGACGGGGGACCGCTCGCGGCGCCCGGTGAAGACGAGGACACCGATGGTGGCCGTGACACCGGTGAGCACGGCCAGGATGATGGCAGCGGTGTTCCGGGGGCGGGAGGCGGCGATGAAATCGCGGGGCAGGCGCCGAAGGACCAGCACGAACATGATGACGGTGAGGGCCTCGACCAGGAGTTGGGTCATGCCGACATCGGGTGCCCCGAGTCCGAAGATCTGGATGGTCACGGCGATGCCGACCGCGGACAGCAGCACGGCCGCGGCGAGCCGGGAGTGGGCGGCGCACAGTCCGAGGACGCCGACGATCACGACGATGAGCAGGACGACGTCGATCGACCTGTCGAGTCCCCCGACGCGCGGGGGGATCGTCGTGCCGGTGGCCAGTGCCCATCCGCCGATCCCGACCGCGTAGACGGTGAGGACGGCCAGCAGCGCGCCGGCGTGACGGGCGGGCGAATCCGACGCGGTGGGCCGGACGAGGGCGCGCCCGGCGCGGGTGACGGCGGAGGTCAGGGACTCCAGCACGGAGGCGCCGGTGAACGGCAGCAGCTCTCGGTCCAGCAGGCGGTCGACCGCGCGGCGGCGCCACACCAGCAAAGCGCCGACCACGAGGATCAGAGCGGTGAGCCCGACCTCGAGGGTGAGCCCGTGCCACAGGACGAAGTGGGCCTCGTGGGTGAGATCGTCGATCGTCCCGGCGGGCGGGGTGCCATAGACGACGCCGACGCCCGGCTCGTGTGGCGGCCAGCCGAACGGCCCGGCCGCGGCCTCCGCCACCGCGGACATCGGTACGTCGAAGACCCACACCACCAGTGACAGTGGCAGCCCGATCGCCGCGGGCAGGGCCGCGGGAAGCCATAACCGAACCGGTGCCTCGTGGACCTCGTCCACGTCCTTCGCGGGACGGGAGGGGTCGCGGTAGGCGCCGAGGAAGCCGCCCAGGACGATCCGCGCGCAGTAGAGGAAGGTGAGGATCGCCCCGATCACCGCGGCGGTGAGCAGCGCGGTCACCGCGACGGGCTGCCCGCCGGCGACGTCGCCGAACGCGATGAGCATGGACTCCTTGGACACGAAGCCCAGGGTCGGCGGGACGGCGGCCATGGCGGCCGCGCCGAGCACGGTGGCGCCGAACGCCCACGGCATGCGCCGCCACAGGGGGCCCAGGTCGCGGATGTCGCGCGCGCCGGCCTCGTGGTCGATCACGCCGACCAGCATGAACAGGCCGGACTTGAACAGGGCGTGGGCGACGGTGTGCAGCGCGGCGGCGGCGAGCGACTCCTGGGTCCCTACGCCGATCGCCGCGGTGATCCAGCCCAGCTGGCTCACGGTGGAGTACGCCATGAGCTGCTTGAGGTCGGTCTTCTGCAGTGCGAACACCGCCGCCATCACGGCCGTGCCCATGCCGACGGACACGAGCAGGGCGTTCCAGACGGGGACGTCGTGGAAGGCGGGGGAGAACCGCATGAACAGGAAGATGCCGGCCTTCACGACCGCGGCCGCGTGCAGGTACGCGCTCACGGGGGTCGCGGCGGCCATGGCGTCGGGCAGCCAGAAGTGGAACGGGAACTGCGCGGACTTGGTGAACGCGGCCACCGCCACGGCCGCGGCGACGGCCGCGGTGAACCCGGGGTCGGTGTACCAGACGTCGTGGGACAGGGCCTCGGAGATCGAGGTGGTGCCGGTACGGATCCATATGGCCACGAGCGCGCCCAGCAGCACGAGACCGCCGACGACCGTCACCGTGAGCGTGCGGAAGGCCGAGGAGTACGCGGGCCGGCCCGAGTTGGCGATCAGCGCGAACGACGCCAGCGAGGTGAGCTCCCAGCACACGTATAGCAGCACCATGGAGTCGGTGAGCACGAGTCCCAGCATCGAGACCGTGAACAGCGTCATGAGCTGGAAGAAGCCGTAGTGCTGTGGGCCGCGCGTCCGTGCCCGGCCGTCGCCGCTCGCCTCACCACCGGACAGGTACGACGACGAATAGATCAACACCACCGCGCCGATCACCAGCGCGAGCATCGCGAAGAGCAGTCCGGTGGGATCGGCGAACAGGTCCAGGGTCCAGTGGCGGGCCGGCACCCAGGGGATCCGCACCACCTCGGTGGGCATCCCCGACAGGGCCAGCGAGAGCGGCGACAGGAGGGCGAACGCGCCCAGGAGGTAGAGCGCTGCGAGCGGCCATCCCGCACCGCGCCCGAGCCACCTCGTGAGCGGCCACGCGAGAAGCGTAGCCAGGCCGGCCGAGGCGATCGCGAGGACGGGGCTCATGGCTCCTTCCTGCGCGGCGCGGTAGAGGTCGCTGTGCGGTGGCGTGCGGCGATGCGGGCGAACGAGTGCCCGGATCGGGGGTGCGGGACAGGGCAGAGTCTAACAACCCCCTCGGACACCGATACGGGGGCATGCCGAGTGACCTGCGGGAACCCGCGCGCCACCGGATTACGATCCGGCCATGACCACCTCGGATTCCCCCTCCGGCCCCTCAGCGGACACCGACGTCCTCCCCCCGGTCGGTGACCCCCCGTCCGCCGACGGGCGCGGGCCGGGCGGCGCCGCCGAGCCCGAGGCCGTACCCGCCCCCGCGCCCGCGACCGGGCCTGCGCGCGGGCCGGGTCCGTTCCGCCGGCTCGCGGGCCTGGTGCTCGTCATCGCACCACTGGTGCTCGCGGCGCTGTGGGCGGTGGTCGGCCCGACGCCCCAGCAGAAGGAGGCAGCCCCCGGGGCCGGCGGGCCCCTGCGCTCCGCGCTGTCCGAGGCGTCGGCCAACTCGTCCTTCACCGTCGCCGGGGCCGAGCAGCTCCGCTCCGGATCGGCCGAGCTCGCCGCCGGGGCCGGGCAGCTCCGCGACGGCTCGGCCGAGCTCGCCGCCGGGATGGAGCAGTTGCAGGCCGGCATGGGCCAGGCCGGCACGGGCGCCGACGAGGTGGCCGGCGGGGTCCGGCAGGTCGTCGGCGCCGTCCGAGGGGTCGCCGTGATCCAGGGTCAGGTCTCCACCGCCATCGAGGACGCCCTGACCCGACTCGAGGGCGACGCCCCCGAGGTCGTACAGGCCCGCAACGCGCTCATCGGCCTGCGCGACCAGCTCTCCGCCCAGGGTCTCGACCAGAACACCCTGAGCAACCTCGACCGTCTCGACTCCGGCGCCGCCGAACTCGCCCGCCAGCTCTCCCAGCCGGGCGCCGACCTGCGCGACGGCGTCTACCAGGCCACGCGCGGCGCCCGTGAACTCGCCACCGGGGCGGGCGAGCTCTCCACCGGCGCCGACGCGCTGCGCGACGGTGCGGCGAGCGTCGCCGACTCCGCCGGCCGCACCCAGGACGCCATCGGCAGGACCGGGCGCGCGCTGGCCGCCGAACAGGGCGAGGCCGCACCGGCGGCAGCCGCGGCCGCCGACGACGCCCAGCGGCGCACCTCCGCCGGGATCCTCGGCGTCGCCGCCGCCGCGGTCCTCGGGGCCCTGCTCGTCCAGCTCGTCCGCCGGCCCGGCTCGTCGCGCGCCGAATCCGTCCTGGCCCTGACCCTGCTCACGGCGGGCCTGTCCGCGTGGGCGCTGGCCACCGCGGACGGCCTCTCCGCGGCCGGGGTGGCCGCGGTCGTGGCGGTGGTCGCCCTCGTCGTCGTCGCCTCCTCCGCCCTGTGGCGCGCACTGGTCGCGGTGCTCGGCGCGTGGCCCGGACGGATCGTGGCGACCCTTCTCGCCGCCGCGGCGGCCGGCGCGGCGTGGTGGGTGTGGGTCGCCGGCGGCGCGCCCTCCGCGCTCGTCACCGCGACCTCCGCCACCACCACGGGGCAGGCCACCGCCGCGCTCGACGCGCTGCTGCTGGCCGGCCCCGCGTCAGTGGCGTGGACCGGCGCGGCTGTCCTGGCGGCCGTCGCGGTGTGCTCGCTGCTGGCGGTGCGCCTCGCCGGACGGCCCCGGGACCGCCGGTAGGTCCCGCGCCGCTGCGGCCCCGGGCCCGCCGCAACGAGAAGAGCGTTCCGCACACCTTCCTCTCGGGAAACGTGTGCGGAACGCTCTTCTCGATGAAGGGGTCGCGCGAGGTCAGTCGGCCAGGCCCGCGACCTCGTGCTCGTCCGCCGGCTCATCGGTCAGCGTGTCGACCCCGCCGTCGGTGAGCATGGGGACCTCGAACACGAACTCGGGGATCGCGAACGCGTCGACCAGCGTGCGCGCCCGACCGGCGAGCTTCGTGCACAGGCGGTTGCGCGCCGCGGTGGCGGCCTTGGTGCGCTCGGTGGTGAGACGGTTGTGCTCGAGGAACCAGCCCTTGTCGGCGTCGACGATGTCCAACACGTACAGGTCGCACAGCATCCCCAGGACCTCCTTGGCCTCCGGGTCCTCGCACGCGTCCACGGCCTCGGCGAAGCGGGCGAACACCCAGCTGTCCATGTGCGCGCGGCCGGCCTGCAGCAGGTGGTCCTGCGCCGAGTTGAACACCTTGAACGCCGCCGAGCCGTCCTCGCCCTGCGCCTTGCGCAGCCGGCGGGCGACCGTCTCCAGCAGGTGCTCCTCGCGGTCGACGAGCAGCTCGAGCTGGTTGCCGCGGTCGAGCAGGTCGGTGTGCTCGCGGTCGGTCACCGCGTCGACGAGCTTCTGCCACAGGGTCGAGGCGCGGGCCTTCTCCTGCACCACGTCCACGGCTGTGCCCAGCGCGAACGCCACCGTCTCGCGCTGGTCCATGTTCCCGAACTCGGACGCGTAGGCGGTGAGCAGCTCCTTGCCGACGAGCTGCGTGAGCACCACGTTGTCGCCCTCGAAGGTCGAGAAGACGTCGCAGTCCTTGCGCAGCTCGGTGATGCGGTTCTCGGCCATGTACCCCGCGCCGCCACAGGCGAGACGGGCCTCGACGATGGTGTCGTTGGCGAACGCGGTGACCGTGGCCTTGATGCCCGCGGCGTGGGTCTCCATCTCACGCCGCTTGACCTCGTCGAACGCCTCAGGGTTCCGCTCGAACTCGTCGAGCTCGGCGATGATCGCGTTCTGTGCGCACGCGTAGGCAAACGCCCGCGCCACCCGCGGCATCAGCCGACGCTGATGCTCGCGGTACTCCAGCAGCGGGATCCCCTTGCCGGTCTCCGGATGATCGAACTGACGGCGGACCAGCGAGTACCGCACGGCCATCGCCAACGCGGTCCGGGCCGCCGCGCCGGAGGCCGCCCCCACGGAGACGCGGCCGCGGATGAGCGTGCCCAGCATGGTGAAGAACCGGGCCCCCACCGAGTCGATGGGGGAGGAGTACCTTCCGCTGGCGTCGACGGCGCCGAAGCGGTCGAGCAGCGCCTCGCGGGGCACGCGCACATCGTCGAACCAGATGCGGCCGTTGTCCACACCCTGCAGGCCGCCCTTGTGGCCGTGGTCGGTGGTCCTCACGCCCGGCAGGTCGTTGCCCGACTCGTCCCGGATCGGCACGAGCAGGCAGTGCACGCCGTGGCGTAGCTCCTCGCCGTCCTCGTGGGTGATGAGCTGCGCGAAGACCGCCGCCATCCGGCCGTCGCGGGCCGCGTTGCCGATGTACGCCTTCTCGGCGCTGGGGGTGGGGGTGTTGACGACGAACTCGCCGGTCTCGCGGTCGTACGTCGCCGTGGTCTCGAGGTTCTGCACGTCCGAGCCGCCACCGATCTCGGTCATGGCGAAACAACCCAGGAGGTCCAGCGACATGACGTCCGGCAGGTACTTCTTACGCGTCTCGGCGTTGCCCAGGTTGGCGATCGCGCCACCGAACAGGCCCCACTGGACGCCGGCCTTGACCATCAGCGACAGATCGAGGTGCCCGAGCATCTCGAACGACGTCAACGCGCCGCCGGTGTCACCCGTGCCGCCGTCCTCCTCGCGGAAGCCGAGCTTGGGCATCCCCGAGTCCGCCAGCCGCTGGAGCTGGGCGAGGACGTGGTCGCGGTGCTCCTCCATGGTCAGCCCGATCGGATTGAGCATGTCCGGGGTCATGGAGTCGCGGGTGAACTCGCGCGCGTCCGCCCAGGTCCCGTCGAGGACCTTCTGCAGTGCGGCGGCGAGGGTCGGGTCCCCGGCACCGGTGGTGGTGATGCGGCCGAAATCGGGGTGCACCGGCGCGCCGTTCTCGGGCGCGGAATCCCCGGAAGTGGCGGCGTTCTGGACGTCGGTCTCTGAGGTCATGCCACGAGAATACGGAGTGTCGTCCGCCCTGTGCACCGGTAGACCGCCGCCGCGCGGCCGGAAATGAGCGGAGGGCCCGGACCACTGACGTGATCCGGGCCCTCCCATTGTCGGGGTGGCGGGATTTGAACCCACGGCCTCTTCGTCCCGAACGAAGCGCGCTACCAAGCTGCGCCACACCCCGGTCGACAACGAGGATTACTGTAGCGCCCCGTGGCCGGAATCGCGAAACCGGGTCAGGCGGGCAGGGGCACCTTCTCCCGCTGCGGGGTCACCGGGACCTCGGATCCGCCGTCCCCACCCCCGGGGACGGCGACCAGTTCGAGCAGCGTGGCCTCCGGTCGGCAGAACGTGCGGATCGGCACATACGGCGAGGTGCCGAGGCCGGCGGACACATGCAGGACCAGGTCCCGGCCCCACGCGGAGAGGCCCTGGGCCCGCGAGCGGTCGATGCCGCAGTTGGTGATGATCGCGCCGGTGGGCAGGCAGAGCTGGCCACCGTGGGTGTGTCCGGCCATCGCCAGGTCGTACCCGTCGGCGTCGAACCGGTCCAGCACGCGCGGCTCGGGCGAGTGGAGCAGCCCGAGCCGCAGATCGAACGCCGGCCCGGCGGGTCCGGCGATCTCGTCGTAGCGGTCGCGGCCGATGTGGGGGTCGTCGACGCCGGCCACCAGCACGCGCCGCCCGTCCACCGCGATCTCGGCGCGGCGGTGGGTGGCGTCGACCCAGCCGCGCTCGGTGAAGGCGGCCTTGAGGTCACGCCACGGCAGGGGCACGGCGGAGTGCTTCTTGGCGCCGAGTCCGATGTAGGACAGCGGGTTCTTGGGTACGGGCGCGAAGTAGTCGTTGGAGCCGAACACGAAGGCGCCGGGTCGGTCGAGCAGCGGGCCGAGGGCCTGGACCACCGAGGGCACGGCGCGGTCACTGGAGAGGTTGTCGCCGGTGTTGACCACCATGTCCGGCCGCAGCTCGGCCAGCGAGGAGACGAACTGCTGCTTACGCCTCTGGCCCGGCATCATGTGCAGGTCCGAGATGTGGAGGATGGACAGTGGCTCGGAGCCCGGGGCGAGCAGGGGCAGGGTGTGGCGGCGCAGCGTGAAGGCGTTGCGCTCCCAGCCGCTGGCGTAGACGGTCCCGGCCACGGCCGCGCCGGCGAGGACGGCGGCCGCACGGGCGGGGGAGGTCGGCGAAGCCTGGTTTTTCCGTGGGGGACGACGCATCTTCCCAGACTACCGACGCCACGCGGGGTCGCCGCCGGGAGCGAGCCCGCGTGTGGCCGCCGGGAGCGAGCCCGCGTGTGGCGCGGCTACCGCGGCGGCGAGATGGTGATGGGTGCCAGGCCGGGCACGTTGAGGACCAGGGGCTGGTCGCCGACCGCGGCGCCGGGTCCGGTGGCACCCTGTCCCGAGGCGCCGGAGGTCCCGCCGCCCCCGCCCGATCCGTCGGACACGCGCAGGGTCACCTGGGAGCCGGGGATGCCGGTGCCGCCGTCGAGGCCGATGACCGTGCCGTACGGGCGGCCGGTGCCGGAGACGAACTGGGTGTTGACGGTGAAGCCCGCGTTGGTGAGCAGGGAGGTGGCGGCGGACTGGCTCATGCCCTCCACGTCCGGGGTGCTCTCGCCACTGGTCCCGGCCTCGTAGGCGGGGTCGGGCGCGGGCAACCGGACCGGGCCGTAGATGTCCGCGATCGGGGAGAAGGCCGAGAACCAGGTCTGCGCCGGCTCGAGGCCGCCGAAGAGGTTGCCGTACGAGCACTGCCGCAGGGGGCTGGTGCACAGCTCGGTGGTGGTGGTGCCGTCGTTGAAGGCGTAGACGGCCGCCGCGTAGTTGTTGGTGAAGCCGAGGAACGCGGACGAGCGGTTGGCCTCGGTGGTACCGGTCTTGCCCGACATGGGCCGGTTCCAGCCCGCGCCCGCCGCGGCACCGGCCGCCGTGCCGGCGCCCACGTGGTCCTTGGACATGGCGACGGCGAGGGTGTTCGCGAGCCCCTCCTCGACCACCTGCTCGCACTCCGGCTCGTTCAGCTCGACAGGTTTCCCGGTCCGGTCGGTGATCGACTCGATGGGGCTGGGAGGGCACCAGACGCCGCCGGACGCGAGGGTGGCACCGACGTTGGACAGTTCCAGCGCGTTGACGGCGGTGGGACCGAGGGTGAACGACCCGAGGTTGTTCTTCTTGATGAAGCCGCTGATCGAGTCGCCGCCGGCCGCGGTGCCCTTGCGATCGTAGGAGCGCATGCCCAACCGGACGGCCATGTCGACCGTCGGGGCCACGCCGACGTCCTTGATGAGGTTCACGAAGGTCGTGTTGGGGGACTGGGCGAGCGCGTCGGGTACCGGCAACGACCCGGGGTACGAGCCGGCGTTCTCCACGCAGTACTGACCGGGCGGACAGCCGGCGGCGCCGCCGGAGCCGAGTCCCGCCACCTGGACGCGGCGTGGCACCGGCAGGGAGGTGGAGGTACCCATGCCCTTCTCCATCGCCGCGGCGACCGTGAAGACCTTGAAGACCGAGCCCGCACCGTCGCCGACCAGTGAGAACGGCTGAGGTTGGACGGTCTGGCTGTCGCCCAGCTCGAGACCGTACTGGCGGCTGGAGGCCATGGCGACGACCTTGTGGGCGTCCTTGCCGGGCCGGACGACGCTCATCACCTCGGCCACGCCCTGGGCGGTGGGGTTGCCGTAGGTGTCGACGGCGCGCTGGACGTTGTCCTGCACGGTCGAGTCCAGCGTCGTGCGGATGGTGTACCCGCCCTGCTCGACCATCTCGCGGCTGAGCCCGTTCTCGTCGAGGTACTGCAGCACGTAGTCGCAGAAGAAACCGCTGTCGCCTGCGGTGATGCACCCACGGGGCAGGGAGTTGGGCCGCTCGAGCACCCCGAGCGGCTCGGCCATGTACTGCGCGCCCTCGGCGGGGGTGATCGCCCCGGTCTGGACCATCGTGTCGATCACCGTGTCGCGACGCTGCTTCGTGTCCTCCGGATTGGTGAACGGGTTGAAGCGGCTGGTGGACTGCACCATGCCCGCGAGCATCGCCGCCTGCGGGACCGTCAGGTCCGCGGCGTCGACCCCGAAGTACGTCTGGGCGGCCGTCTGGACGCCGAACGCGCCGTTGCCGAACGAGACCAGATTGAGGTACTTGGTGAGGATCTCGTCCTTGCTCAGCTCCCCGTCGAGGGTCAGCGCCATCCGGATCTCTTTGATCTTGCGGGCGGGGGTGGTCTCCACGGCGGCACGACGTTCCGCGTCGTTCTCGGCGGAGACGAGAAACTGGTAGTTCTTGACCAACTGCTGGTCGATGGTCGACGCGCCCTGCTCGACCTCACCGGAGGTGGCGTTGGTCAGGGCCGCCCGGATGGTGCCCCGCCAGTCGACGCCGTTGTGGTCCGCGAATCGTCGGTCCTCGATGGCGATGATCGCGAGCTTCATCTGCGGCGAGATCTCCTCGCTGGGCACCAACACACGCTGCTGGTCGTAGAGCCACGCGATGGGCTGCCCGCCGGCGTCCGTGACCGTCGAGATCGAGGGCAGGTCGCCCTTGATGAGATCGGCGGACGTCCCGGCCAGGGAGTCGGCCATCTTGTTGGACGCGAGACCGGCCGCGCCCGCGATGGGGAACAGCGAGCCCGCCGCCACCACCCCGGCCGCCACACAGGTCGCGACCAGCTTTCCCAGCGAACTCATAGCCGACACGCGCCCAGAGTACGTGACAGACATCGCCGGACCACCCCGTGAGCGGGGTTCCGGTGTCAACTCTTTACTTCTGTTGTGTGACTGCGGTAACAATATGGGGGAACGCGGGACGTTCCGGACCGAGATGGGGTCGCACTCCTCCGACCCCGGTGCGGGCGCATCGCGTACACAGTGGGCCCGCCGCGCCGGGCGGGCTCAGAAGGCCGGAGGCGTGTGCGGTGAACCCGCCCACGCCTTCACACAGACTAGGGGTTTTTCGATGACGGCTACCCTCCCCGGGACCACCCGCTCCTCCGGTAACGGGGTCCGCCCCGGCTCAAGCAATCCCCTCGGTTCCGAGGAGGTCATCATCGGGGAAGGGCGCCAGGAATGGGTCGCCCAGGCCCGCTGCAAGGACATCGATCCCGACGAGCTGTTCGTCCGCGGGGCCGCTCAGCGCAAGGCCGCCTCCATCTGCCGCCACTGCCCCGTACTCCTGCAGTGCCGGGCGGACGCGCTGGACAACCGCGTCGAGTTCGGCGTGTGGGGCGGGATGACCGAGCGTCAGCGGCGTGCCCTGCTCAAGCAGCATCCCGAGGTGCGGTCCTGGGCCGATTTCTTCGCCCAGCAGATCGAGCGGCACTCCGCCGCCTACTGAGTCAGCTCGGCCCGGGCTTCGACGCCCCCTCGCGTCGTCGCCCGTAAGACCCCGACCGGCTTCCCGACGCGGCCCGCGGCATCCGCCTGCGGGCCGCGTTCGCACATCCCGGCCGGAGCCGATCGGTCCGCCCGGCGACGCCTCAGCCGCAGAGCTGGTCGCCCACCGAGCGCAGCGCCTCGAGGTTGGAGATCTCGAACGGCAGCGACGGCACGCCGACGATCCGTACGTCCGGATGCGTGTCGGTGAACGACTCGAGCAGCCGCAGCTCCTGCTTGGCGGTGCCGGCTCGGTCGGCGTGGATGCGCAGGACCGCCTCGGCCTCCGCGTTCCGGCCGCTCAGCCGGTCGGCGGCCGCGCAGGCCTGCTCGGCGCTCAGGTCGGTCAGCCGCGGGTGGGTCCGGTTCACCACGACTCCCGCGAGCGGCATGCGTTCCTCGGCCAGGCGCTCGGCGAAGTAGGCGGCCTCGCGCAGCGCGGGGCGCTCAGCAGAGGAGACCACGAGGAACTCGGTGCCCTTGCGACGCAGGATCGCCTGGGTGCGGGCCGCGCGCGTGGTGAAGCCGCCGAACGTGGAGTCCAGTGCCACCACGACCTCGGAGGCGTCCTTGAGCATCGATGAGCCCACCACGGCCGACACCCCGCGCATGGCGGTGCTCATCGCGCCGGAGACGAGGCGCCCCACCCCGCGCCCGGGAGTCGAGAGCAGGCGCATGAGTCGGCTGTCGAGGAACGCGCCGAGCCGGCGCGGGGCGTCGAGGAAGTCGAGGGCGTTGCGCGAGGGAGGGGTGTCGACGACGACGAGGTCCCACGCCGAGTCGTCGAGCAGTTGCCCGAGCTTCTCCATGGCCATGTACTCCTGGGTCCCCGCGAACGAGGTGACCATGGTCTTGTAGAAGCGGTTGTCGAGGATGGCGCGCGCGTTCTCCTCGGAGGTGTTGGCCACGACCAGCTCGTCGAACGTGCGCCGCATGTCGAGCATCATCGCGTGGAGCGAGCCGCTGCCGGCCGACGCACTGCCGGCCGGCCCGCTTCCGGCCGCCCCTGCGCCACCGGCCCCGGAGCCGCCCAGTTCGACGGGCGCGGGCTCGTTGGAGAGCTCGTCGATCCCGAGGGCCTGCGCGAGGCGGCGGGCCGGGTCGATCGTCAGCACGACCGTGTCGCGGCCGAGTTCGGCGGCCCGCAGCGCGACCGCGGCGGCGGTGGTGGTCTTGCCCACGCCGCCGGCGCCGGTGCACACCACAACGCGGGTGGCGGGGTCGGTGAGCATGGCCGTGATGTCGAGACGACGTGTCATGTCAGTGCACTCCCTGGTCGACGAGGGCGGAGGCGAGGTCGTACAGGTCGGCGACCTCCACCCCGTGGGGCAGGGCCGGCAGGACGAGGGTGGGGCAGGCTGCCGACGTCAGCGTCTCGCCCGCCCGGAGCTGCCCGCGGGCGACGCGGGCGTGCTCGATGGCCTGCACCAGCAGCCCCTCGAAGCCCTCGTCGTCGACCTCCACCGCGGTCTCGGAGAGGCCGGCGCGCACCGCCTCGGCGTCGATGTCCTCCTCGGCGATCCGCCCGAGCGCCTCGTCGTCCAGGTGCCGCGTCTCGGCGCGGTTGATGATCACCTGGCCGACACGCAGGCTGTGGCTCTTGAGCTCATCGATCGCCTCGAGCGTCTCCTGCACGGGCAGGGGCTCCAGCAGCGTCACCAGGTGCACGACCGTCCTCGGCGAGTGCACCAGTTCGGACACGGCCTCGGCCTGGCGCCGGATGGGCCCGCCCCCGCCGGCGAGGTCGGCCATCGCGGTGGTGACGTCGAGGAACTTGCCGATCCGGCCGGTGGGCGGCGCGTCCACGACCACCGCGTCGTAGACGACCTCGCGCTTGGCGTGCTCGCGCGTGACGACCTCGTAGATCTTGCCGGTGAGCAACACGTCCTTGAGGCCGGGCGCGATCGTGGTGGCGAACTCGATGGCGCCCACCGACTTCATCACCTTGCCCACAACGCCGAGGCGGTAGAAGGTGTCGAGGTAGTCGAGCATCGCCGCTTCGATGTCGATGGCCAGCGCGAACACCTTGCCGCCTCCGTCGACCCGCGCGACGAGCTCCTCGCTGTACGGCAGCGGTTCGCGGTCGAAGGTCCGGGCGATCCCCTGGCGCTCCTCGACCTCCACCAACAGGACGCGCTTGCCGGTCGAGGCGAGCGCCAGCGCGAGCGAGGTGGCGACCGTCGTCTTACCCGTCCCGCCCTTCCCGGACACGTAGTGCAACTCGGCCCGCTCGGACCTGTCCGACCATCCGGTGGACAGCGCATCGGCGATGGTCGCCCGTGTCGACCGCGTACCTGGGTTCTCAGTGGACGGCATGGCCCCACACTAAGCGCTCACACCACCGCGCGCGGGACGCTCGTCACTTACCTAGAGTGGGGCCCATGAGCGAATCCACCGGAACCGACCGGTTCGAATACGTCACCGTGCCGCTGCTGACGCACGCCACCAAGCAGATCCTCGACCAGTGGGGGAGCGACGGCTGGGAGCTGGTCTCCGTGCTGCCCGGCCCGACGGGTGAGCAGCATGTCGCCTACATGAAGCGACGGCTCTGATGCCCGAGGCCGAGTCCGGGGGCTACTGGAGCCGCAAGCTCGAGCAGCTCGGCGTGGAGCTGCCGACGGTCGTCCCGCCGGTCGCCAACTACGTCCCCGCCGTCCGGGCGGGCACGTTCGTCTACACCTCGGGCCAGCTGCCCATGGTCGACGGCACGCTGGCCGCCACCGGCAAGGTGGGGGCCGAGGTCGACCCCGAGCAGGCCGCCGACCTGGCCCGGACGTGCGCACTCAACGCGCTGGCCGCCGTCGACGCGCTCGTGGGCATCGACGCCGTGGTGAAGATCGTCAAGGTCGTCGGCTTCGTCGCCTCGGCGCCCGGCTTCCACGGGCAGCCCGCGGTGGTCAACGGTGCGTCCGACGTCCTCGGTGAGCTCTTCGGCGACGCCGGCGTCCACGCCCGCTCCGCCGTCGGCGTCTCCGAGCTGCCGCTCGACGCGCCCGTCGAGGTCGAGCTGGTCGTCGAGGTCGAGGTCTAGCCGCCATGACAGCAGGACTGACCCCGATCAGCTTCCCGGCGTACGAGACGCTCCGGCCCGTCACGGACCTGTCCGGGGTCATCCTCTGCGACAACCCCTCCGAGATGACCTTCGAGGGGACCAACACGGTCGTCCTGCGGGCCCCCGGGTCGCCCACCTGCGTGGTGGTGGATCCCGGGCCCGACGACCGCGCGCACGCCGAGCGGATCGCGGCGATCGTGGGGGAGATCGAGCTCGTCGTCGTCACCCATCGCCACGGTGACCACACCGACGGCATCGATCACCTGCGCGCCTTCACCACCGCCCCCGTACGGGCCGTCGATGAACGGTTCTGTCGCGACGCCGCACCGTTGGTGACGGACGGCGACGACGACGAGGTGATCCACGCCGCCGGACTGGACATCACCGTGTTGGGCACGCCGGGGCACACGGCCGATTCGGTCAGCCTCGAGGTGCGGCCCGCCGGCGCCGGGTTCACGGCCCGGCCGGACTGCGTGGTCCTCGGTGACACGATCCTCGGCAGGGATTCGACCGTGCTCGACTCGACCGACGGCGATCTCGGCGACTACCTGGGCAGCATGGACCTGCTCGCCGCGCGGGCCGACGGTGTGATCGGCATCCCCGGCCACGGGCCCGACGTCGAGAACACCGGCCGCGCCGCGCAGGTCCTCGGGCAGCACCGGCGCGACCGGCTCGAGCAGATCGTCGCCGCGCGGGCCGAGCTGGGCCGCGACGCCTCCGCCGAGGCGATCACGCAGCACATCTACCGCGACGTGACGCCGTTCCTGCTCAAGGTGGCCGAGCAGTCGACCACGGTGGCGCTGCGCTACCTCGATCGCCTCGACCGCCCTGACGCGGAGGCCTGAGCCGGGCCGGCCTGCCCGGGGCGCCGGCCCGGCCTGCCCCACCCCCTCCCGGATCC
>NZ_JAHBAV010000342.1 GCF_018390595.1 Dietzia massiliensis
CGGTAAGCCGGAGGGCTTTTTGGAGCGCCAGGGGCCGCGCTGGCTTTCCGAGCTCGAGTCCTACAACGACTACGAGGGTTATCCCGGGCCGCAGATCCCCGGCATCGAGGAGGTGTCGACCTGGTTGGACCGGCACCGGCCGGCGCACTGGACGCCGGGCATCATGCACGGCGACTACCACGCGGCCAACGTGATGTTCTCGCGCACGGGGCCGGAGGTGGTCGCGATCGTCGACTGGGAGATGTGCACGATCGGCGATCCGCTGCTGGACCTGGGCTGGCTGCTGGCCACCTGGCGCCAGCCCGACGGCTCCAGCGTGTTCAGCCACGCCCTGGG
>NZ_JAHBAV010000343.1 GCF_018390595.1 Dietzia massiliensis
CGGTCGTCCTTCCGTTGGAACGCGAGTTGTTCACCCTGGCCAAGGAGGTCGCGACGCTCGACCAGGTCAGCGCCGGGCGGTTGATGTTGGGTGTGGGGGTGGGGTTTCGCGCCGAACTCGAGGTCGCTCGGCCCGCCATTGCGTGGGCCGACCGCTACCGGTTGCTCGGCGACACCGTAGGCGCGCTTCGGAGGCTGTGGAGCGACGACGAGGCCGAATACCACGGGGATTTCATCGATTTCGACCCCGTCTGGTCGAACCCAAAGCCGATGCAGCGCCCCCATCCGCCGCTGTTGGCCGCCGCGACCGGCGCCAAGGCCATCCGCAGCTGCCTGC
>NZ_JAHBAV010000344.1 GCF_018390595.1 Dietzia massiliensis
CGTCGCAGTGTTGTCGTGCTGGAATTTCCAGATCTCCCACCGGGTGCGGCGCAGCGCGACCGGGCTGCGCCTGAACCGCGCCAATTCGCTTGCGCTGTACGGGCGGTCGTCCTTGGGCACCATCCACGGCGGGGTCCGCTGAAAGACCGTGACGTGTCCGGCGGTCTTCGCCAGCTCCGGCACCAACTGCACCCCGCTGGCGCCCGTCCCGATCACCGCCACGTCGCGCCCCGCCAGGTCGAGCTGGTGATCCCACTGCGCGGTATGCAGCACCGGTCCGGCGAACCCCGTCAGGCCGTCGATGTCGGGCAGCTTGGCCGAACCGAACAGCCCGAC
>NZ_JAHBAV010000345.1 GCF_018390595.1 Dietzia massiliensis
GTTCCATCACTAAACTTAACATCTTCTTTTAATTCAAAAGAATAAGTTAATCCATCTTCTGATACCGTTGGAAAATCCGTAATCAACACACATTCTTCTTCATTATCGTCATTCCAACGCATCAAACTTTCAACAACATTATCAGCAACTGATGATGCTCCTGAATTAGAATTTGTTTGCATATCTAATCCAACTTTTGGATTAGATTGTCCAAAACGAAATACCTTTTCATCACTGCTTTCACTATTTCCGCCACCGCATCCTACTAAAGATACTGTCATAGCTGCAATTGCAAAAACAGAAACAAATCTTGTTAGTCCTTTCATTTTTTACC
>NZ_JAHBAV010000346.1 GCF_018390595.1 Dietzia massiliensis
GTGATGACATCGGGGGCGAACGCATCGGCCAGTCCCCGGGTGTCCATTCCCGCATCGGTCAGGACTGGGATCCAGGGATCGCTGACCAACGAGAAACCCATACCGACAGTCCCGCCTGTTAGGTTCGGTGTCGCTCAAGTGACGTATGCGATACGGACGTTAATGCGTTGGTATAGCCTTGCGCAAGCACCACTGTGCGTCCATCGCAGTGTCGAGGAACCGGAAGACTCGATCCATGCTCTTGCGTGACTATCAAGTCGCTAGCCGCGACAGGCTGCTTGAGCTGTTCGCCGACGGCCACCGGCGCGCCACCCTGGTGTTGCCGTGCGGGACG
>NZ_JAHBAV010000347.1 GCF_018390595.1 Dietzia massiliensis
TCACCCCCGAAGAGATCAGCGCCTACGGCGTTTTCGACGTCGAGCCGGTGCCCGACGATGAGAGCCCCGACGTGCTCCGGGTCAAGAGCATGGTCGAGAAGCCCAAGGCCGAGGACGCGCCGTCGCTGTTCGCCGCGGCGGGCCGATATGTGCTCGACCGCGCCATCTTTGACGCGTTGCGCCGCACCGAGCGCGGGGCCGGTGGCGAAGTGCAACTCACCGACGGGATCGCCCTGCTGATCGCGGAGGGCCACCCGGTGCATGTGGTCGTGCACCGCGGATCTCGACACGACTTGGGAAATCCTGGCGGCTACCTCAAGGCTGCGGTTGACTT
>NZ_JAHBAV010000348.1 GCF_018390595.1 Dietzia massiliensis
ATGAAATCCTCAGCAGCTGAACGCCGCGCCGACCCCGTCGGGCGGCGGCACCGACTTCAGGCAGCCGAACGGCTGAATGCCCGCGGGCGCAAAACGCGCCGCCGACTGATGCGCGTAGTTCACGCAATACAGGCCGGCTTGGTCCGCGCGGCACCGATAGTCGCCGAACGACAGCGAATCCCCATTCGCCAGCTCCGGTCCGTTGCCGTTGACGAAGGGGCCGGGGTCGGCCCGCGCGGCTCCCACCTGCAGGCGCATCCCGTCGAAGGTGACCCAACCGCCCTGCCATTCGCCATACGCGGTCGCGGGCGCCGGCGCCGGAGTGGCCAGGTTC
>NZ_JAHBAV010000040.1 GCF_018390595.1 Dietzia massiliensis
ACGCCCGCAGGAGCGCCTGCAGCTCCCAGGTGTCGGCCCAGGTGGAGTAGTAGGCGCGGTAGGAGGCCAGGGTCCGCACGAGGGGGCCGTTGCGCCCCTCGGGGCGCAGGTCGGCGTCCAGGTCGAGTGGGGGGTCCGACGACGGCGAGGACAGCAGCCTGCCCACCCGTTCGGCCACCTGCGTGGCCCACCGGACCGCCTCGTCCTCACCCGTGCCGTCGGTGGGCTCGCACACGATCATCACGTCCGCGTCCGAGCCGTAGGACAACTCGTCCCCGCCGAGTCTGCCCATCCCGATGTAGGCGATCCGGGCCGGCGCGCGGCCGTCGGTGGGCATCATGTCGCGCACCACGGCGGCGAGTGCCGCCTCGAGCACCGCACGCCACACGGCCGTCAGGCGCCTGCCGACGTCGGGCACGGAGATCATGCCCAGCACGTCGGCGGCGCCGATCCGCGCCAGCTCCGCGCGCCGCAGTGACCGGGCGGCGGCGATGACCCGCTCCGGCGTCGGGTGCCGGGCCGCGGACGCCGTGAGTGCCGAGGCGATGTCCGAGACCTTGGACGCGACCAGCAGGGGCCCCTCCGCGCCGTCGGTGAGGTCGGGGATGACCTCCGGGTTCCGCATGAGCAATCCCGCGACGAACGCCGACGTGCCCAGCACCCGGACGAGGCGGCGGGCCACGATGCTGTCGTCCCGCAGCGTGCGCAGGAACCAGGTGACCTCCTCGTTCTCCTCACACAGCCGGCGGTAGGCCAGCAGCCCCGCGTCCGGGTCCGGCGTGTCGGCCAGCCACTCCATGAAGGTCGGCAGCAGCAGCGCCTGGATCCGGCCCCGGCGGCTGCTCTGCCCCGCGAGCGCCCGCAGGTGCCCGAGCGCGTTGCGCGGGGCGGCGAACCCGAGCGCTGCCAGCTGTCGCTCCATCGCCTGAGGGCTGAGCGAGAGCGCCTCGGCGTCGTAGGACGCGATCGAGTCGAGCAGCGGACGGTAGAACAGCTTCGAGTGCAGGCGGCGCACCCGGCGGCGCAGCTGACGCAGGCTCTGCCGCAGCACCTGGGAGGCGTCGTTCGGCCCGTTCGGCCGGATGTGCGCCGCGCGGGCCAGCCAGCGGTACGCCTCCTCGTCGTCGTCCTCCGGGAGCAGGTGGGTGCGCTTGTACCGCTGGAGTTGCAGGCGGTGCTCGAGCAGGCGCAGGAATTCGTACGCCGCGACCAGCTCGGCGCCGTCCTCGCGCGCGATGTATCCGCCGTCCCGCAGTGCGGCCAGCGCGTCGACAGTGCTGGTCACGCGTAGGTCCTCGTCCGTGCGGCCGTGGACCATCTGCAGCAACTGGACCGCGAACTCCACGTCGCGCAGTCCCCCGCGGCCCAGCTTGAGCTCGCGCTCCCGCAGCGCCTCGGGCACGTTCTCCTCGACCCTGCGGCGCATCGCCTGGACGTCGTGGACGAAGTCGTCGCGCTCGGCGGCGGTCCACACCATGGGGTGGACGATGTCGTGGTACTCGGTGGCCAGCGCCATGTCACCGGTCATGGGGCGGGCCTTGAGGAGCGCCTGGAACTCCCAGGTCTTGGCCCAACGCCTGTAGTAGGCCGCGTGCGAGTCGACCGTGCGCACCAGCTCACCGGACTTGCCCTCGGGACGCAGGGCGGCGTCCACCTCGAAGAACGCCATCGACCCGATGCGCATCATCTCCCCCGCCACGCGACCCGTCTTGGCGTCGGCGGGCTCCGCCACGAAGATCACGTCGACGTCGGAGATGTAGTTGAGCTCGCGCGCGCCGCCCTTGCCCATCGCGACCACGCCCAGCCGCGACGGCATCGGTCCGCCCGGGTAGACGGTGGCCACGGCCACGGCGAGCGCCGCGGTCAGGGCCGCGTCGGCGAGGTCGGACAGCCGCCGCCCCACCTCGGCGAACGCCAGTCGCGGCTCGTCGTCCTCCACCGCCGCCGCCACGTCGTGGGCGGCCAGCAGCGCCACCTGGTCACGGTAGGCCGTGCGCAGCACCTTCACGGCCGCGCCGCCGGTGATCCCGGCGCGGTAGGTCCCCGCCGCGCACAGGTCGTCGCGCTGGGTCGGCTCGGGCGCGCCCTCCACCGGGTCCTCGGGCACGGCCTCGACCGCACCGAGCATGGCCGCCGCGACCTCCTGCGGCGAGGGCAGATCGGCGCGCAGGAGGGTCCAGCGGGTCGGCTCGGCGACGAGGTGGTCCCCCAGCGCGCTCGACGACCCCAGCAGGCCGAACAACCGCGCACGCAGGCGGGGGTCCGAGCGCAGGGCGGAGTCCAACGCGTCCGCGCCCGACCCTGTGCCCGCGGCCGCGGCACCGTCGCCCGCGGCCGCGCCGTCGCCCGCGGCGACGAGCGACTCGCGCAACCGCACGAGCGCACCCAGCGCCAGATCGGGGTCCGGGGCCCGGGACAGCGCCCACAGCACCGGCACCGCGTCGTCGTCGTCCCACCCCAGATAGTCAAGCCAGTCGGCGGCACGGTCGTCGAGCAGGCCGAGCCGCCCGGGGCTCGGCAACCTCGGGCGGGACGAGTCCCTGCTCACGATGCCGCCGCCGGTCACAGGTTGAGGTAGTTGCGCAGTTCGTACGGGGTCACGTCGGTCCGGTACTCGCGCCACTCACGGCGCTTGTTCCGCAGGAAGAACTCGTAGACGTGCTCGCCGAGCGCCTCGGCGACCAGCTCCGACTCCTCCATCGCGTCCAGCGCCTGCTCGAGGCTGCCCGGCAGGTCGGTGTAGCCCATCGCGCGGCGCTCACGGCGGCTCATGGTCCACACGTCGTCCTCGGACTCCGGCGGCAGTTCGTAGCCCTCCTGGACGCCCTTGATGCCGGCGGCGAACATCACCGCGAACGCCAGGTACGGGTTGCACGCCGAGTCCGGGCTGCGGACCTCGATGCGGCGGGAGGACGCCTTGTTGGGCGTGTACATGGGCACCCGCACCAGTGCCGAACGGTTGGCGCGGCCCCACGTGGCCGCAGTGGGCGCCTCGCCGCCACCGATGAGTCGCTTGTAGGAGTTGACCCACTGGTTGGTCACGGCCGAGAACTCGGGCGCGTGCGTGAGGATGCCGGCGACGAACGACTTGGCGGTACCCGACAGCTGGTACTCGTCGTCCGGGTCGTGGAACGCGTTGGAGTCGCCCTCGAACAGGCTCATGTGGGTGTGCATGGCCGAGCCGGGGTGATCGCGCAGGGGCTTGGGCATGAACGACGCCCACACCCCGTTGTTCATGGCCACCTCCTTGACGATGTAGCGGAACGTCATGATGTTGTCCGCCATGCTCAGGGCGTCGGCGTAGCGCAGGTCGATCTCCTGCTGCCCCGGCGCGCCCTCGTGGTGGGAGAACTCCACCGAGATGCCCATGGCCTCGAGCGCCTCGATGGCGTGGCGCCGGAAGTGCGGGGCGGTGTCGTGCACGGCCTGGTCGAAGTAGCCGCCGTTGTCCGTGGGCACCGGCTCGGCACCGTTGGTGTCGAGGTCCTTGAACAGGAAGAACTCGATCTCCGGGTGCACGTAGCAGGAGAAGCCGAGGTCGGCGGCCTTGTTGAGCTGGCGCCGCAGCACGTGGCGCGGGTCGGCCCAGCTCGGGCTGCCGTCCGGGTTGTAGATGTCGCAGAAGATGCGCGCCGAGTGCTGGCCGCCGTCGGCGTGCGCCCACGGCAGGACCTGGAAGGTCGACGGGTCCGGCTTGGCGACCGTGTCCGCCTCGGACACGCGGGAGAACCCCTCGATCGCGGAGCCGTCGAAGCCGATGCCCTCGCCGAAGGCCCCCTCGAGCTCGGCCGGCGCCACTGCCACGGATTTCAAGGTGCCGAGCACGTCCGTGAACCAGAGCCGGACGAACCGGATGTCGCGTTCCTCGAGGGTCCTGAGAACGTACTCCTGCTGGCGGTTCATGTCTCCAACCTAGTGCCTGCCGTGTGACGGGCGTGAGTCATCCCCTCGGACAGACGCGGGCCGACCCCGGGTGACTGCTCGTGGCAGACTCGACCGCGACACCGCGCGGCGGCCGCCGCGCGAGACGTCACCGCCCCCCTGTCCCACCCGGGGACCGGCCCCGGCCGGCCTCGAGGCACCGAAGGAAGGCCACACACCTCATGAGCGACACCCCCGACACCCCGGTCTACGGCTCCGGCGCCGCCCCCGGGCAGACGCCGACAGGCACCGGCGGGAAGGAGGGCCTGACGCGGGTCACGCGCCTGCACCACCTCGCCGAACTCAAGGCCGCCGGCGAGCCGTGGCCGATGCTCACCGCCTATGACTTCGTCTCCGCGCGCCTGTTCCAGGAGGCGGGGATCCCCGTCCTGCTGGTGGGTGACTCCGCGGCCAACGTGGTCTACGGCTACGACACGACCGTCCCGGTGACGGAGGACGAGATGATCCCGCTCGTCCGTGCCGTCACCCGGGGCGCGCCCAAGGCGCTGGTCGTGGCGGACCTGGTGTTCGGCAGCTACGAGGCCTCGCCCACCCAGGCCGTGGCCGCGGCGACCCGCATGCTCAAGGAGGGCGGTGCCCAGGCGGTCAAGCTCGAGGGCGGCGTGCGGATGGCGCCGCAGATCCGCGCGATCGTCGACGCCGGCATCCCCGTGATGGCCCACGTCGGCTTCACCCCGCAGTCCGTCAACGGGCTCGGCGGGTTCCGCGTCCAGGGCCGCGGGGACGCCGCCGAGCAGCTGCGCGCCGACGCCCGTGCCGTCCAGGAGGCCGGCGCGTTCTCCGTGGTCATGGAGATGGTGCCGGCCGACCTCGCCCGCGAGGTCACCGCGGAGTTGGAGATCCCGACCGTGGGGATCGGCGCCGGCAACGGTTGCGACGCCCAGGTCCTCGTCTGGCAGGACATGGCCGGCCACAGCACCGGCCGGACCGCCAAGTTCGTCAAGCGCTACGCCGAGCTGGCCGACACGCTGCGCGAGGCCGCCCGCGAGTACGGCACGGAGGTCCGTTCGCGGGCCTTCCCCGGCGCCGAGCACTCTTTCTGATCGTGGGAGCCCCCGCGATCGGCACCGACCGGGGCGGCGCGCGCCGCGCCCCGTACCCGGAGATCGACCCGTACGAGACGGGCTTGCTCGACGTGGGCGACGGACAGCGTCTGTACTGGGAGTGCTCCGGCAACCCGGACGGCGCTCCCGTGCTCTTCGTCCACGGCGGGCCGGGCGGGGGCACCGACCCCGCGCACCGCCGCATGTTCGACCCGGCCGTCTACAGGATCATCCTGGTGGACCAGCGCGGGTGCGGGCGCAGCACGCCGCACGTGGCCGACGGCGCGGACCTGTCCGTCAACACGACGTGGCACCTGGTGGCTGACCTCGAGCGGCTGCGTGAGGCGCTGGGCGTCGACCGCTGGCTGGTGTTCGGCGGCTCGTGGGGCTCGACGCTCGCGCTCGCGTACGCCCAGCAGCACCCCGACCGGGTCCGCGGCCTGGTGCTGCGCGGGATCTTCCTGTGCCGCCCGAGCGAGATCGACTGGTTCTACCGAGGCGGTGCCGCGCACCTGTTCCCGGATGTGTGGGAGGGCTACCTCGCGCCGCTCGTCGCCGCCGACGGCGCCGAGGCCGTCCACGGGCCCGGTTACGACCACGTCGCGGCCTACCACCGTCTCCTGCACTGCGGCGATCCGGGGCTCGAGCTGGAGGCCGCCCGGGCGTGGACGACGTGGGAGACGTCCACGTCCACCCTGCTGCCCCGCACGGTCGGCAAGGGCGGGGATCCGGACCGGTTCGCGCTGGCGTTCGCGCGCATCGAGAACCATTACTTCGTCAACGACGCGTTCCTGACCGGTCGGGCGATCCTCGACCGGATGGACCGCATCGCCCACCTCCCCGGCGTGATCGTCCACGGGCGCTACGACGTGGTGTGCCCGGTGGCCAACGCGTGGGAGCTGCACGCGGCGTGGCCGGGTTCCGAGCTGCACATCGTGCCGGACGCCGGGCATGCGATGGCCGAGCCGGGCACCACCCACCACCTGCTCGAGGCCACGGACGCGTTCCGCCCCTGACCCGCCGGCGCGCCGGCGGCCGGGGCCGCGCGAGCGAGCGCCGGCTCAGACCACCCCGAACCGGCGCGAGGCCGCGACCGTCGCCTTCTGGTAGCCGGCCGGGAACAGCCTCACCAGCACGTCGAGGACGTGCGCGTCCGCCCCGACCAGCACGCGGGGGCGGCGCCGCTCGACGCCGTCGAGGATGACGCGCGCGGCGGTCGAGGCCTCCGTGCGGGCGAACTTCGTGTCGAAGATGGTGGCGAAGTCGGCGCTGTCGAGCCCCTCGGCCGCGCCGGCGCTGCGGGCGACGGCGGTCTTGATGCCGCCGGGGTGCACGCAGGTGACGTCCACTGGGTGACCGGCCGCGAGCATCTCCATCCGCAGCGACTCGGTGAACTGCTGGACCGCCGCCTTGGCCGCGTTGTAGGCGTTCTGCGTGGGCACGGACAGGAACGCGAAGATGCTGGAGATGTTGACCAGTGTCCGTCGCCGGAGGCGATGAGGTGCGGGAGGAACTCCTTGGTGCCGTGCACGACGCCCCAGTAGTCGACGTCCATGACGCGCGCGATGTCCTTGTAGGAGGACCGTTCGACGGTGCCGGTGAACGCGATGCCGGCGTTGTTGATCACCAGGTGGACCACGCCGTAGTGCTCGGCGACCTGTCCGGCGTACTCGGCGACCAGGGCCTGTTCGGTGACGTCGAGGCGCTGCGAGTGCACGTCGCCGGCGCCGTCTCCGCGGGCCAGCTCGACGGTGCGGGCCAGGCCGTCCGGGTCGATGTCGCTCAGGGCGAGTCGCGCGCCGCGTCGGGCGGCCTCGCGCGCCAGCTCGCGTCCGATGCCGGAACCGGCGCCGGTGACGACGACGACCTTGCCGTCCATCCGCCAGCGGCGCGTGTCGGCCCGTCCGCGCCGGGGGCGGGGCAGTCCGGCGCCGCGGGCGCTCACCGCAGGGCCCCCTGCCCGGTGGGCGTCGCGGCCGAGAGCTCGGCGGCGCTCTGCCGGTGGTAGGCGCTCAGGTCGAACTCGCGGGTCTGCCGGCGGAAGGCGAGCGTGAAATCCGGCCACACGGCCGGGGCGTTGCCCTTGTCGTCGAGGTACCAGCTCCGGCAGCCGGTCACCCAGACGGTCTCGCCGGTGTGCTCGCGCAGCTCGCGGTTGTACGCCTCCTGGACGGCCTCGCGGACCTCGACGGTCTGCAGGTCGTGGTCCCGCATGGTGCGCAGCGCGTCCACGAGATAGTTGAGCTGGGATTCGATCATGTAGATCATCGACGAGTGCCCGAGGCCCGTCGCAGGGCCGACCAGGACGAACAGGTTCGGGTAGCCGGCCACCGTGGTGCCCTTGTAGGCCTCCATGCCCTCGCTGCGCCACTTCTGCGCGAGGGTGCGGCCGTCGGCGCCGCGGACGCGCTCGAAGAACGGCGAGTCGGTGACGTGGAAGCCGGTGGCCACGACCAGCACGTCGGCGGGGTGCTCGACGTCGTCGGCGGTGACGACCCCGCTCTCGGTGACGCGGGCTATCGGCTCGGTCACGAGGTCGACGTTGTCCCGGCCGAGCGCGGGGTACCAGGTGTTGGAGAGCAGGATGCGTTTGCAGCCGATCTCGAAGTTCGGGGTGACCTTCTCCCGCAGGGTCCGGTCGCGGACCTGCATCGCGAGGTGCGCGCGGCCGAGCGCCTTGATCGGGGCCAACGCGGCGCGGGTGCGGGTCAGCCCCACCACCTGGAACTCGCGGCTGGCGTACTGCAGGGCCCGGACGGCCTTCTGCAGGCCGGGCACCCGGCGGTACAGCGACCGCTCGAGGCGCGGGTAGGGGCGGTCCATGCGGGGAAGGACCCAGGGCGCGGTGCGCTGGTAGACGTCGAGGTGACGCACCGTCGGCGCGATGGACGGAACCACCTGGATGGCCGAGGCCCCGGTCCCGATCACCGCGACGCGGCGGTCGGCCAGCGGGACCGAGTGGTCCCAGCGGGCGGTGTGGAAGAGGTCGCCCGCGAAGTCCTCGATGCCGTCGATCTCCGGCAGCCTGGGCTCGCACAGGGCCCCGACCCCCAGGACGACCACGCGGGCGTCGTACTCCCCCGCGCTCGTGGACACCGACCAGCGTCCGCGGTCGGCGTCGTACTCGACGGCGGTGACGTCGACCCCGAAGCGGATCTTCTCGCGGACCCCGGTCTCGGCGGTGACCCGACGGATGTAGTCGTAGATCTCCCCCTGCGGGGAGAACGCCCGGGACCAGTCGGGGTTGAGGGCGAACGAGTAGGAGTAGAGGTGGGACGGCACGTCGCACGCCGCACCCGGGTAGCTGTTGTCGCGCCACGTCCCGCCGACGTCGTGGCCGCGCTCGAGGACCACGAGGTCGTCGAACCCCTCCTGCGAGAGCCGGATCGCCGTGCCGAGGCCGGAGAACCCGGCCCCCACGACGAGGACGTCGACCACGTTCGGCTGGTCCACTGCTTCTCCCAACGACGAGTGTGTGATCTGCAACGCTCCCGATCTTACCCGCAAGTAAGTCCCGATTGGGGTGCAGCACGGCGGGCGGTGTTCACCGACAACTGGTACAACCGGTCCATGACGATCAACGAGACCGTCGAGGTCGAGAGCAAGTTCGAGGTCGACGACGACATCCCGGCGCCCTCCGCCGACGCGTTCGCGCCGCTCGTCGCCGACGGCCCGGACGAGTACGATCTCTCCGCCGTCTACTACGACACCGACGATCTCTCGCTCACCCGGCACAAGGTGACGCTGCGCCGCCGCACCGGCGGGGACGACGAGGGGTGGCACCTCAAGCTGCCCGCCCACGCCGGCCGTATCGAACTGCAGGCCCCCCTCGGCGACGAGGTCCCGGACGAGTTCATCGCCGCGGTCGCCGGGCTGGTCCGTCGCCGTCAACTGGCGCCCGTCGCCCGGATCGACAACCTCCGGCGGGTCCACACGCTGCGGGACGACGACGGGGCCGCGGTGATCGAGTTCTGCGACGACCACGTCTCCACCGAGGCCTTCGTGAACGGCGGGTCCGCGGCCACGTGGCGGGAGTGGGAAGCCGAGATCGTCGATCCGTCGCGACCCGACGGCCACGCCCATCTCGCGGCCGTCGCCGCCGCGTGCACGGACGCCGGGGCCACCACCTCGTCGTCGTCCTCCAAACTCGCCCGCGCGATCGGACCCCTACCGGACGCCGGTGACGAGGGCGTCTCTCCCGTCCGTGACGCCCTGGCGCGCGACCTGGGGAAGCTGCTCGACCATGACCCGGCCGCCCGGCGCACCACCATCGTGGGCGTCCACCAGATGCGCGTGGCTGTCCGCGGGCTGCGCAGCACCATCAGCACCTACGCCGCCGAGCTCGAGGCCGACGTCGCCGGCACCGATCTCGACCTGCCCGGGCTGCTCGCGGAGCTCAAGGTCCTCGCCGCCGTTCTGGGCAAGCTCCGCGACATCCAGGTGGTCGACGAGCGCCTCGAGGAGGTGGCCGCCGGATACCCCGAGGACGTGGTGAGCCCGCAGACCCGGCAGCGCCTGCGGACGGAACTCGACGCCGAGGCCCGGCGCGCGGGAGAGCGGGTCACCTCGGCCCTGCTCTCCGACCGGTACATCGACCTGGTCGACCGGCTCCACGAGCTGGTCCGCGTCGCCGGCGGAACCACGGCGAAGGGCGGCAAGAAGACGCGCCGCGAGGCCGAGGAACTGCTGCTGAGTGGCGTCGACCGCCAGTTCAAGAAGTTCACCAAGGCCCGCACCCGCACCGAGCGCGACCTGGCCGAACTCGACCTCACGCTCGCCGAGCGGGAGGAACTCACCCACGTCGTCCGCAAGCGCGCCAAGGCCCTGCGGCGCAACGTCAACGCCCTGTCCGGGACGGACGAGCTCACCGTGGCACCGCTGCGCGACGCCTGTCAGCGCCTGCACACCGTGCTCGGGGACGTGCAGGACAGCGTGACGGCCCGGCAGTGGCTACGCCGGATCGCCCGCCGGGCCGAGACGGCTCACGAGTCGACCTTCGGGTTCGGGGTGCTGTTCGAGCACGAGCGCGGCTTCTCCGAGCACGCCCTCGACGGGTTCGAGAGCGACGCCGCGGCGGTCACGGCCGCCTACCGCGAACTGTCGGAGTCACGGCGCGCGGCGCGCAAGCGCCGGAAGAAGGGCAAGAAGAGAAAGAAGTAGGGCGGCGAGAAGAGTCGCCGGGGCCTGCTCGACGCGGTCGACGCCCGCGCGGGGTCGCCGAGCCCGGTCAGTCCTTCTCGTCCTCGGCGTCCCACGCCTCGTTGCGGGCCTTGACCTTGGCCAGCGCCGCCTCCGCCTCGGCGCGCGTGGCGTACGGGCCCATCCGGTTGTCCCAGTTGGTCACCTTGCCCTGCAGTGCCTGACCTGTCGCGATGTCGTAGTACCACTGCTCTTCCGACACGGCGGACCTCCTCGGATCGACGGGCTGGGCGTGCACCCATGACCCTACTAGCGGCGGCCCGACAGCGGATCGGGGCGGGGCGAACGAGCCGGCCTGTAAGCCGGATCCTGTGCCCACCGCGTGCGGCGGGCGACGGCCATCCATCTGGGCACACCGTCACCGGGTACCTCGAGCGGTCCACCCGCGGACTCGGGCGAGCAACCCTCCCCGTGCGTCACCGCACGTCCATCCGCGCAGTCGCACCGCCAGCGGTGCGACCTTCGACCTTGCTCCGGGCGGGGTTTACCGAGCCACCCCGGTCACCCGGGGTGCTGGTGCGCTCTTACCGCACCGTTTCACCCTTACCGCGCCGGCGTGGGCGCGGCGGTCTGTTTTCTGTGGCACTGTCCCGCGGGTCGCCCCGGGTTGCCGTTAGCAACCGCCCTGCTCTGTGGAGTCCGGACTTTCCTCGGGCCGGGGCCTGGCCACCCGTGGGCGCCGGTTCCCCTGTCCGCGGCCGTCCGGCCGACTCGTTCGCCGCCCAGTCTAGTCCCCGGCACCCATCGACCGAGCCGCGGCGTCGACCGAGTCGCGGCGTCGGCGGACGGGCCGCGTCAGTCGAGGTGCGAGGTGTCGTTGACCAGGTGGACCGACGTGGGCCCGTCGGCGTAGAAGCGCACATCGGAGACCGAGGCCAGGTCGAGGTGCAGGCGGAACAGCAGCTCATCGCCGGCGCCGAGTCCTGCACGGATGGCCAGCTTGATGGGGGTGACGTGGCTGACCACCGCCACCACCTGCCCGGGACGCTCGGAGACGATGCGGCGTAGGCCCCGTTCGACGCGCTCCCGCACCACCTCGAAGCTCTCGCCCCCCGGCGGCGGGACAGAGGTGTCGCCGAGCCAGCGGGAGTGGGTGTCGGGGTCCTGCTCGGCGGCCTCGCGGAACGTCAGCCCCTCCCACCGGCCGAAGTCGGTCTCGATGAGGTCGTCGTCCGCGATCAGCGGCACGCCGGCGGCCTCGGCGGCGCGCTCGGCGGTGCCCAGACACCGACGCAGCGGCGAGGACACCACGGCGGCCAGGTCCGGCAGGGCGGCGAGCCGCCGGGCGGTGCGTTCGGCCTGGGCCAGGCCGAGGTCTGTGAGCTCGGGGTCGCCCTGGCCGGAGTACCGCCGGTCGACCGAGAGGGCGGTCTGGCCGTGTCGGGCCAGGACGATGCGGGTGGGCCGGCCGGTGGCGCCCGTCCAGCCGGGACCGGCGCTCACTGGTTGCCGGTACGGACGACGATCACGCCGCATTCGGGGCAGGTGAGCACGTCGTCGGCGGGAGCGGACCGGAACGCGGCCACGGTGCTGCGGTCCAGGTCCATCGCACAGGCCGAGCACCGGCCGCCGTTGAGGATGGCCGCCCCGACCCCGGCGTTCTCCGCGCACCGGGCGTAGAAGTCGAGGAGGTCGGTGGGGATCCCCTCGGCCTCACGCGCCCGCTCGGCCGTCGTGTCGGTGACCGCGTCCTCGAGCTCGGCCAGCGCGGTGTCGCGCAGTGTCCGCGCCATGCCGATGCGCGCGTCGAGGTCGGTGACGATCGCCCCGGAGTGGCGGACGTCGGCCTCCATGGCCTCGTGGCGTTCGCTGAGTTCGCCGAGTTCGGCCTCGAGCGCGTCCTGCCGGCGGGCCAGCGAGCGCAGCTCGTAGTCCAGCTCGGTGGACTGGTGCTCGGACAGGCTGCCGGAGGCCAGCAGGTCGGAGTCGTGGGCGCGGCGACGGCGGACGGCGTCGAGGTCCGAGCGCAGCTTGGCCAGGGCGCGATCGAGGTCCTCGAGGTGGATCCGGGCCCGGGCGACGGACTCCGTGGCGGCGCGGCGCTCGGCCGTGAGCCCGTCCAGCGTCTCCTGCTCGGGCAGGTGCTCTCGCCGGTGGGCGAGACCGGCCAGGCGCAGGTCGAGGTCGGCGATGTCGACGAGTCGACGCTGGTGGTGGGGATCGGCCTTCATGGGAGCCAAGACTACCGCTGCCCGCGCGCTCCCCCGGCGGCCACCGTCCACGGATCGGTCCGCAGGTCGCACACGCTCGCGGTGACCCCGGCGCCCTCCTCGAGCAGGGCCGCGGCCTGCGCGCACCACGGGAACTCCAGCGCCCAGTGGGCGGCGTCGACGAGCATCGGCCCGCCCTCGCGCAGGTGCTCGTCCACGACGTGGTGACGCAGGTCCCCGGTGAGGTAGACGTCGGCGCCGGCCGCACGGGCGGCGCCGAGCAGCGAGTCACCGGATCCGCCGCACAGGGCGACGCGCCGGACCTCGGCCTCCGGGTCGCCGGCGGCCCGCACCCCCCACTCGGTGGCGGGCAGACGGTCGGCGACGAGGCGGGTGAACGCGGCGAGGGTGGTGGGCTCGTCGAGGTCGCAGAGCCGGCCGAGCCCGGTGTCCTCCGGCCCGGGGCCGGGCCCGGCGTGGTTGACGAGGACGTCCATCGCGGGCACCTCGTACGGGTGCCCGGCCACGACGGCGCGCCGGACCGCGGAGCGCAACTCGGGCGGGGCCACGAACTCGACGCGGGTCTCCGAGACCTGTTCGGGCTCGCCGATGCTGCCGATCGTCGGGTCGGTGCCGTCGCCGGGCCGGAACCGCCCCGTGCCGCGCACGGAGAACGAGCACTCGGTGTAGCCGCTCATCCGTCCGGCCCCGGCGGCGAACACCGCGTGCAGGAGGTCGTCGAGGTCGTCGTCGGGCACGGTCACCACCCACCGGTCGACGGTGCCGTCGCCGGTCGGTGCCAGGGGGGCGCCGGCGGTGAGACCGAGCGCGTCGGCGAGGGCGTCGTTGACGCCGGGTCGCGCGGAGTCGGCGTTGGTGTGCGCGGCGTACAGCGCGCACCTGCCGGCGATGAGGCGGTGCAGCAGACGTCCCTTGGGCGTGTCGGCGGCCACGGAGTGCACGCCGCGCAGCAGCGGCGGGTGGTGGACGAGCAGCAGATCGGCGCCCTCGGCGAGGGCGTGGTCGACCACGGCGTCGGTGGCGTCCACGGCCACGACGACGCGCGAGACCTCGGCGGCGGGGTCACCGGCGACCAGGCCGACGCGGTCCCACGACTCGGCCAGGCGCGGCGGGTAGGCGCGCTCCAACAGGTCGATCACGTCGGCCAGGGTGGGCCTGCCGGTGGTCATGCTCGCTCCCCTTCCAGTCGGTTCCGCGCCGCGCCGGCCTCCGCGTGCCAGGCGCCGACGAGTTCGTCCACCATCGTGCCCGGCCGCACGGCCAGCCGCAGGTAGGTCGCGTCGAGGCCGGGGAACGTGTCGCAGCGGCGGGTGACGACGCCGCGTCGCACGAGGCCGTCCCGGAACGCCTTCGGGTCCACGCCCGGCGGGGTGCGGACCAGCACGAACGGCGCCGACGGGGGCACGGCCACCTCGATCCCGGCGGCGTCGAGGGCCCCGACCATCGCCTCCCGTTCCGCCGCGACGGCGACGCGAAGGCGGGCGAGCTCACCGTCCGCGTCCGCCCCGACGCACGCCCGGATCGCCTCCAGTTGGAGCGTGCCCAGCGGCCAGTGCGGTCGGTGTGCGGCGAGGTCGGCCAGCACGGCGGGTTCACCGACCGCGTACCCCACGCGCAGGCCGGCCAGCGCCCACGTCTTGGTCAGCGATCGCACCACGACCAGGCCGGGCAGGTCGGCGCCCGCGAGGGAGTGCCCTGCCTCGTCGTCCACCACGTCGCAGAACGCCTCGTCCACCACGGTGACTCGCCCGGGACGGCACAGCGCCGCGACGGCGGCGCGGGGGTGCAGCACCGACGTGGGATTGGTGGGATTACCGACGACGACGAGGTCCGCGTCCCCCGGGACCAGGGCCGGGTCGAGACGGAACGGGTCGGGCAGGAGGACGCGCTCGACTCCGACGCCGGCCCGTCGCAGCTCCAGCTCGGGTTCGGTGAAGGACGGGTGCACCACGGCGGCGCGCAGGCGGTGCCGGGCCGCGTGGCCGGCGAGGAGGTGGAACCCCTCCGACGCCCCGCCCAGGAGCAGGACGCGCTCGCGCGGCACCCCGTGACGGGCGGCCACGGCCGAGACGGCGGCCTCGTCGTCGTCGCCCCCGGGATACCCCCCCAGGTCGGCGAGGCGCGCGGCCAACCTGTCGCGCAGCCACGTCGGCGGCCCCGACCCGCGCACGTTGACGGCGAAGTCCAGGGCGCCGGGGACCAGCTCGGCGTCCCCGTGGTGACGCAGCGCCGCCCACGACGGCTCGTCGGCGCGGACCCCGGTCGCTTCGGTCATGCCCGAAGCCTAGGACGGCGGCCCCGTCACCCGACCGCCGCCGGCCCGCGTCCCCTCCTCTGGGAGGATGGCGGCATGACCGACCGCCCGCTCCTCCTCGTGGACCTCGACGGCACGATCACCGACTCCCTCGACGGCATCGCCCGATCGCTGCACCACGCTCTCGACGTCGTGGGCGCCCGCTGGGACACCACCCGCGACATCCGCTCGATCGCCGGGCCACCCATGATCGACACCCTCGCCTCGCTCGGCCTGGCCGGCGCCGACCTCGACCGCGCGATCGACGCCTACCGCGAGCGGTACGACGAGGTCGGCTGGCGCGAGAACGCCGTCTTCACCGGCATGGACACGCTGCTGAACCGCCTGGCCGTGGACGGGTACCGGATGGCCGTGGCCACCAGCAAGGACCAGAACGCCGCCCGCAGGATCCTCGGCCACTTCGACCTGCTCGCGCCGTTCGAGTTCGTCGGCGGCGCCGACATCGGCGTGGGGCGGCTGGCCAAGGCCGACGTCGTCGCGCACTCCCTCGCCGCGATGGGGGTCGAGCCCGTGCCCGACGCCGACGGCGGCACGGACGGGGTGCTGATGATCGGCGACCGCGAACACGACATCGACGGCGCCGCCCGGTACGGCATCCCCACCGCCATCGTGCGCTGGGGCTACGGCCGGCCCGAGGAGTGGGACAGGGCCCGCTGGTCGGCCGTCGACACCGCAGCACTGGAGGAGATCATCCGTGGCTGGTGACCGCACGGTACGAGTGGTGTTCGTCTGCACGGGCAACATCTGCCGCTCCCCCATGGCCGAGGTCATGGCGCGGCACGAGTTCGACGAGGCCGGGCTCGGCGACCGGGTGAGGGTCTCCAGCGTCGGCACCGGCGACTGGCACGTCGGCCACGGCATGGACCCGCGCGCGGCGTCCGAGCTCGCGGCCCACGGCTACGACACCGCGCACGTGGCCGCGCAGCTGTCCGACGACGACCACGACGCCGACCTGCTCGTGGCGCTCGACAGCGGCCACCGCGACCACCTCCTGCGCGCGGGCGTCGACCCCGACCGGGTCCGCCTGTTGCGCGCGTACGAACCCGGGGCCGACGGCGCGGACGTGGCCGACCCCTACTACGGCGACGACAGCGGTTTCACCCGTACGCGCATGCAGATCTCGCGCGCCCTGCCCGGCCTGGTCGCCGAGGTGCGCGAGCTGCTGGGGTAGCCGCCACCACCGCGGCGGTGCCCCGCCCCGCCCGACCGATATCCTGGGAGCATGCGGATCCTGCGGCGCTTCCTGACCCCCGGGTGGGTGATCGGGGTTCTCGCCGCGATCCTGTTCGCCTGGGCGTGCTTCGCGTTCCTCGCCCCGTGGCAGCTCGGCAAGAGCGATGACCTCGAGGCCCGCAACGCCCGGCTGGTCGAGTCCGTCGAGGCCGAGCCCGCCCCGCTCGACGAAGTCGTGCGCGGCCCGCAGGACTACGCCGAACGCGAGTGGCGGCTCGTGACCCTCGACGGCCGGTGGGAGCCGGACTCCGAGGCCCTGCTGCGGCTCCGGTCGGTCGACGGCGAGCTGGTCTACCACGTCCTGACCGTATTCGACCCCGTCGACGGGCCGGATCTCCTCGTCAACCGCGGCTACGTGCAGGTGGGAGAGAACAACGCCGTCCCCGACTACCCCGCGGCGCCCGCCGGCGAGGTCGGGATCACCGCCCGCGTGCGCGTCGCCGAACCCGGCCAGGCCGATCCCGTCGAGCTCGACGGCCGTCCCGCGGTCCGCGTCGTCGACCCGGCCGTCATCGGCGACACCCTCGGGCACGACCTCCGGCCCGCCGGGTACCTGCAGCTGACCGGCGACCAGCCCGGCTCGCTCACCCCCGCGCCGATCCCGGGCATCGAGAACGGGCCCTACCTGTCCTACGGCCTTCAGTGGCTCGCCTTCGGCGTCCTCGCCCCGGCCGCCCTCATCTACTTCGCATGGGCCGAGATCCGCGCGCGGCGCCGCGACGACGACGCCGGGCTCGCCGACCGCACGGCGGACGCCGGTGATGCCGCGTCGGGCGGTGGCCCGGACGGCGACGCCGGCTACGCCGACTCCGGCGTCGACGGGGGTGACGGCCCGGCCCCGAGGAGCGGCGTCGGAGTGTCGGCCGCGGACGACGAGGCCCGGGCCGACGACGAGGTCTCGGCCCGCGAACGCGCGATGCGCGCGCGTTACGGCGACCGCGACGCCGCCGAACAGCGGCGCGCGTTCCGCCGCGCCGACCGCCTGCGGAGCTGACGAACCGCTCGACAAGCGCCCCTCGCCCCAGCAGAATCCGGGGATGCGAATCCCGCGGCGCGCCGTCACCGTGACCACCGCCGTCTGCCTCGCGCTGGGCGGGACGACCGCGTGCAGCCCCGCCGACCGCGCCGTCCTCTTCGCGTCCGCCTGCTCGGACTCCACCGCTTTCCCCACCGCCCCCCGCCACGAGCCCGGACAGGCCCACCTCATCGGTCAGGTGATCCGGAGCGGCCTGCCCATGGGCCCAGTCCCCGGGTGGGACGACGTCGTCTCGGTCGCCGACGCCGGCACCACCCTGGCCGCCGTGCACGCCGGCGGGACCGTCTCCGTGGTGGGCGTCGACCACGACGGCCTCCTCGCCGGAACGGCCGGCGGCGCCGGGCAGACCCTGCTGCCGCGCCGTGTGCCCGGGATCTCGGACGCGATCTCGGTCGCCGCCGTCGGGTCGGCGTTCCTCGTCACCCACGCGGACGGCACGGTGTCCGGCTGGGGCGACTCGTTCATCGCCTCCGGCGGTCTCCGGGGCGACTCCCCGGTCCGCACGACCCCGGCCGCGGTGCAGGGCGTCGACGAGGTGGTCTCCGTCGCCGACGGCTCCCTCAGCGCCCTCGCCCTCCGCTCGGACGGTGGTGTCCTGGGCTGGGGCGTCAACCTCACCGAGATCCTCGGTGAACCGCCCGGGACCACGGTCCGCCGGATCCGCGACGTCCCCGGGGCGGTCAGTGTGGCCGACGCGAGCGGGGCCGCGGTGATCGCCACCGCGACGGGCGAGGTGTGCGCCTGGGGCAACAACGTCCACGGCCTGCTGGGCGTGGAACCGCGCGGCGGGCAGACCAACCGGCCCGTCCGCGTGGACGGCTTCGGTGACGCCGAGGTCGTGCAGGTGGCCGGCGGCCAGCACTTCGCGCTGGCGCTCGATTCGGCCGGCACCGTCTGGACCTGGGGACGCACCGTCACGGGGATCCTCGGCGACGGCACGACCGACGACACCGTCCTCACCTCCCCGCGGCCGGTGCCGGGGCTGCCGCCCCTGCGGTGGGTCGGGGCGAGCGAATCGTCCCCCTACGGGATCGACGGCGCCGGCGCGCTGTGGTCCTGGGGCCGCGGCCCCGTGCGCTCGCCGGAACCCGCCCGCGACACCCGACCCCGGCGCGTCCCGCTGCCCGGGCCGGCCCAGACCGTCACTGGCGCGCTCGTCCTGCTGGCGCCGGGCGACTGACCCGCGGTGCCCGGCTCAGTCAGTTGACCCGCGGGCTCCGGATCGGTCGCCGCGCGCGCCCGCGGCGGCAGCGCACACGGCGGCCGCCGCGGCGCCGATCTGCACCGCCCGCATGAGCCGGACGGCCCGCCGGATGTCGACGGGGCGCGGCGCGGGGCCGTCACCGAGGCCTGGCCGCTGCTCCGTCCCGTACGGGTACGGAGTGGGCCCGCCGAGCCGGACGCCGAGCGCTCCCGCACACGACGCCTCCGCCACGCCGGCGTTGGGACTCGGGTGGGACGACGCGTCCCGACGCCAGGTCCGGATCGCCTCCGCGGGCCGCCCGCCCACGACCGGGGCTACGGCCGCGGTCAGCAGGCCCGCGAACCGGGCGGCCGGCCACCCGAGCACGTCATCGAGACGAGCCGACGCCCAGCCGAAGTCGACGTAGCGCGGTGAGCGGTGCCCGACCATCGCGTCGAGCGTGTTGGCCGCCCGGTGGGCCGCCGCCCCGGCGGGGCCCGCGACACCGGCCCAGAACAGCGTGGCCACCGCGGCGTCGGAGGTGTTCTCCGCGACCGATTCGACGACCGCCCGCGCGAGTTGGCCGGCGTCGAGAGCCCCGGGCTCGCGGCCGCACAACCACGGGAGCAGCCGCCGCGACCCGTCGATGTCGGACCGGTCGAGCAGCTCCGCCTGGCGACGGGCGATCCGGAGGAGAGAGGTCCCGCCGAGGCAGGCCCACACGGTGGCCGCCGTAGTCGCCACACGCAGGGCGGGCCTGGCGGCCACGGCCGTGTCGAGACCGCGCGCGGCGGCCGTCACCCCGCCGACGAGCACGACGGTGAAGACGACACCGCGGGCCCGGACGGCGACGCGGCCCGCCGTCGCGTCGTGGGCGCCTGCGGCCGCGTGGGCGTCGACGGCGTCCGCGGGCGGGTGGAGCAGTCCCTCCACGCGCGAGGCCACCGCGCCGAAGCCGGCCACCGGATGCCACCTCGAGGGGTCGGCCAGCGCCGCGTCGACGAGGAAGCCCAGGGCGATGCCGCAGGCGCGAGAGGTGTCCATGGGGTGCGCGCGGAGGGAATCGAACCCCCGACCGCTGGTGTGTAAGACCAGAGCTCTAACCGCTGAGCTACGCGCGCGTACGCCAGCGCCTCACGGGCGCCGGCGCGGCTCAGAGTATCCCACCGGGGGCCGCGCCTCCCCGCGGGGCGGGCGCGGAGCTCCGGGGACTCTCAACCCTACTTACGCGGCATGCTGTTCTTGCGGAGGGCGAGCCGGCTGCCGACCCAGTCCCCGATGGCCGCCGTCCGGGTCTGGAGCATCCCCGCGGTCTGGGCGGACTCCGCGATCACGGCGGGCTCCACGTGACCGTCACGCCCCGTTTTGGGGGTGAGGACCCAGACGGACCCCTCGTCCGCGAGCGGCGTGACGACGTCCATCAGCCGATCCACGAGGTCCCCGTCACCGTCCCGCCACCAGAGCAACACCGCGTCGACCACCTCATCGGTGTCCTCCTCCAGCAGCTCCGATCCGACGGCGTCCTCGACGGCCTCGCTGATCGACTCGTCGCAGTCGGAATCCCATCCGACCTCCTGAACGAGCATGCCCTCCGTCAGATCGAGCTGACCAGCGACCTGGTCCGCTCCGTCCTGCTGGTTCGCCGCGGCGACCACCGTGGTGTTCCTCCCTCTGTTCCGAGTAGTCCATCGAGGTAGTTCATCGAGGACTTTCGCTGACCAGGAACACTACCCGCGGACAGGCACCGGGGAAACGACTACCGCCCATTTACCGGCGCGGGGCATCCCGCGACGGTGTCGCGGGTCACGCTTTGGGGCACAATCGGAAACGACGGGCCGACGGTGGCCCGGTCCGAGCCCGACGCGGTCCGCCACACACCCGTGGACCGCGGTGCGGGCCCGACGCTGTACCGACGAGTGGTGGCCCCACCGGGCCGCCACGGTACGAATCACAGAAGTGAGGACGAGAAGCATGACCGAGAACGCAGGCCCCAGGAACGGTTCCGCACCCACCAACGTGCCGGTCCTCCGCGAGGGCGTCGCGTCCTACCTGGCGGACTCCGATCCCGAGGAGACCCAGGAGTGGATGGATTCGCTCGACGGTCTGCTCGCCGAGGCCGGGCCCGAGCGGGCTCGTTACCTCATGCTTCGGCTGCTCGAACGTGCCTCGAAACAACGCGTACCGCTCCCGGCGCTCACCTCCACGGACTACGTCAACACGATCCCCACCAGCCTCGAGCCGGAGTTCCCGGGCGACGAGGCGGTGGAGCGTACCTACCGCCGGTGGATCCGCTGGAACGCCGCCATCATGGTCCACCGCGCCCAGCGCCCCGGCATCGGCGTGGGCGGCCACATCTCGACCTACGCGGGCGCGGCGCCGCTCTACGAGGTGGGCTACAACCACTTCTTCCGCGGCAAGGACCATCCCGGCGGCGGTGACCACATCTTCTTCCAGGGCCACGCCTCCCCCGGCATGTACGCCCGCGCGTACCTCGAGGGCCGGCTCCGCGAGCACGATCTCGACGGCTTCCGGCAGGAGAAGAGCCACCCGGGTCGGTCCCTGCCCTCCTACCCCCATCCCCGCTCGATGCCCGAGTTCTGGGAGTTCCCGACCGTCTCGATGGGTCTCGGGCCCATCAACGCCATCTACCAGGCGCGGTTCAACCGCTACCTGCACAACCGCGGCATCAAAGACACCTCCCAGCAGCACGTCTGGGCGTTCCTCGGCGACGGTGAGATGGACGAGGTCGAGTCGCGCGGCGCGCTGCAGATCGCGGCCAACGACGCGCTGGACAACCTCACCTTCGTCATCAACTGCAACCTCCAGCGGCTCGACGGGCCCGTCCGCGGCAACGGCCAGATCGTCCAGGAGCTGGAGTCCTACTTCAACGGCGCCGGCTGGAACGTCATCAAGGTCGTCTGGGGCCGCGAGTGGGACGCGCTGTTCGAGAAGGACACCGAGGGCGCGCTCGTCTCGCTGATGAACTCCGTCTCGGACGGTGACTACCAGACGTTCAAGGCCAACGACGGCGCCTACGTCCGCGAGCACTTCTTCGGCCGCGACCCCCGCACCGCCAAGCTCGTCGAGGACATGACGGACGAGGAGATCTGGGACCTGCGCCGCGGCGGGCACGACTACCGCAAGATCCACGCCGCGTACAAGGCCGCGCTCGAGCACACCGGTCAGCCGACCGTGATCCTGGCCCACACCATCAAGGGCTTCGGGCTGGGTCAGAACTTCGAGGGGCGCAACGCGACCCACCAGATGAAGAAGCTGACGCTCGACGACCTCAAGCTGTTCCGCGACAAGCAGCAGATCCCGATCACCGACGAGGAGCTCGAGGCCGACCCCGCCCAGCCGCCGTACTACAACCCGGGGCCGAACTCCCCCGAGATCCGGTACATGCTGGACCGCCGTGCCGCGCTGGGCGGTCACGTGCCCGAGCGGCGGCAGACCTTCACCCCGCTGAACGTGCCCGACATCGACGCCCTGAAGTCGCTGCGCAAGGGCTCGGGCAAGCAGGCCGTGGCCACGACGATGGCGCTCGTGCGAACCGCCAAGGAGCTCATGCGCGACGAGTCGCTGCGTGACCGTTTCGTGCCCATCATCCCGGACGAGGCCCGCACCTTCGGCATGGACTCGTGGTTCCCGACGCTGAAGATCTATAACCCGCACGGCCAGAACTACACCTCGGTCGACCACGAGCTCATGCTGAGCTACAAGGAGGCCAAGAACGGCCAGATCATGCACGAGGGCATCAGCGAGGCCGGTTCGGTCGCCGAGTTCACGGCCGCCGGAACCGCATACGCCACCCACGGCGAGCCGATGATCCCGCTGTACATCTTCTACTCGATGTTCGGCTTCCAGCGGACCGGCGACGCGATCTGGGCGGCCGCCGACCAGCTCGCCCGGGGCTTCCTGCTCGGCGCCACCGCCGGCCGCACGACCCTCACCGGCGAGGGCCTCCAGCACATGGACGGACACTCCCCCCTGCTGGCGGCGACCAACCCTGGGATCATCTCCTACGACCCCGCCTGGGCCTACGAGGTCGCGCACATCATGCGTGCCGGCGTCGAGCGGATGTACGGGCCGGGTTCCGCCCACGAGACGGAGACCGACGGCATCGACCGCAACGTCTCGTACTACATCACCCTGTACAACGAGCCCGTTCCGCAGCCGGCCGAGCCGGAGGATCTGGACGCCGACGCGCTACTGCGGGGCCTGTACCGGTTCCGGGCGGCCGAGTCCGGCACCCACAAGGCCGCCATCCTCGCCTCGGGCGTGGCCATGTACGCGGCGGTCGACGCGCAGCGGATGCTCGCCGAGGACTGGGACGTCGCGGCCGACCTGTGGTCCGCGACCTCCTGGACCGAGCTGGCCCGCGACGGTTTCGAGTGTGAGCGACACGCTCTGCGCCACCCGGATCAGCAGCCGCGCACCCCGTTCGTCGCGGCGGCGCTGGCCGACGCCGAGGGGCCGAAGGTCGCGGTGAGCGACTTCCAGAAGGCGGTGCCGGACCAGATCCGCGCCTGGGTCCCCGGTGACTTCACGGTTCTGGGCTGCGACGGGTTCGGGTTCTCCGACACCCGGCCGGCCGCTCGTCGCTTCTTCAACACCGACGCCGAGTCGATCGTCGTCGCCGTGCTGGCGGGGCTCGTCCGCGAGGGCGCCATCGAGAAGGTCACCCTCCTCGAGGCCGCGCGGCAGTACCGGATCGACGACGTCATGGCCGCCCCCGAGCCGACGACGGATCCCGGAGTGGCGTGACCGAGACGTCCGACCCCGCCACCGGGGAGAGTCAGCCGGAGCGCGTCCGGCGGCGGTCGTCCACGCCGCCGGACGACAGGCCGGTCTCCGACGCTCTCCTCAAGCGCATCACGCGGCACTCGGGGACCCTGTCCACCGAGGCGGTCCGCGCACTGGAGCAGGAACTGCCGTTCTTCGCCGAACTCTCGGCGGACCAGCGGGCGGAGATCCAGCTGATCATCCAGAGCGCGGTTCGCGACTTCGTCACGTGGGTGCGCAACCCCGAGGCCCCGCACACCGACACCATCGCCGGTTTCAAGCTGTTACCCAAGGGCGTCGGTCAGGGGCTCACCCTGCAACAGACGGTGCAGCTCGTGCGCTCGACCCTCGAGTACTTCGAGCTGGTGATGCCCCGGATCACCCACAACGAGCGACAGCGCGGCCTGATGATCGCGGCAGTCCTGAAGTTCGGCCGCGAGCTTGGGTTCACCGCAGCCTCCGTGTACGCCGCGGCGGCGGAGAACCGCGGCGCGTGGGACACGCGCATGGAGGCGATGATCGTCGACGCCGTGGTCCGTGGGGACCGGCACGCGGATCTCATCTCCGGCGCCTCCGCACTGAACTGGGATCCGACGACCGCGGCCACGGTCATCATCGGGACCCCGAGGGAGGATCTGGGTCTCGCCTCGGTACCCGCCGTCCACAGGGCCGCCGTCTCGTCCGACCGGCACGCGCTGGCCGTGGTGCAGGGGGCCCGCCTCGTCGTCATCCTGTCGGGAGAGCTGGAGTCCTCCGCGTCGATCCCGCCTACCGTGCTCGACGCGTTCTCCTCGGACGCCCCCGTCGTCCACGGACACACCGTGGGCTCCCTGGTCGAGGCCCCGGACAGCGCGGCGGAGGCGCTGTCCGGGGCGGCGGCGGTGAGCGGCTGGCCCGGCGCGCCGCGGCCCGTCGCGGCGATCGACCTCCTACCCGAGCGCGTCCTCGGGGGCGACCGCGGCGCGGCGGCGATGTTGGTCGACCGGATCGTCACGCCCCTGCGCGGTGCGGACGCCTCCGTCGAGGACACCCTGCGGGCCTATCTCGACTCCGGCGGGCACGTGGAGAAGTGCGCCCGCGAGTTGTACGTCCATCCCAATACCGTCAGGTACCGCCTGAAGAGAGTGAGTCAAATCACTAAATTCGACCCCCTCACCGCTCGAGACGCATTCGTGCTGAGAATCGCGCTCGTCCTCGGGAAGTTTGCCGAGCGAACTACTCAAGAGGGCTAAATATTCACTTGCGTCACAACCTGTAACGAAACTCCTTCCTCCGGAGATGGACGAGCAGCCAGCTCGCGATTTGTGGGGATCCCACAAAATCCCGGGCTCGTTTCTGGCTTCGGGAACATCATCCGAAAGGGGCCCGGCCGTGTTGTCTGATACCCGTGCTTTGCCTAACCGCCCCTGGACAAGGGTCACAGAAAGCCGGGATGCTCGCGCCCTGGCTCGAGTTGCCCGGCGCCTCCGACCGTCTCGCCGACTGGTCCGCGTCGAGCGGACTCGATCTCGAGCGCCTCGGCACCACGGCGACCCTGCAGGAGATCACCGACACCGCGGTGACCCAACCACTCGTGGTGGCCTCCGCGCTCCTCGGTGCCGCGGAGTTGCGCAGACGCGGTCAGGTCCCCTCCGACACGCTCGTCGCGGGTCACTCGATCGGCGAGATCGCGGCGCTGGCGATCGCCGGCGTGGTCTCGGAGGCGGACGCCCTGCGCCTCGCGTCCGTGCGCGGAGCGGCGATGTCACGGGCGTGCGCCGAGCGACCGACCGGGATGATCGCCGTTCTCGGCGGGGTCGAGGCCGATGTGCTGCTGGCTCTGGACAATGCCGGGCTCGCGCCGGCGAACCGGAACGGCGCGGGGCAGATCGTCGCCGCGGGCCCGCTCGAGGCCTGCGACGCACTCGAGCAGAACCCGCCCACCCGGGCGCGCCTGCGTCGGCTCGAGGTCGCCGGCGCGTTCCACACGAGCCACATGGACTCCGCCGTCGACGAGTTCCGCGCGCTGGCCGAGACCATCGAGGTCAACGATCCGGAGCTGACGCTGCTGTCGAACGCCGACGGCATGGCGGTCACCTCAGGCCGTGACGCGCTGGACCGGGTGGTCTCGCAGATCACCCACCCGGTGCGCTGGGACCTCTGCACGCAGACCATGCTCAAGCTCGGCGTGGACGCGTTCGTCGAGCTGCCGCCGTCCGGCGCGCTCGTCGGGCTGGCCAAGCGCTCGATGCGCGAGGTCGCCCGCCACGGCGTGACCGTCCCGGAGGACATCGAGACCGCTCTCGCGACGGTCCCCGCCCTCAGCGGGGCCTGAGGCCTCCCCCGACCACCCCCGTTCGTCGGCCGTCGTCGATGATCGGGTACGACAAACGTCCGTCGCGCCCGTCGGGCACGACATCACCCATCAGAAAGGACACCACATGGCACGCACCGAGGCCGAGATCATCGCAGGACTCGCGGAAATCGTCGAGGAGGTCACCGGGATCGAGCCGTCCGAAGTGACCCCCGAGAAGTCCTTCGTCGACGACCTCGACATCGATTCGCTCTCCATGGTGGAGATCGCCGTGCAGACCGAGGACCGATACGGAGTGGAGATCCCCGACGAGGACCTCGCCAAGTTGCGTACCGTGCAGGATGCGGTCGACTACATTCAGAAGATCGACCAGAGCTGATTTCCCGCCCCGCACGTCGGGGGCGGGGACGCGTTCAGGGCCGAAGGTGCGGTCGGTGCACCACGTCGAGCCCGCGTCCCTTCCCCGCGTGCAGGGCACTCCACAGATCGCCCCGCCCAGAGCGGGGCGCCGGGCACGAGGTCCGGAAACGGGACGGGGGTCCCGCTTCCGGTCATCGTCCGCCCACAAGCCAGTCCGGGGGTCCGTCACAGGTGCACGCTCCCTCCCCGGGACGTGCACCAAGGAAAGGACTGCACTCATGACCATCACCAGCGCTGTTGACCAGAACACCCAGATCGATCCGCGCGACCCCGTCGTCCGGCTCGAGAACCTCTTCGATCCCGCCTCGCTGGAGTTCATCACCGAACCCGACGCCTCGGGAGCCCTGGCCGCGCGCGGCCTGATCGACGGTGAGCCCACCATCGCCTACGCCACGGACGCCACCGTCATGGGTGGCGCCATGGGCCTCGACGGGTGCCGGCACATCGTTCGCGCGATCGATGTCGCGATCGACGAGCAGCTGCCCATCGTGGGCGTCTGGCACTCGGGGGGTGCCCGCCTCGCGGAGGGCGTCGAGGCCCTGCACGCCGTGGGTACCGTCTTCGAGGCCATGGTCCGCGCCTCGGGTCTGGTCCCCCAGATCTCCGTCGTGCTCGGACCCGCCGCCGGTGGCGCCGCCTACGGCCCCGCCCTGACCGACGTCGTCATCATGGCGCCGGCGGGCAAGATCTTCGTCACCGGGCCCGACGTGGTCCGCTCCGTGACCGGCGAGCAGGTCGACATGGAGGGCCTGGGCGGCCAGGACGTGCACCACCGCAAGTCGGGGGTGTGCCACATCGCCGCCGAGGACGAGCGCGACGCCCTGAACCGGGCCCGCCGACTGGTCACCCTCCTGACCGCGCAGGGTGAGTTCGACCAGCGCCTCCTCGAGGGCGACCACACGGACCTCGCCGGGCTGCTGCCGGAGTCGCCCAAGCGCGCGTACGACGTCCGCCCGCTCGTCCACGGCCTGCTCGATTCATCCGAACTGGACGGCAACACCACGTTCGAGGAGCTGCAGTCCAAGTGGGCGCCCAGCATCGTCGTGGGCTTCGGTCGGATCGCCGGCCGCACCGTCGGCGTGATCGCCAACAATCCGCTGCGGCTGGGCGGGTGCCTCAACTCCGAGTCGGCGGAGAAGGCGTCCCGTTTCGTCCGCCTCTGCAACGCCTTCGGTGTGCCGCTCGTCGTGATCGTGGACGTGCCCGGGTACCTGCCCGGCGTCTCGCAGGAGTGGGACGGCGTGGTTCGCCGCGGCGCCAAGCTCCTGCACGCGTTCGCCGAGGCGTCGGTCGCCCGCGTCACGCTCGTCACGCGCAAGATCTACGGCGGTGCCTACATCGCCATGAACTCCCGCGCGCTCGGTGCCTCCGCCGTGTTCGCGTGGCCGGACGCCGAGGTGGCGGTCATGGGCGCGAAGGCGGCCGTCGGCATCCTCCACAAGCGCACCCTCGCGGCCGCGCCGGAGGACGAGCGGGAGGCCCTGCACGAGCGGCTGGCCGAGGAGCACGCGGCGATCGCCGGCGGCGTCGGCCGCGCCGTGTCAATCGGGGTGGTCGACGAGGTCATCGAGCCGACCGACACCCGTCGTCGTCTCGCCGAGGCCCTGGACGCCGCCGCCCACACCCGCGGTCGGCACAAGAACATCCCGCTGTGACCTGACCCGTCGGGTCGGTCTCACGCACGAGAAGGCGCCCGCCCCCGGAAGATCCGGGGGCGGGCGCCTTCTGTCGTGAGTGCGGGAGGCGCGGCGGGTCAGCCGACGCGCGAGAGCCAGGTGACCTCGGAGGCGGCCGGGTGGCCGCGCAGCGGCTCGAGCGCGCGGTCCCACGGGGTGCCGAGCTCCGCCTCGACGGCGGCGTGGAAGGCGGCGGGGCCAGCCTTCATGAGGTGGCGCAGCCGGTTCTCGCTGATGACGACGTCACCGCTCGCACCGGTCTGCCCCCGCCACATGCCGAGCTCGGGCGTGTGCGAGAAGCGTTCGCCGTCGACGAGGTCGCTCGGGTCCTCCGTCACCTCGAAGGACAGCATCGACCACTTGGCCAACGACTCGGCCAGCCGTGCGCCGGTGCCGACCGGACCGATCCAGTCGACGATCGCTTTGCGAGCGCCCGGCTGGGCCGGCTGGTCTTCCCAGCGCATGGCCGAGTTGGCGTCGAGCGTGCTCGCCAGAGCCCACTCGACGTGAGGACACAGCGCGGTCGGCGCGGCATGGATGAACACCACGCCGGTCGTCGTATCCGCGAAATGGTTATGGTCAGACATCACTTCACTCCCGACTCACTGAGGGACGTCTTCCCCAACGACCTCACGAAATCGTGTGAATGATGTGGCTTGTGTTGTTGTTGGTTCCTACTGTGCCTGAAGTGACCGGATTACACCAGTGACACTTCTGGACTCTCAGCAAAGTTACAGCACCGTGATTCCGACGCCGGGCGGCCCCTCGGCGTGTCGGCCGGTCCACCGGACGGCTCATCGATCCGCCCGGGCCGGACCCGGGCACCGGCGGCGGCGCGGTTACCGCCCGAGCGCCTCCACGACGCCGTCGGACAGCTCCGGCCACAGCGGCTTGGCCCAGTCGCCGAAGTCGCGGTCGGTGAGCACGACCAGCGCCGCGGACAGCGCGGGGTCGACCCACAGCAGCGTCCCCGACTGCCCGAAGTGGCCGAACGTCCCGGCCGAGTTCCGCGTACCGGTCCAGTGCGGGTCCTTGTCCCCGCGCAACTCGTACCCCAGCCCCCACGGGCACGGCTTCTGCATCCCGTACCCGGGCACGATCCCGTCGAGCCCGGGGAACTGCTCGGTGACGGCCTCGGCGAGGGTCTCGGTGGCCAGCAGTCGCGGCGCGACGAGTTCGCGCGCGAAGGGCACGAGGTCCGCGAGGCTGGCGGAGGCGCCGTGCCCGGCCGAGCCCTCGAGGGCGGTGGACTCCATCCCGAGCGGCCGGCACACGGCCTCGTGGAGGTACTCGGGGAAGTCGATCCCGGTGGCGTCGGCGATGTGGTCGGCCAGCACCTCGAACCCGGCGGACGAGTAGATGCGTCGCCGGCCCGGCGCGGTGCGGACCTCGTCCCGGTCGGCGAAGTCGAGTCCGGAGGCGTGCGCGAGCAGGTGCCGCACGGTGGAGCCCTCGGGACCGGCGGGATCGTCGAGGCCGATCGCCTCCTCCTCGGCCGCCAACAGGGCGGCCGTGGCGACGAGCGGCTTGGTGACCGAGGCGAGGCGGTAGACGCGACTGTCATCGCCGTGCGTCGCGAGCGCGCCGCCTGTTCCGACGACCGCGGCCGAGACGGTGTCCACCGGCCATTCCCCGACCACCGCAAGTGCGGCGGCGAGCGCGTCTCGATCGACCTGGTCCGACATCGGTTCCTCCCTGGTTCGCGTCCGGCCGGCGGCGCCGGCGGCAGTGCCCGTCAGTCTGTCAGGTCGGCGTGGACGCCGCGCCGGGGCGGGCTGTCCCCGCACCGGGGCGGGCGGTCAGGGCCGGGGCACGTCGCGGCGCCGGAACGCGGCGAGCCCGGCGGCGACCAACACGGCGCCGCCCACGAGCAGGACGATGACGCCCGCGGTGTCGACGGGGCCGGCGGGGGCGGTGCCCACCGCGCCGAACGGCGACAGGCGCATCTGCGCCTCGGTGAGTCGGAGCGTCGGGCCCATGAGGGTGACGACGACGGCGAGGGCGAACGGAGCCCAGGCCAGGACCTGCAGTCGCCGGGCCGCGCCGAACAGGCAGACGGAGACCCCGACGAACAGCAGCGCGGCGGGCAGCTGCCACGCGCCCGCGCCGAGGATCCGACCCACCAGTTGCGGATCGTCGAGCACCGCTGCCGCGGAGACGGCGAACGCGGCCGCGCCGGCGAGTACGACCACCGCGGTGCCGGCCGCCACGACCGCCGCGTGCCCGGCCAGCCAGGACCACCGCGACCGCCCGGCGGCGAGCATGAGCTCCAGTCGACCCGAGGACTCCTCGCCGCGCAGCCCGCCGAGGCTCTGCAGCGCAAACCCGGCGCCGAGGAACCCCGCGAACGCGACGAGCATCTGCACGATCGTGTCGACCAGGGCGTCCGGGTCGCCCAGGAAGACGGCCAGGTCCGGGTTGGCGACGATGGCCTCCACCGTGACGTCCATGAGGGCGCCGTAGACGGCCATGAGCGCGACGACGCCGACCGTCCAGCCGGTGAGCGCGCCGAGGTGGTGGTGGAGGGCGGCGCCGGCATGGGAGGTGCGCCACCGCGACGCGGTGGCGGGCCCGGTGCGGGCGGGCACCACCCCCGAGCCGAGGTCGCGGCGGGCCGCGAGCCACAGCGCGAGGGTGGCCAGCGCGGCGGCGGCCGCGAGCGACACCGCGAGCGGGAGCGGGGACGACTCGCCGAACGGCCGGGTCAGCCCGTGCCAGCCGAGCGGGGACGCCCAGCTCAGCCAGTTCTCCTCGGCGTCGCCGACGCCGCGCGTGACGAGGGTCAGTCCGGCCACCGCGAGGGAGGCCGCCCAGACGGTGCGGTGGTGCGCGAGGACCTGGGCGAGGACGGCGGTGGCCGAGGCGTAGACCCAGCCGGTGGCGACGATCGAGGCCACGTACAGCGCCGCGCCGCCGCGGTCCACGTCGAGCGCCAGCGTCGCGGCCCAGAGGCCGGCGCCCAGTGCGAGGAAGACCCCGGCGACGACGACGAGGGCCGCCGCCACCGGGGCGAGCCGGCCGACCCCGCCCGCGACGAGGAGTTCCGATCGTCCGGACTCCTCCTCCCGCCGGGTGGAGCGCGCGGTCAGGGCGATCGCCATGAGCGGGACCCCGAAGCCGACGAGGAACGAGTACTCGTTCATCACCACTCCGCCCGGGGTGTCGAGGCCGGCCACCCGACCTGTGAGCATGACCATCGTCTCGCCGACGGAGGCGCTGTACGCGGCGAGCTCCTCCGGGGTGTCGTAGAGCGTGGCGATGGACAGTCCGGTGGCGAGGAACAGTGCGACGGCCCCGACGACCCAGGCGACCATCGCCGGCCAGCCGGTCCGGAGCGCGATCCGGCTGAGCAGGCCGGTACCGGCCAGGCGCGCGCCGACGAGGGGTGCGCTCATCACCGGGCTCCGGAGTAGGCGCTGAGGAAGAGGTCGTCGAGGCTGGGCGGGGTCGCGGTGAGGGTGTGGACGCCGGCGGCGTGGAGGATGCCGGTGACCTCCCCGAGCGCGGGCGCCGGGACGTGGCAGCGGATGTCGAACCGGCCGTCGCCGGCGTCGCCGATCCGTAGGTCGTCGACGCCGCTCACGCGGTCGAGCTCCCGTGGGTCGGCGTCGGTGACGGCGTGGACCTCGGTCGTGGTGTGGCGCCGCAGATCGGCCAGCGTGCCCGAGCTGACGGTCCGCCCGTCGCGGATGATGCTCACGCGGTCGGCGAGCGCCTCGACCTCCCCCATGATGTGACTGGACAGCAGCACGGTCGCACCCGCGTCGACGGCCTCGCGCACGCAGTCCTGGAAGACCCGCTCCATGAGCGGGTCCAGGCCGGAGGTGGGTTCGTCCAGCACGAGCAGGTCGGCACCGGAGGCCAGCGCGGCGATGAGCGAGACCTTCTGCCGGTTGCCCTTCGAGTAGTCGCGGGTGCGCCTGGTGGGGTCGAGGCGGAACCGCTCGACGAGCTCGTCGCGCCGGGCCGGCTGGAGCCCGCCCAGCGACCGGCCCACCAGGTCGATGCACTGGCCGCCCGTGAGCCGCGGCCACAGCGTGACCTCGCCGGGGACGTAGGCGACCCGCGAGCGCAGCCGGACGGCGTCGCGCCACGGGTCGGCGCCGAACACGGTCGCGGTGCCGGAGTCCGCGCGCACGAGCCCCAGCAGGACGCGGATGGTGGTGGACTTGCCGGCGCCGTTGGGACCGAGGAACCCGTGGATCTCGCCACGGCGGACCTCCAGGTCCAGCCCGTCGAGGGCCCGCACTCCCCCGAACGTCTTGACCAGCGCCTCGACCCGGATGACGTCGTCGTCTTCTGAACGCATGACCAGCTCCTTCGACCAATCACCATCGATCATCCCGCGTTCCACGTCACAATGTGGCCATGCGCCCCGCACTGTCACCCTCTGGAATGTCCGGCCACCGTGCCTTCACGCCGTCGCTCGGCGACCGACTGACCAAAGCCGTCATGACGGCCGCCGGATATCTGCCCGGCCCCCTGCTGCGCCCAGTGGCAGGTGCTCCCCGGCGCGTCGACGGACAGGTCCTCGACCCGCACTTCCAGGCCGGGCTCCGGGTCATCTCGCTCATGTCCGAGGGGGAATACCAGGACCTCACCCTCGAGCGGGCGCGCTCCGTCGTCGAGAGGTCGGCCTACACCGTCTCGGGGAAGAAGATCGACCTCGCCGTCGTCACCGACATCGTCCTCCCGCTCGGCGGTGACGATCCCGACCGCGTCGACCTTCCCGCACGCCTGTACTCGCCCGTCGACGGCGACGAGGCGCTGCCGGTCCTGGTGTACTTCCACGGCGGCGGGTGGGTGCTCGGCAGCATCGACTCGCACGACGCGACGTGCCGCTACATCGCCGACACCGGCCGCCTCAAGGTCATCAGCGTGGACTACCGCATGGCGCCGGAGTACCTCTTCCCCACCGCCGCCGACGACGCCCTGGCCGCGTTCCGATACGTCCGCGACCACGCCGCCGAACTCGGCGTGGACCCGCAGCGCATCGCGGTGGGCGGCGACAGCGCCGGCGGCAGCCTCGCTGCGGTGGTGTGCCAGCAGGCCCGCGACGCGGGCGAGAAGACCCCGGACTTCCAGCTGCTGTTCGTCCCGGCGACGAACATGTCCGCCCGGACCCGCTCCTACGAGCTGTTCGGCGAGGGCTACTTCCTCACCCGCGGCAACATGGACTGGTACGAGCGCACCTACATCCGCTCGGACGACGACCGGCTCGATCCCCGCGCGTCTCCCCTGCTGGCCACGGACTTCTCGGCGCTGCCGCCCGCACACGTCGCCACGGGCGGGTTCGACCCGCTGCGCGACGAGGGCGAGGCGTACGCCCGCCGGATGGCCGACGCCGGGGTGCCGGTGTCGCTGCGGCGCCACGCCACGCTGGTCCACCCGTTCGTCAACGCCGTGGGCGCGACCCCTCTCGCCAGGGCGGCGCTGTCCGAGGCGGTGGGCGCGATGAGGATGGCGCTGGCCTACTGACGCCGGGCCGTCGCCTAGAGGTCGTTCTCGCGGAGCCACGCGCGAAGCCGCCCGCGTGTCTTGCGCCATGGCGACACCGTGTTCAGCTGGATCATCCGGCCCGCGGTGTACGTCCGGTACCACGGCGCGCCGTACGGTTCAGTGTCGTCTAGGCCGTCGACGAGCGCGACGACGTGGTCCTTCGCCGCCGCGAATCCCCCTAGCGGGCCCAGCTAGCGGTGCTCGGCGTGGTCGGGGTAGAACTTCTGCACAAGCTCGCCCAGCTCGTTCCACGAGTAAACCGGCGCGGGGAGATCCGGCTCGATCCCCGCCTGGCGATCGGCGCACCACGACCGGACCAACTCGCTGCAGCCGACGAGGTAGGCGACCAGATCAGCCGGGCTCATCCGGATCCCGGCCTTGTGACCCGGCATCGAGGCCTCATGGGCGGCACTGACACGGTGGTCCGGAGTGGGGCCAGCGGGGCTCGAACCCGCGACCAGCGGATTATGAGTCCGCGGCTCTAACCAACTGAGCTATAGCCCCTCGCGTGACGGGCGTCTCGCCCACACGCGCGGCGCAATCGTAGCAAGGCGTCAGGTCGCGCCGTCCGGCCACCAGACCTCACGGACGTCCGCCAGACCGTCCTCCACGACTGCGGGCGGCTCGTCCCACACCTGCACCCGCCGCGTGGGCGCCTCGTAGGCCGGCGAACCGGGGTCGCCGGAGCGGACGAAGCCCACCCACGAGCCGTGCATCGCCGCGACCAGGTCCGGCGGAACGGGCGCGTCGAGGAACGCGCGTACGTTCGCGGCCTCGGGAACAGACCAGAAGAACGGCAGGTCCGCGCAGTGCACCGCCCCGCGGCCCGCCGCCCACCGGAAGTCGTACACCCACGTCGGGCCGCCCGCCGCGATGCGGGTCTCGGCGGCCCGCACGACAGTCGAGTGGATGGTCGCCGCGTCGACGACCGCCCCCACCGCTCGACGCAGCGACCGTCCCGACGACTGGCGGGCCAACGCGCGCAGCCCGGTGGTGGGGAGCTCCTGCGAACGCAGGATCATCGCCGCGCCCGGCACCAGCGCGGGGCCCGGGAGCGCGCGGACGAGCCCCTCGAACTCGGTGGCCGTGGAACCGACGAGCAGCGGCACCC
>NZ_JAHBAV010000349.1 GCF_018390595.1 Dietzia massiliensis
CCTACGCCCGCATGGACGAACTCGCCCGGCGGCTGGTCATCGCCCGCGGCGACGGGATCCGCCACCAGAAAATGCTCAATGACCTCTCGGACGTGGAGCTGCTGATCATCGACGACTTCCTCACCGTGGGCATCGATCCCGAGGCCGCCAACGATTTGTTCGCCGTCCTGGCCAACCGGGAGCACAGGTTGCCGACGATGATCGCTTCACAGTCCCGGCCGGCGTACTGGCTCGAAGCCCTGCCCGACCGGGTCGCCGCTGACTCCATCGTCAACCGGCTGGCCAACAACGCCCGCGAGATCAACCTCGGCGAAGTCGACATGCGCCGCCAAC
>NZ_JAHBAV010000350.1 GCF_018390595.1 Dietzia massiliensis
TTCGTCGTCGGTGTCCCAGGCCGCCATCGCCACCCCGAAGGGCGGTGCGTAGGGGATGCGGTCGCCCGGTATGCCCGACGGCTGGGTGGCGGGTTCGCCCTCAAAGGCGGTGACCACCAGGGAGTCTCCGAACTTCTCGACCACCGAACAGGCGTAGCCGACTTCACCGGACAGGCGCAGCGCGGCCGAGCGCGCCGCGTGGGCCAGCGGGCGGGCGGTGTCCGTGCGGGCGGCCACCACGGCGAGCGCCGGCCCCAGCGCGAATGTCTTCGCGATCGGATCGCGGCTGGCCCAGCCGCGGTCGCACAAGGGCTTGAGGATGGCGTGCGCCGT
>NZ_JAHBAV010000351.1 GCF_018390595.1 Dietzia massiliensis
GCTCTCGTCGCTGTAATTCGACCAGCGGAAACTGTTTTCCGACAGCATCTGCGTGCCGTTGAGCTCGATGTAGGCCACGCCCATTTCGCCGAACAGCAGCCGTTCTTCGGGGCTGATGGCGGCGGCTTTGCCGTAGGTATGCAGGAAGATCACCGTTGGCCAGCCTTCGGGCGGCGCTTCGCCGTCCGGCATCGCGTAGCTGGCCTTGCCTTCATAGTGGCGGGCGTGCTGCAGATAGCGCGCTTTGGTGGCGGCCAGGATCGATTGGTAGGTGGCGGAGTGCTGGATGCTGTTGAAGGCGTCGTCCTCCAGCAGGTTGTAGTAGTACCACAG
>NZ_JAHBAV010000352.1 GCF_018390595.1 Dietzia massiliensis
GGCTGAAGGCGCACTACCCGGCCGAGTTTATGGCGGCGGTGATGACCGCCGATATGGACAACACCGATAAGGTGGTGGGGCTGGTGGACGAATGCTGGCGCATGGGGCTGAAGATCCTGCCGCCGGACATCAACAGCGGCCTGTATCACTCCCACGTCAACGACGACGGCGAGATCGTTTACGGCATCGGCGCCATCAGGGGCGTGGGGGAAGGGCCGATCGAAGCCATCATCGAGGCGCGCAACAGCGGCGAGCAGGGTTACTTCAAAGACCTGTTCGATCTCTGCGCGCGCTCAGACATCAAGAAACTGAACCGCCGCATTCTGGAAAAAC
>NZ_JAHBAV010000353.1 GCF_018390595.1 Dietzia massiliensis
CGACCGCGTCCAGGGTGGCAGCGGTCTTGGGCGACAGCGCACGAATGCTCGCGAGGTTGCCCTCGGCGGCCAGCGCGCGCAACGGCGGGTCGGCCCGCAGCGCCGACGCCAGCTCGGCGGTCTCCGCCGCGACGAGTCCGCTGTCGGTGATCATGCTGATCCCGGGCACGCTGCGCCCCGCCTGGCTGCGCGGCAGCGCCGCGGCGGTGACGCCGGTGTCGATCAACCAGAGCGCGTTGAGGATCCAGCCCTGGTGGATGCGGTCGCGCAACAGCCGCAGCCGCACTTCCAGGGCCGCTTCGGGCAGCAACGCCAGTTGGGCGGCATCGAGG
>NZ_JAHBAV010000354.1 GCF_018390595.1 Dietzia massiliensis
TCCCTGCCCCCCCGCAATTTGGCCGCCACCCGCCCCGCGCGCGCCAGGGGCGTGCCGGATCGCGTTCTCATGTCCCGCCATATGCTGCCCAACGCCATGGTGGCGACGCTGACCTTCCTGCCGTTTATCCTGTGTGGCTCGATCACTACCCTGACGTCGCTCGATTTCCTCGGTTTCGGTCTGCCGATCGGTTCGCCGTCGCTCGGTGAATTGCTGCTGCAAGGCAAAAACAATCTGCAGGCGCCGTGGCTCGGCATCACCGCCTTCCTGGTCTTGGCGGTGCTGCTTTCGTTATTAATCTTTATCGGCGAAGCGGTGCGCGACGCCTTTG
>NZ_JAHBAV010000355.1 GCF_018390595.1 Dietzia massiliensis
GTCGAAAGGGGTCAGTGATGTCGATCATCCTGTTGACCAGCCCTGGGGGAGCCCCGGGCCTGACAACTACCGCTCTCGGCCTGGCTCTTACCTGGCCGCGAGACGTCGTTCTTGTCGACGCCGACCCGTGCCCGGGACACGTGATCGAATCGGGATACCTGACGGGACGCATCCCACCGCGCCCCGGACTCATTGGCTTGGCTACAGCATTCCGTGACGGTGCTGACCCAGTTCAGACGATGTGGGAGGAGACTATCCCGCTTCCCCACGACTCCGGAGACCGGATGGTGAGGTTACTCAGCGGGTACGGGCACCTCGGACAGGCCTTTCT
>NZ_JAHBAV010000356.1 GCF_018390595.1 Dietzia massiliensis
CTCAGACGTGTCCGCACCGGGGTCTACGCTCACGCCGCGGACGACGCCGGCCCGGACGGCCGATCGCCCGGTGAACCCGCCTATGAGCGGCGTCGCCGGGTGTTCGTCGAACGCACGGCGGCCGCAGCGCGAGCGGTGGAACCGGGGACGGTCTTCTCCCACGCCTCGGCGCTGGCCCTGCACGGGCTACCGCTCCACGGGATGGTGCTCGATCGTCCCACCGCCACTCGTCACCGCGCGGGCGGCGGGAGTCGTCGCAGCTCCGCGCTCATCGTCGCGAACCTGCCGCTCGACGGGGTGGTGCAAATGCTCGACGGCATACCGGTGAC
>NZ_JAHBAV010000357.1 GCF_018390595.1 Dietzia massiliensis
GTGGACGAGCTATCGACGGTGGAGCTCTATCAAGACACCTATCGGTGGGACTGCAGCAACCTGCAACGCTTCCTGCAGGGCAGCGGCATCGATGAGCCGCGCTTCACCCGCCAGCTGCTGCTGAATTACCTGCAGCACGCCATCGGGTATGCGCCGCTGTCGCTTCGGGCGTAACGAGACCGGGGCTCAGCTGGCCGAGCCCCGTCACCCTCACTCCGTTTTAAGCCCCCGCAGCAGCGCCTCCAGCGGGTACACCGCCGCAATCACCACCTCGTCGCGCGTCTGCGCCGCCGCATCCAGCTGGCGCTGCGCTTGTTCGGCCTCGGCCC
>NZ_JAHBAV010000041.1 GCF_018390595.1 Dietzia massiliensis
CCCCTGCTCCCGCCGCCGCGACCCCGTCGCTGGGCAAGCGCGAGGACGACGGTGCCGCCAACAACGAGACGCACCTGCGCGCCGCCCGCGTCCTGGCCATGGCCCAGGAGATGGCCGACCGTCTGACCGGCGAGGCCAAGAAGGAGTCCGACGGGCTCATGGCCAAGGCCCGCAGCGAGTCGGACCGTCTGGTCGGCGATGCCCGGACCCAGTCCGAGAAGCTGGTCAACGACGCCAAGGCGCAGTCCGAGAAGATGGTCGGCGACGCCCGCCGCGAGGCGGACAAGCTCCTCGCCGAGGCCAAGAGCAAGTCCGACGGCATCGTCAAGGACGCCCAGGCCCGCTCCGAGCAGCAGGTCAAGGAGGCGCAGGCCAAGGCCGACGCCCTGCAGGCCGACGCCGAGCGCAAGCACACCGAGATCATGGCCACCATCAACCAGCAGCGCGGTGTGCTGGAGAGCCGGATCGACCAGCTGCGCACGTTCGAGAAGGACTACCGCAGCCGCCTCACCAGCTACCTCGAGAACCAGCTCGCCGAACTCGGCAAGACGGGCTCCGCCGCCCCGGCGGCCCCCGCCGACGCCGGTGGTGCCGGTGGCGCCGGTGGTGCCGGTGGCGCCCGTGATCAGGCGACCAAGAAGGACGGCGGCCACCGCGCCGACTGACGCCTCTCGCGTGACGCGCGCGCGCCGCGCGGCGCGAACGGTCCCCGCCCCTGCCCAGGGTGCGGGGACCGACGTATATTCGACGGCACGAGGTGCGCGCCACAGTGCGTCGCGCGCATCCCCTGTCACCACGCACCGCCCCCAGGAGGCACGGATGCTCGTCGCCGCGCTCGGACTGACGATTCTCGGCTTCGGCTTTCTCGTCGCCGCGGTCGCGACCGGTCAGATCGGGTGGGCCTGGGCGTGCATCGTCGTGGGAGCGGTGGGGCTGTTGCTGCTGGTGATCGACCTCATCCAGGGGCGCGGTGAGCGTGACACGCGTGGCCGCGGGACCTCGGAAGAGGCGGACGTCCGGGCCGACGGGTAATATCGGACACCGTCCGGTCCCGAGCCGGACGCGCGATGATCCGGCCATCACCGGGGAGCGCTCGGAAGAACGGCGCGGCCCCGCTTCGGGACCCGCTCAGTAGAACCGAACGGGGGAGCCCGTCACAGCCCGACCCACGAGTGGGCGTCGCACGTCGTCGCCAAACGGGGTGGTACCGCGGACGGTAGCGCGCTGGGCGCCGCCGGATCGTCCCCGAGCGCAGGCCTGACCGGCCCCACGGATGCGAACTCGTGCGGGCCCCGTATGCGAGGAGTCCGCCCCCATGAGCACCGAGCCCGTGAACCGCGAATCCGCCGACCCGGCGTCCGGCGACGCCGAGGCCGGTGTCACCGGCAGCGCGTACCCGATCGTCGACCTCACCGGCGGCACCACGTCACAGACCCCCTCGTTCCCGGCCCTCGAGGAGACGGTTCTCGCCCGCTGGGACGAGCGCGACACCTTCCGCGAGTCCATCCGTAACCGGGCGGACGCGGAGGAGTACGTCTTCTACGACGGCCCGCCCTTCGCCAACGGCCTGCCCCACTACGGCCACCTGCTCACCGGCTACGTCAAGGACGTCGTCCCGCGCTACCGCACCATGCGCGGCTACAAGGTGGAACGCCGCTTCGGCTGGGACTGCCACGGACTGCCGGCCGAACTCGAGGCCGAGAAGCAGCTCGGGATCACCGAGAAGTCCCAGATCCTCGAAATGGGTCTGGCCGAGTTCAACGCGGCCTGCGAGAAGTCAGTGCTGCAATACACGGACGAGTGGGAACAGTACGTCCACCGCCAGGCTCGCTGGGTGGATTTCGACAACGACTACAAGACCCTCGACATCGACTTCACCGAGTCCGTCCTGTGGGCCTTCAAGCAGCTCTACGACAAGGGTCTCGTCTACAAGGGCTTCCGCGTCCTGCCGTACTCCTGGTACGAGCAGACACCGTTGTCCAACCAGGAGACCCGGCTCGACGACGCCTACAAGATGCGCCAGGACCCGGCCGTCACCGTGGGACTGCCGCTCGAGGCGCCACAGGACAGCCCGTTCCACGGGGCCGAGGCCCTCGTGTGGACCACCACGCCGTGGACCCTGCCGTCCAACCTCGCCGCCGCCGTGCACCCCGAGATCGACTACTCGGTCGTGCGGGTCAACTCGGGGCCGTTCGCCGGCCGCGTGTTCGTGCTGGCCGAGGCGCGTCGCGGCGTCTACGCGGCCGAGTTCGGTGACGACGCCCAGGTCGAGACCACCGTCAAGGGCTCCGAGCTGGTGGGCCTGCGCTACACCCCGCCGTTCGACTTCTTCGCCGGCCACCCCAACTCCCACGTCGTGCTCTCGGCCGACTACGTCTCCACCGAGTCCGGTACCGGCATCGTCCACCTGGCCCCGGCCTTCGGTGAGGAGGACAAGGAGGCCTGTGACGCCGCGGGCATCGAGCTCGTCATCCCGGTGGGGCCCGACGGCAAGTTCACCTCGGAGGTGCCGCCGTACGCCGGCCAGCTCGTCTTCGACGCCAACGCCCGCATCTCCCGCGACCTGCGGTCGGCGGGCCGGCTGCTGCGACACGAGACCATCGAGCACTCCTACCCGCACTCGTGGCGCTCGGGCCAGCCGCTCATCTACATGGCGCTGCCCGCGTGGTTCGTCAAGGTCTCCGCGTTCCGGGACCGCATGGTGGAGCTCAACCGCGAGCACATCACGTGGATGCCCGAGCACGTGCGTGACGGCCAGTTCGGCAAGTGGCTCGAGGGCGCGCGTGACTGGAACATCAACCGCAATCGCTACTGGGGCGCGCCCATCCCGGTGTGGGAGTCCGACGACCCGGCCTACCCGCGCGTGGACGTCTACGGCTCGCTGGACGAGCTCGAGCGGGACTTCGGCGTCCGGCCCACGGACCTGCACCGGCCGTACATCGACGAACTGACCCGACCCAACCCGGACGACCCGACGGGCAAGTCGACCATGCGGCGCGTCGCCGACGTCTTCGACTGCTGGTTCGAGTCCGGGTCGATGCCGTTCGCGCAGGTCCACTACCCCTTCGAGAACAAGGAGTGGTTCGAGACCCACAACCCGGGCGACTTCATCGTCGAGTACAACGGGCAGACCCGCGGCTGGTTCTACACGCTGCACGTGCTGGCCACCGCCCTGTTCGACCGCCCGGCGTTCACGCACGTCGCCGCCCACGGCATCGTCCTGGGCAACGACGGGCTCAAGATGAGCAAGTCCAAGGGCAACTACCCGGACGTCAACGAGGTGTTCGCCCGCGACGGCTCGGACGCCATGCGGTGGTTCCTCATGAGCTCGCCGATGCTGCGCGGCGGCAACCTCGTGGTGACCGAGCAGGGGATCCGCGAGGGCGTCCGCCAGGCCATGCTCCCGCTGTGGAACTCGTACAGCTTCTTCCAGCTGTACGCCTCCCGCCGGGCGACGTGGCGGACGGACTCCCAGCACGTGCTGGACCGCTACATCCTGTCCCGGCTGGCCTCGACCCGCGACGCCATGACCGAGGCCCTGGACGCCACGGACATCGCCGCCGCGTGCGACGAGCTGCGCCTGTTCGCCGACGCGTTGACCAACTGGTACGTGCGTCGGTCGCGGTCCCGGTTCTGGGCGGGCGAGGACAGCGGGCAGGACTCGCGAGACGCGTTCGACACGCTGTACACGGTGCTCGAGACGACCATGCGGCTCGCCGCGCCGCTGCTGCCGCTGATGAGCGAGGTCGTATGGACCGGGCTCACCGGCGAGGAGTCGGTGCACCTGATGGACTGGCCGGCAGAGGACGAGCTGCCGCGCGACGCCGCGCTGGTCGAGGCGATGGAGGCCGTGCGCGACGTGTGCTCGACCGTGTCCTCGATCCGCAAGGCCAAGCACCTGCGGGTGCGTCTGCCGCTGAACTCGCTCACCGTGGCGATGCCGGACGCGCAGCGGCTGGAGCCGTTCACCGGCATCATCGCCGACGAGGTCAACGTCCGTGAGGTCCACCTGACCAGCGACGTGGCCGCGCACGGCCGGATGGAGCTGGCGGTCAACGCCCGAGCCGCCGGCCCGCGGCTCGGCAAGCAGGTCCAGACCTGCATCAAGGCCGCCAAGACCGGCGACTGGACCGAGGTCGACGGGGTGGTCACCGCCGGCGGCATCGAGCTGCAGGAGGGCGAGTACGAGCACCGCCTCGTCGCCGCCGATCCCGAGTCGACTGCCGCGCTGCCCGGCGGCGCCGGCCTGGTGGTGCTGGACCTGACGGTGACCGAGGAGCTCGAGGCGGAGGGCTGGGCCAAGGACCGCATCCGCGAGATCCAGGAGGCGCGCCGCGCGGCCGGGTTCGACATCTCCGACCGCATCCGTGTGCGGATGGCGGTGCCGGCCGATCGCCGGGAGTGGGCCGATCGGCACGCGCAGCTCATCGCCGCCGAGGTGCTGGCGACCGACTTCGCGGTGGTGGACGGCCTGGACGCGGCCGAGGGGGACGCGGTGGAGCTCGCCGAGGGCGTCCGGATGACGCTGGCGCGGGTCTGATCGGCCCGGACCCGACCCCTGACGGACGCGATCGTGAGCCGACGGAGGCGGCGGTGACCGACGGACAGGACCGCTGGGTCCTGCACGTCGACATGGACGCGTTCTTCGCCTCCTGCGAGCAGCTCACCCGGCCGACCCTGCGGGGTCGGCCGGTGCTCGTGGGCGGGCAGGGCGGCCGCGGCGTGGTGGCGGGGTGTTCGTACGAGGCGCGGGCGTTCGGGGCGCGGTCGGCGATGCCGTCGCACCAGGCCCGGCGTCTCGTCGGCCCGTCGGCGGTGTTCGTCTCGCCGCGGATGCCCGTGTACCGCGCGTTGAGCCGCCGGGTGTTCGAGGTATTCGCCGAGCACGCGCCGGTGGTCGAGCAGGTGTCGGTGGACGAAGCGTTTCTCGAGCCGCCCGAGCTGCGGGGCGCGGACGTGGACCGCACCCGGCGGTGGGCGCAGGATCTGCGGGCGGCGATCCGCGAGGCCACCGGGCTACCGGCCTCGGTCGGTGCGGGGGCGGGCAAGCAGTACGCCAAGATCGCGTCCGAGCTGGCCAAGCCGGACGGGGTCGCGGTGGTCGCGCGCCGCGATCACGAGCGGGTGCTGCACCCGCTGCCGGTCCGGAGCCTGTGGGGCGTGGGCCCGGTGGCGGGGGAGCGACTGGCGCAGTTCGGGGTGACGACGATCGGCGACCTGGCCGCGATGGACGACGACGACGTGGCCCACGCGCTCGGCAAGACCGTGGGCCCGGCGATCGCCCGGATCGCCCGCGGGTACGACGACCGGCCGGTGCACGAGCGGGCCGAGGCCAAGCAGATCAGCGCGGAGAGCACGTTCGCCGCCGACCTGACCACGCCCGGTCAGGTCACGGCGGCGGTGCGCCGGGCGGCGGAGGCCGCGCACCGGCGGCTGCTGCGCGACGGGCGTGCCGCCCGCACGGTGACGGTGAAGGTCAAGCGCTCGGATTTCACGTCGATCAGCCGCTCGTACACCCTGCCGGAGGGCACGACCTCGCTCGAGACGATCATCGCGGTGGCCAGGTCCCTGGCGCCGGATCCGGTGGACTTCGGTGCGATCCGCCTTCTGGGCGTGGGGGTGGCGGGCCTGACGGACTTCCACCAGGACGCGCTGTTCGAGCAGGAGTTCACCCTGGGCGTGCGGCCGGGGGCGGGGGTCGACGACGACGAGGACCTGCCAGACATCGTCGGTGTGGGCACCACCGTGACCACGGAGGAGTCCGAGCCGGCCGATGCCGGGTCGGGGCCCGCGGGCGCGGGGGCTGCCGCGGAAACGGGCGCGGGGGAACTCCCGGCGATCGGGGCGTGGCGTCGGGGCGAGGACCGGCGGTTCGGGACCGGCGCGGGCGTGCGTCACCCGGAGTTCGGACACGGCTGGGTGCAGGGCTCGGGGCACGGGCGGGTCTCTGTGCGGTTCGAGACAGCGGTGACCGGGCCGGGCCGGATGCGCACCTTCGCCGAGGACGATCCGGCGCTCGAGCCCGCGGACCCCCTGGACTGCCTGGGCTGGTGACACCCCTCGCACGCCAGCCGCCGGCCCAGCTGCAACCGCTCGCGGCGATGGCGTCTCGCGCCCGCGAATGCCCGCCCCGGTTCGCAGCCGCTCCTGCCGATGGCGCCTCGCGTTCGCGCATGCTCGCCCCGGACTCAGCCGCCCCCCGGCATGGCGTCTCGCCCCCACCGCGGTGCGCGCGAGACGCCATGGCGACGGGCGGCTGTTCTCCCGCTCGGCCCGCGCCGCCAACGGCCCGCGGCGGTGAGGGGTTTTCGGGCTGCCCGGGGGCCTGCTCGTCAGTTGTAGAGGTGGAACCTCGACCACTCGCGGCGGACCCGCGCCGCGGCATCGACATCAGCGTCGGCGCGGGTCTCGGCGTCAGCGTCAGCGTCGACGTCGACGTCGGCCTCCGCCCCCTCCGCAACGGACAGGAGAGCGGCCAGCAGGACACGGGCCTGCCCCGAGCGCAGGTAGCCGGCGGAGAGCACCCCGCGGGCCGCGAGCTCGGCACCGCCGCCCCGGCCGCCGTACGTCGCGGTCACCTCGCCCCGCGGCACCCGGCTGGAGGCCACCACCACGATGTCGGGCCGGTCCTCGGCGAGCCGGGCCACCGCGTCGGCGACCAGGGGCGGGAGGTTGCCCGACCCCGAACCCTCCAGGACCAGCCCGCGCGCGCCGGCGTCGACGCAGGCGTTCACCGCCGCGGCGTCGGAGCCCGGCGGGCAGGCGACCACGTCCACCCGGGTGTCGGCGAACCGGGCCCGCCCGGTCAGCGTGGGGCGCTCGAGCTCCGGCGGCAGGTCCTCCACCGGGTGCTCGGGGGAGTTTCGGGCGAAGGCGACGGAATCGGTCGTGTGCCACTTGCGCACCCCGCGGGCCTGAAGGATCGCCCGCCCGAGCACCACCAGCACCCCCAGATCGCGGGAGACCGGGTCGGCGGCCAACAGCACCGCGTCGAGCAGGTTCGCAGGCCCGTCGGCCTCGGGGTGGTCGGCGGCACGCTGCGCGCCCGTGAGCGCCACGGGCCGCGGGTCCGCGTGATGCAGGTCCAGCGCGATGGCGGTCTCCTCGAGGGTGTCCGTCCCGTGGGTCACGACCACCCCGGAGACCTCCGGATCGACCAGGACGTCCGCGACGGTGTCGACGATCAGGTCCCACTCGGCGGGTCCGAAGGTGGAGGAGTCGGCGTCGAGGACGGCGCGGGCGCTCACCCGGATCTCGCCGGGCAGCACGGCCCGCAGCTCGTCTATCATCGCCGCCGTGGCCGGATCGGAGTCCCCGGCCACCACCGCGCCCTCGGGCGTCGTGAAGGCGGTGATCGTGCCGCCGGTGGTGCAGATCACGATGTGGGGGGTATCGGTGCTGGTCTGGGCGCTGGTCACCCGGTCCACAGTGCTGTGCGGGCGGCTCGTCGTCAAACACCCGGGCCGCCGACGATGGAACAATGGCCGGCCAGTGTTCGTTGGGCCGGTGACACGGCCCGGAGCCGGGACCGGCCCGGAGCCGGGACCGGCCCGGCGCCGGGACCGGCCCGGCGCCGGATGCCCGGTGCCCCACATCTCGACGAAAGGACCCCGCGTGAGTCTTCGACGGACCATCGCCGCTCTCTCCCTGTCCGCTTTCGCCATGGGTGGCCTCGCCGCCTGTGGGGGTGGAGGCGATGAGCGCGAGACCGCACCCGCGCCCACCACGAGCGCGCAGGAGACCGCCACCGTGCCCACCGCCGCGGAGCTGACCGGGCTCCTCGACCGGGCGTCCGATCCCGCCGTTCCGGTGGAGGAGAAGGTCGACCTCGTCGAGGGGGGTGCCGAGGCGCCCGAGATTTTCGACCAGATCGCCGCCCTCAAGGCCGAGCAGGGCGCCGGCGTGACGATCACCGGCGTGGCGGAGGGCGACATCCCGGGCACGCTCATCGCCAACGCGGTGATCACCCAGCCGGGCCAGGAGGACATCAACGTCCAGGCGCAGTTCATCAACCAGAACGGCCAGTGGCAGCTGCAGAAGTCCTTCGCCTGCGCGCTGATCACCAACGCCGGGCTCCAGCCGCCAGCCACCTGCGCCGCGGCCTGATCCGGGCGACCGCCGGCCGCCGCGCCGGCGGTCAGTCCACCGTGCGGAAGCTCAGCTCCGAGTCCTCCTCGTAGGTCGACCGTCGTCCGGAATCCGGGTCGACGTAGGCGGTCCGCGTGGAGGACTCGGTCGTCCCGCCCACCGGCAGGGCGGCCCGGAGGTCGACCGTCAGCTCGCCGGAGCCGGAGACGTCGTAGGACTCCACGTCCAGGGTGACGCCCGGCCCGCCGTCGGGCGCGGGTGCGGTGAGGGTGTCCTGCGGATCGGGGGCCTCGGTGCGTGACCGGACGGTGGCGACGTCGCCGTCGAGGTCCACCAGCTCGTAGGTGGTGACCCGGGTCGGGGCGACCGCGTCGTCGACCTGCCGGGTGACCGTCCACCGGGCGCCCACGCCGATCTCCTCGGTGGGGAACGCGACGGTCGCGTCCGAGATCGCGTTGGCGGTGATCTCGACGCCGGCGCGAGCGGCGTCGGTCGCACCCGCCGGTGCCGCCAGTGAGAGCTCGCGGATGACGCCGTCGGCGCTGCGGGTCCAGGTGACGGTGAAACCGGGCGCGGTGGCGAACTGCGCGGACCGGCGGTCGTCGACGGAGGTGAACTCGCGCGCGGTGACGGTCGCCCGCTGGGCGCCGTCGACGTCCGGTTCGGAACGGCCTTCCAGGGTGAGCGTCTGTTCCGGCGTGTCGTCGACCCGCGGCTCGGAACCCGGGACCTCGGTGCGGGACGTGGTTGCACGGGTCACGGCCACGACCGCCGGTTCGAGCGACGGGGCGTAGGCGAGTACCCGCCGCTCGCCCTGCCCGGCGTCCACCAGCTCCACGGTGGGGGCGGGTCCGGGGTCGACGCTCACCTCGGGCTCGAGCGCCTGCGCGTCCGGGTCCGCAGCGGCCCCCGCCCCGGCGGACGTTCCCTGCTCCGTGGCGGAGGGGCCGGCGGCGGGGTCGGAGGCGTCGTCGTCGGCGCACCCGGCGGTACCGACTACGAGGGTGGCCGCGAGCGCGGCCGCGAGGAGACGTCGACCGGAGCCGCCGCGGCCACCCCGTCCTCGGTCGCCGCCACGCTCGCGGCGGGTGGTTCGGGAGGGGCCGGGGATGACGGTCGATCGCGGGTCCACGCCCCGAGCCTAGAGGGTCGTCCGCCGTAGCCCGCCGACCTCGCTCACCCACGTCATCCGGGGCCGCCCACCCGCAGCCGCCGGGTCGGCGACGTCATCAGGGATACTGGGCACCATGACGGAGACCGACGGCACGCGGCCTGACGCCGCGGGAGCGAGCACACCCGGGCCTCGCGCGGCCGCGCCCGGGTACTTCCGCGCCGGGCCGGTGGTCATGCTGGCGATCGCGGCGGTGGTGATCCTGGTCGACCAGGTCACCAAGGTGCTCGCCGTGGCCAACCTGGAGAACGCCCGCCCGATCGAGCTCATCGGCGACACGGTGCGGCTGGTGCTGCTGCGTAATCCGGGCGCCGCGTTCTCGATGGGCACGGAGTTCACGGTCGTGCTCAGCGTCGTCGCCACGGTCGTGGTGCTGGGGCTGCTGTGGTTCTCCCGCCGCGTCCACTCGACGTGGTGGGCGTGGGGGCTGGGGCTCATCCTCGGCGGCGCCGCCGGCAACCTCGTGGACCGTTACGTCCGCGCGCCCGGGATCCTGCAGGGCCACGTCGTGGACTTCATGTCCGTCGGCTGGTGGCCGGTGTTCAACGTCGCGGACTCCTGCCTGGTCGCCGGCGTGATCGTGGTGGCGGTGGCGGTCCTGCGCAACATCGACTTCGACGGCTCGCGCGTGTCGGACGACGCCGCCCCCGTCGCCAAGGGGGACCCGGCCGATGGGTGAGCTGCGTACCTTCCCCGTGCCGGACGGTCTCGACGGCATGCGCGTCGACGCCGGGGTCTCCCGGCTGTTGGGCATCTCGCGCACCGCGGTGGCGGACCTGGCCGGCGAGGGCAAGGTTCTGCTCGACGGCCGCACGGTGGGCAAGTCCGACAAGCTCACCGGGATGTCCTGGATCGAGGTCGAGATGCCGGAGCCGCGGGCCGAGCCGGCGGTGGTCGCCGAGCCGGTCGAGGGGATGGCGGTCGTCTACTCGGACGCGGACATCGTCGTCGTCGACAAGCCCGTCGGTGTGGCCGCGCACGCCTCGGTCGGCTGGACCGGTCCCACGGTGATCGGCGGCCTGGCCGCCGCCGGGTACCGCATCTCGACCTCGGGTCCGCCGGAGCGCAAGGGGATCGTCCACCGCCTTGACGTGGGGACCTCCGGCCTCATGGTGGTGGCGGCGTCGGAGCGGGCGTACACACTGCTCAAGCGGGCGTTCCGCGACCGCACGGTGGACAAGACCTACCACGCGCTGGTGCAGGGCCACCCCGATCCGCTCTCGGGGACGATCGACGCGCCGATCGGCCGGCACACGTCGAACGACTGGCGCTTCGCGGTCACCTCCGACGGCAAGCCGTCGATCACGCACTACGACACCCTCGAGGCGCACCAGGCGGCGACGTTGGTCGAGGTGAAGCTCGAGACGGGCCGCACCCACCAGATCCGCGTGCACTTCTCGGCGCTGCACCACCCGTGTGCGGGTGACCTCACGTACGGCGCGGACCCGGTCCTCGCGCGGCGGCTGGGGCTCGAGCGGCAGTGGCTGCACGCGGTGGGCCTCGGTTTCGAGCATCCGGGCACGGGGGCGCGCGTGGACTTCGAGAGCCGGTACCCCGACGACCTGCAGCACGCGATCGACGTCCTCCGCGACGCATGACCGGCGCCGCGCGCCTGCTACGGGCCGCCGGCGTGGGGGTGGTGATCGTCCTGGCGCTGGTGACGATCCTCACCGCGCTGCGCACCGAGCTCCCGCGGAGTCCAGGGGTGATGAGCGACGCCCTGGGCCCCGACCCCGGCGAGCGCGTCGGCGACTACCTCGACCGCGCGGCCGCCTCACTGGTCACCGTGGGCGGCGGGACGGACGTCCCGGGGGGATCCGGTGATGATGGCGACGACGACGAGGGCCGCGCCCGCGACACCGACGCCCGCCGCTGGGCCCTCGTGAGCGCGGGGGAGGCGTGGTCGGTCGCCGAGGCCGCCGGCGCGGTGCGGGGTCTGCCGCGCGTCTCGGGGCTGTCCGTGCAGGTGCCGGTCGAGGGGGTCGCGATGCCCGTCACCTACGTGGCGCTGGCCGAGCCGGTGGCGGGGGAGACCGGGCGCGAGGCGGTGTTCGGCCGGGGCCTCGAGCAGGCGGCCGCGCGGCTCGATCCGACCCCGGCGGGATCGGGCCGGGCCGCCGCGACCGCCGCGCTCACCGCGTCCCGCATCCGCGCGGGGGAGCCCGCGATCATCGGCCTGCTCGTGCGCGGTACGACCGACCAACTGCGCGCGGTGGCCGACCACCGCGGTGTGCGGGCGGTGGAGGCGCTGCCGCCCGACGCGGTGTACGGGCGTTTCGCCGTCCGGCCCCTGCTACCGCAGCAGGTCGACGCCGCCCTGCCGCTCCCGGACGCCGCCCCCGTACCCCCAGCCTGACCGGCCACCGCGGGCGACCGGCGCTAGGGTTGCGCCGGTGAACGGTGAGGCGGCAGGGGAGAAGGACAGGACGGTCGCCGTCGGCATGGCGGCCGGCGTCGCGGCGTACACGCTCTGGGGGTTCTTCCCCGCGTTCTTCCCGCTGCTCGAGCCCGCCGGTGCGGTCGAGATCCTCGCCCACCGGATCGTGTGGTCGTTCGTCGTCATGACGATCGTGGTCACGCTGCTGCGCGGCTGGGGCCGGGTGCGCGCCGCGGACCGCACCTCCTGGGCCCGCATCGGCGGCGCGGCCGTCTTCGTCTCGGCCAACTGGGGCGTCTACGTGTACGCGGTCAACTCCGAGCGGGTCACCGAGGCGGCCCTGGGGTACACCATCAACCCGCTGGTCAGCGTGCTGCTGGGCGTGATCGTCTTCCGCGAACGCCTCAGCCGCCCACAGTGGCTCGCGGTGGCCCTCGCCGTCGTCGCCGTCGGGGTCCTCACCGCCGGATACGGTCACTTCCCGTACCTGTCGGTCATCCTCGCGGTGAGTTTCGGCCTGTACGGCGTGTTCAAGAAGAAGCTGCGCGTGGACCCGGTGACCGGGATGCTCGGCGAGGTCGCGGTGACGACGCCCGTCGCGGTGGCGTTCCTCGTCTGGCTGGGTGCGTCCGGCGCGGGCACCTTCACCGGGCACGGTGCGGGGCACTCCGCGCTGCTGGCCGCCTCCGGCCTCGTCACCGTGGTGCCACTGCTGCTGTTCGCCGTCGCCGCGCAGCGCATCCCGCTGGCCACCGTCGGCATGCTGCAATACATCGTCCCGGTGCTGCAGATGGCGTGGGGACTGCTCGTCGTGGGAGAGCGACTCGACGCCGTCCAGTGGGTGGGCTTCGCGCTCATCTGGACCGCGGTCATCGCGTTCACGCTGGCCGGTCGCACGCCGCGCGCGGCCCGTCCTGGGGGTTCGAGGCCTGTCGGTGATCCGACCTAGACTGTGGCGGACGAGTCCGTAGGAGGAGTGCTTTCGTGGGCGATCAGTTCGTGCATCTGCACAATCACACCGAGTTCTCGATGCTCGACGGGATGGCGCAGATCGACCCGCTGTTCGCGGAGGCGTCACGTCTGGGTATGCCGGCCGTCGGGATGACCGACCACGGCAACATGTACGGCGCCTCGGACTTCTACAAGCAGGCCAAGAAGACCGGGGTCAAGCCCATCATCGGGATCGAGGCGTACGTCGCGCCCGAGTCGCGGTTCGAGAAGAAGCGCATCCTGTGGGGCGAGAAGCACCAGAAGAGTGACGACGTCGCCGGCTCCGGCGCCTACACGCACATGACGATGGTCGCCGAGAACGCCACCGGCCTGCGCAACCTGTTTCGGCTGTCCTCGCTGGCCTCGTACGAGGGGCAGCTGGGCAAGTGGGCGCGCATGGACGCGGAGATCCTCGCCGAGTACTCCGAGGGGATCATCGCCACCTCCGGCTGCCCCTCCGGCGAGATCCAGACCCGCCTGCGCCTCGGCCACATCAAGGAGGCCTACGAGGCCGCCGAGAAGTGGCAGTCGATCTTCGGCAAGGACAACTTCTTCCTCGAGCTCATGGACCACGGGATCGACATCGAGCGTCGGGTCCGCGAGGACCTGCTCAAGCTCGGTCGGGACCTGGGCATGCCGCCGCTCGTGACCAACGACTGCCACTACGTCACCCGCGAGCAGGCCCACGCCCACGAGGCCATGCTCTGCGTCCAGACCGGTAAGACCCTCGCCGACGAGAACCGCTTCAAGTTCGACGGGGACGGCTACTACCTCAAGTCCGCCCAGGAGATGCGCGCCCAGTGGGACTCCGAGGTCCCGGGCGCGTGCGACAACACCCTGTGGATCGCCGAGCGCGTCCAGCCGTACGACGACATCTGGACGCCGCGCGACCGGATGCCCAAGTTCCCCGTCCCCGAGGGCGAGACGGAGGACACGTGGCTGGCCAAGGAGGTCCACAAGGGCCTGCAGTGGCGCTTCCCCGACGGCGTGCCGCAGGAGTACATCGATCGCGCGAACTTCGAGCTCGAGGTCATCAAGGGCAAGGGTTACCCCGGTTACTTCCTCGTGGTCGGCGACCTCATCGAGCACGCCCGCTCGATCGGCATCAAAGTCGGGCCCGGCCGAGGGTCCGCCGCCGGCGCGCTGGTGGCGTACGCGCTGAAGATCACGAACATCGACCCCATCGAGCACGGCCTGCTGTTCGAGAGGTTCCTCAACCCCGAGCGGCCGTCCGCGCCCGATATCGATATCGACTTCGACGACCGGCGTCGCGGCGAGATGATCCGCTACGCCTCCGACAAATGGGGCGCCGACAAGATCGCCCAGGTCATCACCTTCGGCACCATCAAGACCAAGGCCGCCATCAAGGACGCCGCCCGCGTCAACTTCGGCCAGCCCGGGTACGCGATCGCCGACCGCATCACCAAGGCGCTGCCGCCGGCGATCATGGCCAAGGACATCCCGCTGTCCGGCATCACCGACCCCAAGCACGAGCGGTACGGCGAGGCCGCCGAGGTGCGCCAGCTCCTCGAGACCGACCCCGACGTCAAGCGGATCTACGACACGGCCCGCGGGCTGGAGGGCATGGTCCGTCAGGCCGGCGTCCACGCGTGCGCGGTGATCATGTCCTCCGAGCCGCTGCTCGACGTGATCCCCATGTGGAAGCGCGCGCAGGACGGCGCCATCATCACCGGCTGGGACTACCCGTCGTGTGAGGACATCGGCCTGCTCAAGATGGACTTCCTGGGCCTGCGCAACCTCACGGTGATCGGCGACTGCCTGGAGAACATCAAGCTCAACCGCGGCGAGGAGATCGACCTCGACACGCTGAGCACGGACGACCAGGCCACCTACGACCTGCTCGCCCGCGGTGACACCCTGGGCGTGTTCCAGCTCGACTCCGGCGGCATGCGCGAGCTGCTCAAGCGGATGAAGCCCACCGGCTTCAACGACATCGTCGCCGCCCTCGCCCTGTACCGACCCGGCCCCATGGGCATGGGAACGCACTGGAACTACGCCGACCGGAAGAACGGCAAGCAGGAACTGGTGCCCATCCACCCCGAGCTGGAGGAGCCGCTCAAGGAGATCCTCGGGGAGACCCACGGCCTGATCGTCTACCAGGAGCAGATCATGGCCATCTCCCGCGAGCTCGCGGGATACACGGCCGGCGAGGCCGACGGCTTCCGTAAGGCCATGGGTAAGAAGAAGGCCGAGGTCCTGGCCGCGGAGTACGAGAAGTTCTCGGGCGGCATGTTCGAGCGCGGGTTCTCCAAGGAGGCCGTCGACGCGCTGTGGGGCACCATCGAGCCCTTCGCCTCGTACGCGTTCAACAAGTCCCACGCCGCCGGCTACGGCCTCGTGTCCTTCTGGACCGGCTACCTCAAGGCCAACTACCCGGCCGAGTACATGGCCGCGCTGCTCACCTCCGTCGGGGACGACAAGGACAAGGCCGCCCTGTACCTGTCCAACTGCCGGCAGATGGGCATCAAGGTGCTCCCGCCGTCGGTCAACGAGTCGCTGACCAACTTCGCCTCCGTCGGTAAGGACATCCGGTTCGGCCTGGGTGCCGTGCGCAACGTCGGCGCCCAGGTCGTGGACTCGATCGTCGCCGCCCGCGAGGCCAAGGGCGAGTTCACCGACTTCTCGGACTACCTCGCCAAGATCGACCAGACCGCCTGCACCAAGAAGGTCACCGAGTCGCTCATCAAGGCCGGTGCCTTCGACTCGCTCGGTCATCCGCGCAAGGGTCTGTTCCTCGTCCACGCGGACGCGGTCGAATCGGTGATGTCCACCAAGAAGGCCGAGGCCGTCGGCCAGTTCGACCTCTTCGGTGGGGGAGACGACACCGCGGCCGACGCCGGCTTCGGTGACGTGTTCGCCGTCCGCGTGCCCGACGAGGAGTGGGACACCAAGCAGAAACTGGCCCTCGAGCGCGAGATGCTGGGCCTGTACGTCTCCGGCCACCCGCTCGACGGGCTCGAGGCCGCGCTGGAGGCCAAGACCGACACGAACATCGCCACGATCCACGAGGGCGAACTGCCCCACGGCACCGCCGTGACGATCGGCGGGATCATCTCCGGTGTCGACCGGCGGGTGAACAAGAACGGCGAGCCGTGGGCGATCGTGACGATCGAGGACTTCAACGGCAGCGTCGAGGTGCTGTTCTTCCCCAAGACCTACCGGATCGCCGCCCTGGACATCGCCGAGGACGCGGTCGTGCTGGTCAAGGCGAGGATCAACATCCGTGAGGACCGCGTGTCGGTCTTCGGCGACACCCTCGAGGTGCCGGACCTGGTCGTCGGCGGGAACGGCGCGCCGCTCGCGCTGACGCTGCAGACGCGGATGTGCACCATCGAGACCGTCACCGCGCTCAAGCAGGTCTTGGTCCGCCACCCCGGCCCCTCGGACGTCCACCTGCGGTTGGTCAACGGCAACTTCTCGACCGTCTTGCGGCTCGACGACCAACTGCGGGTCGAGACCTCGTCCTCCCTCATGGGAGACCTCAAGGCGCTACTCGGCGCCGGCTGCCTCGCGGGCTGACCGCGGCCGCCCGGCACACGCGTGTCTCGCCGGGTGCCGCGCGCCGCTGCGCACGCGGTGACCGGTTGGCGGTGATCGCGGGGGCGGTGGGACACTGGTGGTTGTGACCGCCACCGAACCCGCGCCCACCCAGGTCGTGACCACCGACGACATCGACGCCGCAGCCCGCCGGATCGGCGAGGTCATCCGGTCGACCGACCTGCAGGCCAGCGAGCGGCTCAGCGAGCAGACCGGCGCGCGCATCCTGCTCAAGCGGGAGGACCAGCAGGCGGTCCGTTCCTACAAGATCCGCGGCGCGTACAACCTCATGGCGCAGCTGACCGGCGACGAGCGCAGCGCGGGCGTGGTCACCGCCAGCGCCGGCAACCACGCCCAGGGCGTGGCGTTCGCCTGCCGGGTCCTGGGGATCAACGGCCGCATCTACGTGCCGACCAACACGCCCAAGCAGAAGCGCGACAGGATTCTGGCCCACGGCCGCAGCTGGGTCGAGCTCGTCGTGACCGGCACGAACTTCGACGCCGCGCAGGCGGCTGCCCGCGCGGACGCCAAGCGCACCGGGGCGACGATGGTGCCGCCGTTCGACCACCCCGACACGATGGCCGGACAGGGCACGATCGCCGCCGAGATCCTCGCGCAGCTCGACGAGGTCCCCGACGCGGTGGTGGTCCCGGTCGGTGGCGGCGGACTGGCCGGGGGCATCGCGACCTATCTGGCCGAGTACGCGCCGGACTGCAAGATCATCGCCGTCGAGCCCGCCGGCGCCCCGTCGCTGACGAGGGCACTGGAGGCGGGGGAGCCCGTCACCCTCGACACGGTCGACACCTTCGTCGACGGCGCCTCCGTCGCCCGGCTCGGTGACTTCCCATTCGGTGTCATCTCCTCGATGACCGAGCGGATCCAGGTCCTCACGGTGGACGAGGGCGCGGTGTGCACGGAGATGTTGGAGCTTTACCAGAACGAGGGGATCATCTGTGAGCCCGCCGGCGCGCTGGCGGTGACGGCCCTCCACCAGCTCGACATCGACGAGGGCGCCACTGTCGTCTGCATCGTCTCCGGCGGGAACAACGACGTCTCGCGGTACAGCGAGATCATCGAGCGATCCCTCGTCCACAAGGGGCTCAAGCACTACTTCCTGGTGAAGTTCCCGCAGGAGCCGGGCCAGCTGCGTCGCTTCCTCGACGAGGTCCTGGGTCCCGAGGACGACATCACGCTGTTCGAGTACCTCAAGCGCAACAACCGCGAATTCGGCGCGGCGCTGGTGGGCATCGAGCTCGGGTCGGCCACCGGCCTGCACTCACTGCTCGAGCGCATGGACGCCTCCCGCATCGACTGCGAGCGCCTCGAGCCGGGCACTGCGGCGTACGAATACCTGACCTGACCCGACCGGGCGTCAGCGTGTCCGCACCACCGCGAACCCGAACGCCTGGCAGAACACCGACTCGGGGTCGGCCACCGCGCCCGAGGCGAAGACCGCCTCGCCGGCCAGCGGGACCCGGCACGGCTCGGTGCCCAGGTTCACCACCAACGCCAACGATCCACGATGGACCACCAGCCAGCGGTCGTCGTCGGCCTCCACACCGCACTCCACCCGGACCGGCGCCAGCCACGGATCGCTGAGCTCCGGCTCGGCCTTGCGCAGGGCGATCAGCGCGCGGTAGACGCGCAGGATCTCGGCGTGCTCATCGGCTGCCTGCTCCGAGCGGTCGAGCACCGAGCGGCGGAACGTCTCCGGATCCTGCGGGTCCGCCACCGTGTCGGGATCCCAGCCCATGGCCGCGAACTCGCGCGTCCGGCCCTGCCGCACCGCCTCGGCCAGCTCCGGCTCGGGATGCGAGGTGAAGAAGCAGAACGGCGTCCGCGCACCCCACTCCTCGCCCTGGAACAGCATCGGCGTGAACGGCGAACACAGCACGATCGCGGCCTTGGCCAGCTGCTGCTGCGGCGTGAGGTTCATCGACGGCCGATCGCCGGCCGCGCGGTTGCCCACCTGGTCGTGGGTCAGCGTGTAGGCGACGAACCGACTGCCCGGCACTCGGTCCACATCCAGCGGCCGCCCGTGCACACGACCCCGGAAGGTCGAGTAGGTTCCCGCGTGCAGGAACGCGCCCGTGAGCACCTGCCGCAACGACTCGAGCGACCCGTAGTCCACGTAGTAGCCCTGCCGCTCGCCGGAGACCGCGGCGTGGACGGCGTGGTGCACGTCGTCGTCCCACTGTCCGTCCAGCCCGAGGCCGCCGGCCTCCCGCGCGGTGACGGTCCGCGGATTGTTCTGGTCTGACTCGGCGATGAGCGACAGCGGCCGCCCGAGATGGGTGGACAGCGACTCGACCTCCACCGTCAACTGCTCCAAAAGGTGCACGGCCGACGCGTCGTGCAGCGCGTGCACGGCGTCGAGGCGCAGCGCGTCGACGTGGAACTCGTCGAACCAGCGCAGCGCGTTGTCGATGATGTAGCGCCGCACCTCGCCCGAGTGCTCGCCGTCGAGGTTGAGCCCCGTCCCCCACGGGCCGTCCGCGGCCGAGAGGTACGGCCCGAACTCCGGCAGGTAGTTCCCCGACGGACCCAGATGGTTGTAGACCACGTCCAGACACACCGCCAGGCCGCGCGCGTGGCAGGCGTCCACGAACTGCTGGAACGCGTCCGGACCGCCGTACGGCTCGTGCACCGCGAACCACGCCACCCCGTCATAACCCCAGCCGTACTCGCCGTTGAACGCGTTGAGGGGCATAACCTCGACCATGTCCACCCCCAGCTCGACCAGCTCGTCGAGGTGCTCGATCGCACTGATCAGCGTCCCGCCGGGCGAGAAGGTGCCCACATGCATCTCGTAGATCACCGACCCGGCCAGCTGCCGGCCGGTCCACGCCGCGTCCGTCCAGCGGGACTCCTCGAGGCGGTGGACCCGCGACAGCCCGTGCACCCCGTCCGGCTGACGCGTCGACCGCGGGTCGGGCCGGGGCGGGCTGACCTCGTCGTCGTCGCCGGTCACCACGAACCCGTAGTCCCTGCCCTGCTCGCGGGGGACGCCGCACGTCCACCAGCCGTCCGCGGCGCGCCGCATGGGGACGGGGTCGGCGTCGGGGGAGTCCAGGACCAGCCCGACCGCGCGTGCCTCCGGTGCCCAGACGGAGAACGTGTCGGCGCCGGTGGCTGTGGACGAGGTCGATTCGCTCGGTGAGGTCACACCGCCCAGCGTAGGGAAAACCGGTGCCCGCGGGGAGGGTGCGAGTCGGACCGCCGCGCCTCGCCCCCGTCACCGGGCGCGATACTGGTGGCATGACCGCATCGCCGCCCGTGCTGAGGCTCTCCGCCGGTCCGGACGTGACGGGGGAGTACGAGGAGAGGCGCTCGAGGTTCGTGGCGGTGTTGAGACGGTGCGACGACGAGGAGGACGCCCGCGCTCTGATCGCCGACCTCCGCTCCGCGCATCCGGCGGCTCGCCACCACTGCAGTGCCTTCATCGTGGGCGACCCCGGGGCCGGCCTGATCGAGCGGACCAACGACGACGGCGAACCCTCCGGCACCGCCGGGACCCCCATGCTGGACGTCCTGCGGGGAAGCGGGTTGACCGGCGTGTGCGCGGTGGTCGTCCGGTGGTTCGGCGGCATCAAGCTCGGCACCGGCGGTCTCGCCCGCGCCTACTCCGCCGCGGTGAGCGATGCCGTCGAGCAGGCGTGGACCGACGGGCGCGTCGTAGAGGTGACCCGGACCCCCGCGTGGACGGCCGTGGTCGACCACTCCGTCGCCGGTGGACTCGAGGCGGCGCTGCGCTCGGCCGGCGTCCGCGTGCTCGACGTGGACTACGGTCGTCGAGTCGGGCTGACGGTGGCGGGGGAGTTCGGGGTGATCGGGCCGATCCTCGCCGCCCGCACGTCCGGGGGCGCCGAGTGGTCAGAGGCGGGGGTCGCGACCACCGAGACCGCGGCGACACGCCCGGATATGGAATCCTGAACGTATGAGCATGCAGCCCTACCAGCCGAACTCGATCGAGGCCCAGAAGCAGCAGGTCCGTAAGGATGCGCGGAACACGGCGATCGCGCTGGGTGTGACTGTGGTGTCGCTGCCGATCGCGTTGTTCGCGAGCTCGTTCTTCACGCTGGTGGCGATCATCGCCGGGATTCTGACGATCTACCACGGCAACAAGGTCCGCAAGGCGATCTCCGGCAAGCCGGACCAGAAGCGCGAGCTGTACTGAGCCGTCGCCAGCCGCTCGCCGGCCCGAACGGCTGGATGCAGGTTAACCGTGGCGGCGCACGACGTCGCCCAGGTCCGCCCGCTCGGTGCGGAAGGTGTTGGCCGGGTGGTTCTCGTCCGCGTAGCCGAAGGCGATCCCGCACACGATGAGCCGGTCGGCCGGGATCGACAGGTGCTCGCGGACCGCGTCGGAATACAGGGCGATCGCGGCCTGCGCGCACGTCGCCACGCCGAGTGAGGTGGCCGCGGCCAGGAACGTCGAGACGTACCCGCCGCAGTCGACTGCCCCATAGGTGCCCAGGCCCGCGTCCGAGGTGATGATCGCGACGTGGGGGGCGCCGAAGAAGCGGTAGTTCTCCAGCATCTGGCGCAGTCGCGCCTCCTGGTCCGACCGCTCGATGCCCAGCGCGGTGTAGAGGCCGTAGCCACTGGCCCGCCGGCGGTCCCCATAGACGCCGTCGTACCGCTCCGGCGCCGGGAAGTCCGAGCGCATGTCGTTGGCCAGCACGTGCTCGGTGAGGTGCGTGCTGAACGCGGCCGTCGCGTCCCCGGTCACGAGGTCGACCTGCCAGGCCTGCGAGTTGCACCACGAAGCCGTGCGCTGGGCCATCCGGAGGATCTGCTCGATCGTCTCCTCCGGCACCGGCTCCGAGGTGAAGCCGCGGCAACTGTAGCGCTCGTCGAGGATCCGCTCGAGCGTGGCGGCGGCGTCGAGAGTGGCCGGGGCGATCGAGGCGGCGTCGGTCATGGGTCCTCCAGAGAGCTGCGGGGTGGTGTGATCCCAGTCTCCCATGGCGCCCCGGCTCGGGCCCCCCGACGATCTGCCCCTCGGATCGTCACCTGCCCTCGGAACTCCTGGAGCAACTCGCGATCCGAGGGGCAGAACGCCGACGGCCCATCGGAGACTCACGCCGGCTACGGCTGGATGTCCACTTTGGCGGGACTTTCGGCCGTCGGAAGCCAGATCGTGAGGACCCGGACCGCCCGGCGGGATCTCGTCCACTCGCCGCCCCGACAGCGGCGAAGAGGCAGGTCAGTTGGCTGCGCGCACGCAGTCACAGTCGCCGGCGTGATCCACAGGAGAACGAGTCGAGCACCGGGATGAGCCGGAACCGGCCAGATGAGCACCGAGGATCTGACCATGGCTACTTTCGATGACCTGCGAGCACTTCTCCACACGACTGAGCAGTTGACGGCGGCCGGCTTCAGCACCCAGTCGCTCGGTAGAGCGGTCGCCTCGGGCGATCTCATCCGCCTGCGGCCCGGCTTCTACGTCGACCGGTCCACGCGAGAGCTCGGGCGAGAGGAGCGGCACCTGCTCATGGTGCTGGCGGCGGACCGCGCCCTCGGATGCCCGGTGTTCACCCACTGGTCGGCAGCACTCGTCCTCGGATTGCCGGGCTGGGATCTGCCACTCGGAACCGTGTCGTTGTCCCGCGCCGGGCACGCCCAGAGATCCCGTACCACCAGGCTGACCAGGCATGACGTGACCCCGTTGGCGGAAGACGACGTCCACGTGGTCGACGGGCTCCGCGTGACCCGCCCGGAACGCACCATCGTGGACGTGGCCAGGGCGTGCGCACCACCGGCGAGCGTGGCAGTCGCAGATGCGGCCTTCAAGGCGGAGGCGGTCAATGCGACCTCGGTGGACGACGCGCTGAGCCGCGCGGCCGGTAGGTCCGGTGTCACACGCGCGCGGGCCGCGCTGGCCCGAGTCGATGCCCGCAGCGAGAGCGTCGCGGAGACCCGCAGTCGCCTGATCTTCGCGGACTACGGTCTTCCTGAGCCTCAGACACAGGTCGACATCTTCGATACCCACGGCAACTTCGTCGCTCGCGTGGACTTTCTCTGGCCGGAGCTCGGTCTGATCGGCGAATGCGACGGTTTCGGCAAGTACCTCGATGGCGCGGATGCGACAGAGGCCCGGCGCCGACTGGGTGTGGAGAAAGATCGAGATGCCGCGCTCATGGCGCTGGGCTACCGGGTGCTCCACTGGCGCTGGGCGGATCTCGACAAGCCTCGGCTACTGGTACAGCGCCTTCGGAGCGTGATGTACCCGGCCGCCGCCTGACTACGGCGGCTGACCGTCACGATCCGCCCCTCGAACCTCGATCCGCCCTCCGCAAATCGATCCGCCCTAGGAACTCCGAGGGCAGATCGTCATCCGAGGGGCGGATCACCGATCGAAGGGCGTATCGCCGTCATGAGACTGCGCGGGCCGCGTGGAGGCTTCGGGCGCGGTTATCCTCGGGCCATGGGTGTGCGGGTGGACGCGTGGACGTGGTCGGTGCGGTTGTTCCCGTCGCGGACCAAGGCGGCGGCCGCCTGTCGGGGTGGCCACGTCAAGGTCAACGGCGAGGCGGTGCAACCGTCGAAGAACGTCGTGCCCGGCGACCGGGTCCAGGTGACGGGCACGCTCGGCCGGATCCGCATTCTCGAGGTGGTCGAGACGGTGAGCAAGCGGGTCGGGGCTCCGGTGGCGGCGACCTGCTATATCGACCACTCGCCCCCGCCGCCGCCCAAGGAGATCCTGGCCTCCCAACCGCGACGGGACCGCGGCGCGGGCCGGCCCACCAAGCGCGAGCGGCGGGAGACCGACAGGCTGCTGGGCCGCGGCTGACCCAGCCCACCCGGCCGAGCCCGACCTGACCCAGCCCGACCGGACGGACCCGACACGCCAGTCGACCCGCCTCAGTCCTCGCGAACGATCACCACGACGGGGAAGGCGCTGAGCAACTCGCCCAGGTCGACGCGGCCGGAGATCGGAGCCCCGCCGGGCCGCACCGCCCACGTCCCCTCCGGCAGTAGGGCGGTGGTGCCTCCGAGATCGCCGGCGCTGAGGACCGCCGTCCGCCGCCGGGCGATCAGCCCGACCGCCGCGCGGCCGTCGACCGACCGCGTGAACGCGACGACGTCCGCGGCTGCGGGACCGTGCACGGGTAGCGGCACGTGTGCCCCGCCGACGAGGTCCGCCGGGTGCGACCGGCGGATCCGGAGCACTTCGCGGACCAGTGCGAACTTCGGATGGCCGGCACGGGCGACGGCGCCCGAGCGAAGCGGACCGTAATCCACGAACCGCCGGTTGTCCGGGTCGACGAGTGAGTCCTCCCACACCTCGGTGCCCTGGTAGACGTCCGGCACGCCGGGGGAGAGCAGCTGCACGACCTTGGCGACGAGTGCGTTGTCGCGTCCGGCCGGGGCGATGCGCTCGACGAACGGGCCGATGAGCGCGGAGCCGGAGCTGAGTAGGGTGTCGATCCACTCGTGCGCGGCGGACTCGAACTCCGCGTTCTGATCGGTCCATCTTGTGTGGACCGCGGCCTCCCGCAGGGCCTTGTCGGCATAGTCGTGCAGACGCGAACGCAGCTCGTCGGTCGGCCCGCCCGGTTCCGACCACACGCCCACGACGATCTGCAGCAGGAAGTACCCGGCGTCCTCGGCCGGCGGGGGATGGGCCTCGAACACGCGCGAGACCAGGTCGGCCCACGCGTCCGGGACCTGGGTCAGCACCGAGATCCGGGCGCGGACGTCCTCGCCGCGCTTGGTGTCGTGGGTGCTCAGCGCGGTCATGGCCAGCGGTGTGGCGCGGGCGCGTTCGGCCATCGCCAGGTGGAACGCCTCGACGGCCATGCCCATTCGCCCGGGTGAGCCGCCGACCTCGTTGAGCGAGACGAGCCGCCCGAGGCGGTAGAAGAGCCGATCCTCCTCGGCCTTCGCGGTGGCGGCGCCGGTGACCTGCGCGAGCCGCGTGGACGCCTCGCCGCCGCGCGCGAGTGCACCGGCCACGAGGCGCAGTGCGGGCGCGAGCTCGGGCCGGTCGCGGCGCAGGCCGTCGACGATGGCCGGGAGGGTGCCCCGCAGGACGGGATAGTCGGCCCGGTAGAACGGCGTACGCGCGATCACCGAGATCAGGGCCTCGCGGAGATCGCGCTCCTCGACGTCGTCGCTCGTCGATCCGTCGTGCCCGACGGCGACCTCGCGGCGCACGGCGCGGGAGAGCCGGGCCAACTCGGGGGCGAGGTCCTCGGCGACGATCTGCCGCTTGAGCTCGGCGGACTGCGCGTGGACCCGGTCCTCGTCGCCCGGGTCACCGCTGTACCGCGCGGCGAGCTCGGACAGCCGGGCCTCGCCGGAGGCGTCGACGAGCAACTGGTCGATGAGCCGCAGGGCGTCGTAACCGGTGGTGCCGTCGACCCCCATGGCGGGCTCGAGGACCTCGTCGGGCGCGAGGATCTTCTCCGCCAGCACGAGCCGGTCCGGTCCGACGAGGTCGCGCAGTCGGCGCGCGTAGCCCACCGGGTCGGACAGCCCGTCCGGGTGATCGACGCGGATGCCGTCGACGAGGTCCTCCTCGCACCAGCGGCGCACCTCGGCGTGGGTGGCGTCGAAGACCTCGGGGTCCTCCTGGCGCAGGCCGGCCAGGCCGGTGACGGTGAAGAACCGCCGGTAGCCGAGCAGCGGCTCGCGCCAGTGGACGAGCCGGTAGTGCTGGCGGTCGTGGACCTGCTGCGCGGTGCCGTCGCCGGTCCCCGGAGCGATCGGGAAGCGGTGGTCGTAGAAGTGCAGTTCGGCCTCGCCGCTCGGGGAGTCCTCAGGAGCGACGACGACGAGGTCGGCCACGTCCTCCGCGGAGCCCAGGACGGGGATCGCGATTCTGCCGTCCGCCCCGTTGGCCTCCTCGGTGTCGAAGTCGAAGAAGCGGTGGTACTCCGAGTCGGGGCCCCGCCGCAGCGCGTCCCACCACCAGGGGTTGGCGGCCGGCTCGTCCACGCCGAGGTGGTTGGGCACGATGTCGGCGATCAGCCCCAGCCCGTGGGCGCGGCACGCCGCGCGCAGGGACCGCAGGGCGTCGATCCCACCGAGCTCGGGCGAGACCTCGGTGGGGTCGACGACGTCGTAACCGTGGGTCGAGCCGGGCGTGGCGGTCAGGACGGGCGAGAGGTACACCGCGCCCACCCCGAGGTCGGCGAGGTAGGGCACGAGCTGCTCGGCGTCGGCCAGGGTGAAGCCGCGGCCGTCGGGGTCGGAGGCGGGGGTGCGCAGCTGGAGGCGGTAGGTGCTGGAGAGAGCGTCGACCCGGGCCCGCAGGCCCGACCCCGCGCCGTTCGCGGCGTCGCCCATCAGCGCAGTTTCCGTAGGACGGCCGTGCCGCGGCCGGCCACGACGAGGGTGCCGTCGGAGGGCAGGTCCCCGTTGTGCTCGCCGGCGGGCCGGGTGGTGTCGAGGACGATCTCCCACGCCTCGGCGTACTCGGGGCCGAGCAACGAGAAGTCGATGGGCTCGTGGTGGGCGTTGAACAGCATGAGGAACGAGTCGTCGATGATCCGCTGCCCACGCTCGTCCGGCTCGCGGATGCCCTCGCCGTTGAGGTAGACGGCCAGGGACTTGCCGAAGCCGGAGTCCCAGTCCTTGCTCGTCATCTCCGAGCCGTCGGGGGCGAACCACGCGATGTCCTGCGGGTCCTCCTCGCCGCGCACCGGGGTGCCGAAGAAGCGCCGACGTCGGAAGACGGGGTGGTCCTTGCGCAGCTGGACGAGCTCGCGGGTAAAGGCGAGCAGGTCCTCCTGCTCCTCGTCGAGGTCCCAGTTCATCCACGACGTCTCGTTGTCCTGGCAGTAGACGTTGTTGTTGCCGTGCTGGGTGCGCGCGATCTCGTCACCGTGGGCGATCATCGGCGTGCCCTGCGAGAGGATGAGGGTCGTGAGCAGGTTGCGCCGCTGACGGCCGCGCAGCGCGAGGATCTCGGGGTCGTCGGTGGGCCCCTCGACGCCGCAGTTCCAGGAGCGGTTGTGGCTCTCGCCGTCGTTGCCGTCCTCCCCGTTGGCCTCGTTGTGCTTCTCGTTGTAGCTGACGAGGTCGTTGAGGGTGAAGCCGTCGTGCGCGGTGACGAAGTTGATCGACGCGGACGGGCGCCTGCCGGTGGCCTCGTACAGGTCGGAGGAACCGGTGAGGCGGGAGGCGAACTCACCCAGGGTGGCGGGCTCGCCGCGCCAGAAGTCGCGGACGGTGTCGCGGAACTGGCCGTTCCACTCGGTCCACAGGGGCGGGAAGTTGCCCACCTGGTACCCGCCCTCGCCGACGTCCCACGGCTCGGCGATGAGCTTGACCTGGCTGACCACCGGGTCCTGCTGGACGAGGTCGAAGAACGAGGACAGCCGGTCGACCTCGTGCAGGCCGCGGGCGAGCGACGAGGCGAGGTCGAAGCGGAAGCCGTCGACGTGCATGTCGAGGATCCAGTACCGCAGCGAGTCCATGATGAGCTGCAGCGAGTGCGGGTGGCGCACGTTGAGAGTGTTGCCGGTGCCCGTGTAGTCCATGTAGAACTGCTCGTCGCCCTCGACCAGGCGGTAGTAGGCCTGGTTGTCGATGCCGCGGAAGCCGATGGTGGGCCCGAGGTGGTTGCCCTCGGCGGTGTGGTTGTAGACCACGTCGAGGATCACCTCGATGTTCGCCTCGTGGAACGCCTTGACCATGGCCTTGAACTCGCTCACGGCGTCACCGGGCTGGCGGGAGAAGGCGTACTCGTTGTGCGGGGCGAGGAACCCGAAGCTGTTGTAGCCCCAGTAGTTGCGCAGGCCCTTGTCGATGAGCGGCTGATCGTGCATGAACTGGTGGACCGGCATGAGCTCGATCGCGGTGACACCCAGTTCGGTGAGGTAGTCGATGATCGCCGGGTGGCTCATCCCGGCGTAGGTGCCGCGCATCTCGGCCGGGATGTCGGGGTGGGTGGCCGTCATGCCCTTGACGTGGGCCTCGTAGATCACGGTGTTGTGGTACTCGTGGCCGGGCGCCCGGTCGTTACCCCAGTCGAAGTAGGGGTTGATCACGACGGTGGTCATGGTGTGCCCCAGCGAGTCCTCGGTGTTGCGCTCGTCCGGGTTCTCGAGGTCGTAGCTGTGCAGACTCGGGTGACCGTCGAAGGTGCCGTCGAACGCCTTGCCGTACGGGTCGAGCAGCAGCTTGGACGGGTCGCACCGGAGTCCCTTCTCCGGCTCGTACGGTCCGTGGACGCGGAATCCGTACCTCTGACCCGGGGTCACCCCGAACAGGTAGCAGTGCCAGATGTGGTAGTCGACCTCCTCGAGTTCCACACGCTGTTCGCTGCCGTCGTCGTCGATGAGGCACAGATCGACGCGCTCCGCGACCTCGGAGAACAGGGAGAAGTTGGTGCCGGTGCCGTCGTAGGTCGCCCCCAGCGGGTAGGGGGTGCCCGGCCAGGCGCGGATGAGCTCCGGAGCCGCTTGCGTCACGTCGTCTTGGGTCACGCTGCCCAAGGGTAGTGCTTTTCGGGCCGGTTGACGTCCCCGTGCGAGGAGGGGTCGGTCACCACCAGCCGGTGGCGGGCCCCATCTGACGGGCCAGCTCGCCGGACGCGGAGCGCACCCAGGAGCCCGAGAGGTGGTGTGAGTCGTGGTAGACGATCACGTTGCCCACCACGGCGGGGCAGACCTCGGGGTCGCACAGTCCGTCGGTGAGATCGAGCAGCCGTACGGAGTCGAGGCCGGCGCCGGCGAGGGCGGCGGGGTTGATGGGGGAGATGGAGCGCTCGCGCGGCATGCCGCACTCGGCGGGGGTGCCGCCGTCGCCGAGGCAGTCGGAGGCGCGGATAGGTCCACGGCCGCGGTTGAGCCACGGGGTGTCGCGGATGGCGATGACGCCGATGCCCTGCTCGCCGAGCGCGCGCCACAGGTCGACGTACTGGCGGGGGGTGACGTCGGGTCCGACCACGCCGACGGGCCGGGTGGCGGTGGTGAAGACGAAGTCCGGGTCCAGCCCGACGAGCGCCGCCAGCGCCTCGGGGGTCCACTCGGCGCAGCTCTCGTAGAGCTGTTCGCCGCCGTCCGAGACCGTGGCGTCCAGGGTGAGGGGGCAGCCCATCTTGAGAACGGTGACCACGCGGAAGCCGTAGTGCCGACCGACCTCGTCGAGGCCGCTGATCCAGTGCTCGGCGTGGGAGCCGCCGGTGAGCGCGATGGTGCGGGGGGAGGTGACGTCGCCGTAGACGCACATCTCCACCTCGGAGGACTCGAAGGTCGAGATGCAGCCGTCCATGGTGCTGGCGGGCAGGTCGTTGCCCACCTGGAGCAGGGAGGGGACGTACCCGACGTCGTCGGGCGCGGGGACTCCCTCGAGGAACGCCCGCGCGCCGGGGTGGTCCGGGTCGGTGAGGGAGTCGACGTAGGGCACGGCCGAGCGGGAACCGGAGGTGGCGCCCCACCAGCCGACGGTGGCCACGCTGGCGACGGCGGCGACGACGACGAGGACGCTCGCGCGGACGAACAGTCTCTGCTCCCGGGGCGAGCGTTCCGGGCCGCCCCGAAGCCGGTCGCGGGCGGCGGCCGCCGGGGTGGTGCGTCCCCGGGCCCGGCTGGCCATCCGCACCGGTCGCTCGATGTATTTCTCCGTGAGAAGCGCCAGCACGATCGACACGGCGATGATCACCAGGCCGGAGGCGAGCGTGATCTCGGCCTCGCGGTCGTGGGAGAGCCACAGGATGAGCAGCGGCCAGTGCCACAGGTAGAGCGAGTAGGAGATGTCCCCGAGGCGCCGGAACAGCCGGCCGGACAGCAGCCAGGTGATGGGGTCCCGGGCCGGGGTGGCGCGCAGGCCGGGCGGGAGGTTGCCGCCGAGGATGATGAGCAGCGCGCCGCCGATGGGGTACCAGGCCAGCGGGCCGGGGAAGTGGCCCGCGCCGTCGAAGAGGAATCCGGTGCTCACCACCAGGAAGAGGCCGGTGGCGGTGGTGAGCAGGCGGAGGGGCCAGGGCAGGACGATCCCGGCCAGGATGATCGCCACCAGGCCGCCGACGAGCAGCTCCCACATGCGGGCGCCGGTGTCGTAGTAGTTCCACGACTGGTTGGCGGACTGTCCGAGCACGGCCCACCACGCCGATGTGGCGGTGCCCGCGGCCACGATGCCGACGAGGACCCACTTGGGGGTGCCGCGGCGGACGAGCCGACGCCACAGCAGGCTCACGCCGAGGACCACCACCAGGGCCACCAGGTAGAACTGGCCCTGGACGGACATCGACCACAGGTGCTGCAGCGGCGAGATGGTCGCGTCGGCGGCCGCGTAGTCCGAGGCGGTGAGCGCCAGTTCCCAGTTCTGGTAGTACAGCAGCGAGGCCACGGTCTGCTCGAAGATCGCCGACCACTGGGTGGGCGGCTTGATGAGCACGGTGCCGAGGACGGTCGCGGCGACGGTCACCACCAGCGCCGGGTACAGCCTGCGGACCAGGCGCTTGAGGTGCGGCAGCGGGTTGAGGGGCGTGTCCGGGTCACCGGCGCCGCGCAGGAGCGAGCCGAGGAAGAAGAACCCGGACAGGGTGAGGAACACGTCGACGCCACCGGAGACGCGGCCCATCCAGATGTGGAACACCACGACCAGTGCGATCGCGAGGCCGCGCAGGCCGTCGATGTCGTGCCGGTAGGCCATCGTCCCGCGGCGCCGGGGGGCGGGCGCGGGAGCAGGGATGGAGGCCACTGGCTGGTACTTCCTGACGTCTCGTCCGGGGGTCGCGGATGGCCCGGCCCGGCATCCGGGCGCCACGCCGGGCGGGGCGGAGCCGGGTCCGATTACACCACAGCGGGTCGGCGGCACCGCCGTTGGTACAGTCGGGCCGCATGACCGGCCCGTCGTCGCCAGGTGTCGTGCGTTCGTCCGACCGTACGCCCCGCACCGCCCCGCGCGCGGCGGGCACACTCCTCGCCGTCGTCGTCCCGTTTCTCGCGGCTCTGGCGCTGTGGGCCGTCGCGGCCCCGCGCGCGGAGCTGCTGTCCGTCGGTGACGGGCGCGGCCTTCGGCTGGCCGATTCGGGGGCGGACGGTGGCAGTCAGTTGCTCACGCTCATCGTGCTCACCGGCTTCGCCACGGTGAGCGCGGTGCTCGTGCTCTGGCATCGGCACCCCGGCCTGCGGCGGCCGGGAGGCGTGCCCGCGCTCGCACTCGTGCCCGGGCTGGCGGCGGCGACGGCCGCGATGGCCGCCACGCCGCTGGCCGGTCTGCTCGCGGCACCCCCGGAGGACGCCCCGTACGGGCAGGTGGTGCGCCAGGCCCCGGCGGCGGGCGAACTCTTCTACGACCGGATGATCTACGGACTGTCCGGTCCGGCGTGGGACTGGTTCCCGCCCGGCGTCGGCTGGCTGGCCCTGGGGACGATGATCGCGGCGTTCACGATCGCCGCCCTGGCGTACCTCGACCCGTCGCCGGATCTGGGCGCCGACTGACGGGCGTCACCACCCGCTTCCGGTCGGCGGACGCAGGGTGGCGAACTGGTCGGTGATGCGCAGCCGTCTCTCCGCGAATCGGTACAGCCCCGCCGGCCGCCCACCCGCCGGGCCCGGGGGAGCGCTGCGTCCGCACGCCACGAGCTCGCGGCGGCGGGTCAGGACGCGCTGGAGGTTGGTCGGGTCCACCGGGTGTCCGAGTGCGGCCGCGTAGAGCTGCGCGAGGAAGGACAGCGTGAACTCCTCGGGCGCCAGGGCGAAGCCGAGGTTGGAGTAGGACAGTTTGGCCGCGAGGCGGTCGCGGGCGAGGGCGACGATGCCGGCGTGGTCGTACACCGTGTCCGGCAGCTCGTCCACGCGGAACCACCCGGTGTCGTCGGGGACGGCCGGGTCGGCGTCGCAGGGCAGCACGCCGAGGAAGCCGGAGGCGAACACGCGCCGACCGGGGACGCGGGCGGGATCAGAGAACTCGGCGACGGGTTCGAGGTGGCTCAGCGACCGCACGTCGACCTTCTCGGCGAGCTGCCGGGTGGCCGAGGTGGGCAGGTCCTCGTCGTCGCGGACGCCGCCACCCGGTAGCGCCCACCGCCCGGCTGCGGGGCCGAGAGAGTGCTGCCAGAGCAGCACGTGCAGGGCGGGTGCCGAGCCCTCGGAGACCGGTCGTACCTGGGTCACCACGACGCGTACCTCGTGACCGGTGTTACACTCCGTCATGTTTTCGATTATAAGTCGGAAACGCCCCCGGGTGGTTGCCGGAGGGCGCCGTGAGACTTCACCCGGGAGGGGGCAGCGTTGAGCACTGCCACAGGACACAGCACGACGGTCGCGCCGCGGCCCGGCACCGCGATCGGGCGCCTCGATTCGCCGCTCGCCGCGAGGATCCGCCACGACGGCTCGGTGTACACGGGCGTCGAACCCGACGCGGAGTGGGCCGCCGAGATCCGTCGGCTCGCCGCGGAGCGGGACGCGGTGATCCTCGCGCACAACTACGAGATCCCCGCCATCCAGGACATCGCCCACCACGTCGGCGACTCGCTGGCCCTGTCGCGCGTCGCGGCGGCGGCCGAGCAGTCGACCATCGTCTTCTGCGGCGTGCACTTCATGGCCGAGACCGCCAAGATCCTCTCGCCCGACAAGACCGTCCTCATCCCCGACGAGGCGGCGGGCTGCTCGCTGGCCGACTCCATCACCGCCGAGCAGCTGGCCGAGTGGAAGTCGGAGCACCCGGACGCCGTCGTGGTCTCCTACGTCAACACCACCGCGGCGGTGAAGGCGCTCACCGACATCTGCTGCACCAGCTCCAACGCCGTGGACGTGGTGGCCTCGATCGACCCCGACCGCGAGGTGCTCTTCCTGCCCGACCAGTTCCTCGGCCAGCACGTGCGCCGCAAGACGGGCCGGGACAACGTCCTCGTGTGGGCGGGCGAGTGCCACGTCCACGCCGCGATCAACGGCGACCAGCTCACCGCCAAGGCCGGGGCGCACCCGGGTGCGGAGCTCTTCGTCCACCCCGAGTGCGGCTGCGCGACCAGCGCGCTGCACCTGGCCACTGAGGGGGCGGTGCCCGCCGACCAGGTCAAGATCCTGTCCACCGGCGGCATGGTCGACGCCGCCCGCGCCTCGGGCGCCCACGAGGTGCTCGTGGCGACGGAGGTCGGCATGATCCACCAGCTGCGCAAGGCCGCCCCGGAGATCGACTTCCTGCCGGTCAACGACCAGGCCAGCTGCCCGTACATGAAGATGATCACCCCGGCCGCGCTGCTGCGCGCCCTCGTCGAGGGCGCCGACGAGGTCCACGTCGACCCCGTGACCGCCGAGGCCGCGCGCGGGTCGGTCGAGCGGATGATCGCGATCGGCAACCCGGGGTCGGGGGAGTGAGCCGCCCGGACGTGCCGGTCGGAGCGGCACCGGGCGGGGCGCCCGCGGTCGACGACGACGAGCTATTCGATCCCGACACCCGTGCGGACGCGGTGGTAGCGATCCGTCGTGCGCTCGAGGAGGACCTGCGATACGGCCCGGACGCCACCTCGCTGGCCACGGTGCCGGCCGATGCCCGGGCGACCGCGCGGCTGGCGACCCGGGTCGACGGCGTCGTGGCGGGTCTTCCGCTGATCGAGATGGTGCTGGCCGAGGTGCTCGGCCGGGGCGCGGGCGGCTCCGGCTTCTCCGTGACCCTCCACGCCCGCGACGGCGACCGCGTGGCGGCCGGCGACGTCGTGGCCGAGATCAGCGCGCCCACCCTCGGGCTGCTCACCGCCGAGCGCACGCTGCTCAACCTGGTGTGCCACCTGTCCGGGGTCGCCACCGCCACCCGCGCGTGGGCCGACGAACTCACCGGCACGACGTGCGCGGTCCGCGACACGCGCAAGACGATGCCCGGCATGCGGCTGCTGCAGAAGTACGCGGTGCGGTGCGGCGGCGGGGTCAACCACCGCCTCGGCCTGGGCGACGCGGTACTCGTCAAGGACAACCACGTCGTCGCCGCCGGTGGGGTCCTCCCGGCGCTGACGGCGGTCCGCGAGCGCTTCCCGGAGCTGCCGTGCGAGGTCGAGGTGGACTCCCTGGAGCAGCTCGACGAGATGCTGGCCGCGGGCGTCGACCTGGTGCTGCTGGACAACTTCCCGGTGTGGCAGACGCAGATCGCGGTGCAGCGCCGCGACAAGGTCTCGCCGAGCACGCGGCTGGAGTCCAGCGGCGGACTCACGCTCGACGTGGCCGCCGACTACGCGCGCTGCGGCGTCGACTATCTCGCGGTCGGGGGCCTGACCCACTCCGTCGCAGTACTCGATCTGGGTCTGGACCTGTGAGGTCCGCCCCACAGGGGGCGTTCGGGCTCGGGCGCCGGGCGGCGGGCCGCGTAAAGTCGTCTGCCATGACGGGGTTCTGGGACTCAGGCGAGAAGAGCACGGCGGCGGAGCGACGACTGCAGCGGATGGAGGAGGCCCGGCGCCGCGTCGAGGCCGGGGAGAACACCTCCCCACCTCCGCCC
>NZ_JAHBAV010000358.1 GCF_018390595.1 Dietzia massiliensis
TTTTTGTGTGTTCTGGTTGACTAACGTATAGCAATTAAATCAATCCACTCTACAATTTCTCATTCAGCGATTGAGGGTATAACTCAGTGTATACCTGGCAAAGCAGATTCAAGTTGCGATGGCCGGTGGCCTGGGCGACACCTTCTCAATGCTAAACCCCACCTCAAATAGCCTGCTGCCCGCATCACGGCGCAGATACGGGGTTTTGCGTCATTCCTAAAGCGGCGGCAAAGTCACAGTTTTTTTAAGGAAAGGCGCCTAAATCCAGCGGGTTATCTGTCCGGGAGAAATCAAATGAAATCCGGCCCCTTATCCACATCTGACGCTC
>NZ_JAHBAV010000359.1 GCF_018390595.1 Dietzia massiliensis
GTGGTAATCGATCTGCCGAAAGACATCGTTGGCCCGGCGGTGCGGATGCCTTATGCCTACCCGCAGGACGTGAGCATGCGTTCTTACAACCCGACGGTGCAGGGCCACCGCGGGCAGATCAAACGCGCGTTGCAAACCATTCTGGCGGCCAAAAAGCCGGTGATGTACGTCGGCGGCGGCGCGATCAACGCCGGTTGCGAGGCCGAACTGTTGGCGTTGGCGGAGCAGTTGAACCTGCCGGTGACCAGCAGCCTGATGGGGTTGGGCGCTTTCCCCGGCACCCACCGGCAGAGCGTCGGCATGCTCGGCATGCACGGCACCTATGAAG
>NZ_JAHBAV010000360.1 GCF_018390595.1 Dietzia massiliensis
AGGTCAACAATGCAGCGGACCGCCACGCCGACCGGACCCAGCCAGTGGTAACCCCGCAGACCGCCGCCCCGCCCGGGCCGGCGCAGGGGCCGCCACCCCGGCGCACGCTGCTGCAGTCACCGCGGGGCGGCACCGGGCCGGGCGGCGCACCCCCGGGGCGAGGGGGGGGGGGGGGGGGGGGGGGGGGGGGGGGGGGGTGGGGGGGGGGGGGGGGGGGGCGGCGGGGGGGGGGGGGGGGGGGGGGGCGGGGGGGGCGGGGGGGGGGGGGGGGCGGGGGGGCGGGGGGGGGGGGGGGGGGCGGGCGGCCCCGCCGAGCCGGTCCGCCG
>NZ_JAHBAV010000361.1 GCF_018390595.1 Dietzia massiliensis
TGTGGCCGCTGTCGCGCAATCCGCAGCTGCTGGTGCGCGGCCACGCATTCTTTGAACGCTGGGGCGTGCTGGGCATTTTCATCGGCCGCTTCTTCGGCCCGCTGCGCGCCGTGGTGCCGCTGGTGGGCGGCATTTGCGGCATGCCGCAGCGTTATTTCCAGTTAGCCAACGTCACGTCGGCGATGATCTGGGCGTTCGGCATTCTGGCGCCGGGGGCATTCGGCATCAAGTGGCTCAGCCAGTGGCTGGGCTGATTTCTCGCTAAATTGCGCAGCGCCGCGCAATATTGTGCTCGGCGGGCAAAATCAGGCTGGACATCCATACAG
>NZ_JAHBAV010000362.1 GCF_018390595.1 Dietzia massiliensis
GCTCTTCAGTGGGCCGAGCGCGACGGTCCCGGCGTTGTTAACCAACACGTTGAGCTTGCCGAATTCGCCGATCGCGGTCTGCACGGCGGCGTCCCACTGGTCGGGTTGGGTGACGTCGAGGTGCACGTAGCGCACCGCGTCACCGATCTCGTCGGCCACCGCCTTGCCCTCGTCGTCGAGGATGTCGCCGATCACCACCTTGGCGCCTTCGGCGGCCAGCAGCCGCGCGTGCTCGGCCCCCATTCCGCGCGCACCGCCACTGATGAGCGCAACTTTGCCGTCTACCCGTCCCACAGGGGGCTCCTTTCGATTAACTGGTCACCGGG
>NZ_JAHBAV010000363.1 GCF_018390595.1 Dietzia massiliensis
ATGTTCTACCTGCCGTTCTTCATCCTCGGCGCTTATGCGTTTAAGTATGTGTGGCTTAAGGAGATTTTTCTGCGCCGCTCACCGCTGGCGCTGCTCGGTTCGCTGCTGCTGTTTGTCGCATATATGCTGAACCAAAAGCTGCTGGCGCACAGCAGCTATATGTTCGAGCTGGAAGTGGTGATCAAAACCCTAATGGGGATCCTGATGACCAACGTGGCGTTCTCTTTCGGGCATAACCTGCTGAATTATCACTCGCCGCGCATCACCTATCTGGTCAACGCCTCGCTGTTTATATATCTGGTGCACCATCCGTTGACCCTGATAT
>NZ_JAHBAV010000364.1 GCF_018390595.1 Dietzia massiliensis
TTCTACAACAGCCGACGACGTCACCAGGCCCTGAACTGTTGACCGGCACTCGGTATGAGGTTGACCGCGTCACTGTGGATGAGGACGGATAGTCGCGTCGTCTGCGGCGGCACGGTGACGACGAACGGACTCCTGGGAGGAAGCGGCAACCGCCCGGCGTCGGGCCGGTCATCACGCTGACGGTGACCAACAGAGCCGATCCATTGACGCAGCGCCGAGCGCAAACCGTATGCCACCAACACGATTTGACCCCTTGCCCGGCGATGACGTGATAGACCACGCTGGTGCCTCATGTCCGCCAGAGCGCTCGATGATCATCGTCG
>NZ_JAHBAV010000365.1 GCF_018390595.1 Dietzia massiliensis
ATTTTGGCCATGTTTAAACAACGTGCCGTTCGGATGGAATAGATAATAATCGCGAGTCGTGTGTACCACGCGCGCCCCCAGCTTCTTGGCCACTCGCCACGCTGCGACGGAAAAACCGCTGAGGTTGTTGGTATGCACCACATCCGGAGAAAATTTGCGCAGCTCCTTACGCATGGCACGAGCCATAAATGGATTATAAGAATCAAGCAGATGCCACACCGCTTTCTTTAATTTGCTTGCCGAAGAAGCCTGAAATGGCCAGTACATATTTTTGAGAGGTAAATAAGCAATATGAACGCCATTAAGAGTGTCATATTTTATC
>NZ_JAHBAV010000042.1 GCF_018390595.1 Dietzia massiliensis
GGATTGAGCCCGGGGGCTCGAGGGGGAGGGATGCCCCGCGGAGGGCCAGAGGGAATCTGTGCGGGGACTGAGAAGAGTATGCATCCCGCTCTCAGGTTCCGCAAGCCTTCGGACAAGTTTGCGTAACGAACATCACACAGGGCAGAAACTGGTGGCTGGACGCTTCGCGCCGTTCGTGAAAGTTATTGCAGGCCAGCATCTCTAACTTGGCGAGACAAGTCGGCCGCGGACGCTGCAGGGCGAATGTCCGATTCTGCGCTGGCAGATCAACAAATCGCCAGGTCAAAAGGCCAGTAGACGCTTATTTTGTGCTAGCGCGACACGGTTGTGCCGCTGGGCCGAGAATCGCTGTCGCGCAAGGCGGTTGCAGCGCCGGTGTCTCTCGGTACCGTGACGCACACGACGCCGTCCGAGGAGGTTCCATGACCGAACGCGCCGTGTCCATTGCCCGACTTTCGCGCAAGAAAATGCCACTCGCCGCCCTCGGTGCATCCGCGCTCCTGCTCGCGTCATGCGGCACCGGAGAAGACTCACCGGCGGCTCAGGGCGATGTCGAGCCCCAGGTGACCGCGACGACAACCGTGACCGAAGGCGGCGCGGATGGTGGCGCCGGCGGTGGCGAGGTCTTCGCGGTCGCCGAGCTGGTGAACCCCGAGGGCGAGGCCCGCGGTACGGCGGAGTTCGCCGAGGTCGACGGCGGCACGACCGTCACCGTCGAGGCCACCGAGCTCGCGCCGGGTTTCCACGGCCTGCACATCCACGGCGCGGGCCTGTGCGAGCCCGACAGTGAGAACCCCACCCAGCCGGGCGAGCGGGGCGCGTTCCTCTCCGCCGGCGGCCACCTGGCCGGTCCCGGCGGCGAAGCCGGCCACCCCGAGCACGCCGGGGACCTGCCGACCCTCTACGTGACCGAGGACGGCACGGCCCGGATCGTCACGCTCACCGACCGCCTGGACCGCGACCTGCTCCTCGACGAGGACGGCTCGGCCGTCATGGTCCACGAGAACTCGGACAACCTCGCCAACATCCCCGAGCGCTACGCACCCGAAGGTGCCGACGAGGAGACGCGCAACGCGGGCGACGGCGGTAGCCGCGCGGCCTGCGGGGTCGTCACCGAGCAGAACTGACTACTTCTGCCGCGGCACCCGGCCCATGAGGTAGAACTCCGGGTTCGGGCGCATGTCGGTGGCGTTGGCCAGCCGGTTGCTCAGCCCGAACAGCCCGGTGATCGCGGCGATGTCCCACGCGTCCTCGTCGTCGAGGCCGTGCTCGTGCAGGGCGGCGAAGTCGGCGTCGCCCAGCTCGTCGGAGTGCAGGTTCACCTTGGTCGCGAAGTCGCAGATCGCCCGCTCGCGCGGCGTGAGGTCGGCCTTGCGGTAGTTCACCGCCAGCTGGTCGGCGAGCATCGGCGCCTTCTTGACGATCCGCAGGATCGCCCCGTGCGCCACCACGCAGAACAGGCAGCTGTTCTGCCCGGAGATGGTCACCACGACCATCTCCTTGTCCGCCTTGGACAGGTTGCCCTCGCGTTCCATCAGCGCATCGTGGTAGGCGAAGAACGCCCGCGACTCGGCGGGGCGTCGCCCGAACATCAGGAACACCTCGGGCACGAACCCGGCCTTCTCCTGCTCGGCGAGGATGCGCTCGCGAAGGTCATCGGGCAGGTCAGCGAGTTCGGCGAGGGGATAGCGGTCCGACACGGGGCCTCCGGCGTCGAGGGGCGAGGGTGGACTCAGCGTAGGACGGCGACGCGCTCGCCGCGGGCGTTGCGGCCGGGCCGCCCCCGCACGCGTCGGACCGGATCAGGTGCGCAGGAGTCGGCCCCACACGTGGACGTGCTCGATCTCCACCCAGGCGTCTACCCGCGGCCGGTCGCGATTGAAATACGGCTCCCCGGTGTAGTGACGGGCCAGGGCGTCGATACCGGACAGGTCCGGATCATCGGTGATCTCCGTGACCCGCCCCTGGATGCTGACATGCGTGTGCCACTCGTCGGCGTCGAGGATCGACAGCGCCACCCGCGGATCGCGGCGCATGTGCTGCAGCCGCACCCGCCCGGTGTCGAGGTTGAGGTGGATCCGGTCGTCGACCAGCCGGTACCAGGTGGGCACGGTCACCGGCGAGCCGTCCTTGCGCAGGGTCGCCATCACGCACGGGTTGGGCTTGAGGAGCAGGTCGCGGACGTCATCGTCGAGGGGCGTGGCGCTCATACCAGTGAAGTGTGCGACGTCTCCTCCCGGTTCTCCACCGGTCCGGGCACCTCCACCGGGCGCGGCGCCACCGTCTCGCCCGAGGGCAGGAACCGGCCCGCCGCGAACTCGCGGCCGTAGCCCGGCGCGAACTCGCCGTCGCTCCAGACCACCCGGCCGCCGATGATCGTCGCCGCAACCGCCCGGTCGTTGCGGTTGACCATCCGGAGGCGCCCCGCGTCGAGGCGGTAGAAATCCGCCAGCTCACCGGTGAGCTTGTGCACGGCCTCCTCCGTCGACAGGAACGGGCGGCCCTTGCGCTGGGCCTGGTGGACGCGCTCGAGCAGCCGGACCCCGAAGTTGTAGAACGCCATGTTCCGCAGGTGCGCGCCGGCGTCGGAGAAGCCGATCGTCACGCCCGGGGTGTTGACCAGCCGGTTGGCGACCTTCTCCCGCGCGTTCGCGATGGTGGTAGTCCAGCGGAACTCGGTGCCGTACTCCACCACCAGGTCGAGGTACGCGTCGGCCGGGTGGAGCTTCCGCGCGCGGGCCACGTCGCCGACCGTCTGGCCGACCAGCGACTCGTCCGGGCAGGCGACGATGAGGGCGTCGTCGAAGTCGCGGTGCCACACGCGCGGGCTGAACCGCTTCTCGAAGTCCTGCCGGAACCAGCGCCGGTAGCTCTCCTGCTGCAGCAGTTCGTTGCGGGCCACCTCGTCGGCCAGGTGCAGCGCCTCGCGGCCGGAGCCGAACTCCTCGAACACCACCAGGTCGATCCCGTCGGCCCACACCTTGAACGTGGTGGGCAGGTGCTGCCACACGAACCTGCCCTTGCCCAGGGAGTTGGCGGCCCAGGCGATGGGCCGGAAAATGCGGTTGACCCACGGCTCGGCGAGTGTGTCGGCGGCCGAGAGCAGCGAGACGCGCAGGGGCCTGCGGAACAGCCCGGTGCTGGTCGCGGCGTAGAAAGCCACGTCGACCTTGGTGTTGAGATTGGGCACGCCCTGCAGGACCCGGTCACGACGACGAAGAAGGCGGCTGATCCGGCGGAATTCGCCCCACGAGGCGTGCGTGGAGGGCAGCGTCCGCGAGCGGTAGCGGTCGCCGTCCATCTTGTCCCACGGGTTGGTCATGGTGGACACGCCCAGGAACCCGGCGTCGAGGGCGGCGGTGATGCGGCGGTCGATCTCGCGCAGTTCCTCGCGGCTGGGGGAGTGCTTCGGATCGGTCGACCGGCCCAGGCCCATCACGGACGCGCGCACGTCGGAGTGGCCGAGGAACGACGCCACGTTGGGACCGAGGGGGAGGTCCTCGACGGCGCGCCGCCACGCCGCCGGGTCGGACCACGTCTTCTTCTCCTCGAGCGCTGCCAGGACCGAGCCGCGCGGCAGGGCCTCGACGCGGCTGAACAGGTCCGCCACGTCGACCGTGCCGGAGTAGACGCCGGAGATCGAGCAGTTGCCCACCAGGACGGTGGTCACCCCGTGCCGCACGGACTCGCCCAGTCCCGGGGAGACGAGCAGCTCGACGTCGTAGTGGGTGTGGGTGTCCACGAAGCCCGGCGTCACCCACCGGCCCTCGGCGTCCACCACGCGCGTGGTGGAGGCCACGGGCAGCGGCGCGGCGCTGATCGCCGCGATCACGCCGTCGCGGATCCCGATGTCCGCGCGGACCCCGGGCGCGCCGGTGCCGTCGAACACCGTGCCACCTCGGATGACGACGGCGAAGTCCGCGTTCGAGGCGGGGGCCGCGTCCGCGGCCGATTCGGGAATGCTCACGGGACGCTCCTCGAGCGTGTGATCTACAACACAGTTGTGACCACTCTACTCGGACAAGCGTCCATGTCCAGTCCGGGAGGCTCACCGGTGGGCCGGGCGCGGCAAGTAGCGTTGCCGACATGACGACCCGCACGGAGCGCCTCGACGGCCTGCCGTTCACCCGCAAGCACCGCAGACTGCTGTTCGGTTCGGGCATCGGCTGGGCGCTCGACGCGATGGACGTGGGGCTGATCTCCTTCGTCATGGCGGCGCTCGCCGTCCACTGGTCGCTCACGCCCACCGAGCTGTCCTGGATCGGGTCCATCGGCTTCGTCGGCATGGCGCTGGGCGCCGCGTTCGGCGGGCTGCTCGCGGACAAGATCGGCCGCCGACAGGTCTTCGCCGCGACGCTGCTGGTCTACGGCCTGGCGACCGGCGCGGCGGCGCTGTCGACAGGCGTGGCGATGCTCATCGTCCTGCGGTTCGTCGTGGGGCTGGGCCTGGGCGCGGAGCTGCCCGTGGCCTCGACGCTGGTCAGCGAGTTCGCGCCGCGCCGCATCCGCGGCCGCGTGGTGGTGATCCTCGAGGGGTTCTGGGCGGTCGGATGGATCCTGGCCGCGCTCATCGGCTACTTCGTGGTGCCCGTCGGTGACGACGGCTGGCGCTGGGCGCTCGCCGTGGGCCTGGTCCCGGCCGCGTACGCACTGGTCGTGCGCTTCGGCCTGCCCGAGTCGGTGCGCTACCTCGAGTCGCGGGGCCGCGGCGACGAGGCCGAGCGGATCGTCCGCGAGTACGAGGCCTCTGCGGGTGTCACGCCCCCGCCCGCCGCCGCGGCTGGCGTCCCCACGACCGGTCGGTCTGACGCCGAGGCCGCCGCGACCGCGCCGGAGGCCGCACCCGCCGCGCCTGCCGAGTCGGGCGAGTCGATCTGGTCCCCGCGCCTGCGTCGCCGCACCGCCGCGTTGTGGATCGTGTGGTTCGGCATCAACTTCAGTTACTACGGCGCCTTCATCTGGCTGCCCAGCCTGCTCGTCTCGCAGGGCTTCGACCTGGTCAAGTCGTTCGGCTACACGCTCATCATCACGCTCGCCCAGCTGCCGGGTTACGCAGTGGCCGCCTGGCTCATCGAGGTCTGGGGGCGGCGGGTCACGCTTGCGGTGTTCCTCGTCGGCTCGGCGGCGTCGGCGGGCCTGTTCGGCCTGGCGAACTCCCCGGCCACGATCATCGCCGCCGGCATGGCGCTGTCGTTCTTCAACCTCGGCGCGTGGGGCGCCCTCTATGCGATCGGCCCCGAGCTCTACCCCACCGCCACCCGCGGGTCCGGCACTGGCGCGGCGGCGGCGTTCGGGCGGATCGCCTCCATCATCGCGCCACTGCTCGTCCCGTTCCTGCTCGATCTGGGCGACACGGTGATGGTCTTCGGGGTGTTCGCGGCGGCCTTCGTCGTCGCCGCCCTGGCCGCCTTCACCCTCCCCGAGCGCAAGGGTGTCGCCCTCGAGGACACCTGACCCCGCGCCGGGTCGCGGCGCGCCGCGCGGTCACCCGCTGTCGTCGAGAAGACAGTTTCGCCCGCATCGGCCGAGTGGCCTTGTGCCGAACTGTCTTCTCGATGGTCGTCGCGCGCTCCGCTAAGCCAGCCGCCGCCCGAGCTCAGCGGGCCGGAGCGACGCTCAGTCCTGCTTCTCGCGCCCGTCGCCCAGCTCGCGGATCCGCTCGGACGCCGCCCGCAGCCTCTCCTCGCGCGCCTTCTCGTCGGCCTTCTTCAGCTTCTCGTACGTCTTCTCGTCGGAGTCGGTGTACCGCAGCGCCAGCCGCGGGATCCCCAGCGTGAGCACCAGCGACGGCCACACCATCCACGCGTACTGCCAGTCCACCACGATCTGCAGGACGAGGAACGTGATGAGCGTCAGCCCGATCACCACACCGTCCAGCGACTCGACCAGCTTGCCGCGGCGGCGTAGATCCTCGAGGTCGGCGTCGGCGTCGCGGGTGGCCGGCGTCCGCGCGCCGGTGGGAGTCGGCGTGAGGGGCGATGACGGCGACGACGACGAGAGCGCGATCTCCCCACCGCCCGCCGTGGCCGACTGCACGATCATGCCGTCGACCGACGTCAGCGGGGTCCCGCCGGGCAGGTCGGCGAACGAGTCGCTCAGCTGTCCGAGTGTGCGGGCCGCGGCCACGTCGCCGGAGCGGGCGTGGAACTGCGAGTCGTCCAGCCGGCCCGACGCGTAGTGGTCGCCGAGCACGGTGAGGGCGTGCAGCCGCTCGGCGTCGGAGAGCAGCAGGTCGTCGGGCTCGGCCATGCCTCCAAGGCTATGACCGGCCACGACGCAGCGCTATAGGGAATCTCCCCGAATCGGCCCGCGGATCCGGGCACCGCGGCGTGCCGCGCTCGGAAACCGCGGCGCGCCGCGCTCGGATACCGCGGCGTGCCGCGCTCAGAAATCGCCCGGCGCCACCTGGAGGCACGTCAGGCCGAGACCTCGCCACATCTCCACCACGCGGGAGCGGTCCTCGAGCACGCACAACACGCGATACCGCGGCTCGATGTGACGGCGATACAGCTCGTTCTTGACCACGACGTCCGGACGGCGGTCCCCCACCGACCGCAGGTACACGGCGTCGATCGGGACGCCGAGGTGCCGCTCCAGCCAGGCACTCGTGTCCGCGCGGGCGGCCTCCGTGCGTCCGGACACCACGATCAGCTGATGCCCGTCCCGGTACAGGGCGCGCACCACCGCGATGATGTCGTTGTTCGGCAGGTCGGCGGAGACGGTCGACTCGTCGTAGGGGCTCCGTCCGTGGGCCACGGCGATCGTGCCGTCGACGTCCACCAGGACGGCCGAGGGGCGGCTCACGCCCGGTCGGCGACCCCGCTGGCTCCCTGATGGTCGGCGCAGTGGGCGCAACAGAAAATGGTGCCATCCACCTCGACCCCGTGGCCGAGGATCCGGCAGCCGCAGTGGGAGCAGGTCGGTGCCATGGCGTGGGCCGCGCACTCGAAGCTGTCGAAGGTCCCGGAGCGGTCGCCCTGGGTGATGGTGAACGCCTTGTCGTAGTCGTTACCGCAGGTATCGCAGGTGGCCATGATGTCCTCCTCGTCGCGCGGGTCTGTCGATGTGGCCACCGTAAACCGAAGTGTCGTGGGTCACAACCGTGGTGGCGAGGCGATGCGTCGGCTCTTTCCGTGGAAAGTGCCGAGCACACCGGTGCCGCACGTTCGACAGTCGACCGATATCGGGAGGTATCAGCATGACCACCGAACCGCAGAGCCCCGTCAAGGATCGGAACTACAACCTCATCGCCGTCATGGAGGCCTCGCTCAAGATGGCGTGGCAGCTCAACGAGTACATTGAGGACGCCGAGTCCGCCGGTGACACCGAGCTGGCCGATTGGTTCCGCCGCATCCAGGCGAACGACCTCAAGGCCGGCGAGCAGGGCAAGAAGCTGCTCGCGAAGCGGCTGCAGGACGAAACGGCCTGACCGGAACCCGGGGCGCTGTCACGTTTCCGGATGCTCGTGCGTCGACAGGACATGAGCACACCACAGAGCAGGAACGACCAGCGCAAGCAGGTCAGCGCAGGCGCCATGACGTCGATGTTGGCGCTCGAGGCCTATACCCGGGCCCGGGTCTCACGGGACGACAGTCACCTCATCCGCCTGCGCGTCTCGGCGGTCAACGGCTGCCGCTACTGCGCGGCCATGCACCGCCGCGACGCCCGCAAGGACGGGTGGAACACCGACCGGATCGCGGCCGCCGAGAACTGGGCCTCCCACACCGACGAGTTCGCCGCGGACGAGCAGGCGGTGCTGCGGTTCGCAGACGCCGTCACCCGCATCGACGGCGAGGAGTCCGTCCCCGACGAGGTGTGGAACGAGGTGGCGCGCTACCGCGGTGAGAGCGGGACTGGACAGGTGCTGATGGACGTCGTCACCATCAACGCATGGAACCGCATAGCGATCGCCACCCGAAAGGACCCGGGGTCGCTACGCGGGCTGATCCCGAGCGACCTCGAGCCGACGAGACCGCGATGACCGCGGGCGTCCTCGCCGGAACGGGCGCGTCGACAGGCGAGCAGGCCGCCCCGCCCGGCGCGGCCCCGCCCGGCGCTGCCCCGTTCGACCGGGCGGCGCTCGAGCGAATCCGCGCCCGCCTGCTCGGGATCGGCTACCGCATCACCGGCACCTGGGCGGACGCCGAGGACGCCGCCGACGAGGCCCTGGCCAGACTCGTGGCGCTCGATCCGTCGGACGCTCCCCGCAACGCCGAGGCGTGGCTGACCACCGTCGCGACCCGCCTGTGCCTGGACCGCCTCCGGCGACGGAAGCGCGAGGACTACATCGGGGCGTGGCTGCCCGAACCCGTCGACACCGCGCTGCTGCCGGCCGAGCTGGCCGAGCAGCGGGATCAGCTACGGATCGCGGTCCTGCTGGCGTACGAGCAGCTCGGGCCCGACGAGCGGGCCGCCTTCGTCCTGCGCGAGGCCTACGACCTGCCCTACGCCCAGATCGCCGAGGCTTTGCACGCCACCGCGCCCACGGTGCGCCAGTGGGTCAGCCGCGCGCGGCACAGGCTCCAGACCGACCTGCGCCCGCCGGAGCCCGCGCCGGACGAGCTGATCGCCCGGCTCGTGGAGGCCGTGATCTCCGGCGACCTCGAGCAGACGATCGCCGTGCTCACGTCGGACGCCCGGGTCCTGTCGGACGCAGGCGGCAAGGTCAACGCCGCCCGACGCGACATCGTCGGCGCCCGCAAGTGCGCGTACTTCCTGGTCAAGGCCATGGAGCTCGCCGAGGGGGAGATCGCCCCGGTCGAGGTCAACGGCGAACTCGCGATGGCCCTGGTGTCCCGCGGGGTCCGGCGCGTGGTGCAGGTCGGGGCAGTCGACGGACGCGTGGACCGCCTGTACTTCCACTGCAATCCGGACAAGCTCACGCGCCTGGCCGTTTCCGAGGGATTCGCGGCGGGCGGCTGACTCCGCCCCGCCGCCCGCCACCCGCCGCGCATCGCCGGTCGTCCGCCGCCTGTCCCTGGGCGCCTCCGGCGAGCGGAGAGTGCCGGGTCTACTCTCTCGACATGGTCTCGACGATCCCGGGCGTCTTGTCCTCGGGCGCACGGGCGGTCCGCGCGTTCACGTACAGCTCACCGGCCCGCTCGGCGCTGCTGGCGTTCGCCGCGGCGATCGTGGTCTTCACGGTGCTGCTGATGATGCCGTGGGCCACCGCCTCCGATGACCCGGCGTACCTGCACGACGCGGTCTTCACCGCCACCTCCGCAGTGTCCGTGACCGGCCTGACGACGGTGGACACCGCGACGCACTGGTCTCCGGCGGGTCAGGTGGTGATCCTCGCGGGCATCCAGGTCGGTGGCCTGGGGATCGTGACGATTTCGTCTCTGCTGGCCCTGTCGGTCACCAGACAGTTCGGCGTCCGCACGCGGCTCCTCGCACAGACGGGGATGTCGGCGGGCGGACTGGGGGAGGTCCGATCGCTGATCACGACGATCGTCGTGTCCTCCGCCCTGGTGGAACTGGTCATCGCGCTGGTCCTCGCACCCCGTCTCATCGCCCACCACGGATCGTTCGGGGAGGGGCTCTGGCACGCCGTGTTCTATGCCGTGTCCGCGTTCAACAACGCCGGGTTCGTCCTCGACCCCGGGGGCCTGGCGCCGGTGGCGGACGATCCGGTCGTGTTCTGGGCGCTCATCTGTGCTGTGTTCCTGGGCAGCCTCGGCTTTCCCGTTCTCCTGGTGCTGTGGAAGCACCAGTGGCACCTCGGACGCTGGAATCTCCACACGCGACTCACGGTCGAGGTCAGTGTGCTCCTGATGCTCGTCGGTGCCCTGGGATTCGCCGCGTTGGAGTGGAGCAACGGGGCCACCCTCGGTGGCGAGGGCGTGGTCGACAAACTGCAGCAGTCGGTGTTCGCCTCGGTGATGATGCGCTCCGGGGGCTTCGCCATCATCGACCCCATCGACACGACCGCGTCGACCATGCTCATCACCGACGCCCTGATGTTCGTGGGGGGCGGTTCGGTCTCGACCGCCGGCGGCGTCAAGGTCACCACCCTGGCCGTCATCTTCCTGGCCTTCCTCGCCGAGGCCCGGGGCCGGGAGGACGCCACCGCCCACGGGCGGGCCCTGCCCACCTCCTCGATCCGGGTCGCGGTGTCCGTGGCCGGGATGGGACTCACGCTGGTCGCCGGCTCCGCCCTGGCCCTGATGATCCTCACCGGAGAGGATCTCGGGCGCCCCCTGTTCGAGTCCATCTCCGCCTTCGCCACCTGCGGGTTGAGTTCAGGTCTCAGCGCTGAACTCGAGCCGGCGGGGGTGTACCTTCTGTCCGGGCTGATGTTCGCCGGACGAGTCGGCATCATCACCTTCGCCACCGCGCTGACCATGCGAGCAAAGCGGACCAGGTATCGCCTACCCACAGAGAGGCCGATCATTGGCTGATCGCACCCGCCGCCAGTCCCCAGTCCTCATCATCGGCCTGGGCCGGTTCGGCGTCTCCCTCGCCACCCAACTCGTCGGACAGGGCCGCGAAGTTCTCGCCGTCGAACGTGACCACGGACTCGTACAGAGATACGCGGACGCCCTGACCCACGTCGTCGAGGCGGACGCCACGGACATCGAGGCGCTACAACAGCTCGGTGCCCGGGACTTCTCCACCGCAGTCGTGGGAGTGGGCACGTCGATCGAATCGTCCGTGCTGGTCGCGGTGAACCTCGTCGACCTCGGTATCAACCAGGTCTGGGCCAAGGCGATCAACCAGGCCCACGGGAAGATCCTCACCCGTATCGGCTGCCACCATGTCGTGTTCCCCGAACACGACGCCGGGGTCCGGGTCGCCCACCTCGTGGCCAATCAGATGATGGACTTCATCGAGTTCGACGAGAGCTTCGCCATCGTCAAGATGCGGCCACCGAGGGACGTCATCGGCCACTCGATCGACTACTGCCATCCCCGCAGACGGCACAAGGTCAACATCGTCGGCATCAAGACACCGGGCGGTCCGTTCCAGTACGCGCAGCCGGAGACCATCATCGGCGCAGACGACGTCATCATCGTCTCAGGGCACGTTCGCGACCTCGAACGCTTCGCCGACTACTCCGAGCAGAAGCGGTGAGGGCTCGACCGACGTCCCGGTCGGTCTAGCGGGCCACCCACATGGCCAGCTCGTTGCCGCCCGGCTCGCGGAAGTGGAAGCGGCAACCGCCCGGGAAGTCGATCGGCCCGAAGGTCACCGTGCCGCCGGCCCCCTCGACCCGCTGACGCGCCTCCTCGAGATCGGCCACGCGGATCACGAGCAGCGGGGCGGGGGACTGCTCGTCGGCATCGCCCTGGATGCACGCGTCCACGCCGCCCCCCATCAGGCTGGTGAACGAGGACCCGTAGACCGTGGGCGACCAGCCGCACACGGTCTCCAGGAACTCGGCGGTCGCGGGCATGGAGGTGCTGGGGAACTCGATGGAGGTGATCTCGAGCGGCGTCCTCTTGTTCACCCCGCAGACGCTACGCGGGCTACCGCTCCGGCGGGACCGATTCCCCGGCCTCCCAGCGCGCGAGCAGCTCCGCCGCGGCGGCCCGCGGGTCCGGGGCGGCCATGATCGCCGAGACCACGCAGATCCCGTCCAGCTCGGTGGCCGCCAGCCGCGCGACGGTCGCGGACGTGACCCCGCCGATCCCGACCGCGCGGACACCGCCGGCCGCGCCGCCGACTCCACCGTCCGCCTCGCGAACACCGCCGCCAGCCGAGCGGTGAACGTGCGCGGCGCGGGCGAGACGGTCCGCCCCCTCCGGCCCGAGCGCGGCGGCGGTGTCGGGTTTGGTCGCCGTGGCCCACACCGGGCTCACCCCGATCACGTCCGGCACCGGCCCCGGGCCTGCCAACGCGGCGGCGAGCTGGGAATCCGACTCGATCGACAGCCCCACCATGAGGTGGTCCGGCATCGCCGAGCGGGCCCGGGCGAACGGTATGTCCCGCTGCCCCACGTGCAGGTGCAGCCCCAGCTCGCGCGCGACGTCCGCGCGATCGTTGACGAACACCGGGACGCCCCGGCCCGTCTCGGTGCAGGCCCTCGCGACGGCCTCGGCGACGGCGACGGCGTGGATGGCGAACTCGTCGTCGTCGCCCTCCTTGTCCCGGACCTGGACCACGCCCACCCCGCCGAGCACCGCCTCGTACGCGATCCCCGGCACGGCGTCGCGCCCGCCGCCGAGGTGCGGATCGGTGACCAGGTAGAGCCGCCAGTCGACGTCGGCGCCGCGGTCGGGCTGAGCCTCGCCCACGGCAGGGTCGGGCCGCGCGTCGCTCACTCCGCGGTCACCGTGACCAGGCCCGCGATGTCCTCGGGGGTGAGCGTGTACAGCGCGTCGAGCCACGCCACCGCGAAGCTGCCGGGACCCGCGGACGTGCGGCCGGCGACCGTCCCCGCGGCCCCGGCGTGGGCGTGGGCGGCGACCACCGCGTCGTGGTCGTCGGCACCGGCCGCGCGCGCCGCACCGAGGTAGGCCGCGGTGAGCGCGCCCAGGGCGCACCCCGTGCCGATGACCTTCTGCAGCAACGGGTGACCCGACTCGACCCACGTCGCGCGCTCGAGGCCGTCGTGATGTGTGACGACGAGGTCCCGCGGCCCCGTCACCGCCACCACCGCACCGGACCGCGCGGAGAGATCCCGGGCGGCGGGCTCCGCGGCGGCCACCTCCTCGGTCGAGTCCACGCCCCGGCCGCCCGCCCCCGTGCCGGCGAGCGCGATGGTCTCGGAGGCGTTGGCCCGGATCGCGGCCGGCCCCGACTCCAACCACGCCGTGGACAGGCGGGTCCGCAGCACGAGCCCGCCCACCGCGACCGGGTCCAGCACCCACGGGGCCCCGGCCTCGCGGGCGGAGGCGATCGCGGCGTGCATGCCCTCGACCTGCTCGGCGGTCGGGTTGCCGACGTTGACGAGCACGCCCGAGGCGATCGCGGCGAAGTCGCCGGCCTCGTCCGGGTGGTCGACCATCGCGGGCGCCGCGCCCGCGGCGAGCAGCACGTCGGCGGTGATCTGGCGGACCACCGAGTTGGTCAGGCAGTGCACGAGCGGTCCCGTCTCTCGCATGAGGGACACCAGGCGGGCGACGTCGGCGGGGCTGTCGGCGGCGCCGGCGTCGGGGCGGTCAGCGGCGGGGCGGTCAGCGGCGGTGGGCATGCCCCCAGTGTGCCCCCCGCCGGGCCCCGACAGGAATAGCGCGCCGGCGGCCCGGGTTGCACGGGGCATGACGTCCCCTGACACCGGTTCCCCCGGCGCCCGCGCCCTGCCCCTGTCCGTGATCGACTTCGCTACCGTCCGTCCCGGGCAGACCGTGGGGGAGGCGCTACAGGACTCGGTGGAGCTGGCGCGCAAGGCGGAGGAGCTGGGGTACGAGCGGGTCTGGTACTCCGAGCACCACAACATGCCGTCGATCGCCTCGTCGGCGCCGGCGGTGCTCATGGCGCACATCGCCGCGCACACCTCGTCGATCCGGCTCGGCTCGGGCGGTGTGATGCTGCCCAACCACGCGCCGATCGTGATAGCCGAGCAGTTCGGCACGCTCGCCGAGCTCCACCCCGGCCGCATCGACCTCGGACTGGGACGCGCCCCGGGCACCGACCCGCAGACGCTGCGCGCGCTGCGCCGCGAGCCGTCCGCGGCCGAGAACTTCCCCGACGACGTGCGCGAACTGCAGGCCTTCCTCGGAGACTCGCCGTCGGACTTCGCCCGCACCCGCGGCATCGCCGCCATCCCCGGGCGCGGAACCAGGATCCCGCTGTACATCCTCGGCTCGTCACTGTTCGGCGCGCAGCTCGCCGCCGCCTACGGACTGCCATACGCGTTCGCCTCCCACTTCGCGCCCGACGCCCTGGAGCAGGCGTCCGCGGTGTACCGCGAGCGGTTCCAGCCCAGCGAGCAGCTGGCCGAGCCGTACATGATCGCCGCGGTCAACGTGGTGGCCGACGACGACGCCGAGCGGGCCGGGCGCGAACTGCAGTGGTACCGCCGCCAGCGGGTCAAGCTCATGGCCGGCCGCGGTCGCGAGTTCAGCGACGAGGAGCTGGACATGATCATGGAGTCCGCCGGCGGCCGCCAGATCCTGCACATGATCTCCTACACAGCGTGCGGCGACGGCCCGGCGGTCCGCGACTACCTCACCGACTTCGCCCGTCGCGCGGGCGCCGACGAGCTGATGATCGCGCCCGTGGGATCGACGGTCGAGCGGATCCACGGGACCCTAGAAGTGCTGCGCCGCGCCTGGAATGACTGAGGCGCGCGCCCGGAGTGACTGAACGGCGCGTCTGGAGTGACTGGTGTGGTCGCTCGGCGTGCGCTTGATCACGATAGAGGGCCGACCCGGCTCCGAGCCGTAGCCGCGGGCGCCGTGGCACGCCTACTGTGGGTGTATGGCGATCTCCGACGTCGGCGAATACGCCCACCTGAGCCCCGACCAGATCGAGGAGCTCGGGCGGGAGCTCGACGCCATCCGCGCCCGGGTCATCGAGTCGCGCGGGGAGCGTGACTACCGCTACATCCACTCCGTCATCAAGCTGCAGCGTGGGCTGGAGTTGGGTGCGCGCGCCCTGTTGTACTTCGGTGCGCGGAACCGCACCGTGTGGGCGCTCGGGACCGGCACGCTGGCGGTGGCCAAGATCCTCGAGAACATGGAGATAGGCCACAACGTCATGCACGGCCAGTGGGACTGGATGAACGATCCGGAGATCCACTCCACGAGCTGGGAGTGGGACCTCGTCGGCAGTTCCGCCGACTGGAAGCACACCCACAACCACCTACACCACAAGTTCACCAACATCGTCGGGATGGACGACGACGTCGGGTTCGGCGTCTTGCGCGTGACCCGCGACGTGCCGTGGCAGCCGAGGTTCCTCGCCAACATGGCCGTCAACGCCGCCCTGATGGCGGGCTTCGAGTGGGGGATCGGCCTGCAGGCCGTCACCCTCGGCGCCGCGTTCGACCGGGACGCCGCCCCCGAGGACCGCCGCAAGGCACGTGCGTTCCTCCGCAAGGCCGGTCAGCAGATCCTCAAGGACTACGTCCTGTTCCCCGTGCTCGCCGGGCCGAGCGGCCCCCAGGCGCTCACCGCCACCGTCACGGCCAACATCATCCGCAACGTGTGGACCAACGCCGTGATCTTCTGCGGCCACTTCCCGGACGGCGCGGAGAAGTTCACCATGACGGACGTAGAGACCGAGACGCAGGCCGAGTGGTACCTGCGGCAGATGCTCGGCAGCGCCAACCTCGACGGCGGGCCGGCCATGAACCTCATGTCGGGCAACCTGTCGTTCCAGATCGAGCACCACATGTTCCCCGACCTGCCGTCCAACCGGTACTCGGAGATCTCACTCGAGGTCCGCGATCTGTGCGCCCGCTACGACCTGCCGTACGTCTCCGGTCCGCTGTGGAAGCAGTACCTCCAGTCGTGGCGGACCATCGCGCGGCTGTCGCTGCCGGACCGCTACCTGCGCCGCACCGCCGACGACGCCCCCGAGACCCGCAGCGAGAAGATGTTCGGCCACGGCCCGCGTATGTCCGGGCTGGCCACCGCGCTGGCCGGGGTCCGGAAGGCCCGGGGCCGGGCTCGCCGCAGCCGGGGGGAGCACTCCCCGAAGGCTCGCTGAGCGGCGGTGGCAGACTATGCCGCATGTCGCTGACGAGCATGTTGGAGTCCGCCGCGCACGGTGGGACTGTCGAGGTCGAAGAGGGCTGGACGCAGGGAAGGGCCATCTATGGTGGGCTCACCGGGGCCCTGCTGCTGGCCGCCATGAAGGGGAAGCTCCGCGATCTCGCGGGCAGCACCGGTAGCCCGGTGGGGGTCCCGCCGTTGCGGTCGCTCACCGTGTCGTTCGTCGGCCCCGCGGCCACCGGCCCCGTCGAGGTCGAGGCCGAGATCCTGCGTGTCGGTTCCAACGTCACCCAGTGCCAGGCGACGGTCCGGCAGTCCGACGCGATCGTCGCGACGGCGCTGGCAGCGTTCGGCAGGCATCGGGAGTCGTCGATCTCCGTGCCGCCCGCGCACCCGATGCCCGAGCTGGGCGACCCGTCGGCGATCGAGCCGTTCCCCTACATGAAGGATCTCACGCCGGAGTTCTACCGGTTCGTCGAGCTGCGGCAGGTGGGCGGGCAGTTGCCGTTCAGCGGTGCCGAGGCGGCGGACCTGTCCGGGTGGACCGCACTGCGTGAGGCGCCGGAGCGGCTCGAGGAGGAGCACCTGGTGCTGCTGACGGACGCATGGCCGCCGGCGCCGCTCCAGATGCTCGACGGGTTCGCGCCAGGCAGCAGCCTCACGTGGACCATCGAGCTCGTCGCCGAGGTGGGCCCGGACGTCGTCCCGGCCGATGCGAACCTGGCGTATGCCGCGACGACCGATGCCGCCCGGGACGGCTACGCGCACACTCACGCGATGGTGTGGCGGCCCGACGGCGAGCTGCTCGCGATCAGCCGCCAGACGATCACCATCTTCGGCTGAGCCGTCTGCCCGGCGCGAAAACACGAGTCGGCGCAGCGCATGAGCCTCACACGGCAACGCCACCTAAACGCCACCTAATCGAATGCGCGCCACCTAGCGGATCCCGTAGGCGGCGCGCATTCGGATAGGTGGCGCGTACGCCCGGCCGGGCAGACTCAGCCGCTCGGCCGGGCAGATACAGCCGCTCAGCCGGCGGAGCGGGTGGCCCGTCGCCGCTGGTCGCCACGCGGGCTGCCGGCGGCCTGCCCGATCGACTGGCGGGCACCCGTGCTGCGCGCGCCGGAGCCCTGCGCACCTGACCGCTGGCCGCCGGAACGCTGCGCGCCGGAGCCATGGCCGCCGGAACGCTGAGCGCCCGAACCCTGTCGCGCAGAGCCCTGACGAGCGGAGCCCTGGCGCGCGGCCCTCGGGGTACCGCTGTTCTGGGGGCGACGACGACGAGCGCCGCCACCGCCGGAGCCCTGCTGGTCGCGGCCACCGCGCTCCGAGCCGTCGCGATCGCGACCCGCCCGGACCTGGCGGTCCTGGTCGGCGCTGCGCCGGCCGTCGCCGCGGGACTGCCCGCCGCGACCCCGGCCCTCCTGGCCCTCGGCCTGCTGGCCCGCGCGCTGGCGGTTCTGGCTCTGGCGATCCCGCCCACGACCGCGACGGGACTGACCGCGGACCGACTGGCCCTCCGCGCCGTCGTCGGACGGCACGTGGGCCGGCGGCTCGGGGGCGTCGGCCAACGCGGCGGCCGCGTCCGCGCCCACGGGCAGGTCGATCTCGCCCGCGGTCACGCCGGCCGCGCGCAGCAACGAGCGGACCTCTCGGACCTGGTCCTGGGTGGCCACGGTGACGACCGTGCCGATGGCGCCGGCGCGGGCGGTGCGGCCCGAGCGGTGGACGTAGGCCTTGTGCTCGGCCGGCGGATCGGCGTGGACGACCAGCCCGACGTCGTCGACGTGGATGCCGCGGGCGGCGATGTCGGTCGCCACGAGGACGGTCGCCTCGCCGGAGGAGAACGCGTCGAGGTTGCGCACACGGGCGTTCTGCGACAGGTTGCCGTGCAGGTCCACGCTCGCCACGCCCCGGCCGGTGAGCTGCTTGGCCAGGCGCTTGGCGCCGTGCTTGGTGCGGGTGAACATGACGGTCCGCGGGTGCGCGCCGGCGAGGTCGGCGAGGGCGCGGACGCGGTCGTCGGCGTCGACGTGGAACACGTGGTGCGCGGTCGGGCCGGGCGTCGCCGAGCCGTCGTCCACCGAGTGGTCCACCGGGTCGGTGAGGAACCTGGTCACCAGCTTCTGCACGCCCGAGTCGAGGGTCGCGGAGAACAGCAGCCGCTGCGCGTCCGCCGGGGTCGCCGACAGGATGCGGGTGACGCCGGGCAGGAATCCCAGGTCGGCCATGTGGTCGGCCTCGTCGAGGACGCTGATCTCGATGGCGTCCATGCGGCAGTGCTTCTGACCCATGAGGTCCTCGAGGCGACCGGGGCATGCCACGACGATGTCGACGCCGCGGTTCAGCGCGTCCACCTGGCGGCCCTGGGACACGCCTCCGAAGATCACGGTGGTCCTCATGCCGAGGGCGTTGGCGAGCGGCGCGAGGGTCTCGTCGATCTGACGGGCGAGCTCGCGCGTCGGGGCGAGGATGAGGCCGCGCGGCGCGTTGCGGGTACGGCGACCGCCGGAGGCGGCCAGGCGCGCGACGAGCGGGAGGCAGAACGCGTAGGTCTTGCCGGAGCCGGTGCGGCCGCGGCCGAGCACGTCACGACCGGACAGGGCGTCGGGCAGCGTCGCCGACTGGATGGGCGTGGGCGTGCTGATGCCCGCGCCGTTCAGGACGTCGAGCAGGGGGGAAGGAACGCCGAGATCGGCGAAAGAACGTGACAAGAGGAAGTGCTCCGAACATAGAGGAAGGCGTCTTGCCCGGCGCGCTCACGGAGATCCGCATCGCCGCTGAGGCGGTGCGTCCGGTGCGCGACCACGGGATGGTCGACAGGCCGCGGCCCGAGGCAAGAGTGGTGCGGGCCGTCCTCGGACCACCCTACTCGCCGACGGACCGCGCACCCCATTCGCCGAGAGAGGTGTGACGAGGACATCACGAGTGTCGGTGCGGGGTGGCACCATACAGATCGTGCGACTCGACCTGTCCCTACTGCGCCGCCCGGAGCTCGGGTCGGTGCTGCTCGGACGGGAGCGGGAATCCGCCCGGATCCGCGCCTGGCGCGTCCGGATCCTGTTGATCCTGTCGCTACTGGGCTCCAACCTCGTGGGCGTCGCCGTCGCCGTGACGCTGGTCTTCTTCGTGCTGCCCGGCCCGGCGCTGCTCTCGCGGGAGTTCCTCGTCCCCACCGTGATCGTCGTGCCCGTCTACGTGTCGTTGGCGGTCATCACGGGCACGGTGTGGGTGACCCGCGCCGTCTACCGGCGGGTCCGCTGGTTCCTGGAGGGACACGAACCCACTGATCGGCAGCGCATCCGTACCCTCCGGCTGCCGGGGCGCATCACCCTCATCCAGGCGTTCCTGTGGCTGCTCGGCGCGGCCGTGGTGACCCCCGCGTACGGCGTGGTGGACCCGTCGTCGATCCCGGTCGTGGGGTTCACGATCGTGTTCGCCGGCCTGGTCGTGTGCGGTGTCGCGTTCCTGCTGGCCGACTTCGGACTGCGTCCCGTCGCGGCGGTCGCGCTGTCCACCGGCAGGGCGCCGCGGGCCCGGTTCCTCGGCGCCATGACGCGGCTCCGGGTGGCATGGGCCCTGGGCAGCGGGGTCCCCGTGACAGGCCTGATCATCGTGGCGATCTACACCCTCGCGGGCCGCGCCCTGTCACTGGAACGCCTCGCCGTCGTCGTCATCGTCCTCGGTGCCACCTCACTGCTGGCCGGGTTCCTCCTCATCTCGCTGGCGACGGCCTCGATGATCGGCCCGCTGCGCAGCGTGCGGTGGGCGATGGAGGACATCACGGCCGGCACCCTGTCCCGGCGGGTGGTGGTCTACGACGGCACCGAGCTCGGCGAGCTGCAACGCGGCTTCAACCAGATGGCCTCCGGGCTCCAGGAGCGCGAGCGGCTGCGGGACCTGTTCGGGCGGCACGTGGGCCGCGACGTGGCCGAGGCCGCCGAACTCCACGAGCCCGAACTGGGCGGGCAGGACTCGCGCGTCGGCGTGGTGTTCGTGGACCTCATCGGCTCCACCGAGATGGCGGTGCGGTCCGAGGCCTCCGAGGTGGTGGACGTGCTCAACCAGTTCTTCTCCGTGGTGGTGGAGACCGTGGAGGAGTACGACGGCATCGTGGACAGCTTCCTGGGCGACGCCGCGCTCGTGGTGTTCGGGGCGCCGCGGTCGATGGCGGACCCGGCCACCGCGACCCTGGCGTGTGCGCGCGTGCTGGGGCGGCGGCTGCAGGAGCGGGTGCCCGACTGCCGCGCCGGCATCGGAGCGTCGTTCGGCGACGTGGTGGCCGGGTACGTCGGCTCGGACGACCGCTTCGAGTACACGGTGATCGGCGACGCGGTCAACGAGGCCGCGCGCCTGTGCGAGCTGGCCAAGGACCGGCCCGGGCTCGTCCTGGCCTCGGGCGCGGCGACCGACGCCGCCGCGGAGGTCGAGCGTGGCCGCTGGGACGAGGTGGGCTCGCAGGTCGTGCGGGGGCGGGACGAACCGACCCGACTGTGCGCGCCGGCCGACACGGTCGACGCGGCGGACACCGCGGGCGGCGCGGACAGGGCGGGCTCGACGGACACGGCGGACACCGCGGGCGGCGCGGACACCCGCTAGCGCGGCGCCCGCCGGCGCGGCGCCCCCGCTGCTACTGCAGGACGACGTCCTGCCCGCCGAGCGCGACCTCGAGGCCCTCCGGCACCACGCGGGCGCCCTCGATCACCACGCCGTCGGGCAGCGAGGCGACGGTCGAGTCGACGGTGCCCGTGATGCCCGAGAACAGGCCGTTCGGCAGGTCGAACCCGAGGAGCGAGGTCTGCTGTGGCGTGAGGGTCAGCTGACCGTCGGTCACGCCGGGGACGACGCCGACCTCCGCGATCCCGCCGACGTCCGCGCGCAGCAGGCCGGCGGCGGGGTCAGGGTGCACCGAGCGGACCTCGGCCAGGCCGGCCACGGGTGAGCCCTCCGCCGGGTTGCCCTGCGCGGCGGCGGCCGCGAGCTGCTCGCCGCTGAGGACCGCGATGCCGTCGGCGGTGTCGGCGCGGATCCCGCCGTCGACCAACCGGACGGCGTGGCCGGTCACGTCGATGCGCGGGACGGTCGCGGTGCCGGGGGATGTCAGCCGGACCGTCCCCACGGACTGCGTCGTGGCCAGATCCCACAACACGGGAGTGCTGCCGAACCCCACCGACACCGGCGCGTCGAGCCGGGCGGACGCCTCGCTCTCGGCCCGGTCGGACAGGTACCAGCGGGCCCCGAGCTCCGCGGCTACCACCAGCCCCACCAGAAGCAGGAGCAGTACGAACAGCGAACACCCGCACCCGCGTCCGCGTCGCGAGGCGCCGCGACGTCCGTTGGCGGCCATCCGATCTCGTCGTCCCATGGGGGTATGGTGCCGGACCCACGCTGCGGGGTCCACCGTCGCGGGGACCGGTTGCGAGGGCAGGTGTCCGCCCTCACGATCGGGGACATGACCGAGACACAGGATGCACGAACCGACACCCGAACCGTCGCTTTCCTCGTGGCCTCCGAGGGCATCGAGCGCGTCGAACTCACCGAACCGTGGGGCGCCGTCTCCGGGGCGGGTCACACGCCGGTGCTCGTGAGCACCGAGGCCGGCGAGGTCGGGCTGGTCGACCACCTCGACCCGGCCGGCACGCACGCCGTCGACCGGATCAGCGCCGACACCTCGGCCGCCGACATCGACGTGCTCGTCCTGCCCGGCGGCGTCGCCAACCCGGACGCGCTGCGGCAGGACTCCCACGCCGTGAACCTGGTGCGCGAGATGGTCGACGCGGGCAAGCCCGTGTTCGCCATCTGCCACGCGCCGTGGATGCTCGTCGAGGCCGACGTGGTCCGCGGCCGCCGGATCACGTCCTACCCGAGTCTGCGGACGGATCTGGTCAACGCGGGCGCGGAGTGGGTCGACGAGGAACTCGTCAGTGACGGCGGGATCACGACCAGCCGCCGGCCCGACGACCTGCCCGCCTTCTGCGACGCGCTCCTCGCGGCCCTTCGCGGAGACGCCTGAGGACGTTTCGATGATGATCGGCGTCTACGTTCACAACAGTGGGCGCGGGCATCTGCACCGGGTGCTGCCGGTCGTCGCGGCTCTGAGGGAACGGGGCGAGGAGGTCACGCTGCTCGTGACCGGGCCGTTCGACCACGCCCTCCGCCCGCCCGGGGTCGAGGTGGTGCACCTGCCCGTCGACGGGGTCGCGGCCGAGAGCCTCGCGGTCGCCGCCCGCCGGAGCGCGGTGGCGTGGATCGACCGCGCCAGGCCGCGGGCGTTCTGGGTCGACTCGTCACCGGGGATGTCGCTGGCGGCGCGCATCGCCGGCGTCCCGATGGTGAGCACCCTGCCGCCCGGACTGCGTGACGACGAGCCGCACCGGCTCCGCTGCCGCGCCGCCGAGAAACTCATCGCGGCGTGGCCACCCGGTGCGCACCGCGAGGCCGTCGCGCAGGCGGGACGTGCGGTGTACGAGATCGGCGGGATCTCCCGCTTCGAGCGTCGCGAGCCCGAGCCGCGCGATCGGCGCCGTCGCCCCCGCGTGGTCCACCTCAACGGATCCACCGAAGTCTGGGACCACCGGTTCTGGCGCGCGGTCCGCACGACCGCCGGCGAGCTGGGCGTCGCGGAATGGACGGAGCTGGGTGGGCCGGACGGGCTGTGGCACGACGACCCGTGGTCCGAGCTGTGCTCCGCGGATGTGGTGGTCACCGGGGCGGGCCAGACGTCCGTCGCCGACGCCGCCTGCGCGGACGTCCCGCTCGTGGTGGTCCCGGGAAAGCATGATCACGGCGAGTACGACGCCACCGCCGAGGCGCTGGCCGGGCTCCCCGGCACGTCGGTGATGAGGTACGGAGACGGGCCCACGGCGGTCGCGCACGCGGTGCGCGAGCAGGTGGACCGCGCTCTGGACGGCGAAGCCGGGGGCATCCGGAAGTGGTGGGGGGTGGACGGCGCGGCGTCGCGCGCCGCGGAGGTCATCCGGTCGACGACGACGAGGACCGCGTCTCGACGGTGACCGCTGCCGCCCGCACGGCCGGAATGTGAGGCGTGGACAACTTCTCACCTGTAGTGGATTCTGCTGCAAAAGCGCTGCGTAACCCCTTGACAGGAACATATACCTCTCGGTATGTGAGTTCACTCCGCGCACGGCGAGGCGGATCACTGACAGGATGGGTGCAGAGCGCTGCCGACCGAGCTTTCAGGGCCTAACACGGGCACTTCGGAACGGCGGGAACGGAGGCCACATGCCCAGATACAAGAACCTCGAACCCACGGCGGCGTTCTGGTCGTGGCGCGACGGTGCGGCGTGCATCGGCCACGAGGACCTGTTCTACAGCCTCGAGGAGGAGTCGAAGGGCGCGCGCCGGAAGAAGGAGGATCAGGCCAAGGCCATATGCGCTGGCTGCCCCGTCTTCGACACCTGCAGGAGCTTCGCCCTCGAGACCAAGGAGTTGTACGGCGTGTGGGGCGGCCTCACCGAGGCGGACCGCCACCGGATCGCCGGCCGGCACCGCACCGGCTGACCCGGTGATCCGCTCGATCGATCGTGCGGATCCTAGTTCTGATCCCCAGGGGTCGCCTCGTGTCCGGGGCGGCCCTTCGTCCTGTTGGCCTCTTTCATCTCCGCCTCGTGGACGTGTCGGCGGCCGCCGGTGAGCTCCTCGCGCACCGCGCGGTCGACCTCGCGCGCGGTGGACCAGAAGCCGTCGTCGAACTCCTCCACCATCTGGAACGTCCACCGGCCGTGGAGGACGTTGACCCCCACGACCTCGGAACGGATCCGTTCGGCGAGTTCCGTGCGACCGATCTCGTCGAGATTGTCGGCGGCCTCCTGGAGGAGGATGTCCGCTCGCCCGATGAGCTGGTGCAGGTCGTACAGCCGACCGCGGGCCCGCTCGATGTACTCCAGTGCCTCGCTCACGGTGCCGGCCGCCTCGACCTCGGCGTCGGTCGCGCCCTCGGGCCGCCGGTGCGTCTCGTCGACGCTCGGCGTGCGGTTGTCGTCTCCGGATGCCACGTCGTCTCCCGCCACGTCAGACCGTCCGGGTGATGCGCTGCAGCTGCCGCGGGTTGGTGTGGTGTTTGAGTGCGGTGACCAGGCCCGCACGCCGACCGTCGCGGGTCTCGTACGTCCTCGGCTCGCCGGCGAACATCTTCTCCGACCGCGTCTCCGGCGCGTCGTCGGCCGTGGCCTTGAGGAACCGGTTCGGCAGCGACAGCTTGGCGATGGTGCGCCACGACTGCCAGTACTGCTTGTACAGCGGGCCGGTGGTGTACGGCAGATCCCAGCGGCGGCAGACGTCCTGCACCTTCTCGGAGACCTCGGCGTACCGGTTGGACGGGATCGTGGGGAACAGGTGGTGCTCGATCTGGAACGACAGGTTGCCGGACATGAAGTGCATGAGCTTGCTGCCGGTGAAGTTGGCCGAGCCCAGCATCTGGCGCAGGTACCACTGCGCCTGGGTCTCGTTCTCCAGGTCCTCCAGGGTGAACTTGTCGGCCCCGTCCGGGAAGTGACCGCAGAAGATCACGGCGTTCGACCACAGGTTGCGGATGACGTTGGCGGTCATGTTCGCGGTCATGGTGGTCTTCCAGTTGGGGCCCGACAGCAGCGGGAACCACACGTAGTCCTTGCCCACCTGGCGGCGGGCCTTCCGCAGGAACTGCCCGATCCGCTTCTTCTGCTCGTCCCACCCCGAGGAGTTGATGGTCCCCGGTGCGATCTCGAGGTGCTGGACGCCCACGCCCCACTGGAACGCGAACGCGAGCATCGTGTTCCAGACCAGGTTGAGCGAGTTGGCCGGGTGCCACGGCTGGTCGCGCGTCACCCGCACCACGCCGTACCCGACGTCGTCGTCCATGCCGACGATGTTGGTGTACTTGTGGTGGTGGTAGTTGTGCGTGGCCTTCCAGTGCTCGGACGTGCCGACGATGTCCCACTCCCAGGAGCTGGAGTGGATGACCGGGTCGTTCATCCAGTCCCACTGCCCGTGCATCACGTTGTGCCCGAGCTCCATGTTCTCGATGATCTTCCCGGCGGCGAGCAACCCGGTGCCGAGCGCCCACGCGGGCCGGTACCCGGAGAAGAGCAGGACGACTCGGCCGCCGGCCACGAGGCCGCGCTGCAGTCTGATCGTGTTCTGCACGTATCGGCGGTCGCGGTCGCCGAGGGAGTCCACGACGTCCTGGCGGATCGCCTCGAGTTCCTCGCCGATGGCTTCTACGTCGTCGGCGGTGAGATGGGCGTATTCCCGGACATCTGATATCGCCATGTAACGACGGTACGCACCGCTGCACGCCATGTCGACCGGTTCGCGGTTCGCGTAGCGGACACGTCCGCGGTCTTGGGGCGGTGAGGCCTTTCGGAGCCCTATAGTTCCTCACATGGCTCTCGTCGAGATCTCAGGCGTCAATAAGCACTTCGGTGACTTCCACGCGCTCAAGGACATCAACCTGTCCATCGAGCAGGGGGAGGTCGTCGTGGTGATCGGGCCGTCCGGCTCCGGTAAGTCGACGCTGTGCCGCACCATCAACCGGCTCGAGACCTTCGAGTCCGGCTCCATCACGATCGACGGCAAGCCGCTGCCCGAGGAGGGTAAGGCGCTCGCCAAGCTGCGCGCGGACGTGGGGATGGTCTTCCAGTCCTTCAATCTTTTCGCCCACAAGACGATCTTGGAGAACGTCACCCTGGGGCCGATCAAGGTCCGTAAGCAGAGCAAGGCGGAGGCGGAGAAGCGGGCCATGGAGCTGCTCACCCGCGTCGGGGTCGAGCAGCAGGCGGCCAAGTACCCGGCGCAGCTGTCGGGTGGCCAGCAGCAGCGCGTGGCGATCGCCCGGTCGCTGGCCATGGACCCCAAGGTCATGCTCTTCGACGAGCCGACCTCCGCCCTCGACCCCGAGATGATCAACGAGGTCCTCGACGTGATGACCGGCCTGGCCAAGACCGGCATGACGATGGTCGTGGTGACCCACGAGATGGGCTTCGCGCGCAAGGCCGCCGACCGCGTGATCTTCATGGCGGACGGCGAGCTGGTCGAGCAGGCCACACCCGAGGAGTTCTTCACCAATCCGCAGAGCGCCCGGGCCAAGGACTTCCTGTCCAAGATCCTCTCCAACTAGAAGGGCCCGTCCGCGGACCCGTTCAGGACCCATCCACCCCACCCCACAAGGAGTACTCATGAACATCCGACGGATCGGAGCGGCCGCGGCGGCAGTCTCCCTGGCGCTCGGGCTGAGCGCGTGCGGCAGCGATGACGGCGGCGACGGCGGGAACCAGCTCAAGGTCGGCATCAAGTTCGACCAGCCGGGCCTCGGCCTCAAGGAGGGCAACGAGTACACCGGCTTCGACGTCGACGTCGCCCGCTACATCGCCGAGAAGCTCGGCACCGCCGAGGACGACATCGAGTGGATCCAGGCGCCGAGCGCCCAGCGCGAGACGCTGCTCGAGACCGGCCAGGTCGACATGATCGTGGCCACGTACTCCATCACCGACTCCCGCAAGGAGAAGGTCGGATTCGCCGGACCGTACTTCATCGCCGGCCAGGACCTGCTGGTCCGCGCCGACGACGACTCGATCACCGGGCCGGACTCCCTCGACGGCAAGCGCCTGTGCTCGGTCACCGGCTCGACCTCGGCGCAGACCGTCAAGGAGCAGGTGCCGGGCGTCAACCTTCAGGAGTTCGGCACCTACTCCGAGTGCGTCTCCGCGCTGGTGTCCAACGCGGTCGACGCCCTGACCACGGACGACACGATCCTCGCGGGCTACGCTTCCCAGGACCAGTACCAGGGCCAGCTCAAGGTGGTCGGCGCGCCGTTCACCGAGGAGCGCTACGGCGTCGGCATCGCCAAGGGCGACACGGAGAAGTGCGAGCAGATCAACGAGGCCATCCGCGAGATGATCTCGGACGGTAGCTGGGACACCGCGGTCGAGGAGAACCTCGGCGCCGCCGGCTTCACCCCGGGCGAGGGCAACCCGCCCGAGCCGGACGCCTGCGCTTGATCTGAATCGATCCCTGCCGGCCGGGTCGACGACCGACCCGGCCGGCCCCGCCACCTCCGCGCCGCCGCCCACCGGGGCGCGGAGGTCCGGCACCCCATCACGGAAGGTGGACCATGGGCGACATCTTCGCCGACTATGACGTCCTCGGAGCGGTCTGGGTGACCATCCAGCTCTCGATCCTGGGCAGCATCGGCGCCCTGATCCTGGGAACGCTCGTGGCCGTCCTGCGCGTGTCCCCGGTGGCGGTGCTGCGCGGCCTGGGGACCTCGTACGTCAACACGTTCCGGAACCTGCCGCTGACGCTGCTGATGGTCTTCAGCATCCTGGGCCTGTCCTTCATCCTGCAACTGTCGGTCTCCGACGACTTCGCGCGCAACGCGTTCTGGTGGGCGGCGATCATGCTGGCCGTCTACCACGCGGCCTACATCTGTGAGGCCCTGCGCTCGGGCGTCAACACGGTGCCGGTGGGGCAGGCGGAGGCGGCCCGCTCGATCGGCCTGGGGTTCGGACAGTCCCTGCGCGAGGTGATCCTCCCGCAGGCGTTCCGCGGCGCGATCGCCCCGCTCGGCTCGGTCATCATCGCGCTCATCAAGAACTCCACCGTCGCGGCCGTGATCGGCGTCGGTGACTCGGCGGGACTGCTGCAGGTGATCACGGAGAACGAGGGCGCGAGCCTGCCGACGTTCTTCTTCTTCGCGATGGTCTTCGTGATCCTCACCCTCCCGATCGGGCTGTGGACCACCTCTCTCTCCCGGAAGCTGGCGGTGAAGCGATGAGCACTCAGGCCGTCCTGTTCGACGCGCCCGGTCCCAAGGCCAGGTTGCGTCACCGTGTCCTCACGGTGGTGGGCGCGATCCTCGTGATCGGCATCGCCTACGTCATCTACCTGCAGTTCCAGAGGGCCGGCCAGCTCAAGGCCTTCATGTGGGAGCCCTTCGTCACCGACCCAGAGGTGTGGACGTCGTACCTCATCCCCGGCCTCAAGGGCACGCTCACCGCGGCCGGGATCTCGATCGTGCTCGCGGTGGTGTTCGGGCTGCTGTTCGGCATGGGCCGGCTCTCGCCGTTCGCCCCTCTGCGGTGGTTCTGCAGTGTGATCGTCGAGTTCTTCCGCGCCGTGCCGGTGCTTCTGATGATGGTGTTCGCCTACTTCGGGTACTTCGCCACGTCCGACCTCGTGCCCAACCAGCACGCGCCGCTCGCCGCCGTCGTCACCGCTCTCACGCTCTACAACGGGGCTGTCATCGCCGAGCTCGTCCGTTCGGGCGTCCACGGTCTGCCCAAGGGGCAGTCCGAGGCGGGACTGTCGGTGGGCCTCACCTCCGGGCAGGTGCTGCGGTCGATCCAGCTCCCCCAGGCCCTCACAGCGATGCTCCCGGCCCTTGTCGGCCAACTCGTCGTCGTCCTCAAGGACTCCGCGCTGGGTTACGGCATCACCTACCTCGAGCTGCTCAACTGGTCCAAGACGCTCGGCTCGGCGTACGCCAACACGGTCCCCGCGTACATCGTGGCGGGCATCCTGTTCATCGTCATCAACTACTCGCTGACCAAGCTCGCCGTGTACCTCGAGGGTCGGATGAAGAAGCGCCGCGCCAGGGCCTGAGGCCGGGCACACAGAGAGGGGCCCCGCCGGATCCGATCCGGCGGGGCCCCTCTCGTCGTGTGCTGACCGGGTCAGATCACTTCGGTGGCATCCGGATGCCACCGTCGACGCGGATGGTCTCCGCGTTCATGTACGGGTTGGTGAGCAGCTCCATGACCATGGACGCCAGCTCGTCCCCGGAGCCGAGACGCTTGGGGTGAAGGACGCTCTCGCCGAGCTTGGCCTTGAACGCCTCCGACTCCGGACCCTCGCCGTAGATCGGGGTGTCGATGAGGCCCGGCGCCACGGTGTTGAGGCGGATGCCGGCGGCCGACAGGTCGCGGGCGACCGGGAGGGTCATGCCGACGATGCCGCCCTTGGACGCGGAGTACGCGGCCTGGCCGATCTGGCCGTCGAACGCCGCGACGGACGCCATGTTGACGATCGCGCCCCGCTGCCCGTCCTCGTCGGCCTCCTGGGTGCTCATCTTGGTGGCGGCCAGGCGCAGCATGTCGAACGAGCCGATGAGGTTGATGTCGATGACCTTGCGGAACGAGTCGAGGTCGAAGGCCGACGAGTACTCGCCGTCGCGACCGATCGTGCGCTGCGCCCACCCGATGCCGGCGGAGTTGACGAGGTAACGCAGCGGGCCCAGCTCGAGCGCGGCGGCGACGGCCTTCTCGTTGTCCTCGGTCTTGGTCACGTCCACGGCGACGAACGTGCCGCCGACCTCGTTCGCCAGGGCCTCGCCCTTCTCGGCGTTGAGGTCGGCGACGACCACCTTGGCGCCCTTGGCGGCGAGTTGACGGACGACGGCGGCGCCGATTCCCGACGCACCGCCCGTGACGATGGCACTTGCTCCAGAGATCTCCATACGAGCACCGTAACAAGCACGGGCGATGGATACGGGTGTCTTCCTCCGGGTTACTCGCCGGTGCCGGGGACCACGACGTCCCAGCGGATGCCGAACCGGTCGTGGACCTGCCCGTACCGGTCGCCCCACGGCGCGACCTCGAAGGGCATAGCCATCTGACCCCCGCTGCCGGTGACCTTGTCGAGGAAGGCACGGGCCTCGTCCTCGGTGTCGAAACCGAGCAGATACGAGTAGACGTCGTTCCTCAGCTGCGGCAGGGACTCCCCCATGGCGTCGCCGCCGGTGAGGGTGATCCCAGGCGCCTCGAGGGTCGCGTGGGCGACCGAGCCGGGCGGCGGGTCGAACGGGAAGTCGTCCGTCGACGGGAACTGGTCGTAGGTCATCAGGCTGAGCTCCCCGCCGAAGAGCTCGTGGTAGTACGGGAACGCCTCCGAGGCGTTGCCCGGGAAGGAGATGTACGGGGCGCAGGTCATGGACATCTGCCGCGGCCTCTCGTCGTGGGCGCCCGCCTGCCGGTGCCGCCCGGTAGCGATAACGCTAGACCGAGGTGTGGTCCGAGTCACGTTGAATCGCGTCGCGGTGGGTCCGGCGCCCGGACAGCGCGAGAAGTCGGGTGCGCGCATCGGCCCCGATCGGGACCGGGACCGCGTCGGCGAGCACGTCGAAGGACCGCATCAGCTCGATCACGTCCCGCCCGTGCGCGAGGGTCCACGCCGCGAGTTCCTCGGTCTCCTCCGACTCCCACGAGGCCGGGTCGAGATCGTGGGCGTGGACGAGCAGTTCGAACACGCGCAGCGCGAGGAGATCGTGGACGGGGATCTCGGCCAACCGGTGCTGGACGGGGGCGTCGGCGTCGCGGGCGCGGGCGAGCTCCTTACGCAGGCCGGCCGAGGTGCGGTACAGGGCGGGGGCCGGCTTGTCGCCGGCGTGGTCGGCGGTGCGGGTCCAGCCGATCTCCGACTCCGGCAGCCGCGGGAAGTAGGCGGCGTACCGCAGCCCTCCGCCCAGAACGTGGTTGGCCAGGTCGCGCCGGGACCAGCCGGGGCAGGCCGCGCAGTCGCCGTCGAGCGGTGAGGCGAGCGCGCGCGCGAACACCTTCGTCGACCGGTCGAGGACGTCCAGGTCCTCCGGGGGCAGTGGCGACGGGGTCACGGGCGGCACCTCATCTCGGGGAATGTCAGAGCTCCACACTAGGTTGGTCCTGACGGCGAGAACAGAGTGTATGTGGTGAGCGCGCCCGCCTCTCGCCCCCGTGCGACGTGACGAGAAAGGACCGATACCCGACATGAGCCCGCAGACCTCCGGTGCCGCCGAGACCCGGGAGTTCCAGGCCGAGACCCGGCAGCTGCTGGATCTGATGATCCACTCGATCTACTCGAATCCGGACACCTTCCTTCGCGAGGTCATCTCCAACTCCTCCGACGCGCTGGACAAGCTCCGCCTGGCCGCGCTGCAGGACTCCTCGCTCGGGGTCGACACCTCGGACCTGCACATCGAGTTGGTCCCGGACGCGGCGGCCCGCACGCTGACCATCCGGGACAACGGCATCGGCATGTCCCGCGACGAGGTGGTGGACCTGATCGGCACGCTCGCCAAGTCGGGCACCGGGCAGATGCGGGAGGCGCTCGCCGCCGCCCGCGCCGCGCAGGAGTCGGGCGAGGTATCGGAGCAGGCCACCGCGGACCTCATCGGCCAGTTCGGCATCGGCTTCTACTCCACGTTCATGGTGGCCGACACGGTCACGCTCATCACCCGCAAGGCCGGGGAGAGCGTTGGTACGCGCTGGACGTCGAGCGGTGAGGACACCTACACGATCGAGGAGGCCCCGGACGCCCCGCAGGGCACGTCGGTCATCCTGCAGCTCAAGCCCGCCGGCGGGGACGCGGCCCTGCCGGACTACACCGAGGAACACACGCTGCGCCGCGTGGTGCGCACCTACTCGGACTTCATCGCCTGGCCCATCCGGATGGACGTCGAGCGCCCGGCGCCGGAGCCGGAGGAGGGCGCGGCCGACGGGGAGTCCGGCGACGCCCCGGCCGGCGGCACGATCACCGAGACCGTCACCCTGAACTCGCAGAAGGCGCTGTGGACCCGGCCGAAGTCGGAGGTCACCGACGAGGAGTACGCCGAGTTCTACCGCCACATCTCGCACGCGTGGGACGAGCCGCTGGAGACCATCACCCTCAAGGCCGAGGGCACGTTCGAGTACCAGGCGCTGCTGTTCCTGCCCACGCAGGTGCCGTTCGACCTGTTCTCCCCGGACACCAAGCGGGGCGTGCAGCTCTACGTCCGCCGGGTCTTCATCATGGACGACTGCGAGGAGCTGGTCCCGCCGTTCCTCCGCTTCGTCAAGGGCATCGTCGACGCCCAGGACCTGTCGCTCAACGTCTCGCGCGAGATCCTGCAGCAGGACCGTCAGATCCGGGCGATCCGCAAGCGTCTGGTCAAGCGGGTGCTGCAGACCATCGAGCAGCTCCGCAACGACCGGCCGGACGAGTTCCGCAGCTTCTGGGCCAACTTCGGCGCGGTCCTCAAGGAGGGCCTGATCTCCGATGTCGACGCCCGCGAGCAGCTGCTCGCCGTGAGCACCTTCGCGTCCACCCGGCCCGCCACCGCGTCGGAGAAGGCGCCGGAGGGCGAGGGCGAGAAGACCGGGGACGACGACGAGGTGGGCACCACCATCGCCGAGTACATCTCCCGTATGGCGGACGGGCAGGAGGAGATCTACTACCTCACCGGCACGTCCCGCGCGGCGGTGGAGAACTCCCCGCACCTGGAGGCGTTCCGGGCCCGTGGCGTCGAGGTCCTCATCCTCACCGACCCGGTGGACGAGGTGTGGGTGGACGCGGTCGGCGAGGTCGACGGCAAGCGGCTGCGGTCCGTGGCCAAGGGCGACGTGGACCTGTCCGGCATCGGCGCGGAGGCCGAGGAGGGCAAGGACGAGCCCGACGCCGCCGAGTACGCCGACCTGCTCACCTGGCTGGGCGAGGAGCTGTCCGACGAGGTCAAGCAGGTGCGCCTGTCGCATCGCCTCACCGAGTCGGCCGCGTGCATGGTCGGCGACGAGTTCGACATGACCCCGCAGCTGGAGGCCATGTACCGCGCCTCGGGTATGGAACTGCCCGTCAGCAAGCGGATCCTCGAGCTCAACCCCACGCACCCGCTGGTCGAGCGCCTGCGCGCCCGGCACGCCGAGGACCCCTCGGCGCCCGAGCTCAAGGACACCGCGCGGCTCATCGCCGGTGCCGCCGTCCTCGCCGAGGGCGGCACGCTGTCCGACCCGGCCGCGTTCGCCAAGCTGCTGGTCGACCGCATCTGACGGGCCGGTCCCGACCATCGAGTACGCCGCCCCGCGGGACCCCGACCGGGTCACCGCGGGGCGGCGGCGTATCTCAGGGCTGGTGCGCGGCCGCGGCGGACGCGGGTGACCCGGCCCGGCCGCCGGCGAGGTGGCCGCAGGCCAGGCCGATCGCCGCGCCCGCGGCCGTCTCGATCGGCGTGTGGTGACTGATCCGCACGCGCGCCCACGCCACCGGCGGCACCAGCACCAGCAGTCGCCAGTAGCGGGGCGAGAGCTCGCGGGCGAGCACCGCGATCACCCCGCTCAGCACCGCCGTGTGGAACGACACCTTCACCTTGAGGGTCGCGGACCCGGCGACGCCCAACGCCACGAGCGCGGCCCGCGTCATGCGGCGCAGCTCGTCCGGCGCCCCGCGGCGCTGCTGGGCCACCAACAGGGTCGCCACCGACACGGCGATGCCGGCGATCACCAGCGGCCGGTCCTCCCGACGGGTGACGTGGTGATCCGACAGCGCCTTGCGTCGGACCCGCCACGCGATGGCCGCCTGCGGCACCACACCCAACCCGGCCGCCGCCGCCACGCCCCACCGGGTCGACCCCACCTGCCGGCCCAGGTGGACAGAGCCGATCGTGAGTACGACCCACGGTGCGAAGACCTCCGTCAGCACGGCCGCAGGGGCCACGCCCGGGCCGGGAGCCCCCGCCGCGTCCGGTGCGCCCTCCGCGACCCGCGTGTCGCCCGCATCAGCCACCATCCACCCCCGAATCCGCTACTCCGTCTCGACATCCGCTACTGCTACAGGGGTAGCGAACCCGGAGGGAGAGTAGCGGATTCCGGCTGGCGGTGACTGGAGCTGGCTGGAGGTGGCCGGATCGGGCGGGCTGAGGTGGGCGGCGGTATCTCG
>NZ_JAHBAV010000366.1 GCF_018390595.1 Dietzia massiliensis
AGATGGAACCCTACAATCCCCCGCAGGACCCGCTGCACATCCTGTATCAGGATGAACACATCATGGTGGTCAACAAGCCCAGCGGCTTGCTGTCGGTGCCCGGCCGCGCGCCGGAAAACAAAGACAGCCTGATGACCCGCATTCAGGCCGATCATCCGGCCGCCGAATCGGTGCACCGGCTGGACATGGCCACCAGCGGGGTGATCGTGGTGGCGCCCAACAAGGCCGCCGAGCGCGAGCTGAAGCGTCAGTTCCGCGAACGCGAACCGAAGAAATCCTATATCGCCCGCGTTTGGGGGCATATGGCGCATGACGAAGGGT
>NZ_JAHBAV010000367.1 GCF_018390595.1 Dietzia massiliensis
GAGCTGCACTACTCGCCGAGCGCCGTGGCGCGCAGCCTGAAAGTCAATCACACCAAGTCGATCGGCCTGCTGGCCACCTCGAGCGAAGCGCCCTACTTTGCCGAAGTGATCGAGGCGGTGGAAAACAGCTGCTACAGCAAAGGCTACACCCTGATCCTGTGCAACTCGCACAACAATCTGGACAAGCAGCGCGCCTACCTGGCGATGCTGGCGCAAAAGCGCGTCGACGGCCTGTTGGTCATGTGCTCCGAGTACCCGGATCAGCTGCTGGGCATGCTGGAAGATTACCGCAACATCCCGATGGTGGTGATGGACTGGGG
>NZ_JAHBAV010000368.1 GCF_018390595.1 Dietzia massiliensis
ATGAAGGCCTACGGCCAGCCGATCGCCCGCAACCTGGCGCGCTGCCCGACGCTGGCGGCGTTAATCGCTTCGTCCCCGGACGTGCTGTCCGCCTCGCTCTCCTTCCTGGCGCCCGGCAAGCAGGTGCCGCCCCACCGCGGACCGTTTCGCGGCATTCTGCGCGGCTATCTGGTGCTGGACATGCCCAAACGCGCCGACGGCGCGCCGGCGGCGGTGCTGAAAGTGGACGGCCGCGAATACCGGCTGCACGAGGGGGAGTTCATGCTGTGGGACGACACCTTCGAACACGAAGTGTGGAACGACAGCCCGCAGGTGCGCAC
>NZ_JAHBAV010000369.1 GCF_018390595.1 Dietzia massiliensis
GCGCTGCAGCTGAAGTACCAGCCCGCCGACGCCACCCAGAACGTGGTGCCGATCGCCCCGGTCAGCGTCCAGGTGAGCGACGGGTGGTTCCAGCACGTCACGCTGTCGAATTCGTCGGGCAAGGCCGTCGCCGGAACGTTCAACCAGGACCGGACCGTCTACACGACCTCCGAACCCCTGGGCTACGACATGACCTACACGTGGAGCGGCTCGGCCGTCGGGCACGACGGCAAGGCGGTCCCGGTTGCGGGGAAGTTCACCACGGTCTCGCCCAGCAAGAAGATCGGCGGGGCGTTCCAGCTGGCCGACGGCCAGACCG
>NZ_JAHBAV010000370.1 GCF_018390595.1 Dietzia massiliensis
GGCGGGCGGGGGGGGGGGGGGGGGCGGCGGGGGGGCCCCCCGCGGCCGGCGGGGCGCCCCGCGGCCCCCGCGCGGGGGGCGCCGCGCCCGGCGGGGGGGGGGGGGGGGGGGCCGGGGGGGGGGGGGGGGCGGGCGGCCCGCGGGGGGGGGGGGGGGGGGGCTTGTTCTGCGGGGGGGGACGGGTGTGAGCGCGGGGGGCTGGGGGGGCGCGCGGCCCCCCAGCGCGGGCCCGCACAGGGTCGGGGGGCGGACGGGGGGGCGGCCCCCGCCGCCCTCCGCCGCGCCCGGGGGCGTGGGGTGCCCCCCGCCACTGCACAAC
>NZ_JAHBAV010000371.1 GCF_018390595.1 Dietzia massiliensis
ATTCAACCCCGACATGAAACTGATCGGGGTCGACACCATCGGCTCGACCATTTTCGGCCAACCGGCCACCACCCGGCTCATGCGCGGACTGGGCTCCAGCATCCACCCGGCCAACATCGACTACCCCGCCTTCAACGAGGTGCACTGGGTGGCCCCACACGAAGCCGTCTGGGCGGCACGCACTTTGGCGGCCAGCCAGTTCGCCAGCGGCGGCTGGAGCGTCGGCGCCGTCACGCTGGTCGCCGGCTGGGCCGCGCGCACCTACCCCCAAGACACCCGCATCGCCGCAGTGTTTCCCGACGGACCCCAACGCTACTT
>NZ_JAHBAV010000372.1 GCF_018390595.1 Dietzia massiliensis
TTTTGAACCAGATGCGTCTACGTAGTGATCGACAAAGGCCACCGTTGGTGCGTCGGCCAGAACCTTCTGCTCCAACATCGCTTTCTGTTCGGCCATATCAGCAGCCAGGCGCAGCGCTTCCGGCAGCGTCTGCGGGACAGGTGAGCTTTGCTCTTCCAGTTCGTGCAAACGCTTGATCACCCTCATGCGCAGACTGGCGCTGTATCCGGTCACCAAACATTCGGTATGCTCTCTATCGAGCGCATATTCCCGGTATTGCTGGCCGTTCTGGGGGTGTCTCCAAATCTGGATATACCCATCCAGGCCTTCGCCCAGCTG
>NZ_JAHBAV010000373.1 GCF_018390595.1 Dietzia massiliensis
CTGGTGATGTGTCCATATGTGCAATAAATCCAATAATATCACCTGTACCTCCATTACCTTTAATAGTTCCATAAACAATACCATATTCATCTAAATGAGCATCATCAATTCCAATTTCTAACATTTCTTTGACTAACACTTTTCCTAATTCTAATTGTTTTAATGTTGATGGAGTAGTATTTGAGTACTCATCAGATTGTGTGTCATAGCTGACATATTTTAAAAATCTTTCTTCAATATTCATATTTTTTCTCCTTTAACTCTAATACTTTAATTATACTCAATATTATTGATTAAACAACCTTGACTCTTTACTAT
>NZ_JAHBAV010000043.1 GCF_018390595.1 Dietzia massiliensis
AGGCCATCGCATGAGCGCCAAGACCCCGCCGGCGATGACGGCGCTGACCGACGCGGCCGCCGAAGCCGCCATCGGTGCCGCCGCCAAGACCCTGTGCCTACCCACCATCCGCGACCAGGCCATACCCATGGCCGAAGCGGCCGCCAAACAGCGCCTGACCCACAAAGCGTTCCTAGCCGAGATGCTCTCGGCCGAGTGCGACGAACGCGACGCCCGCCGACGAATGCGCCGAGTCAACGAGGCCAAATTCCCCCGCACCAAACGACTCGCCGACTTCGATCCCGCACGGCTTCCCGACCTACCACCAGCAACCCTGGCGCACCTGGCCGGCGGGGCGTGGATCGACGCCGGAGAGCCACTGGTCCTGCTCGGCGACTCCGGCACCGGCAAAACCCACCTGCTCATCGCGTTGGGCACCGCGGCGGCCGAGCAAGGACGCCGAGTCCGGTACATCACCACCGCGGCCCTGGTCAACGAGCTGGTCGAAGCCGCCGACGACAAGCAACTGTCCCGCGTGGTCGGCCGGTACGCCCGCCTGGATCTGCTGTGCCTCGACGAAGTCGGCTACGTCCACCTCGATCCACGCGGCGCCGAACTGCTGTTCCAGATCATCACCGCACGAGAGGAACGGGCCTCGATCGCGTGCGCCTCCAACGCGCCGTTCAGCGAATGGGGCACCACCTTCACCGACCCCCGACTGGCCGCAGCCGTGGTCGACCGGCTGACCTACAACGCCCACATCATCCAGACCGGCACCGCCTCCTACCGCCTGGCCGCCACCGCAGCCCACCACCGAAAGGAGCCCGCGACCACCTGACACGCCCGGGCCGCCGACCACCGGCGCGCCCACCCCTCACCCATCACGAGGGTGGGGCCAAATCAAAACAGCACAGCGGGGCCAAATGGGCTTGTCATTCTCAGGCTTGCGTCGCTCCAGTCTCTACCGCAATCTCCGGTAATGCCGAATACAGCGCGGCCATGGCCGCGACCACCAACGCCACGGCTAGGCACGACACCGTGAGCATCCACCATTCGGCTCGGGTCCACCGGGATGACTCGGTGATGGTCTGTTGGGGTGAGTGCATCGCCGGCCCCTTGCTGTGAGATGGTCGGTCTTGGTCTGAGACAAGTAGTATCACAGTATCCGGCTGGCTGGACAGGTTAGCTTGGACGAGAAGTGACCGTCGGCCGAAGGGGAGAGCGTGAACGACTGGAGTGCTGACCGGCCCGCTACGGACGACGATCAGCTCGATCCGCGACTGCTGCGCTCACGAAAACGATTGCTCGACGCTGCCACGCATCTCCTGAGCACTGGCGGTGTAGAGGCGGTTACCGTCGAGGCGGTCACTCGAATGTCAAAGGTTGCGCGGGCCACGCTCTATCGGCATTTCGGCGGGACCGCCCAGTTGCTTGCGGCGACCTTCGAGCGGCTGTTGCCTCGCGTCGAGGTCTCTGCCGACAGTGGGTCGGTACGAGACCAACTCATCGCGCTTCTCACGGCCCAAGCCGACCTGATTGACCAGGCGCCGCTGAACATTACGACTCTGGCTTGGCTGTCAATCGGATCAGTCGGCGGCGATCCTGCCGATTCGGCCGCGATCACCTCACTGCGCAGTCGAGTCATCGAGGAGTACCGGCAGCCTTTTGACCACATCCTCACACAGCCTGACGTACAGGCGCAGCTCGGCAACATCGACACCACCTTCGCGATTGTTCAACTCCTGGGCCCCGTCGTGTTCGCTCGCCTCACTGGGCTCTGCACGGTCGACCACGACGGATGCGTGCAACTTGTTGATGATTTTCTTGCTGCCCGCAAGCAGGGAGACAAACCCATCCCGGCCGAGTTCGGCCACGATCTGAACCGCCCAGGCGCCGTCGGCGGACCTTGCTGAATCAAGGCGGTCCTTGTTGTTCTGCGCGATGCGCACCTGCTCGCAGGTCAGGCGCAGCCCGAGTTCGAACGAGCTGCGAGCCATTCGGGGAGGTGTCGAGTTCGCACAATCGACACCTCGACACCTTTTACTTGTCATAACGTCTGGATATCGGCGGGTGGCCCAGCCTGGTCGATTGTCGTACGACCGACCAGGCCGGGCATTGATCGTTAGCTGATCGCGGACAGGAGTTCGGTGCAGGCCTGTTCGCATTTGCGGCAGGCTTCGGCGCAGACTCGACAATGCTCGTGCATGTCCTCGTGCTTCTTACACTCGGTGGCACATTCTGCGCATGCTGTCCGGCATGCCTCGAGCGTGGTTTTGACCGTGGCTAGGTTCTGCCCGGTGCGACGGCTGAGGATTTTGCCAGTGGTTGCGCAGAGATCGGCGCAGTCAAGGTTGAGGCGAATGCAGTTCCGTAGGTCTGCGACCATCTCTTCGGCCAGGCAGGCGTCAGCGCACGAGGTGCAAGTCTGTGCGCATTCGAGACACGCGGCGATGCAGTCGGCAAGCTTCTGCACGTCTATGCCGGAAGCGTCGTTGGGGTGGGTTTCGATCATTGAAGTGATGTGAGACATCGATGTGCTCCCTTCTTCTCCGAGTCGTCGCTGGAGGCGCCCAGCTAACGCCGACGCTACTGATGCGCAGAACTGGCTGCAGTCCCTCGGTTCGACCTTCGCAGAATCTTTGTAATAACAAGCGTCCAATACCCGTTGTAGCGGCTTTTCGCAGAAGGGCGGATCATTGTGCGGAGCGGTGACGCACGGTGATCCACTGCGCTGTGATGATGACTAGGGCCACGATCGCGGTGATGCCCAGCGTGAGTGGGTCGGACTGCGCCTTGAGCAGGAGGAAGGGTACGAGCACTGCGACGTCGAAAACGATCGCGACCCACGGGATCCACGCCTTGGCATTGACGTCGTCCTTGAGGCGTCGGACGATCCCGTAGTGGATGGCGATGTCCATTGCCAGGTACAAGATCGCCCCCAGGGAGGCGATCTGTGACAGGTCGAAGAAGGCTGCCATGAGGATCGCCAGGCCGGCTGTGATGTAGAGCGACTGGTGTCCGCCGGCCCCGGGTAGGCCCGGCACCTGGCCCATGTCGCGGAGCATGTCGTAGAGCTTGGAGACAGAGAACAAGCTCGCGATGAGTCCTGACAGCGTCGCCACCACCGCGATGATCACGGTCAGCGTGACGCCCCAGGATCCGAACATCGGCTTGGCAGCCTCGGCGAGGGCGTAGTCGCGGGCCCCGATGATCTGCGGAACGGTCAGGCTGGCGGTTACTGCGACGGTGATCAACAGGTAGAGGACGGTGCACAGGGCGATGGAGATCATGATGGAGCGGCCGATGTTGCGCTCCGGGTCCCGTAGGTCCGCGCCCTGGTTGGTGATCGTGGTGAAGCCCTTGTAGGCCAGGATGCACAGGGTCACCCCGGCCAGAAAGCCCATCCAGCCGTGCTCCGGTGGGGTGCGTTCGGCGACGGTGAACAGTCGGCCCAGCGAGGACACGCCCGCGGCCAGGATGCCGGCGATCGCCAGCACCGCGATGCCCACGATCTTGAGCGCCGCGGTAGCGGTGGCTGACCGCTCGACCCACTGGTTGCCCACCAGGTTGACCAGCGCGGCGGCGGCGATGGCGAACACTGCCAGCACCGGCACCCACAGGGAGGAGTCCTGCATGCCGAACGGCCGCAGCACGTAGGTGCCGAAGGTCCGCCCCAGCAGGGACTCGGCGAGGATCATCGACACGTACATGAACAGGGAGAACGTGCCGGCCGCCACCCCGGGCCCGTAGGCGGCTTTGAGCAGCATCGCGATCCCGCCCGAGGACGGGTTGGTGGCCGAGTACCGGATGTAGGAGTAGGAACTGAACGCCACCACCACCGCGCCGGCGAGGAACGCCCACGGCACCCAGCCGCCGGCCAATTCCGCGACCTGGCCCACCAGGGCGAAGATGCCGGCTCCGATCATTACCCCGGTTCCCAGCGCGACGGATCCGGTGAGAGTGAGCTTGTCTTGGGACTGTGTGCTGTGGTCCATGCTGACCGCACTACCTTCCTGCCGGTGGGTGGCCGCGTCGGTGGCGATATCGGCGCGAGTGGGGATGTCAGGCGAGTTGCATAGTGGTCAGGCAGGTGAGGTCGTCGTCGCCCGTGGAGATCGGAGCGGTGGCCGTTCTGCCGTCGTGGTCGATGGTGAGCGTGGCCGTGATGCCTCGCGGTAGCCAGAGCCCGAGGAAGCCGTTGTCGTAGGTGGTGCGCGGTTCGTCGATGAGGGTGTCACCGGAGGCGTTATCGGTGACTGTGACGTGCACCTGTTCGTTGGCGATCTCGCCGAGGCAAGTGGTCAGGCTGTGGAATCGGCAGGGGTGGGTGCTCGTGTAATACGGAGCCACTGACAGATAGAACTGGTCCTCTGGAATAGGAATCGTCTCGAGGCTCTCATCGCCACTGGTCAAGACCAGCTCTGTCGGCTGCACCGAGGCGATCAGATCGTTCGGCCTGTCGGCCACCGGCATGGTGTCGAGCGTGTTGATGATCTGGGGTGCGTCGAGGCCGGCGAGGTCGTAGTGCTCCAACGACGCGGGAGGCCAGTTGGGTACTGCATTTTCGGCGGGCCGGGGCGAGCAGCCGGTCAGGGTCAGGGCAGCGGCGGCAACGAGCGCGATCGCGGCTCGTCTCCGAGTGGAGTGGGTGGTGTTCATCGGATTCATCCTCGTTGCATCGCTGTGGTGACGGTGTCCGGGCGGAGGTCGAGACGGCGCAGCAGCTGCGCGTTGAGAGCAACGACGACGGTGGAGGCGGACATGAGGATGGCGCCGACGCCCATGGGCAGTACGAATCCGATCGGGGCCAGGACACCTGCGGCCAGGGGCACGGCGGCGAGGTTGTAGCCGGCGGCCCACCACAGGTTCTGCTTCATCTTGCGGTAGCTCGCCCGGGAGAGTTCGATGACCGAGAGCACAGAGCGGGGATCCGATGAGGCCAGGATGACGCCGGCGGAGCCGATCGCCACGTCGGTCCCGGCGCCGATGGCGATGCCGACGTCGGCTTGGGCCAGTGCGGGCGCGTCGTTGACCCCGTCGCCGACCATGGCGACCTTCTTGCCTTCGGACTGCAGTTCGGCGACTTTGGCGGCCTTGTCTTCTGGCCGGACCCCGGCGAAGACCCGGTCGATGCCGAGTTCGGCGGCGACGGTGTCGGCCACGGCGCGAGCATCGCCGGTGATCATGACGACTTGGGCTCCGGCGGCATGCAGGACGTCGACGGCGTCCCGGGATTCCGGCCGGATCTCGTCGGCCAGCCGCAGCGCGCCGATCACCCGGCCCTCGGCGAGGATGTGCAGGATGATCGCGCCCTCGCCTCGCCACTGGTCGGCGATGGGGAGTTCATCGCGTCCGTGCTGATCGAGCAGGTGGGGGCCGCCGACTTCGACCACGGTGCCGTTCACCGTGGCCTTGACGCCCACGGCCGGGGAGGAGGAGAAGTCGGTCGCCTTCGACACGGTCAGGTCGCGGGTCTGTGCGGCCCCGACCACGGCTCTGGCCAGCGGGTGCTCACTGTCGGACTCGGCGGCTGCAGCCACGGCAAGCACCTCGTTGGCGGTGTGCCCGTCTATTGATTCGATTCCGGTGACGGTGGGTTCGCCCTTGGTCAGGGTGCCGGTCTTGTCGAACAGGACGGCGTCGACGGTGCGCATCGACTCGAGCGCGAGGCGGTCCTTGATCAGTACGCCGCCGCGGGCGGCGCGTTCGGTGGCGATGGAGACCACCAGCGGGATCGCCAATCCCAGCGCGTGGGGGCAAGCGATGACCAGCACGGTGATCGTGCGCACCACACCCGCGTCCGGCAACCCGAGAGCGCTCCAGATGATCGCGGTGATCACGGCCGATGCGAGGGCGAACCAGAACAACCAGCCGGCCGCGGTGTCGGCGATGCGCTGGGCCCGCGAGGAGGATGCCTGTGCGTCGGCCACCAGCTTCTGAATTCGGGCCAGAGCGGTGTCGTCCCCTGTCGCCGAGACCTTCACGCGCAGGCCGGAGTCAGTGGCCACGGTGCCTGCGACGACCTGCTCGCCGATGCCGCGGCGGACCGCCTTGGATTCGCCGGTGACCATGGATTCGTCCATGCTGGCCGAGCCGTCGATGATCGTGCCGTCGGCGGGCACAGAAGCACCGGGGCGGACGATCACCACGTCGCCGACCACCAGGTCGGCCGGGGAGACGATGACGACGTCGTCATCGTCGACCTTCTCGGCCTCATCCGGCAGCAGCGCCGCCAGGGAGTCGAGCGCGGAGGTGGTCTGCGCCAGGGAGCGCATTTCGATCCAGTGGCCCAGCAGCATGATCACCACCAGCAGGGCCAGTTCCCACCAGAAGTTCAGCTCATGATCCAGGATGCGCAGGGTAGCGCCCCAGGAGGCGATGAACGCCACCGTGATCGCCAGGCCGATCAGGAGCATCATGCCGGGCTGGCGAGCGCGGAGCTCGGACAGCGCGCCGGTCAGGAACGGCCGACCGCCCCAGAGATAAATCACCGTGCCCAGGGCGGGGGAGACCCACCACACCCAGCCGGCCTCCGGCAGCTGGTAGCCGATGAGGTCGGCGAACATGTCATTGAAGCCGACCACCGGCACTGCCAAAACGAGCATGATCCAGAACAGCCGCCGGAACTGCCCGACGTGGTCTGCGTGCCCCGCATGACCGCCGTGGTCTTCATGACCGGAGTGATGCTGTCCGGTGTGGCCGTGGCCCGCCGCGTCGTCAGCTGCGCCCGGGTGATGATGTTCGGCTACCGAGGTGGCCATCTCGTCGGGGCGGCCGGCCGAACCGTCACCGGGTCCGCCGCGGCGATCATGGTGGTGGTGATCGTGTGGCTGACTCATTTGGCTACTTTCGTGTGAGCGCCGGCGGCCACGGCGGCGTCATCGTCAGCCTGCGGACGGCCGGTGGCGGCGATTCGTTCTAGGTCCGTGGGCGTGGAGCAGCACGAACACGCTTCCTTGACGGCCGTGAGCGGGAGCGCAGAGCGCGTTGTGGAGAACATGGATTTTCCTCTCCGCGTGGTGTGGTGTCTCGGGTGTCGTGCCGGGCCGGTGTGGCCCATGGCGATCGGGTGGTTAGAGCGAGGTGAGCAGGTCGCGCATGGTGTCGATCTCCTGCTGCTGGGTGTCGATGATGGTCTGGGCCAACTCGACCGCAGGCTGGTAGCGGCCACCTTCGACCTCCTCCTCGGCCATGGCAATGGCGCCCTGGTGATGGGCGATCATCTGCTCCAAAAACATCCGGGCGGCGTCGGCTCCCTGTGCGTCGGACAGCTGTTCTAGTTCGTCGTCGGAGAGCATTCCCTCCATCATGGACATGTCGTGACCGCCGTGACCATCCTGCGGTTCGGTCGCCTCGCCCCACTGCTCCAGCCAGTCGGTCAGCTGCGCGATCTCGGGGCCCTGGGCAGCCTTGATCTCCTCGGCGAGCGCCGCGACGTCGGCGGGGATGTCGTCCTTGGCCAGGATGATGTCGCTCATCTCGATCGCCTGCTGGTGGTGCGGGAGCATCATCTGCGCGAACATCACGTCGGCCTGCGAATGCTCCTCGTCCTGGCCGGAGGCAGCGGTGCCGGTCACGGACGTGGTGGCGCCGGCCGCGGTGGTGGGCGCGGCGGGCGAGGCTTCGGTGCTGTCGGTGCTGTCGGTGCAGGCGGACAGCGTCAGGGCAACGGCGGTCAGGGCTGCGGGCAGGAGCAGAGTGGTGCGGGTCATCGTGGTCGATGTCCTTTCGGGTCGGCGTCAAGATCGGGTGGTGTGTCGATCGGGTGGTGGTCAGGCGAGGTAGGACAAGGTGGTCATCATTCCGGCTTCCTGGTGGTAGGCGTTGTGGCAGTGGAACGCCCATTGTCCGGGGTTGTTCGCGTCGAACTCGATCTCGATAGTCCGCATGGGGCGGATCGTGACGGTGTCTTTGCGCAGCCCGCTGTCGGCGAGGGCGAAGGTGTGACCGTGAAGGTGCATCGGGTGGGCCATGTCGGACATGTTGCGCAGCCGCATCCGGACCCGGTCGCCGCGGGAGACCTCCAACGGCGTGGTGTCGGGGTGGGTTTGCCCGTTGAGTGTCCAGCGATACGGCATCATGCTGCCGCCCATGTCGACGCTGAGGTAGCGGTCGTGCCCCCGGCCGGGCAGTCGAGAGTCCGGCGCTGGGGTCAGATCCGCGGCCAGCAGCACCGGTCCGTCGAGTTCGCCGGGGCGCGGGTCGGCGGGTAGCTCGCCGGCCCCGGTGCGCACGAGGGCGTACCCGTACCCGTTCTTGCCTTCTGCCTCGGCGAAGAGGGGAAACACCCCGTCTGTCAGCGTGACCACGGCGTCGACCCTCTCGCCCATCCCGAGCAGGATCGCCTCCGTCTCCTGGGGAGCGGTGGGAAAGCCGTCGGTGTCGGTGACGGTCATCGTGTGTCCGCCGAGGGCGACGCGGAAGAACGTGTCCGCCCCGGCGTTGATGAACCGGATCTTCACGCGTTGGCCCGGGCTGGCAGTCCATGAGATCGGATCGGCCGGGATTCGGCCGTTGACCAGGTAGTGCGAATAGTGGACGTCCCCGGCGACACCGAGCAACCGGGAGGTCATCATCGGGTTGCTGGACCGGGCGCCCCCCATCGGGCCGTGCCCCATTCCGGCCATCGGCCGGCCCTGAGCGCCGGGGGCATCCATGCCCAATCGCCCGGCGGCGTCCTCGGGAGTGCCGTCGATGCCGTCGAGCCAGTCGTCAAGGACGACGATCCATTCGTGGTCATAGTCCCCGGGGTCGGCGGGATCGTCGATGATCAGCGGACCGTACAGGCCCCGGTCGAGCTGTAGCCCGGAGTGTGAGTGGTACCAATGTGTGCCGGCGTGCGGGACGGTGAAGTCGTAGGTGAACCGGGCGCCCGGAGGGATCGGGTCCTGGGTCAGACCGGGCACTCCGTCCATATCGTTGCGCAGGGCGATGCCGTGCCAGTGCACGCTCGTCGCCTGGTCGAGCTGGTTATCCACCTCGACTTGCAGCAGATCTCCTGCCCGGGCCCGCAGGACCGGACCCGGAACAGTGTCAGCAAATGCCCAGGTCGACACCACGAGACCACCGAGATCGACCTCCACCGGGCGCGGGGACAGCCGAGCGTTCACCACCTGCTGTCCCGGTCGCTGCCGCTCGGCCTCCAGGTCCCGGATCGCCGGATCCGACGCCGACACCGGCACCCCCGAGGGCCCCGGCTCGCTGCAGGCGGTCACCGCACCCGCGCCGGCCAGGACCGAACCGATGAGAAATGCCCGCCGCGACAACTCCTTCACCGGTCGTCCGCCGAGGGCGACGGCCCGAACAGGGCAGTGACCAGGAGCAGGGTCGACGCCCACAGTGCGGTGACGACCACGGCGCCGACCGACAATGCGACCCATCCGAGCATGAGGTACCTCCCGTGTCCGACTCGACCGCCCATGGTGACCGGCCACCCGAGCGTTCTGGATGGAGATCGTGTGAAGATTCGGTCAAGGCGCCCACTCGGGTGAAGGACTTCCAGCAGTTGCGGCGAAGATGGCCTGCATGCCCCCTTCCGTTTCTGGCGCTCGCAGTTCGCATCCCCAGCAGCACGCCGGTCCGCGGGCGCTGGTGGTCGATGACGAGGAGCCCCTCGCCGACCTGGTCGGGTCCTATCTCCAGCGCGACGGGTTCGATGTCACGATCACCGGGGACGGACAGGAGGCGGTGGGTCTGGCTCGCCGAATCGATCCCGATGTCATCGTTCTCGACCTGGGGCTGCCCGGGCTGGACGGGATCGAGGTATGCCGTCAGGTCAGAACGCACTCCGACGCCTACATCGTCATGCTCACGGCCCGGACCGAGGAGGTCGACACGCTGATCGGCCTGTCCGTCGGCGCGGATGACTACATGACCAAACCGTTCAGCCCACGCGAGCTCTCGGCCAGGATCCAGGCGATGATGCGCAGACCTCGAACCGGCGCCACCGAAACCCACCACGGCAGGTCGCCGGAACAGGTACAAACCGTCGGCGACCTGACTATTGACACCGCGGGCCGAGAGGTCACCGTCGGCGGCGCCGATGTCGCGCTGACCCGCACCGAGTTCGACATCCTCGCCGCGCTCGCCCGCGACCCTGGGGTCGTCTTCAGCCGAGCCCAGCTGATGGCCGCCGTGTGGGGCCCGAACTGGGTGGGTGATGACCACTTGGTAGACGTCCACATCGGTCACCTTCGCCGCAAGCTGGGCGACGATGCCTCCCGAGGCCGTTTCGTACGCACGGTCAGAGGAGTTGGTTACCGCATGGGAACCGGCCAGTGAACGACATACCATCGCCGGACGCGACTGAAACTCGGCCCCGCACCAGCCGACGCGTCGCTGGGTTCAGCTTCGGAACCCGCCTGCTTCTGGCCATGTCCAGTGTGGTCGTCGGGTGCGCGGTCAGCGCGTGGCTCGTCGCCTCCGCCCTGGCCCCGGGCATTTTCCACGACCACCTCGGTCAAGCCGGCATCGACCACGATTCGAACGAAGCAGCCCACGTCGAAGAAGCCTTCACGGTCGCCATAGTCCTGGCTTGGGGGCTGGCGGTGGCCATCGCGGTCCTGGTGGCCTTGCTCACCAGTTGGTACCTCACCCGCCGGGTCCAGCGCTCGGTCACCATGGTTACCACTTCGACGGCAGACATAGCGCGTGGGCACTACGAGACCCGGATGGCGAGTCCGAAACTTGGCCGGGAGTTCGACGATCTGGCGACCAGCGTCAACGAACTGGCCAGGCGTCTCGATGCGACAGACGCCACCAGGCGAAGGATGCTCGCGGATCTGGGCCACGAGCTGCGCACCCCGCTGGCCACCATCGACTCCTACCTCGAGGCCGTGGACGACGGAGTCCGTACCTTCGACGACTCCACAAGGCAGGTGTTGTGGGCGGCCACCCGGCGGCTCGAACGCCTCGCGTCGGACATTGTCGACGTCTCCGATGCAGAAGAACACCTCACACGACTGCAACCAGCCCGAACCACCACTAAAGCCCTGGTGGAAACGGCAGTCAACGCAGCACGCGAACGCTACTCGGACAAAGGTGTCCAGCTGCACATGGGTGAGATCGAACCAACCGACGTCACTGTGGACGTCGAGCGAATAGGACAGGTACTGGGAAACCTCCTCGACAACGCCCTACGACACACACCGACCGGAGGGACCGTCACCCTCAGCGCTGTTCGTTCGAGAACGAACACAGCCGCGATCACCGTCTCCGACACCGGGGAAGGGATCGCCGCACAGCACCTAGATCATCTCTTCGACCGCTTCTACCGAGCCGATCCCGCCCGAGGCCGAAACGCGGGCGGCACCGGAATCGGCCTGGCGATCACCCGAGCACTGGTCGAAGCACACGGAGGACGAATCCGAGTAAGCAGCCGCGGCACAGGCCTCGGAGCACAATTCACCCTCGAACTCCCCTGCACGGCAGAGACGCCAGGAACGAAACTGCTTTAGCAAACTTGCACCTCCCCGTCATCTGTCCGCCCAACCCCGCTGCACTCCCCGCGCACGTCAGTGCTTGAGTGGTCGGTCTAGTCCCAGGGTGTCAGTCTCGCGGCCGCGGACAGCGATTCTCCGGTGTGGTGGCAGCAATCAAGCTGAGCCTGCGGCGGCGCTGCGGAGCGGGAGTGCGGAATGGTTGGTCAGCTCGAGAACGGTCTCGCCGCTGGTGTCGGCGAGTTCTGCGGTTATGGTGACTTTCGCATCGCCGCGTTCGGGTCGTGGAGTCGTTTCTTGCATTGTCAGGTGTCCGGTCAATGTGGTGTCCGGCCGCACCGGCCGACGGAACTGAATCTCGAAACTGCGTCCCACCCCTCCCGTGAAACGGGACCAGAAGGCGGGCACGGCCAAGCGCTGGTAGATCGCCAAGGTGTGTAGTCCACTGGCGATGACGCCACCGAGCGGGGTTGTCGCGGCCGCGGTCGGGTCGGTGTGGATGAACACCGGATCCCACTGTCGTGCGTAGGTGACGATCTCCTCCTCGGTGATGGTGTAGCTCCCGAGTGGGAATAGTTGGCCGGGTTCGAGATCGTCCGCGTAGTAGATGTCGGTCATGTCGCCCTCCCAAGTAGTCGGCCCAAACCGGCCTCAGATCGCGGGAGGCCTCCATGACTTCCGAGCTTTGGCGAGCCAATACTGGCTTCGGGTCTAGCCGATGCCCGAGTGATCAGAGTTCACGACGTCACAAACCTCGGACTCCACACGCGTCCCGACTCCGTGACCCGGGTCCCAGAGGCGCCCACGATGAGCAGGCACTTCATGTCGACGGAGTCGCAGTCGAGGTCGGCGAGAGTCGTCACGGTGAGGGATTCCTCGGTTCGCCCAACATCACGGCCCACGATCACCGGCGTGGTCGGGGAGCGGTGGCGGAGCAGGACCTCGCGGGCGTCGGCGACCTGACGGGTGCGCGAGCGCGAGGCCGGGTTGTAGACGGCCAGCACCAGGTCGGCCGCCGCGATCGCGTCGAGGCGGCGCTCGATGACCTCCCACGGCTTGAGCCGGTCGGACAGGCTCATGACGGCGAAGTCCGCGCCGATGGGGGCCCCGGCCCGCGCAGCGACCGCCTGCACGGCCGAGACGCCGGGCGCGACGCGGATGTCGATGTCGGCGAAGCGGGGATCGTCCGCGGCCTCGAAGACCGCCGAGGCCATACCGAACACCCCGGCGTCGCCGCCCGAGACCACGGCCACTTGCTCACCCGCGCGGGCCACCTCCAGTGCCAATGCAGCCCGGTCGACTTCCACGGTGTTGCCCGAGCAATGGCGACGCAGCCCGGGCCGCTGCGGAACCCTGGCGACGTACGGCGCGTAGCCGACCACGTGGTCGACCTCGGACAGGATCTGCGAAGCCTCCGGGGTCAGCCACTCTGTCGGGCCCGGGCCCAGACCGATGACGTGCACGACGCCGCGCGATGCTGGGGACTGCTCCTCAACCGAGCCGGCGGTACGCCCCGGGGAGGGCTCCTCGGGTGCAGAGAGCTGCGCGGGCCGGCGGCCGGTGGGGTCGGAGTGCTGAGAGTCGCCGGGGACGACGATGAGCGAGAAGTACGGCACGGAGTCCGGGTCGACCTCGCTGACCGGGTGATGTGCCTCCGCGTCGGTTGACGCCCGCTCCACATAGACCGCGCCGTCGAGCCGACCGGCCGCCTCGAGGGCCCGCCGGACGGCGGGGAAGTTGCGGCCGAGCTTCATGATGATCGCGCCGTCGGTGTCTGCAAGTCGTCGGGCGAGCTCGGGCTCGGGCAGGGTGCCGGGCAGGACGGTGAGGACGTCGGTCTGCCGGACCAGGGGAGTGGCGGCCGCGGCAGTGGCGGCGGCGAACGCGGGGATGCCCGGGACGATCTCGGTCTCGAACCTCGGCGAGAGCCGGTCGTGCATGTACATGAAGGACCCGTAGAACAGCGGGTCTCCCTCCGAGAGCAGGACCACGTCCCGGCCGGCGGCCAGATGCTCGCCCAGCCGCTGCGCGCTGCGCTCGTAGAAGTCCGCGATCGCGCCCGCGTACCCGCCCGGGTGGTCGGTGACGCCCGTGGTCACGGGGTACTCCAGCCGCTCCTGGATCGCGCCAGAAGGGATGAGGTCGGCGGCGATCCGGCGAGCGTTGGACTCCTTGCCGCGGCCGGCGTGAAAAGCCACGACGTCGGCGGCGCCGACGAGCCGGGCGGCCTTGAGCGTGAGCAACTCGGGATCGCCTGGTCCCACGCCGACGCCGTACAGTCGGCCGGTCACTCCGCCTCCTGGGCCAGGGCGTTGACAGCGGAGGCAGTCATCGCGGACCCGCCGCGCCGGCCGTGGACGGTGACGAAGGGGATGTCGATGCCGTGGTCGTCGGCGAACTCGGCGAGCGCTGCCTTGGACTCGGCCGCTCCGATGAAGCCCACCGGGCAGCCGACGATCGCGGCGGGCCGGGGAGCACCGTCGAGGATCATCTCCAGCAGGTGGAACAGGGCGGTGGGGGCGTTGCCGATCGCGACGACGGCGCCGTCGAGGCGGTCGCCCCACAACGCCAGCGCGGCGGCGGAGCGGGTGGTGCCCATCCGCGCGGCCAGGTCGCGAACGCCGGGATCGGACAGGGTGCACACCACGGCGTTCTCGTGGGGGAGCCGGACCCGGGTGATCCCGGAGGCGACCATGTGGGCGTCGCAGAGGATCGGCGCGCCGGCGTCGAGCGCCGACCTCGCCGCGCTAACCAGTCCGGGGTGCACCTGCAAGTCGTCGACGAGGTCCGTCTGGCCGGTGCCGTGGACCATCCGCACGGCGAGTCGCTCGGCGTCGGTCGGAACGCGGGACAGGTCGGTCTCGCCGCGGATGGTCGCGAAGGAGTCGACGTAGATGGCGGGCCCGTCGTCGACGTAGTCGTAGCGACGCGGCGGCCTCAGGGCAGCGCTCATGGGGTCCTCCTCGGGGTTCTCGCCCCGGTGTGAGAAGTCGCAGCGACGCGGTGGGAGCGCGCTGATCCCCGGTGAGTATCTGGCTGGGCCCATCGGCTCGACGGGCCTCACAGTGGCGGAACCGCCCCGGACTTGCACCGGGTTCCTCGCCGTGGGACAGCCCGCAGCCTACTCGCGGACGGCCAGCACCCCGCGCCACGGGGTCACGATGAGCTCGTCGACGTCGCCGCCGGTGAGCCGGGCGATGGAGTGGCGGTCGAGGATCCCGCCCGGCGCTTCGATGTGCTCGATCTGCCCCGCCGACCCCGCGACCGGCCCGTACGGCAGCACCGGGGCCGGGCTCGGCAGCCGGCCGTCCGCAGGGCGGGCCGCGACGAGGGGGGTTGGCAGTTCCCGCACGTGCCACGGGGCGTCCGGACCGACGCCACGGGCGTCGACGAAGGCGCGGGCCAGCTCGACCAGCCGGTCGGCGGCCTCGGCCAGCGGTACGACGTCCGACCACGCCTCACCCACCCGCAGCTGCGCGGTGTCGGCATCCAGGGCGACCAGGCCCAGGTCGCAGGAGCGGTCGAGCAGGTCCCCGCGGCCGTCGTCCAGGACGAACAGGAATCGGCCCGGCAGACCGCCGAGCGCAGGGTCGGCCAGCAGTCCGGCGTCCAGCGCGTCAGTCACCGGTCGCAGGTCCGCGCTGCCACCGACCAGGCCCGTCATCGGCGAGACGAGGACGTTGCGCACCAGCTCGTGCCCGGGCGCGGGGAGCAAGCCCGTCTCCGCGATCGCCGCCACCACCTCGCCGGGCAGCTGCCCGTCCGGACCGATCGGCAGGGCCCGAAGCTGCAGGTTCGCACGCGTGGTCACGTGCACGTTGTCGTCGTCGCCATATCTCACGGCGACCCCGTGCAGGGCGGACAGGGCCGCCGGTGACACGCGGCCACCCGGCACGCGCAGTCGGACCAGGGCGCCGTCGGAGGCCGGCCACGGCCGCAGGACGCCCGGGCACAGGTCGCCACGGGTCCGGCGGGTGGGTTCGGCGATGCTCACGGGGGCCATTGTGGCAGCCCGACGCGCGCGTTCATTTTCCCGATCCCCGGTGGTAAGTTTCTCTTCATAACTGAAGAAACGGAGCTCCACCGTGACACCTCGCCGCGTACCCACCCTTCTCGCCTCCGTCCTCACCGCAGTCGCACTGGTCGCGGCCGGGTGTTCGTCGGACGCCGCCACCGAACTCGCCGCCGCCGAAGCGGCCACCACCACCACGGCATAACCGGCCGCCGGGTCCGTCGCTGGGGTGACCGTCCCGGACGCGTTCACCGCGCTGACGATGATTCCCATCGGCAACCCGCCGCTGCCGTTCAAGGGCACCGACGGCAAGTACCACGTGGCCTACGACCTGCAGCTCACCAACGCCACCAAGGTGCCGGCGAGCGTGGACAAGATCGATGTGGTGGACGGCGCCGATCCCTCCAAGGTCATCGCCAGCTTCTCCGCCGCCGAGCTGGTGGATCCGGACTGCGTCTTCGGCGACTGCAACCGCCTGCGGGACCTGCCCGCCGGGTACGTCGACACCGCGCAGATCCCGCCGCAGGAGAGCCGGGTCATGTTCATCGACTTCACCCTCGACTCGCTCGACCAGGCCCCGGACGCGGTGCTGCACCAGCTCTACGGGACCGGCGTCGCCTCGCCGGCGTTCGGTGAGCCCGGACCCATCGACTACCTCACGACGCAGGTCGCCTTCTCCACCCGCACCGTGCCGGTCATCGCGCCGCCCGTGCGTGGCGAGAACTGGGTGGCCCTCAACGGATGTTGCGAACCGGGCTTCCCGCACCGCAGCTCGGTGATGTCGGTCAACGGCAAACTCAACAACAGTCAGCGCTTTGCGATCGACTGGAAACGCACCAACGACGAGGGCGAGTTCTTCACGGGCGACAGGAACCACAACGAGAGCTACGTGGACTACGGCGCCGAGATCCTCGCCGTCGCCGACGCCACCGTCGTCTCAGTCCTCGACGGGATGGACGCCAACGCGCCGGGGGTCCTGCCCGCCAGCAACCCGGAACTGGCCTCCAAGCTCACCGTCGAGAACGTGGACGGCAACCACGTGGTGCTCGACCTCGGCGACGGCGTTTTCGCGATGTACTTACACATGATCTCCGGCTCGGTCACGGTGAAACCCGGCGACACGGTGACCGAGGGCCAGGTGCTGGGCAAGCTCGGGAACACCGGCAACGCCAACGCCTCGCACCTGCACTTCCAGCTCATGGACGGGCCGAGCCTGCTCGAGGCCGACTCGCTGCCGTACGAGCTGAAGGGGTTTGACTACGCCGGGCAGGTCCCGCCGCAGCGGATCGCCGACGCCGACGACTTCCTGTCCGGCAGCTTCGTGGACGAGGCGAGCCTCTCGCCGGAACCGCGGATGAACGAGCTCCCCCTCAACCTCGCGGTGGTGGACTTCCCCTGACCGGGATGTCCGACCCCGGCTGACGCGAGGCAGCCGGTCGGCCACGGGCGGGGTGCGCCGGATAGGCTCGCCGGTGCCGTGGTGTTCGGGAAGCCGGAGGAAAAGCCGGCGCGGCCCTCGCCACTGTAGTCGCGGAGTCGCGCACCCTCGTCCGTCCCTCACGGGGCGGAGACCACTGGGCCCACCGGTCCGGGAAGGTCGGTCGCACGGCGTCGATGCGAAAGCCAGGAGACCGGCCACGGCGAGGAGTTCCACGAGGGTTTGGAGAAGAACATGCGCCCCACCCGGCGTTCGGCGTCCCCTGATGGCGCCTCGGCACAGCACGACGTGCCCCGAATCACCCTGTTGTCCACCTCCGATACGGACCTGCTCTCCGCGCGCGAATCCGGCGCGGCGTTCACGCTAGGCAACCCGTCCCGACTCGACGTCGAGGCGAATCTGCCCGCACTGCTCGACGGCGCCGACCTGGTGGTGGTCCGCATTCTCGGCTCCCGACGATCCTGGGAGGCCGGGTTCGCCGCCGTGCTCGGCGCGAGCGTCCCGGTAGTGGTCCTGGGTGGGGAGCAGACCCCCGACGCCGACCTGATGGAGCTGTCCACGGTCCCGATCGGCATCGCGGCCGAGGCGCACCGCTATCTCGCCGAGGGCGGCCCGGGCAACCTCGCGCAGCTGCACGCGTTCCTGGCCGACACCGTGCTGCTCACCGGCGCCGGGTTCGAGCCGCCGGAGAACGTGCCGGTGTGGGGGATGCCGGAGCGGCCGGGCGCCGACTCCGCGGCGAGTGGTCACAAACGCCGCGATTCGCGCGACGCGACCTGGGAGAACGCGGGCGGGTCTGACCAGTCGCCGGGCGGCCCCCGCGGCCGCCCCCGCGTGGGCGTGCTCTACTACCGCGCCCACGAGGTGAGCGGGAACTCCGGCTTCGCGCACGCGCTGGCCGACGCGATCGACGCCGCCGGCGGGGTGGGCGTGCCGATCTTCGCCGGCTCCCTGCGCTCGGCGCCCGACGAGCTGTTCGACGCCCTCGGGACGCTGGACGCACTGATCGTGACCGTACTGGCGGCCGGCGGCACCACGCCCGGGGCCGCCAGCGCGGGCGGCGACGACGAGGCGTGGGACGTCGAGCGCATCGCCGCCCTGGACATCCCCGTGCTGCAGGGCCTGTGCCTGACGTGGAGCCGCGAGGACTGGGCGGACTCGGACGACGGCGTCAACCCGCTGGACTCGGCCAACCAGATCGCGATCCCCGAGTTCGACGGGCGCATCATCACCGCGCCGTTCTCGTTCAAGGAGATCGACGCCGACGGCCTACCCCGCTACGTCGCCGACCCCGAGCGGTGCGCGCGCGTGGCCGGGATCGCCGTGGCCCACGCCCGCCTGCGCCACGTCGCCCCCGCCGACCGCAAGGTCGCGCTGGTCCTGTCGGCGTACCCCACCAAGCACTCCCGCATTGGCAACGCGGTCGGCCTGGACACCCCGGTCTCGACCATCCGCCTGCTGCGCCGCATGCGCGACGAGGGCTACGACCTCGGCCCCGCCGACGGTCCCGTCGCGACATTCCTGGACCAGGCCGCCTTCGCCACAGACACCGCCGCCGGCGACTCCCTCATCCACGCCCTCATCGACGCGGGCGGCCAGGACGAGGAGTGGCTCACCACCGCCCAGCTCACCGAGAGCCACGTCCGGATCTCCACCGAGGACTACCTCCGCTGGACCGCCGACCTGCCCGCGTCCCTCCGAGACGAGATGGTCGAGGCGTGGGGCGAGGCGCCGGGCACCCTGTTCGTCAACGACGCCGGCGAGCTCGTCCTGGCCACCCTGCAGGCCGGCAACGTGGTGCTGCTCATCCAGCCGCCCCGCGGCTTCGGCGAGAACCCGGTGGCGATCTACCACGACCCCGAGCTCGCGCCGTCCCACCACTACCTGGCCGCCTACCGCTGGCTGGCCCACGGCTTCGGCGCGCACGCGCTGGTGCACATCGGCAAGCACGGTTCGCTGGAGTGGCTGCCGGGCAAGAACGCCGCCCTCTCGGCGGACTGCGCCACCGACGCGGCCATCGCGAACCTGCCGCTCATTTACCCGTTCCTCGTCAACGACCCCGGCGAGGGCGCGCAGGCCAAGCGCCGCGCGCACGCCACGATCGTCGACCACCTGGTCCCGCCCATGGCCCGCGCGGAGTCGTACGGCGACATCGCGCGGCTCGAGCAGCTGCTCGACGAGTACGGCAACATCGCCGCGATGGACCCGGCCAAGCTGCCGTCCATCCGCGCGCAGATCTGGACCCTCATGCAGGCCGCGCACATGCACGAGGACCTGGGCCTGGAGCAGCGTCCCGATGACGAGGAGTTCGACGACTTCCTCCTCCACGTGGACGGCTGGCTGTGTGAGATCAAGGACGTCCAGATCCGCGACGGCCTGCACGTCCTGGGCCAGGCGCCCGACGGCGAGGCGCGGGTCAACCTGGTGCTGGCCATCCTGCGCGCGTCCCAGGTGTGGGGCGGGCAGTCCGGCGCGGTGCCGGGCCTGCGCCGCGCGCTCGGCCTGGCCGAGGGCGCGCCGACCGAGGAGGTCGACCGCGTCGAGGCGCGAGCACGCGCGCTGGTGGAGGCCATGGAGGCGCGCGACTGGGACGTGGCCGCCGTGCCCGAGGTCCTGGCCGAGATGCGTGGGGCCGGTGTGTCCGGTGACGCCGGGGACCGTGGGGACGGTCTGGGGGGCGACGACGACGAGGTGGCGCAGGTGCTCGGCTTCGCCGCCCGTGAGGTCGTACCGAGGTTGGCCGGCACGGCCGACGAGCTGGACGCGGTCATGCACGCCCTGGACGGCGGGTTCATCCCGGCCGGCCCCTCGGGATCCCCGCTGCGGGGCCTGGTCAACGTGCTGCCCACGGGGCGGAACTTCTACACCGTGGACCCGCGGGCGATCCCGTCTCGACTGGCGTGGGACACCGGCCAGGCCATGGCCGACTCGCTGCTCGAGCGGCACCTCGAGGAGACCGGCTCCTACCCGGCCTCGGTGGGGCTGTCGATCTGGGGCACCTCGGCCATGCGCACCTCGGGCGACGACATCGCCGAGGTGCTGGCCCTGCTGGGCGTGCGCCCGGAGTGGGACGAGGCCTCCCGCCGGGTGACGGGCCTTGAGGTGATCCCGACCGAGGAGCTGGGGCGTCCGCGCGTCGACGTGACGGTCCGGATCTCCGGCTTCTTCCGCGACGCGTTTCCGCACGTCATCGCGATGCTCGACGACGCGGTCCGGATGGTCGCCGAGCTCGACGAGCCGGACGAGCTCAACTTCATCGCGGCCCACACCCGCGCCGACCTGGCCGAGCACCACGATGGGCGGCGGGCCACCACCCGCATCTTCGGCTCGGCGCCCGGGTCGTACGGCGCGGGGATCCTGCAGACCATCGAGGCGGGCAACTGGCGCGACGACCGCGACCTGGCCGAGGTGTACACCCGCTGGGGCGGCTATGCCTACGGCCGCGACCTGGCCGGGGTGCCCGCCGCCGACGACATGCGCATCAACTACCGGCGCATCGCGGTCGCCGCCAAGAACATCGACACCCGCGAGCACGACATCGCCGACTCGGACGACTACTTCCAGTACCACGGCGGGATGATCGCCACCGTGCGTGCGCTCACCGGCGCCGAGCCGCGCGCGTACGTGGGCGACTCCACCACCCCGGACGCGATCCGCACCCGGACCCTGGCCGAGGAGACCCGGCGGGTGTTCCGGGCCCGGGTGGTCAACCCGCGCTGGATCGCCGCCATGCAGCGGCACGGTTACAAGGGCGCGTTCGAACTCGCCGCGACCGTGGACTACCTGTTCGGGTTCGACGCCACCGCCGGCGTGGTGCAGGACTGGATGTACGACACCCTGGCCCGCGAGTACGTCCTCGACGAGAAGACGCAGGACTTCCTACGCCAGTCCAACCCGTGGGCGCTGCGCGGGATGATCGAGCGACTCTCCGAGGCCGCCGACCGCGGCATGTGGGCCGAGCCGAACGCCGAGGTCATGGATCAGATGCGGCAGGTCTACCTCGACGTCGAGGGCGATCTCGAGGACTCCCATGGCGACTGAGAAGCGGCGCGTGCGCGTGGTGGGCATCGGCTCCGGTGGGCTCGACCAGATCACCATCGAAGCCGCCGAGGCCCTGCGCGCCAGCGCCTACGCCCTCGCCGCCGTGAAGGGCCCGGCCGACCCGTTGGTCGATCTCCGCGTGCGGCTGCTCGCGCGGCACGCCCCGGACGTGGAGCTGGTGGGCGTGCCCGATCCGGAGAGGGACCGCTCGTCGTCGTCGACCTCCACCCACGGTGACTACCGCGGCGTGGTCCTGGACTGGCATGAGGCGCGCTCGTTGGCGTGGGAGCGCGCGATGGCCGCGCGGCCCGGTGACGTGGCGATCCCGGTGTGGGGCGACCCGGCGTTCTACGACTCGACGCTGCGGATTCTCGATCGGATCGCCGAGCGCGGCCGCTTGGCGTTGGACGTGGAGGCGCTGCCGGGGATCTCCGCGCTGCAGGTTCTGGCCGCGCGGCACCGGCTGGTGCTGCACGAGGTCGGCGGCACCGTCACCGTGACCACCGGTCGACGACTGCGCGAGGTCGTGGCCGCCGGTGCCGACAACGTCGTGGTGATGCTCAACGCCGAGCCTCCGCCGGACGAGCTGGCCGACTGGCACATCTGGTGGGGCGGCAACCTCGGCGACGGCGGCGAGACGCTGGTGGCCGGCCGCGTCGGCGACGTGCTGGGTGACCTGCGTGCCAACCGCGAGCGGCTGCGCGCCGAGTTCGGCTGGGTGATGGATGTGTATCTACTGCGACGCAGAGAAGGGACGACGGCCTAATGGCGGCGGAGAATGCGGCGGCCGGCGAGGATCGCGCCGACCGGGCCGTCGGCGGCGGGCAGTGCCCGGGCCGGGTGGTGTTGGTCGGCGGCGGGCCGGGGGATCCGGGGCTCATGACCGTGGCCGGCCTCGACGCCGTCCGCAGCGCGGACGTGGTGGTGACCGACCGCTTGGGGCCGGTGTCGATCCTCGACGAGCTCGACCCGGGTATCGAGGTGATACACGTGGGCAAGGTGCCGTTTGGCCCCGCCACCCCGCAGGAGGAGATCAACCGGATCCTCATCGAGCAGGCCCGGCGCGGCCGCACGGTGGTGCGGCTCAAGGGCGGGGACAGCTTCCTGTTCGGCCGCGGCGCCGAGGAGTACCTCGCGTGCACGGCCGCCGGGGTGCCCGTGACCGTGATCCCGGGCGTGACCTCCGCGTTCTCCGTCCCCGCGCTGGTCGGGGTGCCGGCCACGCACCGTGGGCTCTCGCAGGGAGTGTCGGTGATCTCCGGACACGTGCCGCCCGGCGATCCGCAGTCGACTCTGGACTACGGCGCGCTCGCCAGGTCGGGGACGACGCTGGTGCTGCTCATGGCGGTGACGACCCTCCCGGCCATCACCGCCGAGCTGCTGGCCGAGGGGATGCCCGCGGACACCCCGGCGGTGCTGATCGAGAACGGCTCGACGCCGGTGGAGCGGGTCTTGCGCGGGACGCTGGCGACCATCGCGCGGCAGGCGGCGGAGGCGGGGGTCGGGCCGCCCGCGATCACGGTGATCGGCGCGGTCGCCGGGCTGGCGGGGGAGCTGGTGCCCGGGCTGCCCTTCGCCTGACCCGGCCGGTCGCCTAACCTGGCCGGTCGCCCGGGGTCGCCGGGCGGCCCGTAGCCGCACGGTGGGCTGGGCCCTTCCTCGGCGAGTGGTCGCAAATGCTCGGGTCGCGAGAAGGCGACCTGGGGGAACGTGAGCAGATGTGACCCCGCGATGAGGCCGCCCGAGGGACGCAGCGCCGTGCGCTGCACTCACCCGGCTACGTCCGATCGCCTGGCCCGTCAGAATGGCCCGTTCGGGCGGGATGGGCCTCCACTCGCGCGGCGACATCGTCGGGGGCACTCAGCGTCGATGACAAGGAGAGGGAGCCGACGGGCAAGTGGGAGACGGCCTGTGTGAGTGACTATCGAGGAATCGGCCACTACCGTCGGACCTGAGCGCGGCACCGTGGGTGTCGGGCGAGTCGCAAGGCCAGGTGCACCCGGGGCAGACCGAAACCCTGGCTTTGCGCACGATCAGTAAGTCAGATTTCCCACCTGAGTAGGCCAGGCACCTGACTACGTTTGTTGATGAACTCTGCCAGCGCGGGGTCGATACATCCCGCGACGCTGAGTAGGTCGCCGTAGCGAGCCTGCACATCTTCCGACCACACCCGGTGGTGGTGGCCGATCCGGTTCCGTAGCTCGCGCAGTCGTTTTACAGGGTCCTGAATGGTCGACTGGTCGCGCGTGGGTGCGTGGGGGAACGCGCCGGCGATATCGGGCCAGAGGAACATATGGCGGCGGGAGACCATCTGGTGCCAGAACCCGAACGGCAGTTCGGAGATAATCTGGCCGGGGTTCAGCGGCTTGCGGTTTCGCCTGACGCGGCCGATGCTCTCGGCGATGTCTTTGTACGGCTGGCGGTGCTTATCTACTCCGTTGCCGTCGCGACCCAGCTCTCGGAAGTCGTCGAATACCCAATGGCCCGAACGTCCAAGCGCAAGATGACGTTCGGCCAAACGCGCATCGAGAGCATTGCGGAACGCCACCTCGAAGTAGGCGAACGATTGCCAGAAGGCGCCGGAGATCGCGACGTTCCACCGGTACAGTTCCATCGCCATGACGTGATCGCCCTGGGCGCGGGCGAGATAGTGCTGCAGCCGCGCCGGGGCGAAGTGGCGCTCATAGAACGCCCAGTTGCTCGCGCTGGTCACACCTGCCTCCGCTGGGTACTATTGGTGTCGAACACCCCGGACCCGTCCCTGTAGTCCTCCTCGGAGGGCCGATCACACGGCCGGGGTTCTGCTTTTAAACCGCTCCGGTTGCTGCTGCCGCGATTCCGTCCAGCCAGCTCGTCAGCGGCCCGTCTCGGGAGGGGACGCTACCCGGGAATTCCGGCCCCGTGGGGCGGGCTACATTCGCCGAAGCAGCTCCGCCCGACGGTCGTCCGGGGCGCGGCGCGGGCAGCTCGCGCACTTGCCGCCGTCGGTGGCCACATAGATGAGGCAACACGAGCTGCGGCGGACGAACCGGCGTGTCCGCTCGGTGCCCTCCACGTCGATGAACCGGGCCGGCAGCAGCGGTGGCCGGCACACGGCGCGAGCAAGCGCGACGCCGCGGGCCTCGTCGCCCGCAGCGCGGCCCGCCTCGAGCGCACGGTTGGCGATGGAGTCAGTGGCGATCGCCCACAAGGCCCGCGGCGCCGCGCCCGAGACCTCCGCGAGGGCGGCGATCACCTCGGCGTGGGCCTCCACCAGCGCATCGGCGAAGGCCGCGGCCGACGGCAACAGGCGGTCCGATCGCACCGACTGGAGATAGCCGTTCGGCTGCAGCGAGACGGTGAGCCGCTCCGGGCGGGGATCGGGTGCGCGGCCGCTCGCGAGCAGCATCGCCAGCGGCGCCGCGACCAGCGTCGAGCTGGCCGAATACCACCACAATGTCCCGTTCACCCGCGGATCATCATGGTTCCAGCGCCGACCGGTGCCCTCCACCCGCCGGGCCAGCCACCGCGGGTCCGTCAGCACCTCCCCGGGCAGGACCGGGGAGGCGTGCTCGATGGTGCGGGCGAAGTCCCCGAGGAGGCCCGAGGCGCCCGCGTACGCGGCTGCCACGGTCCCCGGGACGCGGAGCTCGTCGTCGTCGCCGTCGTCACCCACCGACTTGTCATTCACCGGCGAGACCCGCCACGTCGAGGGTGCGGCGACCGTCCGGCCCCGCCCGTACCTGGCCGCGCACGCCGAACACCTCCCGCAGCACCGCGGCGTCCAGGACCTCCTCCGGCGCGCCCGTCGCGACCAGCCGCCCGCGGTGCAGGACCGCGACGGAATCGCAGTACTCGGTTGCCATCCGCAGGTCGTGGAGCGTGAGCAGCACCGCCAGGCCGCCGGCCGCGAGCTCGCGCAACAGCGCCAGGACCGACAGTTGCTGGTGGAGGTCGAGGTGGTTGGTCGGCTCGTCCAGCAGGAGGACGTCGGGCTGCTGGGCGAGGGTGCGCGCGATCGACACCCGCTGCCGCTCCCCGCCGGACAGGGCGAGCACGTCCCGGTCGGCGAGCTCGGTCAGCCCGACCTGCGCGAGGACGGTCTCGACGACCGCGGAGTCGTCGGCGCCGAGCGGCTCGAACGGCCCGCGGGTGACCGTCCGGCCCAGGCGCACCGACTCGCGGACCGTGATGCCGCCGAGCGAGACCGGCTCCTGCGTGCTGGCCCCCACCGCGCGGGCGAGCGCGGGGCGGCGCAGCGAGGTGATGTCCGCGCCGTCGATGGTGACGTGACCCGCCGTGGTGGGCAGCGCCCGGTAACACGCACGCAGCAGGGTGGTCTTGCCACTGCCGTTCGGCCCGACCAGGGCCGTGACCAGGCCGGGAGTGACGGTGAGGTCGACGCCGTCGAGGATCTGCCGGCCGCCCAGGCGGGCGGAGACGTCGTGGGCGTGGAGGGTGGTCATATCGACGCCCTCCCGTAGCGGCGCCACAGCATCACCAGGAACACGGGCCCGCCCACGACGCCTGTGATGACGCCGACCGGCAGCTCTGTGCCCTCGCGCACCGAGCGGGCCGCGATGTCGGCCAGGACCAGGGCGAGGGCGCCGAGCAGCGCCGCGGTGGGCAGCAGGCGCGCGGACGTCCGGCCCGTGAGGAAACCCGTGAGGTGCGGGATGAGCAGGCCGATGAACCCGATGGTCCCCGACACCGCCACGGCGCCCGCGGTGAGCAGCGAGACGAGCAGCAGCATGAGGATCCGGAACCGCGGCACGTTGACGCCCATGGCGGTGGCGCCGTCGTCGCCGGTGAGGAGCAGGTCCAGGTGGCGGCTGCACAGCATCACCACCGTGCCGGCGACGGCGAGGATCGCGATCGGCGCCCAGACCATCGTCCACCCGGCGTCGCCGAATCCGCCGGCGAGCCACCGCATTACCGTGCCGAGTTGGTGGTCGTCACCCAGTACCAGCAGCGTGAAGGTGTTGAGCGCGCCGAAGACCATCGTCATGGCCGCCCCCACCAACACGATCGCGGTGGTGTCGTGGGCGCGGCGGGCCACCAACACCACCCCGGCCAGCGGGAGCAGCGCGCTGACGAACGCGGCCATGGGCAGGGTGAAGACGCCCCACACCCCGGCGCCCACGCCGAGGACGGTGAGGGCGACGACGCCGAAGCCCGCCCCGGAGGAGACCCCGAGCAGGTACGGGTCGGCGAGCGGGTTGCGGGTCACCGCCTGCGCCACACCACCCGCGACGGCCAGGGACGCGCCCACGGCCGCCGCCATGAGCGCGCGGGGCAACCGCGACTCGAGGACGATCGCCTCCCGGGCGTCGGTCCACCACGGCTCGAACAACCCCGGGGCGAGGCGGTGCGCCACGATCGCCCACACGTCCCCGAACGGGATGGACACCGAGCCCAGCGAGACGCCGGCCGCGATTGCGACCACGAGCGCGGCCAGCAGCGGCAGGCTGATCAGCGCGAGGGGCGTGCGGGCGGAGGGTGGTGCGTCGGAGGTGTCCGGGGTGTGGGAGGAGGAGACGACGGCGAGGTCGGCCCCTGCCCGGGCCGGCGCGCGGCGGCCCGCGCGGCGATCGGGTTTCGCGGCTACCGACGTCATGTCACTGCCCGAACGAGTGCGGGTGCAGCTCGCGGGCGATGGTCTCCACCGAGGTCGCCATCCGCGAGCTCTCGAAGAAGTCCGCCAGCGGCACCACCACGATCCGGTCCTCCCGGATGGCCGGGGTGGTGGCCATGACGGGCTGCGCGCGCAGGTAGGCGATCTTGTCCTCCGCGCTGGTCGGGCCGTAGTCCAGCACGACGATCGCCTCCGGCTGACGCTCGCCGAGGACCTCCCAGGTGGTCCTGGGGTACGGCTTGTCACCCTCGGAGAAGATGTTGTCCGCGCCCGCGTACTCGCCGATGAGCTGGCCGATGCCCACACCGCCGATCGTCATGGGTTCGGCCTCGCCGCTGTCGTAGAAAAAGGTGGGGATGCCGGTCACGCCCGCCGCGTCGAGCGTGGAGCGGACGTCTTCGACCCGCCCACGGATCCGATCCGTGAGGTCACGTGCCCCCTGCTCGACGCCGAGGACACGACCGAGCTGGGAGAAGTCCGTCTCGAGCATCGACAGGTCGGGGAAGCCCTCGCCGCAGTACTCCGAGAACAGGAACGTGTTGATACCGGCGGACTCGAGGGCGTCGCGGCTGCGGCCCTCCTTCTCGTCGAACGCGCTGCGCATGCCCGCGACCACCAGGTCGGGCTCGAGGTCGACGATCTGCTCCCAGGTGGGGTACTCCTCGGCCAGCGACGGGATGGCGTGGAACTGGTCGGCGACCTCCGGCAGCACGTCGTTCTGATCGCCGTAACCCATCCCGACGATCCGGTCGCCTGCACCCAGCTGGATGAGGGTCTCGGTGACGTGGTCGTTCATCGAGACGATGCGCTGCGGCGGTCCGGTGTAGGTGGCCTCGCGCTCGCAGTTGGCGATGGTGACCGGGTTGGCGAAGGGCTCGGCCGCGCCACCGCTCTCGAGCGCCTCGCCGCGGGAGCAGCCGGCGAGCGCCAGGCCGCTCACGAGCAGCGCGGCCAGCGCGGTTCTGGGGTGGTGACGGAACATGATCAGACCTCGGATCGTGTCGTGTGGTCGACGACCACGGCAGACCCGCAGGACGGCTGGCGTCGAGGACGCCACGTCACCTGACAGGACTCCGGATCGCAGACCTCGGCGATGACTGGTGGAGTCAGGCCTCCGGGCAGGCGATCGGGCTCGCCGCCACTTGTGGTAGCGGCACACCGTTGCGGGTCAGCGCCGGATTCTCACCGGTCTTTCCCTGCGTCCGGAAGTCGGTAGTTCATGTCGAGCATAGGCACACCGCGCCGCGCGGAGGTAGTCGTCTCCCACCCAGCCACCTGCGTCGGCGGCCAGCGCCGCCTCAACGGTGGGATGACGCCGGAGTCGTCGACGGCCGTGCCGGGCGGGCTACTCTTCGCGCTGGACCTCACGCAGTTCGCCGGTGGACACGTCGTAGACGAAACCGCGCACCGCCGTGCTGTGCAGCAGGAAGGGGTCGGATTCCACGCGGGCGATCGACTGGCGGACGTCGACCTCCGGCTCCGGGAACGACTCGGGCGCCCAGCGCGGCCGCAGGCCGGTGTCGGACTGGATCTGATCCTTGAAGTCGTCGTCCCGGAAGGTGAGCATCCCGCAGTCCGTGTGGTGGATGAGGACGATCTCCTCGGTCCCGAGCAGTCGCTGGCTGATGGTGAGCGATCGCAGGACATCGTCGGTGACGACCCCGCCCGCGTTGCGGCGCCGGCCGGGCCCGCCGGGGTTCGGCTCGCAATGGCGGGAATCGTTGTCAGGCCGGGGCGCGGAGCGGTGCCTCATGCGCCTCGCGGTCGAACTCCGGAAGTGGCTCGGCCGCCCGCAGGACCCGGGCGATCGCCGGATCAGCCAGGTGCATCCGGCCGATGGAGATGAGATCGAACTCGCCGCGCTCCATGCGCTCCACGACCGAATCGATGTTGTCCGCCGCCACGGCCGCCTTGCCCGACTTCTGCTCGCGCAGGGACGTCCCGATCCCCACGCCGCCCACGGCGCCCGCCGGCTTACCCGTGAGCCTGCGGGCCCAGCCGGCGAGGGTGACCTCGCCGTCGTCACCCTCCAGGTCGGGGAACGCCGGATCGCTGAAGCGCCTGGTCGACGCGTCGAACAGGTCGACGCCCGCCTCGGCGAGTGCGCCGAGGTAGACGCCGAGTTCGTCGGGGTCGGTGGTCTTGAGGACCGTGTAGTCCTGCTGCGTGTGCTGCGAGAAGCGGTAGAACAGCGGCGCCTCCGCGCCGATGGCCTCACGGACCGCCGCCACGACTGCTGCGGGGAAGCGGCTCCGCGCCGCCAGGTCGCCGCCCCACTCGTCGGTGCGGCGGTTGGTATCGGCCCAGACGAACGCATCCAGCAGGTAGCCGTGGCCGCCGTGCAGGGTGACCCCGTCGAACCCGGCCTCGAGGGCATACCGTGCCGACCGGGCGAAGGCGCCGATCACGTCGGCGATGTCCGACTCGGTCATCGGCTCCACCGCCGGCGACCAGCGCTCGATGCTCCGATCCGAGTACGTGGTGACGCCCGGCGTACCCCACAGGCCCGACAGACGCATGGGGTGCATCGCCATGAGGCGGTCGCGGCTCCCGCGATCGAAGCGGGCGTTGGCGCCCCACAGCGGACCGACGTGCCACAGCTGCGCCATGATCCGGCCGCCCGCGGCGTGCACGGCGTCCGTCACCACGCGCCACGCCGCCACGGACTCCGGACCGTCGAGGCGCGGGATCGCGGAGTGGTCGACCGACGTGGGGTGGTCCACGCCGATGCCCTCGGTGACGACCAGCCCGGTACCGCCTGCGGCGCGGGCCGCGTAGTAGTCCCGGTTGATCTCGTCGGGCAATCCGCCCGGGCAGCCCATCCGCGTCATCGGCGACATGACCAGGCGGTTGGCCAGGTGCAGTGAGCGGACGTCGAGCGACCGGAACAGGGTTTCACGACCGGGGGCGACCAGCGGATTCATGATGTGAGACCTCGTGATTCTCGGTGTGGCGACGAAGGCGGAGTCCTGATCTGGACACTCTTGTCGTTGACAGGCGTCAAGTGTAGACCAGCCAATGGTGTTCGCGGAGGTCCTCGAAGTGGCGCTCCGCTGACGCCGCCCGCGTACCCGGCGCCCCCTCAGCCGCGGGCGGCGCGGACCGCGTCCCGGGCGTCGCGGGCCGTGTCGCTGTCGAGCGCGATCCGGGCGAACTCGCGGCACTGCTGGAGCGTGACCCCGGCCAGCGCGGCGCCGACGTGGGGGAGGGCGGCGGTGGCCACCGACAGCGAGGTGACGCCGAGCCCCAGCAGGACGCAGGCGAGGTCCGGGTCGGCCGCCGCTTCGCCGCACACGCCCACCGGGATCGACCGGCCGTCGGGGGAACGGCCGGCGGCGTCGGCGACCGTGCGGATGAGTCGCAGCACCGCGGGCTGCCAGGGATCGGTGAGGGCGGCCAGGTCGGGGGACATCCGGTCGGCTGCCATGACGTACTGGGTGAGGTCGTTGGTGCCGACGGACAGGAAGTCCACGTGCGGCAGGAAGCGGTCCACCGCCACGGCGACGGACGGCACCTCGACCATGATCCCGGGCGTGAGGCCCCGGCCGCGGCAGCGGTCGGCGAAGTCGCGGGCCTCGTGGACGGTGGCCACCATCGGCGCCATCACCCACGGTGAGGACTGCGCTCCGCCGACCTGCCGGCCGGCCGCCGCGAGGGCGTCGAGCTGGCGGTCCAGTAGCCCGCGGTCGAGCAGGTCCACGCGGATCCCGCGCACGCCGAGGGCGGGGTTGTCCTCCTCGGTCATCCCGGCGAACGCGAGCGGCTTGTCCGAGCCGGCGTCGAGGGTCCGGGTGACGACGCGCGCGTCGGAGAAGGCGCCGAGCACTCGGGCGTAGAGCGCGACCTGCTCGTCGTGGGTCGGCTCGTCGGCCCGGTCGAGGAACGCCAGCTCGGTGCGGAACAGGCCGATCCCCGCGGCCGGGCCGGCGGCGGCCGCCTCCGCGCCGTCGCCGTCCTGGACGTTGGCGAGCAGGGAGACCGCGTGGCCGTCGGCGAGGGCGGCGGGTCCGGTCCAGCTCGCCGCCGCGGCGCGGCTGCGCCGGTCCGCCTCGGCCGCCGCAGCGGCCGGGCCCTCCTCGGGCTCGACCGTGACGGTGCCCGCGGCGGCGTCGACGAGCACGCGGGTGCCGTCGGCGACGGCGGACAGGCCTCCCGCGGCGACCATGCAGGGGATGCCCAGCTGCCGGGCGATGATCGCGGTGTGTGAGGTGGGGCCGCCCTGCTCGCACACGATCGCCAGCACGAGGGCCGGGTCGAGGCCGGCGGTGTCGGCGGGGGCCAGGTCGTCGGCCAGGAGGATGCCGGGTTCGTCGAACTCGGGGATCCCCGGTTCGGGCAGGCCGCGCAGTTCGGCGACCACCCGGGCGCAGAGATCGCGCAGGTCGGTGATGCGCTCGGCCTGCCGGCCGCCGATCTTGGCGAACTTCGCGGCGAAGCTCTCGGTGGCGGCGACCGCCGCGGCCTCGACCGGCGCGCCCTTCTTCAGCTGTTTGGTGACCTCCTTGGCCCAGCCGCGGTCGCGGGCGAGGACGGCGTTGGCGGTGAGCACCTCGGCGCTGACGCCGGTCGCCAGGGCGGCCCGCTGGTCGAGGCGGTCGGCGACGGTGGCGGCCGCGGCAGCGAAGCGCTCGCGACCGCGCTCGACGGCCTCCTGGTCCACCGCGCCCGGCGTGTCCGGGGCGGCGGCCGGGGCGGGCCCGTCAAGGGCGTCGGGCCGGACCACCCATCGGGCGGGCCCGTGGGCGAGTCCGGCGACCACGCCGGTGCCGCGGATGACCGCCCCGGCCTTCGACTGCTGCGTCATTGGGAGCTCCTAGCGGACCGGGCACCCGCGCCCGGCCGATCGAGTGGTTCTGTGACGAGAATAACTAAGACCGCTTGACTTTCCAACCGTTTCGGGCAGAATCCAACACACTCGGTCACAGGCGAAAGGCTCACCATGTACGGCAGCGAGCGACGACGGCGCATCACGGAGACCCTCGCCGCGTCCGGGCGGGTCACCGTGGCCGAACTCGCCGCCGACCTCGACGTGAGCGCCGAGACCATCCGCCGCGACCTGTCGGTCCTGGAATCAGAGGGCCACCTCGAGCGCACGCACGGCGGCGCGGTGTGCGCGGTCCCGGGTGGTCGTGTGGAGCGGACCCTCGCCGCGCGCCGGTCGGAGAACGTCGAGGCCAAGACCGCGATCGGCCGGGCCGCACTGCGCCTGCTGCCCGCCGCCGGCGGGACCGTGCTGGTCGACGCCGGCTCCACCACCGCGGCCCTCGCCGAGGCGCTGCCCGCCGACCACGGGCTGACGGTCATGACCAACTCGGTCCCCGTCGCCGACGGCCTGCACCGCGCGGCGACCGACGACCTGCACGTGCTCGGCGGGACGGTCCGCGGCCTCACCGGCGGGTGCGTGGGCGCGTCGGTGCTCCGGGCGCTGGAGGCGATCCGCGTGGACGTGGCGTTCGTCGGCGCCAACGGCCTCCACCCCGACCGCGGCCTCACCACCCAGGACCCGGACGAGGCGGCGGTGAAGAACGCCATGTGCGGCGCCGCGCGGCGGGTGGCGGTGCTCGCCGACTCGAGCAAGTTCGGCCACGAGTTCCTCGTCTCGTTCGCCCGCCTCGACCAGATCGATGTGCTGGTCACCGACTCGCCCCCGCCCGGCCCGCTCGCCGCCGCGCTGGACACCCACGGAATCGAGGTCGTGCTGCCATGATCGTCACGCTCACCATGAACCCGTCGGTGGACCGCACCGCGCAGCTGCCCGCGCCGCTCGCCGTGGGTGGGGTCAACCGCATCGCGACCGTCGACGACTCCCCCGGCGGCAAGGGCGTCAACGTCGCGCGCGTGGTGGCGGCCGGCGGGGTGGAGGCGCGCGCGGTGTTCCCCGCGCCGCCCGAGGACCCGTTCGTGACGATGTGCGCCGGGACCGGCGTCGCGACGTCCGTGGTGCCGGCGACCGGGGCCGTGCGGGTCAACCTCACGCTCGCCGACCCCGACGGGACCACCACCAAGATCAACTCCCCGGGTCCCGAACTCGACGCCGCCACCCTGGACCGGGCCCGGTCCACGATCGCCGACCTCGCCCGGGACGCGCAGTGGGTGGTGCTGTGCGGATCCCTGCCGCGCGGCGTGGAGCACGACTTCTACGCCGACCTGGTCACCGCCCTGCGTCCGGCGGGGGCGCGCCTCGCCGTCGACACCTCCGACGCGCCCCTGGCCGCCCTCGCCGCGCGCCTCCCGGACGCCGCGCCGGACCTGGTCAAACCCAACGGTGAGGAGCTCGGCCAGCTCGCCGGCGTCGACGGCGCGGAGCTGGAACGACGCGCCGCCGACGGCGACACCGAACCCGTGGTCGCCGCCGCACGCGCCCTGCGCGACCGGGGCGTCGGCGCGGTCCTGGTCACCCTGGGCGGTGCCGGAGCGGTCCTGGTCGACGACGACGAGACGTGGTTCGCGAACGCCCCCGCCGTGGAGGTCAGGTCCACGGTCGGGGCCGGCGACTCCGCGCTCGCTGGCTATCTGCTCGCCGGGGCCCGCGGTCTCCCGCCGCAGGACCGGCTCGCGTGGGCGGTCGGTCACGGCAGCGTGGCCGCCTCCCTGCCCGGCACCGGACTGCCGCTGGGTCTCGACCCCGCCACCTTCCGCGCCACGCTCAGGCGCCTCGACTGAGGTCCCCCGTCCCCGCCTCACCCCTTC
>NZ_JAHBAV010000374.1 GCF_018390595.1 Dietzia massiliensis
GTTCAGTTGGCCGTACAGATCCAGTTTATTGCCGTCTTTATTGACGATTTCTGCGCCGCTGGCGGCGGCCGGCAGCAGGATGACCAGCGTCATCAGCACGCTTTTATGGTTCATTTCAGTTCCCCAAGTGAATGAAAACAGGGCCGTTAACCGGCCGATTGCGCTTGCGCGATTTTTTTGTACAGGCAGCTGCGGATCCGATCGGTGAGGTGCCGCAGGCTGTCCCGGTTGCGCGCCGCACGCGGGATATTGACGCTGAACTCGTCGTCGATCCGTTTGCTGGTCGCGTCCAGGATCAACACCCGATCGGACATCAGC
>NZ_JAHBAV010000375.1 GCF_018390595.1 Dietzia massiliensis
GCGCGGGGGTGGCGGCGCGCCGGGGCCCGCGCGCGCGGGGGGCGCGGGGCGGGGGGGCTGGCCCGGCGCCGCCCGGCGGGCCGGGGGCCGCCCGGGGGGGGGGGGGGGGTGCGCGCCGGGGGCGGGGTGGGGGCCGGGGCGGCGGGGGGGGGGGGCGTGGGGGGGGGGGGGGGGGCGGGGGCGGGGGGGGGGGGGGGGGGGGGGCGGCGGGGGGGGGGGGGCCCCCCGCGGGGGGGGGGGGGCGGGGCCGGGGCCGCGCGCGGCGGGGCGCCCGAGCTGGGCGTGCGGGTCGTCGTCGACGCCGCCGGCGCCCACGAC
>NZ_JAHBAV010000376.1 GCF_018390595.1 Dietzia massiliensis
GTTATGGACGGCCGACATCGACTGGACCCCGGATCTGGCGCCCGTCGCCGCCGCGACCGATGACGAACTGCGCCTGGTCCGTTCGCAACTGGAGACCGGGACGGGCTGTGTGCCGTGCTCGAGCATGGGACGGCTGTTCGACGCGGTCGCTTCCCTGCTCGGCGTGCGGCACCGCATCGACTACGAGGGGCAAGCCGCGGTCGAGCTCGAGGCGCTGGCGGAGTCGGCCGGCTGCGACCCCGGGCGGCCCCGGCCGTCGTTGCCGCTGGCGGTGCGCCCCGACGGGGTGATCGAACCGGCGCCGATGGTGCAGACG
>NZ_JAHBAV010000377.1 GCF_018390595.1 Dietzia massiliensis
GAAAAAGCCTCCGCGATGTTCCGTCTTGGTATTGATGAAGCCATGGCCGATGCGCTGGCGCAGCTGACTTTGCCGCAAATGGTTAAACTGGCCGAGACCAACCAGCTGGTTTGCCACTTCCGCTTTAACGAAAGCCAGACCATCGAACGCCTGACCAAAGAGTCGCGCGTCGACGATCTGCAACAAATCCATACCGGCATTTTGCTATCAAGCCATTTACTGCAAGAGCTATCGAGTAAAGACGCTAGCCCGACGAAGAAAAGAGCCTGATGATGGTTGAGAAAAGTATCGTTCAAGAAGCCAAGGACATTCAGCT
>NZ_JAHBAV010000378.1 GCF_018390595.1 Dietzia massiliensis
ATGCATAGTATTTGGCATTTGTGGATATTGTTAGGTAGTGTGCTGCATTTTTTATGTATTATCTTGTATGTTATTTAAATATTTGTATGAAAAGAGGTAAATAATGAGTATTTTAAATGTTGAAAATGTGAGTCATGATTTTGGTGGAAGAACAATTTTAGAAAATGCAAGTTTTAGGTTATTGAATGGGGAGCATATTGGATTAGTTGGTGCTAATGGAGAAGGTAAATCAACCTTTTTAAATATCATCACTGGTAAGATTACCCCTGATGCTGGTAAAATTGAATGGTGTAAAAGAATTACAACTGGATATTT
>NZ_JAHBAV010000044.1 GCF_018390595.1 Dietzia massiliensis
GAGCTCGACTGCCGGGTCACCGCCCGCGACGTCGACCTCCGACTCACCGTCCCCGCCGGCCGCCGCCTGGCGATCGTCGGCCCCAACGGCGCGGGCAAGTCCACGGCGCTGTCCCTGCTCGCCGGGCACCTGCGCCCCGACTCGGGCGAGGTCCGCCTCGACGGCAGCCTCGTCAGCTCGCCCCGCACCCACGTGCCCGCGCACCGTCGCCGCGTCGTCGCGCTCGAGCAGCGGCCCGGTCTGCTGCCGCACCTCACCGCCCTGGACAACGTGGCGTACGGCCCCCGCGCCCGCGGCGTGCGCAGGCGCGAGGCCCTCGCCCGCGCCCGCACCGAGCTCGAGGCCGTGGGCTGCGCGGACCTCGCCGGCCGCCGCCCGCACGAACTGTCCGGAGGGCAGGCCCAGCGTGTGGCGCTCGCCCGCGCGCTGGCCGTCGACCCGGAACTCGTGCTGCTCGACGAGCCGCTGGCCGCGCTGGACGTGGAGGTCGCCCCGGCGATCCGGCGCCTCCTCGCCGATCGGCTCACCGGCCGGGCCGTGGTCCTGGTGACCCACGATCCGCTGGACCTGTGGGCGCTGGCCGACGATGTCGTCGTCGTCCTCTCCGGCCGCGCCACCCAGTCCGGCACGGTCGAGGAGGTCCTCGCGCGCCCGGCGTCGGACTTCGCCGCGCGACTGGCCGGCGTCTCACTGGTGGAGGGGATCGTCGACGACGACGAGGTACGCACCCCCGGAGGCGATGCCGTGGCGGGGATCCGCGCGAGCGCCGCCACCGATTGGCGGAGCGGGGTGCGGGCGGTGGCGACGGTCGATCCGCGGGCGGTGGCCGTGCACGCCGCCCCCGCCGACACCCGGCCCGTCTTGAACCCGGCCGGTCCCGCACCCGCGCGTTCATTCGCCGTGAGCCCGCGCAATGCGTGGCCCGCCCGCGTCGTGTCGTTGGCTCCGGCCGGGGCGCTGACCCGCGTGACCGCCGAACTCCGGGACGGCCAGAGGGTCGACGCCGAGATCACGACGCGATCGGCCGCCGAACTCGCGCTCGCACCGGGCGTGCCCGTCACGCTGGTCGTCAAGGCAACCCAGGTGGTGCTCTACCCGCGAGGCGGCTGACTCGAGCCGGCTGTGCACGACGTCCCCGCCACGACCGCCCATTTGCATCCGCCGACCTGCACTCGCCCACCCGCCCGACAGCCGCCCCTCACGATGGCGTCTCGCGCGCCCCGGCGGGCAGGCCAGACGCCATCGTGACGCGCGGCTGTCTATCGACCGTGCATCGCCGGGAGCGAGACGCCAGGCGGAGGAGCGGCTGCGCTGCACCCACGCACCCGAGACGCCACGCACAGGAGCGAGACGCCAGGCCCGGGAGCGGGTGTCTCGCCGCCGAGCGCACACGCCCGGTCAGGGCCGGCCGCGGCAGCTCAGCCGACGCGGTCGACCGTGAAGCGCACGAGCCGGCGCAGCGCCTCGTTGGCGGGGCCGGCGGGCAGGGCGTCGAGCTCGGCCATGGCGTCATCGACGTACTTCTCCAGCGTCGCCCGCGCGCGCCGCATGCCGTCGGAGACCCGGAGCAACTCCAACGCCTCCACGACCTCGGCGTCGTCGGTGAGCGGCTGGGCCAGCAGGTCGCGCAGTCGCGCACTGTCGGGCGAGCCGGCCTCCATCGCGTAGATCATCGGCAGGGTGTGCACGCCCTCACGTAGGTCGGTGCCGGGGGTCTTGCCGGACTCGGCGGACGGGGAGGCGATGTCGATGATGTCGTCGGCGATCTGGAACGCGATCCCCACCGCGTCCCCGAACCTGCGCAGCCGCGCGATCTGCTCGCCGGTCGCGCCGGAGTACTCGCCTCCGAACTGAGCGGCGGCGGCGATGAGCGACCCGGTCTTCTCCCAGATGACGCGCAGGTAGTGCTGGGCGGCGTCCTCGTCGCGGCCGCCGACGCCGGGCCCGACGGTCTCGCGCATCTGCCCGGTGACCAGTTCGGCGAAGGTCTGGGCGATGAGCTGGACGGCGGCGGGACCGAGGTCAGCCAGCAGCATGGACGAGTGGGCGAAGAGGAAATCGCCGGCGAGGATCGCGGTGGAGTTGTCCCACCTGCTGTTGGCGGACTCGACGCCGCGGCGCATGCTGGCCTCGTCCATGACGTCGTCGTGGTACAGGGTCGCGAGGTGGATCATCTCGCAGACGACGGCGGCCTTGACCAGGCGCTCGTGGTCGGGCTCGGGCCCGATCTCGCCGGCGAGCAGGGTCACGATCGGCCGGAAGCGCTTGCCGCCGGCGGTGACGAGGTGAAGGGCGACCTCGGAGAGGAAGTCCTCGCCGCTCTCGAGCCGGCTGACCAGCAGTTTCTCGACTTCGTCGAGTCGCCCTCGCAGCGCGGCGGCGAGGTCTGCGTCACCGACGTCCACGCCGGCCACCACGTGGTCCGTCGCCGTGTCCGCGGTGCCGGTCGTCACTGAATCGCTCGACATCCCCACTCGTCCTCGTCGCCTGGTGCGGGTCGGCATCGACCGGCCCTTCCCGACAGACTACGGTCCCGGCCCGGTGGCTGCGGCACCCCACCCCGCCCGAGGTGCCGGCGACCGTCGCGCCCGCCGACCTGCCACCATGGTGCGTATGGAGTCCCGGTGGCGTCTTCCCTCTTCGACCGATGTCCTCGTGGTGGGCTGTGGCCCGGCGGGGGCGGCGACCGCGACGTGGTTGGCGCGGGCGGGTCGCGAGGTGACGGTGCTCGACGCCGCGGAGTTCCCGCGCGACAAGACGTGTGGGGACGGCCTGACGCCGCGGGCGATGCTCGAGGTGGACCGGCTGGGTCTGGGGGCGTGGGCGCGGAACCGGATCACCATCCGCGGCCTCGAACTGCGGGGCTTCGGCCACGAGCGACGGGTGCCGTGGCCGGCGGGTGAGCACGGCGGCACGGGGTCGGCGGTGCGGCGGACGGTGTTCGACGACCGGCTGCGGCAGGCGGCGGTCGAGGCCGGCGCGGTGGTGCACGACGGCGTTCGGGTGACGGGCGTGGAGAGGGGCGACGACGACGAGGTGACCGCCGTCCTGGCCGGGGACGATCGCGTGGACTGCCGGACACTGGTGGTGGCCGATGGCGTGAGGTCGCCGGTGGGTCGTCTGCTGGGTCGCACCTGGCATCGCGACACGGTCTACGCCGTGGCGGCGCGGTCGTATGTCGGATCCGCTCGGCACGACCATCCGTGGATCGGGTCCGATCTCGAGCTGCGCGACGAGGCGGGTGCCATCCAGCCCGGCTACGGGTGGGTGTTCCCGCTCGGCGACGGCGAGGTCAACCTCGGGGTGGGGGCGCTGGCGACGTCGGCGCGGCCGGCGAACGTGGCGGTCAAGGAGCTGCTGCAGCACTACGCCCGTAGCGTGCGCGGGGACTGGGCGTTGGAGGGTGAGCCGCGGGCGGTGACGTCGGCGCTGCTGCCGATGGGCGGCGCGGTGTCGGGGGTGGCGGGCCGCAACTGGGCGGCGGTGGGTGACGCGGCGGCGTGCGTGAACCCGCTCAACGGCGAGGGCATCGACTACGCGCTCGAGGGCGGGCGGTTGCTGGCCGAGTTGATCCACGCCGGCCACGGCACGGGCTCGGGCGGCGTCGGTGCCCGCACCGAGCCGCTCACGCACGCGTGGCCGGAGGTGCTGCGGCGGACGTACGGCGAGGCGTTCGCGATCGCCCGGGACGCCGCCCGGCTGCTCACCTATCCGAGGTTCCTGCCGATGGCCGGTCCGGTGGGGATGCGCTCGCAGACGGTGATGACGGCGGCGGTGCGCTGCATGTCCAACACCGTCGCCGACTCGGACCGCGACGTGGTGGCGCGGGCGTGGCGGGCGGCCGGGTCGGTGGCCCGCAGGCTCGACCGGCGCCCGCTGTTCGCCGACTGACCGCGCGGACACCCGTCGGTCGTGCGCGAGCCGGGCGGGCGGCCTCCGCGCCGGACCGAGGGCCCGGGCGGCGTCAGGCGGGGCGGCGGGCCAGGTGGATCGCGGCGATGCCGCCGGTGAGGTTGGTGACGCTGCAACGCTCCCAGCCGCTGGACTCGACCATCTCGAGCAGCGCCTGCTGGTCCGGCCAGTCGCGGATGGACTCGGCCAGGTAGACGTACGCGTCCGGGTTCGAGGACACGCTCGTGGCGATCTTCGGCAGCGCCCGCATGAGGTAGTTCATGTAGAGCGCGCGGAACGGCGGGAAGACGGGCGTGGAGAACTCCACCACCGCGAGCCGCCCGCCCGGCTTGACCACGCGCGCCATCTCCCGCAGACCGGCGGCGGTGTCCTGGACGTTGCGCAGGCCGAAGCTGATGGTCGCGGCGTCGAAGGAGGCGTCGGCGAACGGCAGCTTCATCGCGTCGCCGGCGACCTTGGGCACGTCCCGACCCGCGCCCGCGCGCAGCATGCCGAGCGAGAAGTCCGCGGCCACGCACCACGCGCCGGACCTGGCCAGCTCGACGGTCGACACGGCGGTGCCGGCGGCCAGGTCGAGGATCCGCTCCCCCGGCCGCGGCGCGAGCAGCGACCGGGCCCGGCGCCGCCACACGTGGTCCATGCCTCCGGACAGGATCGTGTTGGTCAGGTCGTAGCGCTTCGCGACGCCGTCGAACATCGACGCGACGTCGCGGGGCTGCTTGTCGAGATTGGCGCGGGACACGCCCCCGACGCTACCCGGCCCGGCCGAGGCCCACGCGGACCCGGCCCGCGGAGGAGCCGACGCGGCCCGTGGACGAGCGGGCGCCGGCGGCGACGTAGTGGTCGAACAGCTGCCCGCAGACGGCGTCCCAGGTGCGCCCCGCGACGGTTGCACGGGCGGCGGCGGCCAGCCGATCGCGGTCGGCGAGCACGGCGTCGAGTGCCGCGGAGACCTCGGCGGCGTACCGCCCCGGGTCGAGCAGGACGCCGTTGACTCCGGCCTGCACGAGATCGCGCGGGCCGCCGGCGTCGGGGCCGATCACGGGCACGCCCGAGGCGTGGGCCTCCTGGACGGACTGGCAGAACGTCTCGAACTCGCCGGGGTGACAGAACACGTCGAGCGTGGCGAAGGCCCGGGCCAGGGCCTCGCCGTGGAGCTCGCCGGTGAAGACCGCGTGGGGCATGGCGGCCTGGAGTGCGGGGCGGTCGGGTCCGTCGCCGACGACGACGAGTCGGACGTCGCCGCCCGGGCCGGAACGGTCGGCCAGCGGCCGGAGGCGCTCGACGTGCTTCTCCGGTGCGAGCCTGCCGACGAATCCGACGACGGGCCGCCCGTCCGGCGACCACAGCCGATGCAGGGCCGCGCTGCGCCGGGTGGGCGAGAACCGCTCGGTGTCGACGCCCCGCCCCCACCGGTACAGGCGCGGGATGCCGCGGGAGGCCAGGTCCTCCATCGCCGCGGTCGACGGGGCGAGGGTGCGGTCGCAGGTCGCGTGGATCGCCCGGGTCCAGGCCCACGCGGCGTCGGCGAGGACGCCGATCCCGTAGGCGTCGGCGAAGCCGGCCACGTCGGTCTGGTACACCGCCACCGAGGGAACGCCCAGGGCGCGGGCCGCGGCGGCCCCGGCGGCGCCGAGCACGAACGGGGACGCCAGGTGCACCACGTCGGGAGCGAAGTCGCGCAGGGCGTTGTACACGCTGGGGCTGGGCGCCCCGACCGGCAGCGAGGACACCACCGGCACCCGCACGGCCGTGACCCGGTGGACGGGGTACCCGAGGTGATGGTCGGGGTCGGGCCCGTCGGACGCGGGCCGGCCGAGATAGGGGGAGACGGCGCTGACCAGCGGGTGCGCCTGCACGGCACCGGCCGCCCCCTGCCAGAAGCCGACCTGGTCGGAGGGGGCGACGACGAGGCAGTCGTGGCCGTGGCGGCGCGCGTACTCCAGCACGCGCAGGACGGAGTTGGTGACGCCGTTGACGTTCGGCAGGAACGATTCGGTGACGATGGCTACGCGCACGCCCTCACTGTCGCCCGGCCGGGCCACGGGCCGGTGATCAGCGCGGGTCGGTGCGGGGAATTCGCGGTATCGCCCGGTGAACCCCCGGTGACGCGGCGACGTAGGCGAGCGCGGCCAGCGGCACGACCACCGCCGGGACCGACAGGGCGGGTACCACGGCGACGGTCCAGCTGCGGCCGGAGACCCGGACGAGATCGGGGTTGGCCCGGCGGAACTCCACCTGCACGCGCTGCCCCTCCACCAGCCCCGTCGGGTAGAACACGCCGGTCACCGGGCGCACCGTCCGGCCGCCGCCGGCGTCGAACTCCACCGCGGCCCGCCGCTCGGTGACCTCGGTGACGGTGGCCGTGGCGCTGCCCATGTCCCGGTCGATGCGCTGGTCGTTGACGAAGCACGCCAGCAGGATGAGGACGGCCGTGAGCACGGAGAACGCCGCCGCGGCCGCCGCCACCACCCGCACGCCCTGCCGGGCGTACACCGCGCGACGGGCCCGACGCGCGGAGACGGTGCCCGCGGTCATTCGGGGTCCGAGGCCCGGGGCTCCACGGCCTCCGAGCGCAGGGCCGCGTGCAGCTCGCGCAGGCCCTGCCGGTCGGTGCCCACCCGCACCACGCGCAGGCCCTCGGGGACGATGTCGTGGTGCGCGACCGGGACCGACGGCTGCGCGAGGATCGCCTCGAGCCCGGCGGGATCGGTGTCGGTGAACGGCACCCCGGCGCCCGCGCAGATCGCACCGAGGTTCGCGCCGTGCGGGGTGCCGAAGACCCGCTCGAAGTCGGCGGCCAGCCGCGGATCGCCCTGCTCGAGCAGGGAGAAGATGCCGCCACCGTCGTCGTCGGCCACCACGATGAGCAGATCCGACGGGTGGCGCTCACGGGGTCCGAGCAGCAGCCCCGAGATGTCGTGCAGGAACGTGAGGTCACCCAGCAGCGCCACGGTCCGACCGGGCGCCGACAGCGCGACACCGATCGCCGTGGACACCGTCCCGTCGATCCCCGAGGCGCCGCGGTTGGCGTACACGGACACGTCGGGGTCGATCGGCCCCACGAAGGACAGGTCCCGCACGGCGTTGGAGGCGCCCACCACGAGGTTGTCCCCGGCCCGCACGCCGCGGGCCACGGCGCGGGCCACGTGTAGGCCCGTCGGGGCGCCCGCGTCCAGGTGCTCGTCGAGCAGCCTGTCGACGGCCGCGCGGGCGTGGGCGTCGGCACGGGCGGTGGTCTCGGTCCACGACCGCTCGACCCCCCAACCGGTGAGCACGGAGTCGGCGAGCTCGGCGGCGCTGCCCGTGGGATTGGGCGAGCGCGGGCCCGCGTCGAGGATCACCAGGTCGACCTCCGGGTCGGCCAGCAACCGCGTCACGGAGCGGTGCAGCGTCGGCCGGCCGGTGACCACCACCTGCTCGGGCCGCAGCGACGGGATCGCCAGCGGGTGCACCGGATGCAGCGGGACCGGCGCGCCGGGCTCGGCGACCGTCGGGACGCCCACCAGCCCGGAGACCGGCGCCGCCCCGACGCCCGAGACCACCAACGTGGGCCGCGTGAGGTCCACCGCCACCGCCGAGGCGGCGGGAGCCGAATCGACCCCCGCGCCCGCCCGCTGCACCCACGGACGACCGCCCGGGCGCCCCTCCGGCAGACCGCGGGAGCCGTCGCCGGGGTCCACCTCGTCGTCGTCGTACCCCCCTGGGCCGCCACCGAGGACGAACTCCTCGTCGCCCTCGCCCGGCACCAGCGGCTCGCGGAACGCGATGTCCACCTGCACCGGGCCCGGGTCCGCGGCCGCGGTGGCGGTGAGGATCGCGCGGCCGATCGCGGAGCGCCAGTGGCGGTGCTCGGTGACGGGGTCGCCGGCCGCGCCGAGCTCGATCACCGCGCGGGCGTGCGGCCCGAAAAGCCCCACCTGGTCGATGGTCTGGTTGGCGCCGGTCCCCCGCAGCTCCGGCGGACGGTTGGCCGTGAGCGCCAGCACCGGCACCCCGGAGTGGGCGGCCTCGACCATCGCCGGATGGAGATTGGCGACCGCGGTGCCCGAGGTGACGACGACGGGGACCGGCCGCTTCGAGCCCAGCGCGAGTCCTAGCGCCGTGAACCCGGCACCGCGCTCGTCGATCCGCACGTGCAACGCGATCCGACCGGCCCGCTCCGCCGCGGCCAACGCCAGGGCCAGTGGGGCGCTGCGCGAACCCGGGCACAGGACCGCGTCGGTGATCCCGTGGCGGACCATCTCGTCCACCAGGACACGGGCCTGCGCGGTACTGGGGTTGCTCGGCGTGGCAGTCATCGCCCCCCAGCCTAGTCGTGAGAGGTCGACCGCCCCGCCGCATCCGTGAGCCGCCCACCCATCGCCGCCAGGGCCTCGCGCAACGCCTCCGGCGACTCCACGACGAACTCCCCCGGCAGCCTGGCGAGGAACCACGCCAGCGCGTCGAGGTCGGCCGCCCCGGTCTCCAGCCGGCACGCCGGGCCGTCCGGGTGGCCCGCGGGGTGCAGCTCGGTGACCGTGGCGTACATGGGCGGGAACATCTCGGCCACCTCCTCGGCGGGCGCGAACACCGTCACCCGCGCCACGTGCGGGTACGGCGCCGCGGTGACCGAGTGCTGGACGTGCGGCGCCGGGTCCGGCACGTCGGCGCGCGGGGTGAACCGCCACCGGCTGCGGTGCACCGCGCGGATCCGGTCCAGCCGGAACGTGCGCCAGTCCGCGCGCTCGAGATCGAAGCACAGCAGGTACCAGCGCCGGCCCAGCACGACGATCCGGTACGGCTCCACCCGCCGCTCCGTCTCCCGCCCCGCGCGGTCGCGGTAGTCCAGCCGCACCTGCTCCGTGCCCCGCACCGCGTGGCCCAGGTCGAGCAGCAGGCCCGGCTCCACCGGGGTGTCCGCGCCGGCGACCGCGACCATCGACTCGGTGACGTCGGCGACACGCTCCCGCAGGCGGCCGGGCATCACCTGGTCCAACTTGGTCAGCGCGCGCAGGGCGTGCTCCCCGACGCCCGCCACCGCGCCGCCGGCCGCCAGACGCAGGGCGATCGCGACGGCCACCGCCTCCCTGTCGTCGAGCAGCAGCGGCGGCAGGCGACGACCCGAACCCAGCCGGTAGCCGCCGCCCGCGCCGCGCTCGGACTCCACCGGATAGCCCAGGTCCCGCAGGCGGTCCACGTCCCTGCGGACCGAGCGGGTCGTCACGCCCAGCTCCGCCGCCAACTCCTCGCCCGTCCACACCGAACGACGCTGCAGCAGGTCCAGCAGACAAAGCACGCGCTGGGTGGTGGGCATCCGGTCCTCGCTCATCGCGAGCCCCCGTTCGTCGCCGGGTCATCCGTCATGACGGAAGTGTTCCACGGCCAGCGGACCGGAACTGTCCGGATGGGGTGCGACGCTGTCCGCAGCCGACCTCGCAAGGAGAACGCCATGACCGCCGCCCACACCCTCGACTGGACCGACCAGCTCGTCGACCAGATGGACCGACACTGGACCAGCCAGCTCCGCCCGCGCCTCGAGGGGATGACCGACGACGAGTACCACTTCTCGCCCGCGCCCGACGAGCGGACCTGGGACGTGCGACCGCGGGGCACCAGCCGGGCCCCGATGCAGGGCGGAGCCGGCGACCACACCATCGACTTCGAGTTCCCCGAACCCGTGCCCGCGCCGGTGACGACCATCGCGTGGCGGATCGGCCACCTCGTCGTCGGCGTGTTGGGCGCCCGGTGGCACTCCCACTTCGGCGGTCCCCCGCACGACTACATGACCCACACCTACGCCGGGGACGCCGCCGGCGGCCTGGCCCAGCTCGACCTCACCTACGCCGCCTGGATGAACGGCGTGCGGGGGCTCGACGCCGAGGCGCTCGCCCGGCCGATCGGCGAGGCGGAGGGCCCGTGGGCCGACTACCCCATGGCCGCCCTGGTCCTGCACATCAACCGCGAGGTCATCCACCACGGCGCCGAGATGTGCCTCCTGCGCGACGTGTACGCGCACACCCACTGATCCGTTCGAACGCACCGCCCACCACACACACCGAGGAGTCGTCATGCCACTGTTCCCCGCCACCTGCCCCACCGAGCGCGAGAACCTGCTCGAGTGGATCGATGTCGCGTTGGTCAACGCCCGGTCGATCGTCCACGGACTGGACGCCGACCAGCTGCGCGCACGACCGCTGCCCTCCAGCGAGTTGACGCTCGGATGGCTGATCCTGCACATCGGCGAGGTCGCGGAGGGCTGGCTGGGCCGCGCCGCCGCCGCCCCGAACGCGCCCGAGACCGGACGGTCCCTGCCCGAGCAGTTCGCCTGGGCCGAGGCGGTGAACCGGGTCGACCCCGACGCCACCGCCGAGGAGATCCTCGCCGAGTACGACCGGCGGTGCGCGGCCGGACTCGCCCACCTGCGCGACGCCGATCTCGACGCGCCCGTCCCCGTGCCCGAGGAGATGCCGTGGTTCCCGCCGGGGCTGCCCGCCTTCAACGGGCGCTGGGCCGCCCTCCACGCGCTCAACGAGATCGCGCGCCACTCCGGTCACGCCGACATCCTGCGCGAGGCCATCGACGGCCGGACGATGTACGAGCTCATCGCCGAGAGTCAGGGGATCGACATGTCCTACATCGGGCAGTGGTTCGCCGCCCATCCCGAGGTGCCCGCGCCGGAGTGGTGACGGGAGGCGGCGCGGTGGCCGCCAGGGGCTCCGCGGCGGCCGTCTACGCGGGCGGAGTCTCCCCGGCACCGCCCGCGAGCTCGGCGAACTGCTCCTCGATCCGGCCGGCGACCTCGCCCGGTTCGGGGATGAGCTCGGCGTCGGTGGCGATCCCGACCGTCACCGTGCCGTCATAGCTGAAGATGCAGATCCCCAGCGCCTGGTCGCCGCTCATCGGCACCCACCCGAGCATGCCGTCGACGGTCGACCCGCCCAACGAGACCGGGCCGACCGGACCCGGCACCGAGGTGAGCTGACCGACGGTCTTGTTGGCGAACAGGTCGATCACCGCCCGTGCCACCGGTCCGGGCGCCGCGGCCACGGTGAGGATCGTCGCGAACGTCACGTGCGGCTCGAGCGAGTACCGCACGCGCGTCATCGAGGTGGTGATCGCGCCGAGCAGCTCCTCCGGGTCGTCGATCCCCAGCGGCAACCGCATGAGCACCAGCGTGATGTGATTGCCCAGCTCTCCCGCCTCGTCGTCGCCCGAGCCCACCGACACCGGGACCATGAGGTTGATATCCGAGACACGGCGGTCTCCATGGGCGTCGAGATACCCGGTCAACGCCTTGGACACGGCGGCGATCATCACCGGGGTGACGGTGCTGTCGTGCGACTTCGCCACCTCCTTGATCGCCGCGAGGTCCAGACCGGAGACCCACGCCACCTTCTTCTCGCGGTGCACCTTGCCGCTCCACGGAAGGTCGGCGGACCGCGGCTCGAACAGCAGCCGGAACACCGAGCGGTAGGTGTTGGCCATGCGATTGGTCGGACCGATGGCGTCGGTCAGGGATTCCACGGCGCGCGTGGGCACGCGCGAGAGTCGGCGACCCGGAGCCAGCACGTCGCGGGTCAGCCGGCCGAGTGTCTCCGGGAGCCTCAGCGCTCCACCGGTCACCCCGCGGGCGATGCCGAACGAGTCCTTGGCCACGTCGGCGCCGACCCCTCCGACCGCGCTCATCGCGCCGAGCACACCCTTCGTCCGGGGCGACAGGTCGCGGCCGACCGAGGGCGGCGGGGTGTCGTCCTCGTGATCGCACAGATCCAGGACCAGCTGCGTGAGCCGGACCCCGTCGACCACCCCGTGCTGGACGCGGAACAGGATGAGCGCGCCCTCCTCGGCCGCGCCCTCGTCCTCCGCGCCGTCATCCTCCGCGCCGTCCGGGTGGTACCCCTCGATGAACTCGACCCGCCACAGCGGACTGCCGCCGGGGAGCGGCACGCCCATCTGCTCGGCGACGTGCGCCTCGGCCTCCGCGCGTCCGCCGGGTTCGGGCAGACGCCGGTGGACCAGGTGGTTCGACAAATCGAAGTCGGGGTCGTCGACCCAGTACCACCGACGACCCCTGCGCTTGGCCACCCGACGGAACACCGGGTACGGCTCGACCATGCGGGTGCGGATCGCCTCTGTGACGGCGCCCCAGTCCGGCACGCGGGAGAACCACATCAGCGAGTTGATGTACATGAGGTTGTCCGGTCGGTCCATCAGCAGCCAGAGCTGGTCCCGCAGCGGGATCCGCACCCCGTCCGTCTTTCCTCCTGTCGCACTGCCCGCCGCGCTGCCCGTTGCACCGTCCGTCGCCGCCATGGCTCCGTTCCTCCCGCTCGCCGGGTGCCCGCCTCCTCGAGCGCGGGGCGCCTCGCGGCTCACGCTAGGACAGTGATGACATCCGCCGCCGCGCAATGGCCGCACCCGGCGGCACAATGGGCGGATGCGCATCGTGCACACGCCGGACGACCCACCCGCCAAGGGCTTCTACGCACTGCTCACCGCCTCGATCGCGCCGCGGCCGATCGCGTGGGTGTCGACCGTCTCGGCTGACGGAGTGCTCAACCTGGCGCCGTACTCGTTCTTCACCGTCGCGTGCGCGGATCCGGCGATCCTGTCCGTGACGTCTATCGGCCGCAAGGACACGTACCGCAACGTGATGGACACCGGCGAGTTCGTGGTGAACATCGGCACCGAATCGCTGATCGAGACGATGAACGCCACGTCGGCGCCCGTCGGGCCGGAGGTGGACGAGTTCGAGATGCAGGGGCTGACCCCCGATCCGTCGGACATCGTCTCCCCGCCGCGGGTCGCGGAGGCACCGATCGCGTTCGAGTGCGTGCGTCACGACGTGATCGACCTGGGCACCAGCGCGATGCTGCTCGGTCGCGTGGTGAGCGTGACAGCCGACGAGGAGATCATGGCCGACGACGGACTCCCCGACTTCGACATCCTTCTGCCGCCCTCCCGGCTCGGCCGCCACCAGTGGGGCTACGCCCCAGGCACGCGAGAGCTGCCGCGGCCGCGGAAGTAGGTCCGGAGCTCCCGTTCCTATCCGGCCCCGCCGGCAGCCGCGGCCCACGGGGCAGCCGCTCCCCTGCCTGGCGCCTCGCTCCCGCCCACGTACGGCCCCGCACACAGCCGCTCCCCGCGATGGCGTCTCGCTCCCCTCCCTGTACTGCTCCGTCGGCAGCCGCTCCCCGCGATGGCGTCTCGCACACCCCGCGGTGCGCGCGAGACGCCATGGCGGCGGGCGGCTGGTGCTCCGGCTGGATCAGCGGCAGCTGCGAACGCCTGACAACGGCTCCGCTTCCAGCTACTGCCACGGACAACCGCGGCCGAGCAGCCGCTGGAAAGTCACAGCCCCGCCCCTCTCCACAGGCCGGGCGCAGAACCGGCCTCCGCGACGGGAACGGCCGGCCCGTCACGGCAATACTGCCTGGCCATGAGCACTGATCAGTCCCGTCCAGTCGTCATCACCGCGGCCGAGCTCCTCGCCCGTGGCTATAGTCGCCGAGCGCGCGAGCACGCGGAACGCACCGGTCAGCTCTACCGCGTCCGCCACGGCATCTACACGCTCGCGTCGGAACTCCCCACCGGTCCCGACAAGGCCGAGGCGATGCTCGAGATGAGATCGCGGGCCGCGGCGAAGAGCGTCGGCCCCGGGACCGCCCTGTCGCATACCTCGGCGCTCGTCCTCCACGGCCTGCCCGTCCACGAGATGGACACCCGGCGGGTCACCACCACCAGGCATCGACCCGGCAGCGGGAGCAGGCGCGGAAGGAGCACGATCTGCCACAATCTCGATCTCGCGGACGCCGTGGTCGAGGTGGACGGCATCCCGGTCACGACTCCGGCGCGGACGATCGTCGATGTCGCGCGGACGAGTCCCTTCACCGGCGCGGTGTGTGCGGCGGACGAGGCGTTGCGTCGCGAATTGTGCAGCCCGACCGATCTGGCGGTCGAACTCGAGGCCGCCGCCGGCCGGGTGGGGATCGCCAGAGCCCGGGCCGTGGTGGCGTTCGCGGACGCGGGCGCCCAGTCGGTCCTCGAGTCGGCCAGCAGGGTGATGATCAGTCGCGCCGGTCTGCCGATGCCCGAGCTCCAACGGGAGTTCATCCTCTCGGACGGGACGTCGGCCTTCGTGGACATGTACTGGGAGGAGTGGGGGCTCGTCGGTGAGGCCGACGGGACGGGGAAGTACGGGATCGACGACGACGAGGTCGACGTCCGCAAGAAGCTCCGCGACGAGAAGAGACGGCAGAACGACATCGAATCTCTGGGCAACATCGTCCGGCGGTGGCAGTGGGAGGACTATCAGTGCGGCCGGGTCGTGCCGGTCATCCGCGAGGCGATGAGGATTCAGGAGTCCCTCGGCCGGGGTCCGGGCCGCGTCGCGTGACCGAGACCATCGCGACCGGGTCGGCCGCCCGCTCCCGGGGATGGCGCCTCGCTCCCCGACATGGCGTCTCGCCCCAAGCCGCGCACCACAGCCGCTCCCGGCGATGGCGTCTCGCTCCCGCGGATGCACGCGAATTCTGCAGCCGCTCCTGGGCATGGCGTCTCGCACACCCCGCGGTGCGCGCGAGACGCCATGGCGAGGAGCGGCTGTGTGCGGACCGGGCCCGGGGCCGCGATTCTGGAGAGCCGGCGGCCGACTGTGTGCGGACCGGGCCCGGGGCCGCGATTCTGGTGATCTGTGCGGCGGGTGTGTCGAAGACGGGGAGGTTCAGAGAATAGCGTGGCAGCGGCGGATGCGATCCAGCCACCAGTCGCGCCGCTCGCCGCCGATGAGCAGTTCCTCCAGCCGCGCCGGGTCCGGGGCCACCCGGCGGACCGGGAGATGCCCGTCCTCCAGGGCGAAGACGCCCGGGTCGACGACGTCCTCGACGAAGACCCCGCCGGTGCCCAGACCTGCGGCGGGGATCTCGTCGTCGTCGGCCCCGGGCCCGCCACCCGCACCGACACCCGCGGTGCGGAACCCGCCACCCGCACCCGCGGCACCGGGCCCGCCACCCGCGCCGACACCCGGAAGGGCGGCAGCAGCCGCGACGCCAGCGGCGACCCCCACCGCCGAGTCGAGCGCACTGGACACCGTCACCGGCACCCCGAGCTCGGCGGCCACGGCCAGCAGACGCCGCGGGCCACCGAGCGGCGCGACCTTGACCACCGCCCGGTCGGCGCCCCCGGCCCGAACGACGCGTAGGGGGTCCTCGGCGCGGCGGATGGACTCGTCGGCGGCCACGTCCACGTGCACGCCGTCGGCGGCGAGGCGCTCCCGCAGCTCCACCAGCTCGTCGACGGTCGCGCACGGTTGCTCGACGTACTCCAGGCCCGGCCCGTCCAACGACACCGGACCGGTGCGGGAGACGTCGGCGGCACGCACCGCCTGGTCGAGGACCCGCACGGCGTGGGCGGCCTCCGCCACCGACCACGCCCCGTTGGCGTCGACCCGCACCCGCGCGCCGGGCCGGGCCTGCAGGACGGCGGCGACGCGGGCGACGTCGTCGACCAGCTGTTGCCCCTTCTCCGCCACCTTGACCTTGACCGTCATGCACCCCGGGAAGCGGTCGAGGATAGCGCCGACCTCGCCGGCCGACACCGCCGGGACCGTGGCGTTGACCGCGACCCGCGAACGCACGGGCGGCGGCGGGCCCTGCCACGCCATCTCGATCGCCGAGGCGAGCCAGTGGGCGGCCTCGCGATCGTGGTACTCCCCGAACGGCCCGAACTCGCCCCACCCGGCGGGCCCGTCGATCAGCACGAGCTCGCGCTCGGTGACGCCGCGGAACCGCACCCGCATCGGCAGGGCCACCACGTGGACGCGCGCGAGCAGATCGTCGATCGACTCGGGGCCCGGTACGGATGTCATGGGTCCACGCTAACGTCGGAGCCATGACCGAGCAGAGCAGCACCCGTTCCGGCAGCGCCGCGCAGGACGAGACCGCCAACCCCTTCGATCCGTCGCAGTGGCGGGAGGTCGAGGGCTTCCGCAGCGGCGTCGACCTCACCGACCTGACGTACCACCGGCACGTCGGCGAGGGCCGTGTCAACGGGATCGTGCGCATCGCGTTCGACCGGCCCGAGGTGCGCAACGCGTTCCGCCCGCACACGGTGGACGAGCTGTACCGGGTGTTCGACCACGCGCGCCGCTCCCCCGACGTGGGCACCGTCCTGTTCACCGGCAACGGGCCCAGCCCGAAGGACGGCGGGTGGGCGTTCTGCTCCGGTGGGGACCAGCGCATCCGCGGCCGCTCCGGCTACCAGTACTCCACCGAGCACGACTCGGACGTCGCCGGCGCCACGGCGGACAAGGTGGACGAGGCGCGCGTGAAGGCCGAGGGCGGGCGCCTGCACATTCTCGAGGTGCAGCGGCTCATCCGCACCATGCCCAAGGTCGTGATCTGCCTGGTCAACGGCTGGGCCGCGGGCGGCGGGCACTCGCTGCACGTGGTGAGCGACCTGACGCTGGCCTCGCGGGAGCACGCCCGGTTCAAGCAGACCGACGCCGACGTGGGCTCGTTCGACGCCGGCTACGGCAGCGCGTACCTGGCCAAGCAGGTGGGCCAGAAGTTCGCGCGCGAGATCTTCTTCCTCGGCCAGCCGTACACCGCCGAGGAGATGTTCCAGATGGGTGCCGTGAACCGGGTGGTGGATCACGCCGAGTTGGAGTCGACCGCCATCGAGTGGGCGCGGCAGATCAATGGCAAGTCCCCGACCGCGCAGCGGATGCTGAAGTTCGCGTTCAACCTCACCGACGACGGCCTCATGGGCCAGCAGGTGTTCGCCGGCGAGGCCACGCGCCTGGCGTACATGACCGACGAGGCCGTGGAGGGCCGCGACGCGTTCCTCGAGAAGCGCGAGCCCAACTGGGACGACTACCCCTACTACTACTGACGCGCGCGAACCGTCTGGTCATGGCCGACTCCCCCGCCTCCCGCGAGCTGCGCACCCTGCCCGTCCCCGGCGGCCCGGCGGTCGCCGAGGTCCTCCCCGCTCTGGAGGAGATGCTCGCCGACCGCGGGCCCGCCCTGCTGCCGGTGCCCGCAGACGACCCCCCGCGCACCCGGATCCTCGCCGACAGTCAGCGCCCCGGCGAGCCGATCGACGACCGCGTCGCCCTGGTGGTGAGCACGTCCGGCTCCACGGGGACGCCCAAGGGCGCCATGCTCTCGGCGGAGGCGCTGGCCGCCTCGGCCGCGGCGACCGACACCGTGCTCGGCGGGCCCGGCCGGTGGCTGCTCGCGCTGCCCGCGCATCACATCGCCGGGCTGCAGGTGATCCTGCGGTCCCTGCGCGCCGGTCACGAGCCGGTGGTCGTGGACGTGACGCGCGGGTTCGATCCCGAGACGCTGCCCGCCGCGGTGGACGCGTGCCGGGCGGGGACGAGCGCGGGGGCCGGGCGCGCTGCCGACCGGGCGTACACCTCGCTCGTGCCGGGCCAGCTGGCCAAGGTCCTCGACGAGGGCTCCCCCGCGGCGGTCGAGGCCCTCGCCGCGCTCGACGCCGTCCTGCTGGGGGGCGCGGCGGCCGCGCCGGAACTCCTCGCGCGCGCCGCCGACGCCGGCGTCCGCGTTATCCGGACGTACGGGATGAGCGAGACAGCGGGCGGGTGTGTGTACGACGGCGCACCGCTGCCGGGGGTACGGGTCGAGGTCGACGACGACGAGGGCCGCGTCTGGCTGGCGGGCCCGCAGCTCGCCGAGGGATACCGGAACGCCCCTGATCATCCGGCGTTCGCCAGGGCGGGGTGGTTCCGCACTGACGACGCGGGGCAGATCGGCCCGGACGGCAGGCTCCGGGTCCTGGGCAGGTTGGACGAGGCGTTGAGCGTGGGCGGGCTGACGCTCCTCCCGCAGACCGTGGAGGACGCGCTGCGGAGGCATCCCGCGGTCGTCGACGTCGTCGTCGTCGGGATCCCGGACGCCCGGCTGGGGACCCGGCCCGTCGCGGCGGTGACCCTGCGCGCGACCGCCACGGCCGACGAGCTGCGTCGGCACGTCACCGGAGTCCTCGGCGAGCACGCGGCCCCGGCGCGGGTGGCGGTGCTCGACGCGCTGCCCGTGCTGCCGGGCGGCAAGGTCGACCGGCGCGGCGTCGCGGCCGGGTTCGTCGATGGGACAATCGGGGAATGAGCCGCGAGACCGACCCCGCACCCTCCGCCGCCGACGCCGCCGCCGGGCCCGGTGGCGCCACGTTCTCCCACTGGCTGGAAGGCGCGCGCCCGCGGACCTGGCCCAACGCGTTCGCGCCCGTGCTCGTCGGCTCGGCGGCCGCGGCGCTCGCGGGCGGGTTCGTGTGGTGGCAGGCGCTGCTCGCGCTGGTGGTGGCGTGGTCGTTCATCATCGGCGTCAACTACGCCAACGACTACTCCGACGGCGTCCGCGGCACCGACGACGACCGCGTCGGTCCTCTGCGCCTGGTGGGCTCCGGGTCGGCCCGCCCCGCGACGGTCAAGCGGGCCGCATTCGGCTTCCTCGGCCTGGGTGGTCTGGCCGGGCTCGTGCTCAGCGCGACCTCGCAGCCGTGGCTCATCCTGGTGGGCGTGGCGTGCGTCCTCGCCGCGTGGTTCTACACGGGCGGGAAGACCCCGTACGGGTACCGCGGGCTCGGCGAGGTCGCGGTGTTCGTGTTCTTCGGGCTGGTCGCGGTGATCGGAACGCAGTACACCCAGCTCGGGTCGGTGACCTGGTACGCGGTCGTCGCCGCGGTCGCGGTGGGCAGCTTCTCGTGCGCGGTCAACCTCACCAACAACCTGCGGGACATCCCCTCGGACACCGAGGCCGGCAAGATCACGCTCGCCGTGCGCCTGGGTGATTCGCGGACGCGCGGCCTGCACGCCGTGCTCGAGCTGCTGGTCCCGCTGCTGGCGACCCTCGCGCTGATCCCGGCGACCTGGTGGGCGCTGCTCGGGCTGCTCGCACTGCCCGTGGCGTGGAAGGCCAACGGCCCGGTGCGGGCGCGGGCCACGGGCGCCGACCTCATCCCGGCACTCGCGACGGCCGGGATGGCGATGCTCGCGTGGAGTGTCCTGGTGAGCGCGGGCTTCGTGATCGCGTCGCTGTAGACGCGCCCCGCGCGAACAACGGCGGCCGATCCCCTTCACCGGGGGCCGGCCGCCGCCGTCGTCCGTGGGCCGGTGCGTGGCCCGGCAGGGTCTACTTGCCGAGCGAGCCGGCGGGGACCGCGTTCCAGGCGTTCTGGATGCCGTCGTTGATCGCCAGGGCGGCACCGCGGAGCGCGTCCTTGACGGGCTCGGGCAGGGGCAGCCCGTCGATGTCGGCGATGTTGATCGTGCCCGGCGCCGGCGGGGCGACCGGTGCGGGCGCGGGTGCCGGACGGGGGGCGGGCGCCGGTGCAGGGGCCGGCGCGGCTCCGCCTCCCCTGCCTCCGGTCACGGTCACCTGCGTGGTCTCGGTACGAACCGGGACGCCGAAGATGTAGGCGGTCGCGACGGGGTTGTAGACGCCCGCGGTGGTGGGCGTGCCCTTGATCGCGGTGGTGGTCGGGTCATAGGTCAGCCCGGGCGGTAGTCCCTGGAACTGGATCGAGGCGCCGGGCGGCGGGGTGACGTAGTCACTGACCCGGCGCTCCATGTACTCACCCACCCGCAGAGTGAGCGACGGGAGGGCGGCGGGCGCCACGTCGGTGGCCTCGACGACGACGGGCGTGGTGTCGGGTGCCTCCGCCTGTCCTGACGCGGCCCCGACCGCGGCCATGGCGGCGAGTGCGACGGCGGAAGCGATGACAGGACGGGAGATACGCATACAGGCCTTTCGTGGACACCGCCGCGGACTCGCGGCTGACCCACGGTAACCCACCAAAGCACGTCACCCCGGGGCCATCTCAAGATGTGAGAGGGCCCCGGGGTGGACGTGGTCACCGGCGGCCTGCGCGACCGCCGGGAGTTTCCGGGGTCAGCCGCGGCCGTTCGCGACCGTCGGGCCGGGCGCCTGCACGGTGCGCGGAGCACCGGCGGCCACGGTCGGGGCGGTCGAGCCGGACGAGCCGCCGTTCGTGGTCGCGCCCGTGGTGGTGGACCCGGGCAGCGCCGGCAGGATCGCCGTGGAGCCCGGGGTGGAGGACCCGCCGTTGAGGGCCATGGTCAGCCCCGCCAGGCCGAGCATGGCCGCGCCGGTGAGCGCCAGACCGGGGGCCAGGGCACCGAGCGAGCCGGTGTCGGCGGGGAAGGACGAGCCCGGGATGGTGATCTCGCCGCCGCCGGTCAGCTCGGCGGCCGTGGTCAGCTCGCCTCCGGTGGTAGTACCGCCGGTCGTCGTGGACCCGGTGGGCTGGGTGCCGCCGTCGGCGGTCGATCCGGTCTCGGTGCCGGCGTCGATCAACGAGCCGAGCGGGGCCAGCGGGCCCAGGCTGGAGGTGTCGATGCCGCCGGTCGCCTCACCCTCGGCGGTGGCCGAGGAGCCCGGGAGGCCGAGCGAACCGGGGGCGGGCGTCTCCGCATCAGGCGTCTCGGTCCCCGGGGTCTCGGGGGCGCCGTTCGACAGGCTGCCGAGGCCGAGCTCGCCGTTCGCGGCGCTGCCCAGCGGGCCGGTCGGCCCCTCGGGGGCGCCCGGGTTCTCCGGGGTGACCCCGCCCTGACCGGTGGAGCCGGTCGCGAGCTCGGTGACCGAGCCGGCGTCGCCGCCGAGCGCGGAAACGATGCCCGCGACGGCCCCGAGGATCGCGTCGGTGCCGTCGGAGCCCGTGGTGACCTGACCGCCGGCCTCCACCTGACCGCCACCGAGGCTGCCCTCGACCGCTGCCGTCGAACCACCCGAGGCGCCGGTGGGCGCAGTGCCGTCGGCGTTGTTGACCACAAGCGTGGCGGGGATGCTGACGGGGGCGCCGTTGACCTTGCCGATGACGGTGAGCTCGTACGTGCCGCCGACCGCCGCCTGACCCGAGATCGCGCCGTCGGCGTACGTCAGCCCCTCGGGCAGCCCCACGACGTTCTCGATCTCGATCCCGGCATACACGCCGCTGGCCAGCTCCTGGATATCGAACGAGAACTCCGCGCCACCGGCGGTGAAACCGCTCACGATCAGCGGGGACGCCGAGGACGACGAGCCGGCGACGGTCTGGACGTCGCCGCGGACGGTCGGGGCGTCGGGAGCGGCGACGACGACTCCGCCCACGAGAGCGACCGCGGCAGCTGCTGCGACGGGGGCGACGAGGCGACCCCGGACGATACGACGAGGACGGGCGAGGCGAGCACGCATCGGCTGGTTCCTTCCGGAGGGGTTCAGATCGCTCACTCCCCGGAACGGGAGCGCAGACCATTACGCGTGCCACTCTAACCACATGCACACCAACTGTCTACTGCTGTCACATAAGTCACTCACAACACACAAACCACACCGGTAACACACCCCCCTGGGTATCAGCCCGGCCATGGGCGGACGTTTATCCGGCCCGTACTCCCCGGCGCCACACCGCAAATGACGAACGGCCCGATCCCGGTGTCGGGATCGGGCCGCCGCGGCGAACTCGGGGTGTCAGGCCATCAGGGAACGGGCACGGAGGTCGGGACCGGCGCGACGGCGGGCTCGCCCGGGGTCGCGGCCGCAGCGGCGGCGCCGGAGGCCTCGGCGCCCGCGTCGTCGGCGTCCTCGCCGGCGGACACCGAGGCGGCCGTCAGGGTGGAGGTGACGGCGGAGCTGCTGGGAGTGGTGGTGCCGGTGACGGTGCTGATCGGGTTACCGGCGCCGTCGACGATCACCGTGACCGGCGGCAGGACCATCTCGCCTCCGAGGAACGTGTCGCACAGCCCCTCTGCGAGTGATCCGGTCTGCTCGAGCGACGCCGTTCCGCCGCCCTCGCCCGCGACCACGTCGAGCAGGTTGGGGAAGGAGTCCAGGGCGGTGGTGATGAGGTCGAGGACCCCGGTGGGCACGCCGTCGATCCCGAACAGCGGATAGAACTTGGCCACCGAACCGCCCAGCGCGGGCAATTCGCAGACGGCGTCCGACTCCGGCGTCAGATCACCGACGCTCGAGTCCTCGCCGGTGACGCCCTCGAGGCTGCCCAGAGAGCCGCTGTCCGGCGAGCCGGACCCGTCGCCCGGGGCGTCGCCGTCCTCCCCGCCGTTGCCGCCCTCGTCGTCGTCACCCCCGACGTCGGCGGAGCCGTCGGACAGGCTCCCGGCATCGAGACCTTCGGACTTGAGGCTGCCGGGCGGGATGCTGCCCGCACCCGCCCCGTCGGGCGCCGCTCCGTCACCCTGCGCGTTGACGACGGGGACGGAGAGGGCGACCAGCGCGAACGCGGCGGCGGAGACGGTAACGGCCTTGCGGGTGAACATGTGTGATGAACCCTCTTCGACGACGGCGGACGGGGTCGAACCCCCGCGTCCCCCTCCAGGGCGCCGGACGTCGACGGGAGAACTGTAACGCGGAGACCGTCGCCCGGGGTGGAGATCGCCCCGGGCGCGGCGGGCGTCACTGTCCGAGGCTGCCCGCCCCCGTGGTGAGGAGCCCCAGCAGGGCGGTGGGGTCGGCGGCGAGGCCGGTCGCACCGGCCGCCTGCCCGGCGGTGGTCGTCGTCCCACCGGTCGTGGCCGCGCCGGTCGTGGCCGCGGCCCCACCGGTGGTGGCGTCGTCGCCGGTGGCGCCGGCGGACTGGCCGCCGAGCAGTTCGGGCGAGATCGTGCAGAGCATCTCCCCTACCGACCCGATCCCCTCGAGCGACCCGCTGTCGCCGAGGACGGACGGCAGCAGCCCCACGACCGCGTTGACCAGCATCAGGACGAGGCCCGACGAGGCACCGTCCTGGTCGCCGGTCACCAGCGGCAGCAGCTGGGCCAGCGAGGCGCCGTCCATCTCGCCGTCCCCGAGGACCGAGCACACGTCCGGGCTGGTGCCGGCCTCGCCGTCGTCGCCGTCCTCGTTCTCCGTTCCGGGGGCACTGTCGGCCAGGCTCGGATCGCCGGGGGCCGCCGAGAGGGTGGGATCGGGCTGGGCGTCGTCGGTGGTGGCCTCGTCCGTGGTGGGCTCGTCGGCGGTGGTGGACGGCTCGGTGGTGGAGGGACCCGTCTCCCCCTCCGCGTCCGCCCCGGCGCCGTCGGTGGTTGCAGCCTGCCCGGCCGCCCCGGCGCCGTCGACGACGGTGATGGCGACCTTCTGCGACTGGGACAGCGCCCCGTTGGACACGGTGACGAGGACCTCGTACTCCCCGGCGCGGGTAGGCGTGCCGGAGATGACCCAGCCGTCCTGGGTGAGGCCGTCGGGCAGGCCGGTGACCTGGATGGTGGTGCCGGCCGGGATGGCGCCGCCGGCCGCGCGAGCCACGACGGGCTCGAGGTCGAGGTTCACGGGCGTCCCGAGCGGCATCTCCTGCGCAGCGGCCTGATCGGTGGCGTTCTGCGCGAGCTGGATGTCGCCGGCGTCGACGGCGGTCGGGTCGGTCACGGCCACGACCGTGCCGCCACCGACCACGGCGAGCGCGGCCAGGGCGCCACCGAGGGCGAGCGTGCGGGAACGGGGGGCGGTGCGGTGCGAGCGTCGCTGGAACATGAGGTCACCTTGTCGTCCGGGAGCTGGGCACGACCGGGCCAGGCCCAGTCACACACGCATCGTACGTCACATCAGTCACACGAGCCACAGACATTCTCAGCGCGCCGCGGCGATCCCTACACTCACCTCTCGGACGCCAGCCGCGACGGAAGGACCCACGTGACCCCACCCCCCGAGATCGCCATCCGGGCCAAGGGCCTGCGCAAGACCTACTCCCACGGGCGGGTGACGGTGCGGGCGCTGGACGGGGTCGACGTGGCCCTCGACAAGGGCCGCTGGACCGCGGTGATGGGCCCCTCCGGCAGCGGGAAGTCCACCCTCATGCACTGCCTCGCGGGCCTCGACACCCCCGACGCCGGCACCGTGACGATCGGGTCCACCGAGGTCACGCGCCTGCGCGACGCCGGCCGCACCCGACTGCGACGCACCCGCGTGGGCTTCGTGTTCCAGTCCTTCAACCTCGTGCCCGCGCTGTCCGTGCGGGAGAACATCGTGCTGCCCGTCCGGATGGCGTTCCGCCGACCCGACCGTGCGCGCCTGGACACCCTGGTCGGCGAGCTGGGGATCGGGGACCTCCTCAGGCGCCGACCCCATGAGCTGTCAGGCGGTCAGCAGCAGCGGGTGGCCATCGCGCGCGCCCTGCTGCCCCGCCCCGACGTGGTCTTCGCCGACGAGCCCACCGGCAACCTCGACTCCGAGTCCGGCGAGGCCGTGCTCGGGCTCCTCGGCGCGTGCGCGCGCGAGACCGGGCAGACGGTCGTCATGGTCACCCACGACGCGCACGCGGCCGCCCACACCGACACGGTGCTGGTGTTGGCCGACGGCCGGATCGCCGACGAGGTGACGTCCCCCACCGCCGAGGCCGTGGACGCGGCCATGCGCTCGATCGCCGGTCGCCGGCCGGCCACCGCGTGAGCGCCCGCCTGGTCCTCGGTCAGCTGCGCGTCCACGCGGGCCGCTACCTGGGGACGCTGCTGGCGATCGCGGTGGCCGTGGCGTTCGTACTCGCCTCCGTGGGCGTCCTGCGGACGATGGCGGCGAGCGCCGACGCCACCTTCGGCATGCGCTATGAGAACACCGCGGTGCTCGTGCAGAACCTCGGCGACCGGACCTCCGCCGGCAGCGAGGCCGCGCGGGAGGAGGCGGCCGAATCACAGCGGCTCGGCCTGGAGGCCATCGCCGCCACGCCGGGCGTGCGTGCGGTGACCGTGGACGCGCAGACCTACGTGCGGGTCCGGGTGGAGGGTCGCGCCCAACAGATGACGACGACGACAACGCTCGCCACCGACGACGGCCTGCGCTGGCAGCCGCTGGCGGACGGGCGGCTTCCCGCCACTCCTGGCGAGGTGGCGATCCGCGCGGACGCGGACCTGCCGGTGGGCGCCACGTTCGAGGTACAGCCGACCGGCGGCGGCGACCCCGCCCCCGTCACGGTGGTGGGCCTGTTCGACCTGGCCGGGCAGCCCGACATGAAGTCGGCGTTCCCGCTGTACGCGACCGACGAGCAGGTGCAGCAGTGGGCGCCGAACGGCGCCGGCGGGGACGTGCGCGTGGCCTCCGACGGGACCGTGCCCGACGCCGCACTCGCCGCGGAGATCGAACGGCGGCTGGCCGACGTGCCCGGCACGTCCGCGGTGGAGGTGTCCACCGGCGCCGCCGAGGCCGACGCGCTCGCCGAGTCGTTCATGGGCGGTCGCGACGTCTACACACGCGCCCTGCTGGCGTTCACCGTGCTGGCCGTGGCCGTGGCCGCGCTAGTGATCGGGACGACCTTCGCGGTGGTGTTCGCCGCCCGCGTGCGCGAGACGGCGCTGCTGCGGTGCCTGGGCGCCTCTCGGCTGCAGCTACGTGTCTCGGGCATCGCCGAGGCGCTGGCGGTGGGCGCGCTGGCCACCGCGGCCGGGCTGGCCCTGGGCCGGTTCGCGGTCTCGTTGGCGTCCCGGGAGGCCCCGCGGCTCGGGGTGACCATCCCGCTGCAGGAGGTGACCGTGCCCGGCCGCGCGTACCTGCTCGCCGCCGCGGTGGGCATGGGCGTCACCGTACTCACCGCGCTGCCGTCGTTGTGGCGGGCCACCTCCGGCAGTCCACTCGAGGCGATGCGCCCGGCGGACGTGCGACCCGACCCGTGGTGGCGGCGACTCGCGATGGTCGTGGTGGGCGCGGCGCTGGCGGCGTTCGGCTGGCACTCCATGTCGGACGCGGTGGCCGCGCGCGACGTGGTCTCCGCCGGAGCGTGGGGGGTCCTGGCGTTCCTCGGCGTCCTCGCGGTGGCCGCCGGGGCCCTGCCCACCCTCCTGGGCGCGCTCGGGACGGTGGTGGGTGTAGTGCTCGGCCCGGTGGGGCTCCTCGGCGCGCGCAACACCGCCCGCAGCCCGCGGCGCACCGCCGCCACCTCGTCCGCGGTCCTCGTGGGCGTGACGCTCACCGCGACGATGGTCACCGGCATCGCACTGCTCGGGCCCGCGATCCAGGCCCGCCTCGTCGACCGGGTCCCCCTGGACGTGGCCGTGACCGCGCCCGACGGTCTCCTGCCCGTCGGCCTGCCCGAGACCCTGGCCGACACCCGGGGTGTGGCCGAGTCGCTCGTCGTGACGGACATGTACGCGGAGGACCCGCAGGGCAGGCGCACGGTGCTGCGGGTTGCCGACCCGGACCGCATCCGCGAGGTCATGCGCCGCGACGTGGTGCTGCCGGGGCCGGGCGAGATCGTGCTGCCCGAGTCCTCCCCCGTGGCCGCGGACGCCCGCGACGGCGACACCGTCCGGTTCACGTTCTTCTCCGACGACGACGGCCGCGACCTCGTGGTGCGCCGGACGAGCGACCAGTGGGCCCTCGCCGCTCCGGACAGCGTGCCGGCCTGGCCCGTGGCGCAACTGCCCGACGGCTCGCCCTGGCCTGAGGGCGTGGAGGTGCCGAGCCAGTTCGTGCCCCGCACCGAGCTGTGGCTGCGGATGGACGACGCCCTGGAGGGCGAGCAGCTCGACGCCGCCCTGCAGGACGTGCGCTCGGCCGTGGTGGACGCCGCTCCCGACCTGGCCGTCACCGAGAGCTTCGCCTCCCGCGAGCAGATCGCCACGTCCGTCCGGACCGTCCTCACGTCGAGTGCGCTGCTGCTGGCGGTGGCGGTGGCCCTGGCGCTGGTCGGCGTGGCCAACACCCTCACGCTCGCCGTCCGGGAGCGGACGCGGGAGATCGCGCTGCTGCGCGGCGTGGGCGTGACCCGTACCGGTGTCTGGCTCATGCTGGTCCTGGAGACGCTGCTGGTCGCGGTGTGCGCGGCCGCCCTGGGCGTGGTGCTGGGCGCGGCCTTCGGCTCCGCGGGAGCGGAGGCCCTGACCGGTGCCGGTGGCGGGATCGGCGGTGTCTTCCGCGGACTGACCGGCGCCGCCGGAGTGGGCGGTAACGAGAACCTGCCCGTGTCCGATCTGGTGATGGTGGGGGTCGGCGGAGTGCTCGCCGCACTCCTCGCGGCCGGTGTCGCAGCCCTGGGCGCTGTCCGTACCAGGGTCACGACGAGCTGATCACCTGCGAAATCGACCCCGCCGCCCTCATCCGGTGGCCATCCTTTGACAGAACTGAGACACTATCGTTATGCGAAATCGGGTGCTCCTCTCCGCCGGCGCAATCGCGCTGGTTGCGGCGTCGTGCGCGCAGCCGGAACCGCAGGTGCTTTCGGAGGGGCCACGCTCCGCGCCCGCGATCGAACTGACGTCGCCCACCGCGACGACGGACCGCGAAGAGCAGTCGGGGAAGTTCATCGCCCGGTGTGCGACCGATGCCGACGGGGGCACCCCGGGAATGACCATCTTCACCGACGGGTCCCAGGACGTCACCGATCACTGCCTGAGCCGCTACTACATCGGGGTCCAGCCGGCGCCCGGGGCGTTGTACGTCCCCGATGAGGAGGCCGGCACCTACGCTCCCCCGAGCGAGACCGCGACAGCTCAGCCGACCGGTGAGCAATGGACACCCGCCCAGCCGCGCACCGACATCGATCCGCTCGAGACCGAGCGAATCGATGACCGTGACACTCGCGATGACGAGACGACCACCGATCGGCCGGACGCGCCCGGCACCGACGATCCGGACAGCGGCACACCGGCCACGGACGAGCCCGGCTCCACCACGACCTCACCCGGTGCGACGACGCCGACGTCACCTCCGCCCACCACCGGACCCGGCGGGACCGAACCGGGCGGCACCGAGCCGGGCCAGAGCGAGCCCGGGCTGCCCGACCCGAGCGTTCCGGGCGGGGCGGAGCCCCCTACGACGCGCTCGTCCGACCCGACCTCCGTTCCGACGGAGGCGGATAGGAGTCGACTGCAGCCGCCGGCTCCGCAGACGTCCGTCCCGCCGACCCGCGATTCCGGATCGCTGGGGTCCGCGGGGTCGGACGCCTCCGGCGAGCCGCGGAGCTCCGTCCGCATCCCGGGCTTCCGCTGGCCGGGGTCGTTCTGGCCGGGCGGCCCGCGCAGCTGACACGCCCGCCCGGCACCGCGCTCCCCGCCGTGCCTGCCCCCTTCCGGGGTGGGCTCAGGCCTCGTTCATGCGCCGCCGCAGGTCCTCGCGTTTTTCGCGACGCCCGGCGTCGACCTCCGCGATGCCGGAGTTGATCTGCGCGCGCAATCGGCTGAACAGCACCATCGACAGCGGCAGCGCGATCACCACGGCGATGATCGCCGCGACCAGGACCGGGATCTGCACCCCGGCGAGGGCGCCGAGCCCGATGATCACCAGGGTCAGCGCCAGCACCAACAGCAGCCGGACAATCGTGTAGAAGACCATGTTCCGGGCCAGGCGGGCACCGGGCGAGCTCCCCTTCGGGGTGGTGGCCGGCATGGTCGACCCGTCCGTGGGGTGTGTTGATTCGTCTCGCTCGCTCATGGTCTCCAGGATACGTATCGTGGTGGAAAGGAGGTTCGAGTGATCTGGCTCTTCGCACTCATCGGGGTGGTGACAGTGGCGATCCTGCTGTGGCGGGCCTTCGGGCCGGGCTCACGGTCGGCACCCCCGCGCGTCATCGCTCCCGACGACGATCCGGAATTCCTACGGGAACTGGACCGTCGTAAACCGCTGGACCCCTGACGCCCCACGGGCGCGGGCGGGACGACGACACACCGGTCGCGCGGACCGCGTGAGGCGCCTCGTTCAGCTGCGCGCCAGCAGGCGGACGATGGAGTCCACTGCGTCGCTGATCTGTGCGCCCGTGCGGTCGAACACCTCGGGTTCCCGCCCGATCGGGTCCTCCACGTCGAGCGCTGGATCGTCAGTGTTGATGTTCAGCCGCGCGCGCGACAGTCCCGCCAGCGTGACGGACTCGTCCGAGTCGGCCAGCCGCGCCGCCTCGAGGAGCGTGTAGGTCTTCTTCCACAGCAGGGGCGCGAGCTCCTGGACGGCGTCGCGGTGTGCGCGGGTCGCGGTGAGGACGAGGTCCCTCCCGGCGAGCAGGTTGGTGGTGAGCAGCCGCGACGCGAACCCGTCGCCCTCACCGCCGTAGCCCTGCAGCACCCGCAGGGTCTCGCGGTGGATCTCCGCTCCGTTGGCGGCGCGGGTCCCGGCGGAGTCGACCGTCACGTCGAGTCCGACCGCGGCGGTGCGTGCGGCCAGCAGCCGCTCGGCCAGCGGGGAGCGACACATGTTGCCTGTACAGACCGTCATCACGGAAAGCGCCATGCGTCGATCCTAGTCGGCGGCGAGGTCGCCTCTCCTCTCCTGGCGCCTGCGTCCGCTCGACCACGCCCGGCTCAGCGGCCCACCACAGCCGCGCGCGACCATGGCGTCTCGCTCCGCCCGGCGGGCAGGCGAGACGCCATGGACAGGAGCGTCGATGCCCGTGGCGTACATCCCCCAGAGCACGACGCCATCGGCGGGAGCGGATGCGCCACTGCCGTAGGAGCGAGACGCCATCGCCGGGAGCGGACGCGCAACGGCCGCAAGAGCAAGACGCCATCGCGAGAAGCGAGACGCCATCGGCGGGAGCGGCTAGCCGCAGGTGCGGGGCGGAGTCACGCGAGCCACGACCCCGCGGCAGCGGCCGCGCGCGACGCTACGGCTCACTCACCGCGCCACTGCGGTGTGCGCTTCTCGAGGAACGCGCTCATCCCCTCCTGCGCGTCGCACGTGACGGCGTTGGTGGCCATCGTCTCGGCCATCTCGCGGTAGGCCTCGTCCTGCGGCAGGTCGATCTGCCGGTAGAAGGCCTGCTTGCCGATCTCCAGCGTCAGCGGGCTCGCGTCGGCGATCCGCGTGGCGAGCTCGTCCACGCGGGCGCGCAGCCGGTCGGCGGGAACCGACTCGTTGATCAGCCCCCATTCGACGGCGGTGGTCGCGTCGATCGTCTCGCCGGTCAGCAGCATCTGCATGGCGCGCTTGCGGCCGATGTTCCGGGAGACCGCCACCATGGGCGTCGAGCAGAACAGACCGATTTTCACGCCGGGGGTGCCGAAGCGGGCGGTGTCGACGGCGACTGCCAGGTCGCAGGTCGCGACGAGCTGGCAGCCGGCCGCCACCGCGTGTCCCTGGACCTCGGCGATCACGGGCTGGCGGATGGCCTGGATGCTCTCCATGAGGTCGACGCAGACCGAGAAGACCTCACGCTCCTGCTCGAGAGTGCGCTCGACCATCTCGCTGATCTCGTGCCCGGCCGAGAGCGCCGGCCCGGAACCGGTGAGTACGACGACCCGGCAGTCGGGATCGTCGCCGAGTGCGCGGATTGCCGCGGTGGCCTCCCGCATCATCTGCAGGGACAGCGGGTTGCGGCGCTCGGGCCGGTTGAGCGTGACGCGGGCGATCGGGCCGGTGTTCTCGACGAGGACGAACGGGGTGCTCACTGGGGGCCTCCGTCAGGGGTGAGGGGTACCTCCCCCGGTTCTACCGTCCGATCGGCGCGCGCGGGCCGGGACCGGGCGAGGACGCCCCCGTGGGCGCGGTCGGGCCGAGTCCGAGAGATCAGCACGCCGGCCGGGCCCCGCCGGATCAGCTCACGCCAACGCCGGCCCGGCCCGGAGAGCCCACGACGATCAGTTGGCGGCGGCGCGGTGCTGTCCGTCGCACCACTGCTCGGCGGGCACGGCCGCCTTGACCTGGTCGACGTGCTCGCCGCAGCCCTCCCAGGTGGTCTTGCCGCAGACGGGGCAGGTGACGGGGTAGCACATGGGGATCTCCTCGATCGTCGGATGGATATCGGCCGGCCCACCGCGCCGTCAGCGCACGGTCCGACGGTGCACAAGTCGACGGTGCATAGGTTGACAATGCACGAGTCGCGGGTGCGCGGGTCGGCGGGGGCAGACCGCCGAGGGTAGGTCAGGCCTCGGCGGGGCGCCACTCGGCGTCGACACGGGGGGTGGCGTCGCGCAACCGCTCGACGTGCGAGCGGCAGGCGTCCCACTGCGGCAGTCGCCCGGCGGCGGCCGCGTCGAGCAGGCTCGGCGCGTCGCGGTCGCGGTCGCTCATGACGTGCTCGATCGCGGTGCCGTCGAGTGCCATCTGCGGCCAGTCGATCGCGATCTTCGGATCGAAGGCGTCGATGACGTGCTCGGCGCCGGGCCGCCAGCCCTCCGAGCAGAAGTACATCACGGTGGACTGCGGTTCGAGGGCCAGGAATCCGTGGGCGACGCCCTCGGGGATGTAGACGGCCCGTTGCTCGACGGAGTCGAGCAGGACGCCGGCCCATTCGCCGAAGGTCGGCGAGCCCACGCGGACGTCCACGACGACGTCGAAGACGGTGCCGGACGGGCACAGCACGTACTTCGCCTGCCCGGGTGGTACCTCGGCGTAGTGCAGGCCGCGCAGGACGCCTTCTCCGGAGACGGACACGTTGACCTGCGCGAGGTCGAAGCGGTGGCCGGTCATCTCGCGGAAGGCGGGGTCGGTGAAGGCCTCGTGGAAGACCCCGCGGTCGTCGGAGATCTGGCGCGGGGTGATCTCCCATGCCCCCGTCACACTGAGCTCGCGCAGCTGCACGTCCGTCCCGCCTTCCCCTCGTCGATCGTGACCCGTCTCCGCGCCGCGCCCACCAGCGCGGGCACTGCCCGGCGCGGGTTGCCCACCCGCGGCGCCGACCACCCTATCCGCGCATCGCGTCGACGATCTGCCCGGCCGTCCACTCGCCGATGAGCAGGCAGCTCATCGCGTCGTCGTGGACGGAGGCGTCCTCGCGCCACCCGGTGACGACGAACTGGAAGACATAGGTGGCCTCGTCGTCGCTCCATCCCACGATCAGGCTCGAGGTGGCCATCTCACCCGGCTCGGCGGTGTAGGTGCCGCGCAGGTAGCGATAGATGCTGGTGACGGCCCCGGCGGACTCGTCGCCCTCGCCGGCGACCTGCTCGAGCGGGGTCCAGTCGGCGAGGGCGTCGGCGGTGGCGACGATCATCTCGACCGCCTGCTCGGTGTCCATCGCCGGGGCGACGCGGGCGCAGGTCGCCACGGCGTTGGGCGAGAAGCCGTCGCGGTGGGTGCCCGGGTCCACGTAGATCACCGCGGACGGCTCGGGCGATTCGATGCGCTGCCACGGCGGGCTGTCCACCCAGGTCAGCGGCTGGGCGGCGACGGCCATGGGCGGGCTCGCCTCGAGGGCGCGACCGGTGGAGGCGCAGTACTCCTGGATCGAGGTCATGTGCGGGCCGCCTCAGCCCTGCAGCCCGGCGCCGACGATGTGGGCGCCGCCGTCCACGACGAGGGTCTGGCCGGTGATCCAGTGGGCGTCGTCGGACAGCAGGAACGCGACGGGGCCGGCGATGTCGTCGGGCACGCCGAGTCGGCCGGTGGGCAGGGCGGCGCCCATCGCCTCCTCGCGGCCCTCGTACAGGGCCTCGGCGAACCGGGTCTTGACCACGCCCGGTGCGACGGCGTTCACGCGCACCGACGGGCCGACCTCCACGGCGAGCTCCTGGGTGAGGCGCATGACGAGCGCCTTGGTGGCGCCGTACCAGCCGATGCCGGGCGACGGGGCGAGGCCGGCGATGGAGGCGATGTTGACCACCGCGCCGCCGCGCTCGCCGAGTCCGGAGTGGTAGACCTTCTGCGTCCAGGACAGGGTGCCGAGGGCGTTGACCTCGGTGATCTTGCGGGCCGCGGCGAGGTCGATGTCGACGGTGCGGCCGTAGACCGGGTTGATCCCGGTGTTGTTGACCAGCAGGTCGATCGGCCCGAACGTCTGCTCGGCACGGGCCACGACCTCGCGCTGGTGCTCCTCGTCGTCGCTCTTCCCCGCCACGGCGAGCACCCGGTCGGACGCTCCGAGCTCGGCGACGGCGGCGTCGAGCCCCTCCTGGCCGCGGGCGGTGATCACCACGGACGCCCCCTCGGCGAGGAGTCGCCGGGCGATGCCCAGGCCGATCCCCCGGCTGGCGCCGGTCACGAGGGCGGTGCGCCCGGCGAAGCGGTCGGGCACGACGGGGCCGGTGCGGGGGGCGGGAA
>NZ_JAHBAV010000379.1 GCF_018390595.1 Dietzia massiliensis
GGCCAGCATCCGGAAGGTCGGCACGTCGAGTCCGGCGGCGCCGCCGACATCGGTGTCGCCCGGTCGGCCCCCGCCGCCCTCGGCGAACAGCACCACGGGCAGCCGCTTGCGCGCGGCCAGATCGAAGGCGCGATCGGTTTTGGCGTGGTTGCGCATGCCCTGCGTGCCGGCCAGCACGGTGTAGTCGTAGGACACCACAACGGCCTGCGCCGCGGCCCGCCCGAACCGTTGCGCGCCGATGGTCGCCAGGCCGGCCACCAGGCCGTCGGCCGGGGTGTTGGCGATCAGGTCCTCTTCCGAGCGGCGGCTGCGC
>NZ_JAHBAV010000380.1 GCF_018390595.1 Dietzia massiliensis
CCCTCGAGGACTCGTGGGCTCAGAGGCCCCGAAGTAAGTGCCGCGGCCGCCCGCGGCGCCGCCGGTGGCCGTGGCCCGGGCCTGCCCGGTGGGCCCGGGCGGCGGGGCGGCGGGCGGCGCCTCGTCGGCGCGCGGGAGCGCCGGGGGGGGGCGGGGGGGGGGGGGGGGCGCCGGGGGGGGGGGGGGGGGGGGGGCGGCGGGGGGGGGGGGCGGGGCGGGTGCGCTCTAACGCAATCGCTAGGCGTGGGCTGCTGCGAGGGCGGCCTCCTGGGCGTGCGAGGAAACGCCCAACGGGCCCCCCATAGCAGGGCGT
>NZ_JAHBAV010000381.1 GCF_018390595.1 Dietzia massiliensis
CCCGCTCCGCCGGCGGCGGGGCGCGCGTGGGTCCGGGGTGTCCGGCCCGGCGCGGTCCTCGGCGCGGCGTGGGCGGGGCCGGCCCGCGGTCGCGGGGGGCGGGGCGCGGCGGGGGCGGGGGGGGGGGGGGGGGGCGGGGCGGCGGGGGGGGGGGGCGGGGGGGGGGGGGCCCCCCCCCCCCCGCCCGGGGGGGGGGGGGGCGGGGGGGGCGGGGGGGCGCCCCCCGGGCGCGGGGGGGGGCGGCCCCCCCGCGCCGGCGCCGGCGGGGGGGCGTCGATCCGGGCTCCGAGGCCCCGCCGGTGTCGCCGGAGG
>NZ_JAHBAV010000382.1 GCF_018390595.1 Dietzia massiliensis
ATCAAGAAGCTGCATTAAGGCGCTCATATGTCCACTCGCTTAAATTTCTCTTTAAATCTTTCAAGAGGTTGCATGCACTCATGCTGATAGCCCTCTCTCATAAAAATCACCTGACGCTCTACACGTTCCCACCGGATGACCTTCACGGGGTTGCCGTGGTCATCGACATATTTCCTATCCAGCGGGGTTGATTGGCTCATGGTTAGCTCGCCATCAGCTCAGAGGCGTAATGCTCAGCAATCCACTGGATGCCACGCGGCGTTACCCTGGTTTGCGTGAAGGCGTGACCAAAATCAGACTTGCCGGTTTT
>NZ_JAHBAV010000383.1 GCF_018390595.1 Dietzia massiliensis
CTACATGAGCCGCGCCGACTAGTCGCGCCAGCGGGGCCGAGTCTCGGCCCCGTTTCATTTTCCGCTACGGCAACTCCGGGAAAAAACGCCGCTTGAGCGCCAGCTCGACGCCGCGCAGCTCCGCCAGCCCTTTCAACCGCCCGATGGCCGAATAGCCCGGATTGGTTTTCTTTTTCAAGTCGTCCAGCATCTGATGCCCATGATCGGGGCGCATCGGGATCGGCCGCCGATCGCCCGCCCGCTGCCGACGCAACTCTTCGGTCAGGATCGCTTCGATCACCGCCACCATGTCCACATCGCCCTGCAGGTG
>NZ_JAHBAV010000384.1 GCF_018390595.1 Dietzia massiliensis
CGACGACCGCGGCGGGGCGGGGGGGCGGGGCGCCGGCGCGCGCCGCGGCCGGGACGCGCCGCCGACCGCAGCACCCGGCCCCCGCGCCGGGGACGCGGCCCCCCCCCCCGGGGGGGGGGGGGGGGGGGCCCCCCCCCCCCCCGCGCCCCCCCCCCCCCCCCCCCCCCCCGCCCCCGCCCCCCCCCCCCCCGCCCCCGCCCCCCCCCCCCCCGCCCCCCCCCCCCCCCCCCCGCCCCCCGGCGGGCGGGGCCCGCCCCCCCCGCCGCGGGCGCCCCCCCCCCCGGCGCCCCGCCCCCGCGGGGCCCCGGCG
>NZ_JAHBAV010000045.1 GCF_018390595.1 Dietzia massiliensis
GGCGTAGGCGATGACCAGCGGCGGGGACGCTAGGAAGTTCATCTTGACCTCGGGGTGGATGCGTCCCTCGAAGTTGCGGTTGCCGGACAGGACCGCCGCGACGTTGAGGTCCTTGTCATTGACCGCCTCACTGACGGCCGGCGTCAGCGGCCCCGAGTTGCCGATGCACGTCGTACAGCCGTACCCGACCAGGTCGAAGCCCAGCTGCTCCAGGTACGGGGTGAGGCCGGCCCGCTCGTAGTAGTCGGTCACCACGCGGGAGCCGGGGGCCAGGGTCGTCTTGACCCACGGTTTGGGCGCGAGTCCCTTCTCGACCGCCTTCTTGGCGAGCAGTGCCGCGCCGATCATCACCGAGGGGTTTGACGTGTTGGTGCACGAGGTGATCGCCGCGATGACGACGTCCGCGTGGTCGACGATCACCGGGGAGTCGCCGCCGAGTAGGACCTCCGCCGGATCACTGGGCCAGCCGAGCTTGGCGTTGGCGGTGAGCTGCTCCTCGGAGTAGTGGCGCGGCGGCTCGTCCGTCGCCGTATCGGGATTGAAAGCGATCGGGTCGCTGGCCGGGAAGGTGTCCTCCGCGGCGTCGTCCACGCTGCCGGGCCGCCCCCCGGACCGTTCCTTCTCCTCCGCGAGGTTGCTGAGGACCACGGCCGGCGCCTCGCTCAGCTCGATTCGATCCTGCGGGCGCCGGGGACCCGCGATCGACGGCTCGACGCTCGCCAGGTCGAGCTCGATGACCTGGGTGTACTCGGCCGGATTGTCCGGGTCGTGCCAGAGCCCCTGCTCCTTGGCGTAGACCTCGACCAACTCGATCTGCTCCTCCGACCGGCCGGTCAGCCGCAGGTAGTCGAGCGTCTCCGAGTCGATCGGGAAGATCGCACACGTCGCCCCGTACTCCGGGCTCATGTTGCCGAGCGTGGCTCGGTTGGCCAGCGGCACGCTGGAGACGCCGGGTCCGAAGAACTCGACGAACTTGCCGACCACGCCGGTCTTGCGCAGCAACTCCGCGACGTGGAGGACCAGGTCCGTCGCGGTCGTGCCCTCCCGCAGTTCACCGGTCAGCTTGAGTCCGATGACCTCCGGGATGAGCATGCTCATCGGCTGGCCGAGCAGAGCCGCCTCGGCCTCGATGCCGCCGACGCCCCAGCCCAGCACGCCGAGGCCGTTGACCATCGGTGTGTGCGAGTCGGTGCCCACCAGCGTGTCCGGGTAGGCCTGCCTCATGCCCTCGGTGCCCTCGCGGGTGAAGACGACCCGGGACAGGTACTCGAGGTTGACCTGGTGGCAGATTCCCGTGTTCGGAGGGACCACGAGGAAGTCAGCGAACGACTCCTGCGCCCACCGCAGGAGCTGGTAACGCTCCCGGTTCCGTCCGAACTCGAGGTCGGCGTTGACCTGGAAGGCGTCCGGACGGCCGAAGACGTCGGCGATGATCGAGTGGTCGATCACGAGCTCACCGGGGATCAGCGGGTTGATCTTCTTGGCGTCCCCGCCCAGATCGGTGATCGCGTCGCGCATCGCGACCAGGTCGACGACGCACGGCACTCCGGTGAAGTCCTGCATGAGGACGCGGGCGGGCGTGTACTGGATCTCCCGATCCACCTGCTTGCGGGGATTCCACTGCTGGAGCGCCTCGACCTGCTCGGCCGTCACCACCCGGCCGTCCTCGTTGCGCAGAAGATTCTCCAGCAGGATCTTCAGGCTGTAGGGGAGTGGTACCTCAGTGGAAACCCGGTCGAGTCGGTAGATCTCGTAGTCGACGCCTCCGACTGCCAGCGCGTCTCGCGAGTTGAAACTGTTGACACTCATGATCGGCCCCTTCCTGGTATGGCGCCGATGGAGCCGTGCGAGTGAGGGGCTCACCGGCGTTGAGCCCGACCCTACCCCTGTCGATGAGGAGTTATAAGCCGTCACGCGTTCCGCGGAGCGGGCCGAGAACCGCAGTCGCGAAGTCGGTCCCGAAGGGCTTTCGCGGCCGCTTTCATCCGTCAGCGTGGCGGTCCGGCGGCGGGACGTTCCGAGCGATGGCGGGAGCGCGCGCGGCCGAACAGCGGCTCGAGCTCTGCGTCCTCATCCGGGGTCGCGATGCGGAACGGCGGCTCGGCCGGGGTCGGGAGGCTCCGCCGGTCTTGCCCGCGCGTCGCCCTCAGGCTCGCCACGACCGACACGGTGAGGATCGTGGCGATGACGGCCAGCGAGAGCGGGGTCGGGATGTAGTAGACGTCGATCTTCAGCAGCATCTTCACGCCCACCCACATCAACACCAACGCCAGGCCGAGCTTGAGGTACACGAACCGATGGACCAGATCGGCGAGTAGGAAGTACATCGCGCGCAGCCCCAGGATCGCGAACGCGTTGGCGGTGAAGACGAGGAACACCTCGTCGGTGACGGCGAAGATGGCGGGAATGGAGTCGACGGCGAATACGACGTCAGTCGTCTCCACCAGCACGAGCACTGCCAGCAGGGGAGTGGCCATGATCAGTCCGCCCTTGCGGACCAGCAGTCGCTGTCCGTGGAAGGTGTCCGACATGGGCACGAGCCGGCGGAAGGCACCCAGCACGCGCGACTGGTCCGGGTTGAGGTGCTCGTCGCGCTGACGGATCATGCGGAAACCCGTGTACAGCAGGAACGCGGCGAAGATGTAGAGGATCCACGAGAAGTTCTGGATGAGCAGCGCGCCGCCCGCGATGAAGATGCCACGGAACACCAGGGCGCCCAGCACACCGAGGAACAAGACCCGGTGCTGGAACTGCGGGGGCACCGCGAAGTAGGCGAAGATAATCGCCCAGACGAAGACGTTGTCCACGGCCAGGGACTTCTCGATGAGGTAGCCGGCGAAGTACTGTTGTCCGAAGTCAGCGCCCCAGACGGCCCAGACGATCACGCCGAAGCCGACTCCGAGCGCGATCCAGACCGCCGACCACGCGGCCGCCTCTTTCACGCCGATGACGTGTGCCTTGCGGTGGGCGACGAGGTCGATCGCGAGCATCACGACGATGAAGGCGATGACGGCGAACCAGAGCCAGAGTGGGGTGTCCATGACAGGGACCTTTCGATCAGTGGGTGATCGAAGGTCTCTCCCGGCCACTGATGATGCGTGGCTCGCTCCGCCGGGCCCGGGGCCGTAGTGACGACGACGCGTGTGAGGGATACTCCCCTTCTGGTGGGGTCAGATTAGCGGCGCTCTCCGCGAACGCGCAACGCGCGAAGATGAGAAGGCGATTACCTGAGCGGCCGCACTGCTGATACCACGTGGCCAACTGCACCGAGGCGCGTCGGCTGGGCATCGCCCCGATCTACCGCGGTGACGCGGCGTATCGGCCCGCGCTCGACCGGGACAACGATGGCGTCGCCTGCGAGTAGTACAGACCGGTTAGACGGCGAGGGGCCGGCTCACATGGAGCCGGCCCCTCGCCGTCATCTAGCAGGGTCAGCTGACCTCGTCGTCGTCGTCACCTTCCGGGTCGCCGTCGTCGTCGGGCAGCTCGATGGCCTGCTCGGCGACGTCCGCCGGATTTGCCTCGCGGAAGGGGTCGTCGACGGTCACCTCGGGCTCGTACTCCTCGGGAGCGGTGACCGAATCAGGGCCCGGGGTGTATTCGTCCGGGTCGATGGGGTCCTCGGTGATCATCTCGTCCTCCTCGTGGCATGGGGGCGCGTGGACCTCCACGTCTAGCAGCCTGTCGCCGGCGCCGCCACTGGGCAGCGCGTCGGCCCGTCATCCAGGGGCCGAGCACCAGCCCTTGTCACGCCTCATGCTGTTGCCATCGAGGTCGGCCACCAGCGCCGCACCCGGGACTCGCCGTGCCCCGACCCCCGGAAAGTGGTCACAAATGCGGCATGGTGGCGAAGTGGACCTGGGAAAACGTGAGCAGGTGTGACCGCGCGACAGAGTGACGGCGCTGCAGCAGGGGCCGGGGCCAGCCCGACATCGCCGGAGCCGCTCAGGTCGGTGGCCTCGCCCCGGGCGGCAGCGATCCACACGGACGCCCAGCGCCTCACCCCTCCAACCGCGTCACCACGCCCCGGTCTCCGTCTACGCGGACGCGGTCGCCGGTGCGTAGCGTCTGCGTGGCGACGATCGTGTTCACCACGCACGGCAGGCCGTACTCGCGCGCGACCACCGCACCGTGCGAGACCGAGCTCCCGATGTCGGTGACCAGCGCAGCGATCACCGTGAAATACGGCGTCCAGCCCACGTCCGTCACGCGCGCGACGAGCACCTCGCCGGGCCGGACCTCGCGGGCATCGACGATCGAGCGCGCCACCCGCACGGCGCCCTCCACCGTTCCGCGGCTCGCCGGTCGGCCCACGATCTCCCCGCCCGCGGTCTCTCGCGGCGGCCACCGTCGCCGCGCCGGCCGCGCCTCCGCAGCCGCGCTTGAGCGCGTGCGACATCAGCGCCATCTTCGACTTGGTCTCCTCGCGACCCCGCGCGCCGCCCCGCGCCAGTCGGGCCAACAGCCGGATGGCCCGCGACTCCGGCTCGGGCCCGGCGGCAGCCGCCAAGGCCGCCGAGGTCATTACGGCCGCCGTGACCTGCCCACCCCGCGCCAGTGTCGACCGCACGATGGCCTGCCGGATGATCGCGCGGCTGGCCGGCGACCTGCCCGCGTTCGAGTCACGGTTCGGCCGGACCCGCCGCGCCGATGACCCGCTGCCGGTGCTCGCCGAGGTCGTCGCGGGCGCGGCGATCTTCCGGCTCCTCGTCAGTCGCGACGCCGCGCTGGACGAACAGTGGGTCGACGAGGTGACCGCGCTCATCACCGAGCGGTGGCCGGGGCGCGTCAGGAGTTGGCGATCGCCAGGATGATCCACACCGGCAGCCAGAGCCCGAACGTCACGATCGTCAGGACCAGGTGCAGGGCGTGGTTGACCCGCCTCGCCGGGGCGCCGTGGACGTAGACGGTCTGCTGCATCGGCGGGTAGCCGAACTGCTGCGGGTACGGGCCCTGCTGGAACTGCGGCGGGGGCACGTGCAGGTGCTGAGGGACGTACGGGTCGCCGTACCCGTACGGCGAGGGCGCCCCGTACGGCGCGGCCGGCGGCATGCCGTAAGGGAAACCGCCCTCGTGGGCCAGCGGCTCGGCCGGTCGCCCGTAGGGCTGGGGCTCGGCTGGCCGCGCGAACGGCTGGTGGTCGACTGGCCGCCCGTAGTGCTGGGGCTCCGACGGTGGGGAGTAGGGCTCCGGCTGACGGTGCCCCGAGTAGCGCTCGACGCTCTCGGCGGTCGGCAGGCGCTCGGTCGGGAACTGCTCGCCCGGGAACTGCTCGGTCGCGGCCCGGTCATCGGAGAACCGTTCCGCCGGGTACGACGCCGTGGGGAACTGCTCGGTCGGGTTCAGATGGTCCGGCAGCGCCGAGCGGTCCCGGTCGTCGTGGCCGCCCTCGGTCCACGGCCCGTCCTGCCGCCGCGGGTACTGCTCGTTCATGGTGACTCGATTCGAGACTCGGGGCCGGGTGGGACTCCCACCAACATAACCCCCGCCACCGCATATTCACGCCGTGCGGACCGAAGATCCGGGTCAGGATCAGGGTCACCCCGACCCCCGTCACGCGCGCCTCGGGGAACAACCCGGGCCCGCCACCCATCCCGACGCGGGAGGACTCCGAATCCCTGACAGACGCGAAAGACGGGAGGCCCCACCATGAGCACTCTGACCACGATCACCACGTCCCTGACCGGCGCCGTAGCCGCAGCGGAGCTGGACGCCGGTGCCGCCCTGCTCACGAACACCACCTGGATGATGCCCGCCCTGTTCACGCTCATGGTCTTCGTGGGCGTGGTCGTCGCGGTCCGGCTCATCAGCGGACCGGGCGCACGCCCCTTCACCGCCCGCGCCCGCGCTCAGGACCCGGCGCCCACCCCGCAACCCGCCTCGTATGAACTCCGCGCCCCCAATCGTGCCGTCGCCGAGGCGACACGCGGACTGACCCGCTCGCACGACTCCTGAGCCCCCTCCGGGGAGGTCGAGCTCGTCGTCGTCGTCCACGCCGCCCGGTGAGCGGGGATATGGCGGCATGGCCGCGGTGGGTGGGCACGGCATGCGGGTGAGGCGCGGTGGCTCAGTGCGACGATGAGCGCATGGCGAAGAAGGACAAGCGGTTCGAGAAGATCCACTCCGAGTCGGTCGGGTTCGGCGGGCGCATCGAGATCCTGCGCGACAGCCGGACCGGCGTCTGCTACCTGTGGCGCAACGACGGCACCGGCGGGGGACTGACCCCGCTGCTGGGCGCGCAGGGTCGGCCCCTCCAGGAGCACGCGCTGTAGGCAGTCCGCGCCGCAGCGCCGCAGCGCTCTACCCGCGCTGATCAGCCGCGCCGGTTCAGCCGCCGCGGGCGCCGTCGCTGGGCGCGGCCCGGCCGGCGTCGCCGTTCGGGCCCGACGTGGACCCGAGCTCGCCCGGCCCGGCGTCGCCGCCCCTTCCGACCCCGTCTCCGTCGACGGCGGGCAACGACGCGGTGGCCGCGGGAGGCGACGCGGTTTCCGCGGGCGACGACGGCAGGCACGATCCGCCCGGCGAGCCGGTGGACGTGGCCGGGACGGACGCCGATGCTCGGGCGGCCGGCGATGCGGCGGTGGCGGACACGGAGACGGTCGGGGCGGTGGCGGGGTGATCCGCCTGGCCGGCCGGAGTGGTCCGCGGCACCCGGATGATCCACGGCGACGGGCGCTCGCCCGTGGCATCGGTGCCATCGAGACCGGGCTCCGGCGCTGCGTGGTCGGCGGGCAACGAAGTGACGACCGTGGACGACAGGACCCAGGTCCGAGGACTCGTCGACTCGAGCGGCGCATCGGGGCCCGTGGACGTGGCCGGATCGATGGCCGACGACGCGCCCCGCGGGCCGAACGGCGCCAGCAGGAACACCAGCACCACCGCCGCGACCGCGACCATCGTCCAGCCGAGCGCCGCATGCGACGTCGAGTCGGACGACGGGGAGGCGGGCGGCGGGTCGGTCACGCCGTCGCCCCGCGCGGTGTCGGCGGCGAGCGGGTCAACGGCGTCGCGGCGCCCCGCCCCGACCCGCCATCTGTCGCCGGACCGCCGGAAACCGATCATCGTGCCCCCTCGCCAGGCACCCGGGCCGGTCGGCGGGTGCTCATCCGGGAGACATCGAACCGTCCCCTCTCCCGCGCTCTACATCGGCGCGCGGACGGTAAGCGTTACCTCACTATCCAGCGGGCCTCGGGGCTGAACTGGGAGAACGGAAGTCAGTGGGCGTCCAGTACTGACCGACGGCCGTCCGGGACTGGCTAGGGTCGACCTCGTGGACAGGGTGTACGGGAACAGGCTGCCGACGGCGTACCGCTGGGGCGTGACCGCGCTGGCGATGGTCCCGCTGGTGGCGCTCGTGGCGGGTGCGCTGGCCGGGCAGGTGGCTCTGGTGCCGGCGTTCGTCCTCTTCGCGCTGGGAGCGGCCGCCGTGGCGGTGTACTGGGCCGGGGGCACGACGATCTCCGCCGATGACGGGACCGTCCGCATCGCGTTGTTCCCGTTGTGGCGCAGGCGCATCCCGGCCGAACAGATCAGGTCCGTGCACGTCGAGGCGGTCACGCCGATCGGCCGAGAGTGGGGCAACCGCGGATCATTGCGCCGCGACGGCGAGATCTTCATCGACGCCGGACACTCCTCGACCTGCGTCGCGTTCCACCTCCACGACGGCCGCGTGATCCGGGTGGGGGTCGAGTCGCCGGAGTGGGGCGCCTGGATCGTGGAGTCGCTGGCGAGGGCCGCAGGCAGCTGAGGGCCGGGCGCTGAGCCGGCGGGCCGGGCGCTGAGCTGGCGGGTCGGTCAGCCGATCGCGGCGAGGAGATCAGCGCACGCCTTCTCGCACCGACGGCACGCCTCGGCGCACAGTCGGCAGTGCTCGTGCATGTCGGCGTGCTGCTCGCAGTCGTCGGCGCAGGCCGCGCAGGCGGTCCGGCACGCCACCAGCTGCGCCTTGACCACCTCAAGGTTGCTGCCGGTGCGGCGGCTGAGCAGTGCCGCGGTGGCCGCGCAGACGTCGGCGCAGTCGAGATCGGTGCGGATGCAGTCGCGCAGGTCAGCGACCGACTCCTCGCCCAGGCAGGCGTCCGCGCACGACGAGCAGATCGTCGCGCACGCTGCGGACGCCTCGAGGGCCCCTGCGAGCAGCTTGACGTCGAGCCCGTCGGTCGGATTCGGATGGGACCTGATCATCTCGGAAGTGCTCATGCGCCCAGGCTACCGTTGTGGGCAGCTGTGACAAGGTCCGAAATCGCGGTGGAATCCGCGAGGACGTCCGGCGGTAACGGAAGCTCGATTATGTCGTCGGGTATGCGGGGTTCGCCGACAGGCACCGATTCGCACCTCGGCGAGGGGCGCGTGGAAGGCGATCAGTCGAGGTCGGGGCGTCGGCGATTGCGCTTGATTTCGGTGCGTCGACGCTCGTGCTGGAGTCGTCGGCGGCGCGAGCCGAGGGTGGGCCTGGTCGGCCTCCGCGGGAGCGGCGGTGCCACGGCGTCGCGCAGCAGGTCGGCGAGTCGCTGCCGTGCCGTCGCGCGGTTGCGCCGCTGGGAGCGGTTCTCCTCCGCGGCCACGGTGAGGACGGAGCCCGACAATCTCGCGGCGAGCGCCTGAAGCGCTCGGGTGCGCTGAGACTCGTCCAGGGCCGTCGTCGTGGCGAGATCGAGGCTGAGCTGGACCCGCGAATCGGTGGTGTTGACGTGCTGCCCGCCCGGGCCCGACGACCGGGAGAACCGCTCGAGCAGTTCTCCGGCCGGGATCACGAGACCGCGGGAAGCGCCAGGCCCCGGGGGTACTCGCAGGTCGTCCATGACGTCAGTGTCCCGCATAGGGGCGCGGGACGGTGGGCCGACAGGGCCGCACCTGGCCGCACCGGGCTCCCGGGCGCGCGGCGACACTCAGGGGTCCGGCTGCTCCACGTCCCGCGTGCGGGTTTCGTCGGCCAGCCGCGGCTCGACGCGTCTGTCCGGGTGGAAGCCGGCCTTGTCCGCGTAGAACGCGCGGATGCGGTCCATGTCCGCCGCGACGTCGCCTGTCAGCTCGAACGTGGGGCCCAGCCCGGTCGTCATGGTGGCCCGATCGACGTACCCGAGCGCCACCGGGAGGCCCGTCTCCCGCGCGATCCGGTAGAAGCCGGACTTCCAGCGTGAGTGCCCACTGCGCGTGCCGTCCGGCGTGATGACCAGACAGAACGTTTCTCCGGCGTGGACCTGCCGGACCATGTCCTCCACGACCCGGGCCGGGCTCCCGCGGTCCACGGCGACCCCGCCGAGCGCCCGCATGAGCGGCCCGCGCCAGCCGGAGAAGAGGCTGGCCTTGCCCAGCCAGTGAACGTCGATGCCCAGACGCCATGCGATGCCGAGCATCAATACGAAGTCCCAGTTGGACGTATGTGGGGCGCCGAGAAGGATCGTCGGTCGATCCGGGCCGGGGCTGGTGGACAGCGTCCAGCGGCTGAAGCGCCAGAAGAGGCCAGCGGCAAGGGAACGGATCACCCGGCCACCCTAGGTGAACGAGCGGGCGCGGGCTGAGGGATGAGCCTCCGGGGTTCGCGGCGGTGACGGCGAGTTCAGCGCTCTCCGGTGACGACCCTGGCCAGCAGGTCGGCGAGGCGCTCGTCGATGCCGTCACGCTCAGATTCGGGGATGTCGAGCGCGTCGAGCAGGGCCCCGCGCAACACCGGCCACCCGTAGACGGCCGTGAACACCAGCAGCAGCTCGACGTCACCGGCCGGCGGGGGAGAGGTCATCCGGCGCAACGCGGCGGCCGGCCGCTGCGAGGGGTCGAGCATCGGCGGGAACGCGGCCTCGCGGTCCAGCGCCAACCACGCCAGCAGCCGACTGATCTCCGGGTGCGACGAGGCGCCGAGCAGCATCCCGCGCACGGCCTCGCCCGCGTCGTCGAGGTTCTCGAGCCGCGCCGCGCCGAACCGCACCGCGTCCTGCATCACCGCCGTGATCAGCGCGTCCTTGCGACCGATGTGCCGGTGGATGAGCCCGAGGTTCACCTGCGCGGCATCCGCGATGTCGCGCAGCGGGACGTGCGGCCCGCGTTCCGACAGCAGTCGACGGGCCTCGCGCAGGACCGCCGAGCGGACCTCGTCGCGACCGGTCGGGCGGGCGGCGGCGTTCTTCCCGGTTTCCATTCCCGGACTGTACACAATTGACTACAGTCTGGGGCAGAGCGCGCGATCCGTGCGCCCCCACCCGTGCGAAAGGCCCTCATGACCACCACCGACCGCCGCGACGACATCGACGCCATCAAGGCCCTCAAGTACCGCTACCTGCGCTGCGTCGACCTCCGGCTGTGGGACGAGCTCGCCCAGACCCTCGCCCCCGAGGTCACCGCCTCCTACGGCAAGCGCCTGAGCTACACCGGCCGCGACGAGGTCGTGGCCGGGCTGCGGAAGCAGATGACCGACGGTGTCATCACCGAGCACCAGGCCCACCACCCCGAGATCGAGATCGACGGCGACACCGCCACCGGTCGCTGGTACCTGCAGGACCGCGTCATCGTGCCCGAGTACGACACGTTCATCTTCGGCAGCGCCTTCTACGACGACGCCTACGCCCGCGTCGACGGCCGCTGGGTCATCACCCGCACCGGCTACAAGCGCACCTACGAGGCCATGATCAACCTCAAGGACGTGCCCAGCTTCCGGCTCAACGACAACCACCTGGCCCCCGCCGACGAGAAGTGACAGCGGCGCAGACCGCCCGGAGCGACAGCGCAGCCGACGGCCGTGACGGTGACGAGTGGACCTGATCGTCATCGCCGCGCTGTGCGTGGCCGCCGCCTCGGTGATCGGCGGCGCCACCGGGTTCGGCACCTCGCTCATCGCCACGCCGCTCATGCTCACCGCGGGCATCGGCCTCGCGGAGACGGTGGTGGTCAACCTGGTCGTCGCGCTCATCACCCGCGTGGGCGTCACCGTGCAGCTGCGCGAGCACATCGACTGGCGGCGCGTCGCCGTCCTGGGTGCGGCGTCCGTGCCCGGGGCCTGGCTGGGCGTGCAGACCGTCACGCTGCTCCCGGATCACCACCTCAAGCCGGCCGCAGGCGCGATCGGCGGGTACTTCTCCACCACCACCTCGCTGAACGGCCCACCCGTCGTCCTGCTGCTGGGCCGCGCGAAGATCCCGCCGATGAGCTTCATCGCGGACCTCGCCGGCTACTTCGTCATCACGAGCATCGTCTCGCTCGCGCTGCTGTGGTCGGGCACGGGCATCGACCTGCCCGGCCTGTGGCCGCTGCTCGCGGCGTGCGTCGTCGCGGGGGTCGCGGCCAACCAACTGGGCATCGCGATCGCCCGGCGCCTGCCCACCCACCTGTTCCGCTCGGCCGTGATCGTCCTCGTGGTGATCGCCGGCCTGCTCACCATCGTCACCGCGTGAGCCCCACCCACCCGTCACCGCACCACCCACGGAGGACCCCATGACCGACACACCGCAGAGCTCCGCGAACCAGAACACCGCGAGCCAGAACACCCGGGCCCAGGACACCTCGACCCGACTGGCCGGCAAGGTCGCCATCGTCACCGGCGGCGGCCAGGGCGTGGGCCGCGGCATCTCGCTCGGCCTCGCCGAGTCCGGTGCCGCCGTGCTGCTCGTCGGCCGCAAGATGCACAAGCTCGAGCGCGTCGCCGAGGAGATCCGCTCCGCCGGCGGCACCGCAGAATGCCTGGCCGCCGACATCATCGCCGAGGACGCCCCCGAGACCATCATCTCCACGGCGGTGGAGCGCCTCGGCGGCGTCGACATCCTCGTCAACAACGCCAACATGGCCATGCCTCTACCGCTGTCGGACTACCCGGACGACGACTTCCGCACCGCCTTCGAGGGCGGCCCCCGCGTCACGCTGAGCCTCATGAAGCTCGCCCGCCCCGAGATGGCCAAGCGCGGCGGCGGCACCGTCATCAACCTCGTCACCTCCGCCGCCGTGCGCTGGGACGCCGCCAACTACGGCATCTACGCCGCGGTGAAGGAGGCCGTCCGCGCCCTGACCCGCGCCGCCGCCTACGAGTGGGCCGCCGACGGCATCCGCGCCCTCAACGTGGCGCCCCACGCCCACAGCCCCGGGCTCGACTGGTGGATGGACAACAACCCGGAGGAGGCCGCCGAGTTCATCGCCGGCATCCCCGCCGGCCGGGTGGGGGACCCCGTCGCCGACATCGGCCGACCCGTCGCCTGGCTCTGCTCGGCAGAGGCCTCGTATCTGACCGGCGCGACCATCCCGCTCGATGGCGGGCAGTCGCGCTGGGGCTGACCTCGTCGTCGTCGCCGTCGTCCACCGACCCAGCGCCGTCGCCTGACGCCCCGCACCGAAAGGCCCCCGCCATGACCGACACCCCCGCCGCCACCGGCGGCACCGACACTCCCGTCGCCCCGGGCGGCTCCGATGCCGCCGGCCGCGATGCGCTCGCCCTGGCCGCCGACATCGCCTCCGGAGTCACCACCGCCGCGGAGGTGCTCGAGGACGCCATCGCGCGCATCGAGGCCCTCGACCCGCAACTGAACGCGATGGTCGCCACGCGCTTCGACGCCGTCAGGGCCTCGACATCCTCGGCGGCCTGCTCTACGGCGCCAGGGTCTCCATCACCGTGGGTATCGGCGGCGTCGTCATCGGTGGTCTGATCGGCGGCACGCTCGGTCTCATCGCCGGCTACAAGGGCGGCTGGGCCGACCGCGTCGTGTCCATCATCAGTGACGTGCTGCTCGCGTTCCCGTCCCTGATCCTGCTCATCGCGATCGTCACGGTCCTCGAGCCGACACTGCTCAACGTCACGCTCGCCCTGGGCGTCATGGTGGTGCCCTCGTACGCGCGACTCGTGCGCGCCAACGCCATGAGCTTCGCAGGCCGCGAGTTCGTCACGGCCGCCCGCTCGCTCGGCGCCGGCGAGATCCGCATCATGCTGCGCGAGGTGGCCCCGAACATCGTGGCGCCCGTGCTGTCCTACAGTTTCATGCTGGTCGCGGTGCTCATCGTGGCCGAGGCGTCGCTGAGCTACCTGGGACTGAGCATTCCCCGCCCCGAACCGACCTGGGGCAACATGATCAGCGCCGGCCAGCCCGACTTCGAGCGGTATCCCTACCTCGTAGGTATCCCGGCGTTCGTGCTGTTCCTCACCGTCCTGAGCTTCAACCAGCTGGGCGAGGCGGCCGGCCGCAAGTGGAGCCCCGGCGCGGCCAAGATCTGATCCGAACCGCCGGCCCGCCGGGGTCGGCCGACGCGGCCGTGACGCAGTCGGTCGAGGATGAAGGCGTGGAGGAGTGGGTCCGATGGAGCGGACGAACGAAGTCCCGGACGACGCCGGGGCGAACGGCGCCTCCCAGACCAGGGACGCCAAGACGGCGATGATCGAGATCGCCGAGAAGCTGATCGGGGAACGCGGCCTGGACCGCGTGTCGATGCGCGACGTCGCGGCGGCCGCCGGGCAACGGAACAACTCGGCGGTGCAGTACCACTTCGGGGGCCGGGACGGGCTCATCCGGCAGGTGCTGCGGCGCAGGCTGACCGCCCTGGACTCGGTGCGGCAGCAGCGGCTCGCCGAGATCGACGAGCACGGCCTGGGCACGGACCCGCCTCGCTGGTGCGGGTCCTGTTCGAGCCGATCGTCGAGCTGTTGCGGGCGTCGCCGGACGCCACCCACTACGCGCGCTTCCTGCAGCGGGTGGGTCCGGTGATGGGCCCGGAGGCGCCGGAGGTGCGGCTGCGCACGGCGACCGACGACGTGGTGGTGCGGCTCATCGACGTGTGCTCACACCTGCCGCGGCGGGTGGCGTTCGAGCGGATCGATCTGGCCACGCAGATGTTCACCGGCGCGCTGGCGGTCTACGAGGACCGTCGCGACGCCAGCAGCACTGTGGTCAACACCGACTTCGAGAAGGTCGTGGCCCACCTCTACGACATGATCGAGGCGGCGCTGCGGGCCGGGCAGGGCTCGGCCGGGCAGGGTGCGTCCGCCCCCGGCTCACACGTCGCGAACGCAGCGGAAGCCGAGGTTGGCGGTCGCTGACCCGGCCGTGTCGGCCGACCGCGCCGCCACCCGGTAGCAGTACGAGTCGTGGCACAGGTAGGACCCGCCGCGCATCACCCGCCCAGTAGCAATAGGCCAGCGCATCGTTCCAGGATACGTGGACGACCGGCTCGAGGCTCACACCGGTGACCACGCGCGGACACGCGGCAGGACGCCCGCCGGTTCAGACGCGTCCGCGCAGGAGCTTGCGGAAGTACACGACGGGCTGGACGAACCGGTCGAACGCGTACGTGATGCGCCGTGGCACGGTGAGGTCGATCCCGCGCACCGAGGGGGCCGGCCGACCGTCCCGGTCGTGCTCGTCGAGCACCAGTCGGTTCCTGCTCACGGCGACGGGGATGACCGTGTAGCCGTCGTACTCCCGTAGCTCTCCACCGTCGCGGGCGGCGCGGAGGTTGTCGGCCACCACCCCGACCTGCGCGCGCAGTGCGCCACCCGACGGGCGGGTCCCGACCGTCGCGGCGTCACCCAGGCCCCACACCGTGTCGACGCGCGTGTGGCGCAGGGTGCCCGGGTCGACGTCGACCAGGGCGGCGTCGTCGTCGGTGGCGAGCCCCGAGTCGGCGACGAACCGGGGCGCACGGGTGTGCGGGGTGACGTAGGCCAGGTGGACGTCCTCGATGGTCGCAGGCGCCGGGCCGTCGACCGACACCGTGCGGGCGTGGTGGTCCACGGCGTCGACGCGCGACTGCTCATGGACGGTGATGCCGTACTGCTCGATGAACGGTCGCAGCCTCCGGTCGGCGTGCTCGTGGCCGAGGAGCCCGCGGAACGGGGTCACCAGGTGCACGTCGATCCGGTCGAGCACGTCCTCGCGCCGCCAGCGGTCGCATGCCAGGAACATCGCCTTGAGCACGGTCCCGCCGCAGGAGGCGGGTTCCGGCGGCACCGAGAACACCACCGTGCCCTCACGGACGCGGACCAGGGCGGCGCACGCCCGGCCGGCGTACTCGGGTACGTGCGCGGATACCGCCCACCCGTCGACGTAACCCTCCTGCAGTCCCGGGACCGCGTCCCAGTGCGGGGTCAGGCCGGGACACAGCACGAGGTCGCGGTAACCGACGGTGGCGCCCGTGTCGAGGGTGACCGTGCGTTCGGCCGGGTCGACGCGGGTCGCCGCCTGGGGGAGGAGCTCCACGCCGTCGGGGACGACGGTCGCCATGAGCCGTTCGTACCGGGACATGCGGGCCTGCCCGGCCGCCGCGTAGTTGAGCATCGGCCGGTACCGGTGCACGGGGCTGGGGTCGATGAGCGCGACGCTGCGCACGCCGTCGCGCCTGAGGCGGGCCGCCAGGGAGACCCCGGCGTTACCCGCCCCGACGATCACGGTGTCGAACGCGGCGGGCATGGCGTCAGAACACTTCGAACGCGTAGCCGACGAGGCCGATGACGACGAGGACGACGACGACGGCGATGACCGCGATCCACACGTAGGCACTCTTGTTCCCCGGCTGGGGTGTCGGGCTCTGCTGCTCCGTCGGGCCCTGCTTGCTGGTGGCGCTGTCCGACTGCAACGAGGTGGAGTCGGAGTCCGGCGTGATGCCGGCAGGGGCCGCACCGTGGCTGTCCACGTCAGAGCTCTCGCTGGGGTCGGGGTCTGACGGTCGGGCGTTGGTCATTTCGCACCTCTCGATCGACTGGAACCCACAGGTTAGGGGCTCGTCGCGTGGCCTTCCACCGGTCGGCCGCCCGTGAGCACGACGACCCCCGGGCCGGCGCCGGCCGCGAGGGCGCCCAGGACCTCGGCCACCGACCAGGCGGTGATCGCGGATGTGCGGCCACCGGAGTCGGGGTCGACGGAGTTCTCGAACTGCAGCTCGTAGCGGCCCACCGGCGACTCCCACTCGACGACGTGACGGGTGCGTCTGACGTCCGCGTCGGCGACCACGATCACCTCGGTCCGGTCCAGGCCGAGGGTGGCCAGCGCGAGGGCCACGGACGCGTTGGAGGTGCGCGGGAACTCGAGCGCCGCCCGGCGGGCCGAGCCGCGGAAGACCTCGCGGCGATCGGTGAGCTGCTCGTCGACGTCCAGGGCCGTGGGTCGCTTGATCGTGTAGTGGCGGACCGTGGCATCGGAGGCCCCGGCGCGGGCGGCCGCCCCGAGGACGTCGAGTCCCCCGATGGCCCCGGCGGGGACGAGTACGCGACCGGCGCCGGGCCCGCCCGCGAGGAGGTCCCGGGGGTCGTCGTGGCGGGCGAACACGCCGCACGAGCACACGACGATGTCCGTGCCGGCGGCGGTGACCCGCGGGATGAGGTCCTCGGCGGCGTCGACCGTGCTGGCCTCGACCACCACGTCGGCCGCGTCGATGGCCGCCGTGACCTCCGCCGGGTCGCTGCTCGAGCGCAGGACCGCGGACAGCCTGGCGCCGGGGACCCGCCCCTGCTCCAACGCCTCGATGACGGCGCCGCCGATCGCGCCGGCGCCGACCACGGCCACCTTCAGCGGAGGTCGGGGATCGGCCGCGCCGGCGGTCATGTCGCCCGGGCCGGCGGCAGGGTCAGGATCGGACGAGGAACCGGCGGAGGGGGTGAGGGGAGGGGTCATGGTGGGCCACACCGTACCCAGCGCGCGTGAGAGGGGTGGGTGTCCCGGCGCCCGGCGTCAGCATCGTCCGCTCCGACGCGCGGTGTTGCGTACGTCACAGCAAGAGTGTAACCTTGGTCACAACTTGACGCGGAGTCAAGTTTTTTCGACAGGCCGTCCACTCCCCTCGACCGCGGGCGGCCTCCCGCTCGGCTAAGGACGCGATATGCCCTTCACCCTCCCTGAATCGAAGATCGCCATCGACATCGACTTCGACCCCGATCACCTCCGCCAGCGCTTCGAGGCCGACAAGCAGGCCCGCGAGCGCAAGGACCAACTGGCCCAGTTCCAAGGGCTCGACGATGTGCTCGAGGTCGACGACAGCGACCCGTTCTCCGAGCCCATCACCCGTGAGCCCGTCACGGAGGAGCTCGACGCCCTGGTGCTGGGCGGCGGCTTCGGGGGCCTGACCGCCGGGGCGTACCTCGCGCAGAACGGCGTGGAGAACTTCCGGCTCGTGGAGTACGGCGGCGACTTCGGCGGGACCTGGTACTGGAACCGCTACCCGGGCGTGCAGTGCGATATCGAGTCGCACATCTACATGCCCCTGCTCGAGGAGACCGGCTACGTGCCCAGCCAGCGCTACGCGGATGGTTCCGAGATCTTCGAGCACGCGCAGCGCATCGGCAGGCACTACGGCCTCTATGACAGGACGTACTTCCAGACCCGTGCCACTCACGCGCGCTGGGACGAGCAGATCCAGCGCTGGGAGGTCACCACCGACCGCGGCGACCGCTTCGTCACCCGGGTCCTCCTACGGTCCAATGGCGCGCTGACCAAGCCGCAACTGCCCAAGGTGCCGGGAATCGGCGACTTCGAGGGCAAGATCTTCCATACCAGCCGGTGGGACTACGGCTACACCGGCGGCTCGGCAGCCGGCGACCTCGCGCATCTCCGGGACAAGCGCGTCGCGGTGGTGGGTACCGGTGCCACCGGGGTGCAGGTCGTGCCGTACCTCGCGCAGGACGCGAAGGAGCTGGTGGTCGTGCAGCGCACGCCGAGCGTCGTCCAGCCGCGGAACAACCGTAAGACCGATCCGGAGTGGGTGGCCTCGCTGACGCCGGGCTGGCAGTACGAACGGCACGCCAACTTCAACGGCATCATCTCCGGCCACGAGGTGGAGGGAAACCTGGTGGACGACGGCTGGACCCACCTGTTCCCCGAGCTGACCGGGCAGCATCTGGTGGACGTGCCGGTCGGCGAACTCCCCGAGGGGGACCAGGCCCTGGTCGCGGAGCTGGCGGACATGAACCTGCTCATGAGCGCCCACGCCAGGGTCGACTCGATCGTCACCGACCCCGCGACCGCCGACGGCCTCAAGCCGTGGTTCGGGTACATGTGCAAGCGACCGTGCTTCAACGACGAGTACCTCGAGGCGTTCAATCGTCCCAACGTCACCCTCGCCGCGTCTCCCGCGGGGATCGACGGGATCACCTCATCCGGGATCGTCGTCGCGGGCACGCACTACGAGGTCGACTGCATCATCTTCGCGACCGGCTTCGAGACCGGGTCCGGCCCGGCGGGCATCTACGGCTACGACGTGATCGGGCGCGAGGGCCACTCGATGCAGGAGTACTTCTCCGAGGGGGCGAGGACCTTCCACGGGTTCTTCACGCGCGGCTTCCCGAACTTCGTGGAGCTCGGGATGTCGCAGACCGCCTACTACGTCAACTTCGTCTACATGCTCGACCGCAAGGCGCGTCACGCGGCCCGGCTCGTGCGGCATCTGCTGGACAGCGGCATCGGGACCTTCGAGCCCACCGCCGAGGCCGAGGCGGACTGGGTCGCCGAGGTCCGGCGGTCCAACGAGCCGCGCGAGGCGTACTGGGGGGCCTGCACGCCGGGCTACTACAACGGTCAGGGCGAGGTGTCCAAGGCGGTCTTCCGCGATGTGTACAACTCCTCGGAGATCGACTTCTGGAACATGATCGAGGCTTGGTGGAACTCGGGCCGGTTCGAGGGTCTGGTCTTCGAGCCCGCGCGCGACGCGGTCCCGGTGGCCTGATCGCCCGCCGAATCCCAGTGGCCGCCGCCCGGCACGTCGTCCGGGTGGCGGCCTCTCACTCGTCACTCTCCTGCCCGCCCCGCACGCCTGGCGGACTCCGCGGGCACCGACCCTAGGCTTTCGACCATGCCCCCGAGCCCGACAGCGCCAGCGACCACAGACCCGTCCGGTGGGAGCCGGAGGCGCGTCCCACGGGGCGAGGTGCAGCGGCAGGCGATTCTCGACGGGTTCGAGCGCCTGCTCGACCGGATGCCGGCACCCGACATTTCGGTCAAGGACATCACCGAGGCCGCCGGGATCAAACGACCCAACTTCTACTTCTACTTCGAGTCCAAGGCCGATGTCCTGGGGGAGCTGGTCGGACGGGCGTGGGACGACTGGACGAAGACCGTCGGCAGCTACGACCGACTCGCGGGTGAATCCCACGCCGCCTACTTCGACAGACTCTTCGGCCAGTCCTACGCGGCGTGGTTGGAACACGACCAGGTGATGGTCGCCGGCGTGCAGGCGACCGGGTACGACGACGAGGTGAGGTCACGCTGGTCGGAACTCGTCTCAGAGTTGAATCGTCACCTCTCGCTGCAGATGAGTCGGGATGCCGAGGCCGGGCTGATCGCGCCGCTGTCCGATGACCACGGGGCGATCAGCGAGAGGCTGACCGACATGATCGTCATGGCCTTCCTCCAGGACCGGTCGGTCAGGCCCGCTGAGGCCGAGTCCGCGCGGATGCTGGCGGCGCTCAAGGCGATCTGGCTCGGGGCGTGGGGCGTCCGCGATCGGCCGCGGTAGACGGACCGCGACAAGTCCGACGGGCAGAGGCTCAGGCGAGCGGGCAGCGGTTCAGGCCAGCTGGACCTCGTCGCCTTCCCGGATCGTGCCGGGCGAGAGCGCGCGGAGGTAGACGCCGAACTCCGCGCCGTTGTCGCGCGCGAGTGACCGGAGGACGCTGCGGTCGTGCGGCAGCTCCGCCTGCGGGAGGGGCACCATCCTGCAGCGGGAGATGCGCGAGACGACGTCGCAGGTCACCTCGCCGATCGTCAGCCGGCGGCCGACCCAGTCGAACTCGGGATGCCCGTCGCCTCCGGGCTCGTGGGTGACGATGAGGTTCTTGCGGAACCGGCGCGGATCGATCACCGCGTCCGGCACCGCGGCCTGCAGTGACGACATCGCGGTACTGGTCAGGAGCGACAGCGGCATCGCGTCGAAGTAGGTCCCGCGCGGGGTGGCGTAGTAGCCGAGCTCGGTCAGCAGATCTTCGGGCATTCCCGAGTATGTGGGGAACGGGTCGTCGGGCCCCAGGCCGAGCTGGGTACGCAGGTCGGCCTCGTCGACGGCGCGACGGCGGTAGTGCTCGTGATCGTCGACCGGCCGACGCGGCCACAGGGTGACGCGCCGACCCAGCGCGGCCGAGAGAGCCTCGTGGACGGTGTCGTCATCGCTGCGCATCGACGAGCCGTCCGGGAAGTCGATCTCGATGGTCGGCGTCGCGTCGTCCTGCGGCTCCTCGACGTAGCGCGCGTGGAACTGCAACAGCTCCGCCCACTTCTTGGCGCTGCGGAGCTCGCCGGCGTCCTCGTCCCTGATCACCCAGCCCCGGTCGCCGGGCAGGCCCCAGCGCTCGGTCACCGCCGTCTCGTCCACGCGGTCGCCCCGCATCGACTTCACTGGGTAGCGCCACAGCTCCGAGACCGTTCCCACTCGCATGAACGCCACCTTAGTTAGCGCCGCTCATCGCGGTGACGGATCTGATGTTGTCCGGGACCACCGGGACTGCCACCCTGGGGATCAGAGCCCCGGCCCGGGGCCTCCGGACGAGGGGTGCCGTACCCGGTGTGCGACAAGACGGCCCGTAGGAGGCCGTCATGGCGTGGGTCGTGCTTGTCTTGTCCGGGGTGCTCGAAGCCGTGTGGGCCACCGCGATGGGCCGTTCGGAGGGGTTCACCCGACTCTGGCCGACGGTGGTGTTCGGCGTCGCCCTGGTCGTGAGCATGGCCGGTCTGGCCTACGCGATGCGCGAGCTGCCCGTGGGCACGGCGTATGCGGTGTGGGTCGGTATCGGTGCCTCGCTGACCGTCGTCTACGCCATGGCCGCCGGGGCGGAACCCGCCTCGGCGATGGAGGTGCTGTTCCTGGCCATGATCATCGGCGGTGTGGTCGGGCTCAAGGCCGTCAGCTGATCCGCCGGCCGTACACGAAGCGCCGCGTGATGTCGGAGCGCGGTCGTACGGTGGGGTGAACCGCATCCGAGCTCGCCGCCAGGCCGAGTCCGACCGGAAAGGTCCCACCTCCCCATGACCGCCATCAGCACAATCGACCGCGGACCGCGCGTGGTCGCCCGCAGCGTGACCGTGAACGCGCCCGCCGACGAACTGTTCGCCCTCGTCAACGACCCTCGCAAGCACGGACTCGTCGACGGGTCCGGAACGGTCCGCGACAACGTCCAGGGGCCGGCCACCCTGCACCCCGGCGCCAAGTTCACCACCGCGATGCGCATGTACGGCGTGCCGTACCGCATCACCTGCACGGTCACCGAGCACCGTGACACCCCGGCGGAGAAGGTGATCGAGTGGGCGCACCCCGCAGGGCACCGGTGGCGCTGGGAGTTCACCCCGGCGGGGGACGGAAAGACGACGGTCGTCGAGAGCTTCGACAACCGGCCGTCCAAGCTCGGCAGGTTCTTCGAGATCGTGGGGGTGTCCAAGCAGAACGCGGCGGGCATCACCGAGACGCTGTCGAAGCTGGCGGCCAGGTACGAGACCGCGGGATGACCACGCACTGACTCGCACCGACACGCGTTTTGCGGATCGACGTGGGGACCGCGCGCCGCGACGGCCGGTGATCTATGGTGGTCCGCGACACGGGGTGCTGCCCATCCGGGCGGCTGAGATCACACCCGTCGAACCTGATCTGGGTAGTTCCAGCGAAGGAATGTCGATACAGCACTCGCGTCCACCACAACGGTGGTCTCGGTGCCGTCGCCGATCGGACGCGCCCTGCGTTGCCGAGGAGCGGAGCCGCATCGCCACCCTCGCCGGGAACACCGGGAAGTGAGTGGCAATGGATATCGGCAACAGCGTGCGGATCGACGAGCAGGTCGTCCTCGTCACCGGCGGCGCCCGCGGGCTCGGCGCGGACATCAGTCGCGCCTTCTCCAGAGAGGGCGCTCTCGTCGTCGTCAACTATCACCGCAGCGAGTCGGCCGCCGCCGACCTCGTCCGTGAGCTCGGCGAGGACCGCACCGTCGCACTACGCGCCGACGTCACCGACGACGACGAGGTGCACGCCCTCGTCGACGCCGCCCGTCGCCACTTCGGCGCGCCCGTCACCACGGTCGTCAACAACGCGCTGGTCGACTTCGAGTTCAACGGCGACGCCCGCCCGCGACCCGAGACGCTCACCTGGCACGACTTCGACTCGCAACTGCGCGGCGCCGTGAAAGCCACCCTCGCCACCACTCAGGCGACGCTGCCGGGCATGCGGGAGGCCGGCTTCGGACGGATCGTGAACATCGGCACCAATCTGTTCCAGCACCCCGTCGTGCCGTACCACGACTACACCGCCGCCAAGGCCGCCGCGCTGTCGCTGACCCGGACCCTCGCCACCGATCTGGGACCGGACGGCATCACGGTGAACATGGTCTCCGGCGGTCTGCTGCGCACCACCGCCGCGAGCGCCGCCACGCCTGCAGAGGTGTTCGACCTCATCGCGTCGGGGACGCCGCTGCGCCGCGCGATCACCCCGGCCGAACTCGCCGACGCGGTGCTGTTCTTCGCCTCCCCGTGGGCGCGGGCCGTGACCGGGCAGAACCTCATCGTGGACGGGGGACTGGTCAAGGGGTGAGGCGCGGCGGCGCCGATCGCACCGAGGGCGCGCCCTCGCACCCGCGCGCACTCGTGCCCGCGCGCCCTCGCGCCCTCACACGTGCGCGCCCTTGCCGGTGCCGGTCGGGTGGGGGAGGCTGGAGTCATGCAGTTCCCCTCGGTGGTCTTCTCGCGGACGTCCGAGGGCCGCCGGATCGCCGAGGCCGAGGCCGCTGTCGCCGAACTCGACCAGCGCCTCGCGGAATGGGACGAGCAACGAGCCCTCCTGGCCGCCGACGATCTCGGCAGCGACCCGCACCGGCACGTCCCGCGAACCTGGCCCGCCGTCGCCGAGTCCGCGGCCTCCGCCGCCGGACGCCTCGCGGCTCCGCTGTCACCGGCGGCGCTGGAGGCCGAACGCTCCGAACTCCGATGGTCGGGCGTGGGCAAACTGATCGGGGCCAGCCTCTCGGCGGCGGTGCTCCTGGCTGTCCCGCTGACGCTCGTCCTCAACGCGGTGATCTGACGTGCCGCTGATCCTCGCGCTGGTGGTGTTCGCGGTCCTCGCCGGTGTGGTCGCGTGGATCGCGTCGACCGGATGGCTCGTGCGCTCCGGACTGGAGGACCTCGCCCGCCACCGTCGGCTCAGCCGGGGGACCGACCCGGCGCAGCTCACCGCCGAGCGCGCCGTCGACACCGCGCGGCGCACCCACGCGCTGGCCTCCGAGGCGCTCGCCGCGACCCTCGACCGCTGGTATGAACTCCGCTCCACGCTCGGCATCGGCACCCCGCTCGAAGCCGAGTACCCCGCCGTGAGGGACGCCCTCGACGGCGACCCCGCGTTCGCCCGCCTACTGGAGCGGGCGAACGACGCCCTGGTCGACAGCACCACCGACCGTCCGAGCAGAGTGGCCGACCTTCTCGCAGAGGCCGCCCGCCTGGACGCGCTGACGCTGGCCGTGCGCGACCGCATCTATCGGGCGAGACGCGCGCCGTGACCGGGCAGAACCTCATCGTGGACGGGACTGGTCAAGGGGTGAGCCTGTCAGGTCCTCCGAAATCCGCTACTCCGCCTCGGAATCCGCTACTCCCGTGGAGGTAGCGGATCCGCAGGCGGAGTAGCGGATGTCGAGCTGGGTGGGTCGACTGCCCGTCGTGCCGGGTCTCGGATCAGGGGGTGCCGGTGCCCTCGTCGGCGGCGGGGGAGGTGTTGGTGCCGCCGTCGTTGATCTCGAAGCGGGTCCACTTGCCGTCCATGTCTACCTCCATGGCGTACCCGAGCGCGTCGTCGGGGACCTCGACGGTCTTGAACCAGTCGTACGCCTTGGTGTCGTCAGCGAACTCCTTCTCCTCGATGACGTTCTGGTCGGGGTCCACTACGCGGTAACGGGGCATGCTTGCTCCTTCGAATCGATGGAATCCGGTCGTATCCGCAGTGTGGGTGATCCGGCGTCATCTCGCATCCGGTCAGGACGCGTACGGTCGGAATCCCCGACGTCTCAGGAGGCCTGCCGTGACCACCGATCCCAACGCCCAGCCGCTCGTCGACCCCACCACCAAGTACCAGGTCGACATCCCGATGCAGTCCCAGCCGGTGCCGGGGCTCGCATCCGAGCTCGAGCCGCCGGCCGATCACGGTGAGACGTCCTACGTCGGTCACGGGAGGCTCACCGGCCGACGCGCGCTCATCACCGGCGGAGACTCGGGCATCGGGCGCGCGGTGGCGATCGCGTACGCACGCGAAGGGGCCGACGTGGCGATCGGATACCTGCCCTCCGAGCAGTCCGATGCGGACGAGGTCGCCCGGTTGGTCCGCGAGGCCGGCCGCACCTGCGTCCTGCTGCCGGGCGACGTCGGCGACGAAGAGGTGGCACGGGGGATCGTCCGTGACGCCGTGGCCGGGCTCGGGGGCATCGACGTGCTGGTGCTCAACGCCGCCCGGCAGACCTACGTCGAACACCTCGAGGACCTGAGCTCCGAGCAGTGGGCGGAGACCATGAACGTCAATATCTCGGCACAGTTCTGGATGATGCAGGAGGCGCTCGGTCATCTGCAGCCGGGGGCGAGCGTCATCTTCACCTCGTCGGTTCAGGCGTACACCCCGTCGCCGGGCCTGGTGGACTACGCGACCTCGCGGGCCGCGGTCAACACGATGTCCAAGGCGCTGGCGCAGCAGCTCGCGCCGCGGGGGATCCGCGTGAACGCCGTCGCGCCGGGCCCGTTCTGGACCGCGCTGCAGGTGACGGGCGGGCAGAAGCCGGAGAAGCTGCCGTACTTCGGGCAGAAGAACCCGCTCGGTCGGCCGGGGCAGCCGGTCGAGATGGCCGGCGCGTACGTATATCTGGCCTCCGAGGAGTCGTCGTACACGACCGGCAACACGCTCTCGGTGACCGGCGGCGCGCCCACACCCTGACGCAGCCGCCCGGCCACAGCCGCGCGCTGGGATGGCGTCTCGCGTCTCACGATGCGCCGGGACCACAGTCGCTCAGCCACAGCCGCCCGCCGGGATGGCGTCTCGCGTGCCACGATGCCCGGGGAACACAGTCGCCCAGCCATAGCCGCCCGCCGGGATGGCGTCTCGCGTGCCACGATGCGCTCGCGAAACACAGCCGCCCGCCGGGATGGCGTCTCGCGCGCACCGAAGGGTGGGCGAGACGCCATGGTGAGGAGCGGCTGCGGGCTGGGTGGGCAGCGGCGGGAGCGAGACGCCATCGGCGGGAGCGGCTGCGGCAGGCCAGCCACACAGCGGCGGGAGCGGCTGCGGCAGGCCAGCCAGACAGCGGCAAGAGCGACTGCCGGCTGACGCACCGACGCGCGCCGCCCAGGGGGTGAGGCGACGCGCGTCGGGGGAGGAGCCGATCACCGAGAAGGCGGGGGGCGCCGTCCCGCGGGGTCGACCGGCTCCGGTCTGTGGGGGTTGTGGGAGATCAGGAGTCGTGGATGATCACGCCGCGCATGATCTTCCCGTCCTGCAGATCCTGGTAACCCTGGTTTACCTGGTCGAGCGTGTACGTGGTGGTGATGAGCTCGTCGAGCTTCAGCTTGCCCTCGTCGTACAGCCGCAGCAGCTTGACGATGTCGTACTGGGGGTTGGCGGAACCGAAGAGCGTGCCCTTGATGGTCTTGCCGAACAGGGCCATCATCGTGCCGTTGACCTGCACCGTCTTGTCGGTCATGCTCCCCATGCCGGTGATCACCACGGTGCCGCCCTTGCCGACCACGTCGAAGGCGCTGGAGACGACCTCCTCCTCGAGCGTGCCCACGAGGATCAGCGCCTGATCGGCCATCTGGCCCCAGGTGAGCTTCTCGACCTCGGCGTGGGCCTCGGCCGCACTGGCGAACGCGTGGGTCGCGCCGAACTTCAGCGCCTCATCGCGCTTGAACTGCACCGGATCCACCACCACGACGTGGCGGGCGCCCGAGTGGACGGCGCCCTGGACGGCGTTGATGCCCAGGCCGCCGATGCCGTAGATCACCACGGTGTCGCCCTGACGGACGCTGCCGGCGTAGACAGAAGTGCCCCACCCGGAGGGCACGCCGCAGCCCACTAGCACGGCCTTGTCCAGCGGCAGCCAGTCGTCGACCTTGACCACCGAGTGCTGCGAGATGACCGAGCGTTCGGAGAAGGTGCCGAGCATGCACATGGCGCCGAAGTCCTGGCCTCCCGAGTGGAAGCGGAACGTGCCGTCCGGCATGTGGCCGTCGAGGATCGTGGCGCCCATGTCGCACAGGCTCTGTCGGCCGGTCGAACAGTAGCGGCAGACTCCGCAGTTGGGGATGAACGAGCACACCACGTGGTCGCCGGGCTTGACCTTGGTGACGCCCTCGCCGACGGCCTCGATCACCCCGGCGCCCTCGTGCCCGCCCACGATCGGGAAGCGGGGCGGCAGGGAGCCGTCGGACAGGTGCAGGTCCGAGTGGCACAGGCCGGCGGCCGTGTACTTGATGAGCACCTCGCCGGGGCCGGGGTCGTCCAGGTCGAGCTCGATGATCTCGAACGGCTGGTTGGTGTCGAACAGTACGGCTGCCTTGGTCTTCACGGCGGTGGTCCTTTCGGCTGGCGGGTGTGGGAAGAGAGGAAGGAGGAAGGGAAGAAGGGGGAGCAGGGGGACTCCGGCGTCCCCGGAAGTGGTCACGGGGACGCCGGGTCCCGGTCCGGGTGGGCCGACGGCGTCGGGCCGGCCGGGCCTACAGCTGGGAGGCCGACGGCGTCGGGCCGGTCGGGTCAGAGCTGGATGTTGACCGACCGGGTCTGGGTGTAGAGGTCGAGCGCGCCGGCGCCGAGCTCGCGGCCCCAACCGGACTGCTTGAACCCGCCGAACGGCATGGCCGTGTCGAAGCCGTTGTACTGGTTGACCCACACGGATCCGGCCTGCAGGCGGCTGGCCACCCGGTGTGCCTTGGAGAGGTCCTTGGTCCATACGCCGGCGGCGAGGCCGTACATCGAGTCGTTGGCCTGGCGGACGGCGTCGTCGACGTCAGAGAACCGCAGGGCGGAGACGACGGGGCCGAAGATCTCCTCCTTCACGACCCGGTCCTCGGGCTTGACGTCCACGAACACCGTGGGCTGGATGAAGTAGCCGGTGTCGCCGTGGCGAGCCCCGCCGGTCAGGGCGCGGCCGCCGTCCTCGATGCCGGCGCGCAGGTAGTAGGAGACCTTGTCGAACTGGTCCTGGTCCACGACGGGCCCGAGCACCGTGTCGGGGTCGAGCCCGTGGCCGATGGTGGCCTGGGACGCGGCGTCGGCCACAGCCTGGGTGAACTCCTCGTAGATAGAGTCCTCCACGTAGAGGCGCGTGCCGGCGGTGCAGGCCTGGCCGTGGTTGAACATCCACGCGGCCACGGAGCCGGCGACGGCGGCGTCCCAGTCGCAGTCGGCGAAGACGAGGTTGGCGCTCTTGCCACCCAGCTCGAGGGAGACCTTCTTGAGGTTGCCCTTGGCGGCGTCCACGATGAGCTTGCCGACCTCGGTGGAGCCGGTGAAGGCCACCTTGTCCACGTCGTCGTGGCCGGAGATGGCGGCGCCGGCGTCGCCGAAGCCGGTGATGATGTTGACCACGCCGTCGGGCACGCCTGCCTCCTGGCAGACCTCGCCGAGCAGGAGGGCGGTGAGCGGGGTCTGCTCGGCCGGCTTGAGAACGAGGGTGTTGCCGGTGGCCAGGGCGGGGCCGAGCTTCCACGCGGCCATGAGCAGCGGGAAGTTCCACGGGATGATCTGCCCGCACACGCCCACGGGCACGCGCTGGGTGTAGGCGTGGAACTGCTTGTCACCGGCGAACGGCATGGACACCGGGACGGTGGAGCCCTCGATCTTGGTGGCCCAGCCGGCGTAGTAGCGGAACACGTCCGCGGCCCAGGCCACGTCGACGGCGGTGGCGATCGCGACGGACTTGCCGTTGTCGAGCGCCTCGATCTGACCGAACAGTTCGGCCTTGGCGTCGAGCAGGTCGCCGATGCGCCACAGGATCTGCTCGCGCTCGCGCGGCTTCATGGTGGCCCAGGCGCCGTCGTCGAAGGTGCGGCGGGCGGCGGCCACCGCGCGGTCCACGTCCTCGGGCCCGCCGTGGGCGACCCGGGTGATCTCGGCACCGGTCGCAGGGTCGTGGGTGGCGAAGGTGCGGCCGTCGGCGGCGTCGACCCACTGTCCGCCGATGAGCAGGCGATGCGGACGGGCCAGGAAGTCGCGGGCCTCGGCGCCCAGGCGCTCGTCGACGTGCGCGCCGGAGTCGGTGCCCGAGCCGGTGTCGCGGGAGAGTGTGCCGGTCATAATTTCCTCCGAAGATCCGACCGCCTCGGTTGTGAGGCTGATCACAACTCATCCTGGGGGCGAGTCGGCCCTCCGGAGTGTTCAGTTTCTGGACACGCGAGTGGACACGGTGACGGCGGGCACCGGGTGCGCGTCAGGACAGCCCGAACTCCCGCATCCGGGCGTACAGCGTGGTCCGGCTGATCCCCAGCCGCCGGGCGGCCCGCGAGCGCACCCCGCCGCACTCGGTGAGGGCGGCGACGATCGCGTCGTACTCCCCGCGGGCCAGCTCTCCGGGCCGTGGCGGGCGCGCCGAGCGGGACCGCGACGGCAGCGCGTCCACGTCGAGGGTCGCGGCGCACTTCTGCTCGAGCCGGGTCAGGCAGTCGCCGAGGACCGCGCGCAGGGTCACCAGGCCGTTGGGTAGGTCGAGCACGCAGGCCGTCTCCACGAATCGCGACGTCACCGTGGGTGGCCGCCTACCGCGCCGCGCGGCCAGGTCGGCGACCATGCGGCGGACGATCTCCTCGCCCTCGGTGCCGCGCTCGTGCAGGGGGCGGACCTCTGTCCGCCGGTCGCACAGGTCGAGTATCGCCGTCACCGCGGGGCGCGGGTCGTCGCGACTGGTGACGACGACGAGGTGGTCTCCGGCCGATTCCATGCGCGCGGCCAACCGGCGCAGATCGGCGTCGTCCAACAGGTCGATGTCGTCCAGGATCACCGGCCCGGCAAGTTCACGGAGTGCGGGCGCGACCATCTCCCGCCATGCTGTCGCGGCGTCGTCCGCCTCGGCGAGCCGGAGATGGCGGGCCCCGGGGCCTGCGATCGCCCTCGCCGTCGTCGACCTCCCCGATCCCGACGGCCCCCGGACGGCGTGCCTCCGCACCACCGTCGCGGGGGCGGCGACGACGATCCGGGGCGCGAGCGTGGGCGCGGGTGTGGGCGCGGGCGCGGGCGTGGGCGCACCGGGCGACTCGGGGAACGTGAGGTCCAGCAGGTGCCCTCGGCGCCCCACGCGGCTGGTGGCCACCCCCACGGTGCCGACCGACAGCTCGACGACCTCACCCATCTCGTCGCGCTCTACCAGTCGGCGGAGGGTGACGAGGTCCCTGGAATCCAGTCGCTCCAGGCTTGAGTGCGAGGCCAGGACCACCTCGTCGCCGAACGCGCACGTCGCGGTGTCGGAGGAGCGGGTGCGCTCGACGAAGCGGCGCCACAGCTCGCGGTCGTCCGCGCGGGCGGTGTCGACGTAGCGGGCCTCGATGTCGGCCACGACCTTGCGGACGAAGGGTGCGAACAGGCGTGATGCGTCCGCGCTCATGTCCGTGAGGTTGACCGCGCCCACCAGGCGTCGGGTGAGCGGGTCGATGATCGGGTGGCCGTAGCAGACGAAGTCGCGCAGGACCTCGGCGAAGTGCTGCTCACCGTGGATGAACACTCCGGCCCGCGTCTCGAGCGCCGTGCCGATGCCGTTGTTGCCCACGGCCTCCTCCGTGAGCGTGGCGCCGTCGTCGACGCCCCGCCGGAGCAGCATGCGGGAGATCCGCGCGTTGTCGCGGGCCGTCCTGATGACCCGGCCCTCGCGATCGGCCAGCACGAGGCTGGCGCCGGTGTCCCGCAGGACGGTGTCGAGCCCGTCCATCACCGGGCGCGCGGCCTCGGTCAGGCGGTGGGAGCGGGCGGCCCGCGGGTCGGGCGCCCCCGGCCGGGCGCTCTGCGGGGTCAGGCCGCTGAGCTCGGACCGACGCCACGCCAGGTCCAGCGGGTCCGCATCGGGCGAGGGGGGCGGGTG
>NZ_JAHBAV010000385.1 GCF_018390595.1 Dietzia massiliensis
TCAAGAAGGCGGTAAACAAACTCAAACGCTTCGGCGCTCTTTCTGTAAGGATCGGGAATTTCTTTCTGCCCCAACCAATGGGCGAAAAGCATGGTTTTGCCTCTGACCTCCGGCGCCAAGCGGCAAACAGCATCAATATGCCCTTTCTCCATAACCAGAATTAATGAATATTCCCGGCACATTTCTTTCGTCAGCTGCCTGGCTTCATGCCCTTCTAACGACAGCTGATGTTTTTCCGCAATGGAAATAGCGCTCTTATCCGCGGTTTTGCCAACCAAGGCACCGATGCCTGCGGAAGCGATCTCTTTG
>NZ_JAHBAV010000386.1 GCF_018390595.1 Dietzia massiliensis
GGGGATGGCGGATTTCAGGCATAAAAAAACCCGGTGAAGCACCGGGTTTTTTGCGTAAATCGCACTGCCGAAGCAGCGAAAATTAACGCTTGGAGAACTGCGGACGACGACGTGCTTTACGCAGGCCGACTTTCTTACGTTCAACCTGACGAGCGTCACGGGTGACGAAGCCAGCTTTACGCAGTTCAGAACGCAGAGTCTCATCGTACTCCATCAGTGCACGGGTGATACCGTGACGGATAGCGCCAGCTTGACCGGAGATACCACCACCTTTAACGGTGATGTACAGATCCAGTTTGCCAACCATGT
>NZ_JAHBAV010000387.1 GCF_018390595.1 Dietzia massiliensis
GCTTTTGCAGCGCGGCGATTTGCTGGCTGGGCGTCACCTGGTCGTTGAACGAGCTGACGCCCAGCCAGCAAATCGCCGCGCTGCAAAAGCGGCATATCGATATCGGGGTCTGGCGAGAGGCGCAGCAGCAGACGCTGCCGGGGTTGACCTGCCAACGCTTGGCGAGCGAGAGCATCGCCGTGGTGCTGCCGCTCGATCATCCGCTGGCGCAGCAGGAAAGCATCCCGTTGGCGGCGCTGCAGAACGACAGTTTCATCGTGCTGCCGCCGCACGAGGCCAGCCTGGGGCTGTATCTGCACAATCTGTGCC
>NZ_JAHBAV010000388.1 GCF_018390595.1 Dietzia massiliensis
CGTCCACCGGCCGGGCGCGGCGCCAGGAGCCCCGGCCGGGTGGGCCCACAGACGGGGGGGACAGCCCGCCCGCGGGGGGGGGCGCCGCGCGCGCGCGGGGGCGGGCCCGACCGGGGGCGCGTCGCCCGGGGCGCGGCGGGGGGGGGGGCGCCGGGGGGGGGGGGCGGGGGGGGGGGGGGGGGCGGGGGCGGGGGGGGGGGGGGATGGCGACGGGGGCGGGGGGCGGGGGGGCGGCGGCGTGGGGGTGGGGGAGGGACGCGCCGGCGGGGGGGGGGGGGAGCGGGGGGAGGAGCCGGTGCGCGCCGACGC
>NZ_JAHBAV010000389.1 GCF_018390595.1 Dietzia massiliensis
GCTGTCCAACTCGGGGCAGGAGGAGGGGGGCATGGGACCGGAACGGGAGACAGGGCGCGAGGGGGGGGGGGGCCAGGGCCCCGGCGGCCGGGAAGCGGCGGCGGGGGATGGGGAAGGGGGGCCGGGGGGGGGGGGGCGGGGGGAGGGGGGGGGGGGGGGGGGGGGGGGGGGCGGGGGCGGGGGGGGGGGGGGGGCGGGGGGGCGGGGGGCGCGGGGGGGGGGGGGGGGGCGCGCCCGCGCGGCGCCCCGGCGGGGCGCCGGCGGGGCGCGGGCGGGTGCCGGGGGCGCGGGCCGCCGGCGGCGCCGCG
>NZ_JAHBAV010000390.1 GCF_018390595.1 Dietzia massiliensis
TGGGAAGCCATTTCCCATGTTCGTCCATTGCCCTCATAGTCAGCAGGACATGGGCGTGGGGATTATGTCCCGGCGGATGGGGGTCATGGATGGCAAAGTCAGCAATCATGCCTTTGGAAACAAATTGCTGTTCACAAAACTCCCGGACAAGGACAGCGTACTGGTCAGGCGGTATCTCTCTGGGGATGGTAAGCACCCACCGCCTTGCAAGCTGGGAGTTCCATTGCTTTTCCACCGCTTCGGCGGCGTTCCATAAGGTATTGCGGTCTGCATACGACCGTGGGGCGTTTGCCGGAAGCATGATTTC
>NZ_JAHBAV010000391.1 GCF_018390595.1 Dietzia massiliensis
GTCACCGAGTTGTCGACGAACTGACGATCGTGGCTGACCAGCAGCACGGTGCCCTGATAGCCGTCGATCAGCTCTTCCAGCAGCTCCAGCGTTTCGACGTCGAGATCGTTGGTTGGTTCATCGAGGATCAGCAGATTGCTCGGTTTCAGAAACAGCTTAGCCAACAGCAGGCGGTTACGCTCACCGCCCGACAGCGCCTTCACCGGCGTCATCGCGCGTTTCGGGTGGAACAGGAAGTCCTGCAGGTAGCCCAAGACGTGGCGAGGGCGACCGTTGACCATCACTTCCTGTTTGCCTTCCGCCAGGT
>NZ_JAHBAV010000392.1 GCF_018390595.1 Dietzia massiliensis
ACATCATGGCGGCGGAGGGCACGGCGCGCCCCCGCACGCCCCGACCCCCCCCGCCCCGCTGTCGCGCCCCCGCCCCCGGGGGGAAACGCTGCGCCCCACCCAGCCCCCCACCCGCGCCCCCGGGGGGGGGGGCCCCCCCCCGCCCGGCCCCCCCCGCCCCCCCCCCCCCCCCCGCGGGGGGGGGGGGCCCCCCCCCCCCCCCCCCCCCCCCCCGGCGCCCCGCCCCCCCCGAGGGCGGCTCCGGGGGCCGGGAGGTCACCCCCCGCGCGGTCCGGGCCCCCCCGGCGTCCGCGTACGGCGCCCGGGG
>NZ_JAHBAV010000393.1 GCF_018390595.1 Dietzia massiliensis
ACGACCAGCCCGGACACTTCGACGGAGTCCGCGTTCTCGGGGTCGATGAGCACAAGTGGAAGCACGTGCGCGGCGACGGTTCCTCTTCGTTCGTCACCGTCCTGGTCGACTTGACCCCGGTCGTGGACGGCACGGGCCCGTCGCGCCTGCTGGACATGGTCCCGGGCCGTTCGGCGAAGGTCCTGACCGAGTGGCTGGACGCCCGTGATCAGGTGTTTCGAGGCCGGGTCAAGGTTGTCACGATGGATGGGTTCGCCGGCTACCACACCGCCGCCGCC
>NZ_JAHBAV010000394.1 GCF_018390595.1 Dietzia massiliensis
AAGCTCACCGTGTGCCGCCAACGCATCCAGCAGGCCACCACCGGGCACCGGGGCCCCAGTGGCGATCCGCTGTACGGCATCCGCCGCACCCTGCGTACACGCGCTGAGCTGCTGACCGACAAGCAGAAGGTTCGCCTGTTCAAGGCGTTCACCGCCGATGACGCGCACGCGGCGGTGGAGGTCACCTACAGCGTCTACCAGCGGCTCATCGCCGCCTACGAGGCCTCGGGCAAGCGGGAGGGCAAGATCGCGATGTACAAGCTCCTGCGCTCGATCCG
>NZ_JAHBAV010000046.1 GCF_018390595.1 Dietzia massiliensis
GGGTGGGGCGTGGGTCAGCGGCCGGTGCCCGCGTAAACCTGCGCCTCCTCCTCGCCGCCCAGCTCGAACGCCGCGTGCAGGGCACGGACGCTGTCGGGCAGCTCGTCCTCGCGGACCAGCGCCGAGATGCGGATCTCCGAGGTCGAGATGAGCTCGATGTTGATACCCGCCTCGGACAGCGACTCACAGAAGGTGGCCGTGACGCCCGGGTGCGACTTCATGCCCGCGCCGACGAGGGAGACCTTGCCGACGTTGTCGTCGTAGAGCACCTGGTCGATGCCCAGATCGTCCTTGGCCTTGGACAGCACCTCGACCGCCTTGGCGCCGACCTCGCGCGGGCACGTGAAGGTGATGTCGGTCTTGCCCTCCGCCTTGGAGACGTTCTGCAGGACCATGTCGATGTTGATCTCGGCATCGGCGACGACGCGGAAGATCTTGGCCGCGTACCCCGGCTGGTCGGGGATGCCGACCACCGTGATCTTGGCCTCCGAGGCGTCGTGAGCGACTCCGGTCAGGACTGCGTCTTCCACGGGGATGTCCTCCACTTTTCCGGCCACGAGAGTGCCCGGGTTGGTCGAATACGAAGAGCGGACGCGCAGCGGCACGTGGTAGCGGCGGGCGAACTCGACGCTGCGCAGGTTGAGGATCTTGGAGCCGACCGCCGCCATCTCGAGCATCTCCTCGTACGAGATGGTGTCGAGCTTGCGGGCGTTCGGGACGATCCGCGGGTCGGACGTGTAGATGCCGTCGACGTCCGAGTAGATCTCGCACACGTCCGCGCCCAGCGCCGCGGCCATCGCGACCGCCGTGGTGTCGGATCCGCCGCGGCCGAGGGTGGTGACGTCGCGGGTCTCACGCGACACGCCCTGGAAGCCCGCGACGAGGGCGATCTTGCCCTGATCGAGCGCCTCGCGGACACGGCCCGGGGTGATGTCGATGATTCGGCTGTTGCCGTGTCGGGTGGTGGTGATGATGCCGGCCTGCGACCCGGTGAACGAGTAGGCCTCCATCCCGAACGAGCTGATGGCCATCGCGAGCAGCGCGTTGGAGATGCGCTCACCCGACGTCAGCAGCATGTCCATCTCGCGCTGCGGCGGCGAGGGACAGACCTGGTCGGCCAGGTCCAGCAGCTCGTCGGTCGTGTCGCCCATGGCCGAGGCGACGACCACGACGTCGTTGCCCGCCTTCCTGGTCTCCACGATCCGTTCGGCCACCCGACGGATACGTTCTGCGGACTCCACGGAGGAGCCGCCGTACTTCTGCACTACGAGTGCCACGCGGTCACACCCTTCCGGTGTTGATCGGCTTAACGCAGACCCACTTTACGGGAGGTGTTTACTCATGAGTGATGACTGAAACCTGGGCGGCAGTACTCCTCGCCCTCGCCTCCGCCCTCAGCCAGGCCTTCGGCACCGTGATGCGGCACCGCTCACCGCGCCGCGCGCAGGGTCGACGCGAGGGCGATTTCCACATCCTCACCAGCAGGTACTGGTGGACCGGCATGGCCATCAGCCTCGCCGGCTTCGTGTTCCAGGGGCTGGCGCTGATCTACGGTTCGCTCATCCTGGTCCAGACGATCACCGTCCTCTCACTCACCTTCGCCCTCCCGTTGGGCGCATGGGTGACCGGGCGGCGGGTCACCAAGACCGAACTGCTCTGGGGCCACGTCCTGGCGGGATGCGTGGTCGTGCTGGTGATCTACGGCCGGCCCACCGGTGGGGAGGCACATCCGCCCTGGTGGCAGTGGGCACTGGCCTGTGCGGCGGGCGTCCTCGTCGTCGTCGTCCTCCTCCGTCTCTCCCGCGCGCTCCGCGCCGACGGCAACCGTGCCCTGCTGCTGGGCGTGGCCGGCGGCACCGCGTTCGCCTACGTCGCGCTCCTCACCAAGGGCGTCGCCGACCGGTTCTACGAGGGCGGACCGCTGCTCGTGGCCACCACCGGCGAGGTGTACGGGCTCGTCGTGGCCGCCGTCCTCGCGCTGACGCTGCAACAGATGTCGTTCTCCGCCGGCGGCGTCCACCAGGCCGTCCCCGCCTCGACCGTCACCACGCCGGTGGTCTCGCTCGCGCTCGGCGTGGTGGTCCTCGGCGAATGGTTCGCGGTCGACGGCCCCGAGCTGGCGATCCTCGCAGTCACGCTCATCGTCATGGTCGTCGCGACGGTACGGCTCGCGCACAAGGAGGTCGACCCGGCGCCGTCAGTTGACGGGTCGGTGAACGGGTCGGGCGCGTCGGCGGACACGTCGGAGTCAGCGTCGGGCACGCCGCCTGGGACGGCGGCCGAGACCCCGTCCGGGACACCGTCGGTGATACCCCCCGACACGCGCCCTGAACCGCCCTCGCGGTAACGCGGGCACCGGCGGACGCGATTTTCCCGCCATGAGCACTCTCGCCGAGCGGCCCGACCTCGCCTCCCGATCGCCTAAGCTGAATCACATGCGCCTCACACGTCACACAGGTCGGCTTCTCTCAGCGATCGGCGCGGCCGTCGGGACAGTCGCCGCCACGCTCGCGGTCACGGCCCCCACCGCCGGCGCCGTGGTCGGCGGCGCACCCTCGGGCCCGGCGCCGTGGGCAGTGCAGATCACCACCTTCGGCGGCGTGCTCGGCGCGCCCTGCTCGGGAGTCGTCGTCCACCCGCGCTGGGTCGCCACCGCCGCCCACTGCGGCCCCACCGACCCCAACGCCTACACCCTCGGGTTCGGCAACTGGGCCACCGTGCCGGGCGGCTTCGCCACCACCGCCCCGCTCGCCACCCCGCAGGTCGTCGGCGCCTTCGGTTCCCTCGACACCGGCAGCTTCGGCCGTCACACCCCGGAAGCCGTCTACAAGGCCCCCGCCGGGGACTTCATGCTCATCAAGCTCCGCCACCCCGCGCCGTCGCCGTCCGTCCTGCGCGCCGGCGTCGACCCCGCCCCGGGCGCCGTCCTGCGCTTCCACGGCTTCGGCGAGACCACCCCCCGCGGCCTACGCTCGGCCGACCTGCGCACCGGGCTCACCCGCCTCGACCGGATGGAGCCCCGCGGCGGTTCCCGGATCGGCCGCTCGCACACCATCGAGGGCGGCTACGGCCTCGGCGACTCGGGCGGGCCCGTCTTCCAGGGCGACCGCCTCGTCGGCATCCACTCCGGCTCCGACCACGGTCGCCGCCAGCCGAACGGGACCAACCCCGCGTGGTACGAATCGATCCCGGCCCAGAACGGGTGGATCGACTGGATGATCACCCACCGGTGACAGCGGGCCCCTCCCCCACCCGAGACGCAGACAGATGCGCCGACCGACCCGCCGCCCCGACCCCGCGACGTGCGCCGGCGACGCGCCCGTGCCGAACCACGGCGCTATTTGCCACACTGGAGAAATGACCCCGCCGGAGCTCCTGATCCGTCGCGCCTCGCGCGCAGACCTGGACCTCGTGCTGTCCGCGGGCGACCTGTTCGACTCCCCGCCCACCGCCGAGTGGACGCAGGACTTCCTCGACCGCGGCTCGAACCTGCTCCTGATGGCCCTCCACGACGGGGTCCCGGTGGCGATGCTCGTCGCCGTGGAGACCGGCCACCTGGGAGACAGCCCCGACCTGTTCGTCTACGGCATCCGCGTCCGCGAGGACCTGCGCCGCCAGGGCATCGCGCACCGGCTCGTCGAAAAGGCCGTCTCGGTGGCCGAGGAAGCCGGCTGTCGACGCGTCTGGGGATCGATGCACGACGACGACGTCCGGGACCTGTGCCCCGGCTCCCCTCTGCGCACCCCGAACGACGTCACCGCCGGCCTCACCACCTTCGTCATTCCGATTCCGTGACGTCTGGCGGGAAGGTGTATGGTGACCTGCATGCAGCGCGTGCTCCTTCTTGGATGCCGCGGCGGGGCCCGCTAGAGCGGACCGGCTCCCCGTCGCGGGATCTCGTCGCGCCGGTCCGATCCTGAAACGATCGAACTCCACGGAAGTTGAGCCCCCGCTATGAATCCCGCTGACGCCTTCGTCTCGTCGTCGTCGACCCTGACGCCCCCCTCCAAGCCCGGCCGCCCCGACCAGCCGTCGTGGAACAAACAGCGCGGCTCCTCCATGCCGTGGCACCGGTACCGGCCGTTCGTCGAGGAGGTCGAGGACGTCTCGCTGCCCGACCGCACCTGGCCAGACGAGGTCATCACCCACGCCCCCCAGTGGTGCGCCGTGGACCTGCGCGACGGCAACCAGGCCCTGATCGACCCCATGAGCCCCGCGCGCAAGCGCCGCATGTTCGACCTGCTGGTGCGCATGGGCTACAAGGAGATCGAGGTCGGGTTCCCTTCCGCCTCGCAGACGGACTACGACTTCGTCCGCGAGATCATCGAGGACGACGCGATCCCGGACGACGTCACCATCCAGGTGCTGGTCCAGTGCCGCGAGGACCTCATCCGCCGCACCTTCGAGGCGTGCGAGGGCGCGTCTGACGTGATCGTGCACTTCTACAACTCCACGTCGATCCTCCAGCGCAAGGTCGTCTTCCGTAAGGACCGCGACGACATCAAGAAGATCGCCACCGACGCCGCCGAGCTGGTCACGTCGATCGCGAAGGACTACCCCGACACCAACTGGCGCTGGGAGTACTCCCCCGAGTCGTTCACCGGCACCGAGCTGGCCTTCTCCAAGGAGGTCTGCGACGCGGTCACCGAGGTCGTGGGCGCGACGCCGGAGAACCCGATCATCATCAACCTGCCGGCGACGGTCGAGATGGCCACGCCCAACGTCTACGCCGACCAGATCGAGTGGATGCACCGCAATCTGGCACACCGCGACTCGACCATCCTGTCGCTGCACCCGCACAACGACCGCGGCACCGGCGTGGCCGCCGCCGAGCTGGCCTTCCAGGCCGGTGCCGACCGCATCGAGGGCTGCCTGTTCGGCAACGGCGAGCGCACGGGCAACGTGTGCCTGGTGACCCTGGGCATGAACATGCTCACCCGCGGCGTCGACCCGCAGATCAACTTCTCCGACATGGACGAGATCCGCCGCACGGTCGAGTACGCCAACCAGCTGCCCGTCCCCGAGCGTCACCCCTACGGCGGCGACCTGGTCTTCACCGCGTTCTCCGGCTCGCACCAGGACGCCATCAACAAGGGCTTCGACGCCCTGCAGGCCGAGGCCGACGCCCGCGGCGAGGACATCACCGACATCACGTGGGAGGTCCCGTACCTGCCCGTCGACCCGAAGGACGAGGGCCGCACCTACGAGGCCGTCATCCGCGTGAACTCGCAGTCCGGCAAGGGCGGCGTCGCCTACATCATGAAGAGCGACTACGGCCTGCAGCTGCCGCGGCGCCTGCAGATGGAATTCTCACAGATCGTCCAGAACGTCACCGACTCTGAGGGCGGCGAGGTCACGCCCAAGGCCATGTGGGACATCTTCTCCCTCGAGTACCTGGACCGCATCTCGCCCATGGAGCGCATGTCCCAGGTGCTCTCGCCGGCCGAGACCGACGACGGCGAGGACTTCATCGAGGCCGTCATCAAGTGGAAGGGCGAGACGCGCGAGTTGACGGGGTCCGGTAACGGCCCCCTGGCGGCGTTCGTCGCCGCCCTGAACGAGATGTTCGACGACGAGGTGCGCATCCTCGACTACTCGGAGCACGCGATGACCGCCGGGGATGACGCGACCGCAGCCGCGTACGTCGAGGTGCAGTTCGGCAACCGGGTCTTCTGGGGTGTCGGCCGGGCCGGTTCCATCACCACCGCGTCCCTGCGCGCCGTGGTCTCCGCCGTGAACCGTGCGTACGCCGACGAGGCCGAGGGCGCCGAGGCCGTGGGTTCGGTCGAGGGCGCGCGTACCTGGGCCCCGTGACGGGCTGAGGCCCGGCGGGCTGGCGCGGCCCCGACCATCGAGAAGACCGTTCCGCACACATCACCCGAGTGAAGGTGTGCGGAACGGTCTTTTCGTGTACCCACGGCGCCCCCCGAACCTCATTTGTCGCGTGTATCACTCCGGTAACGATGGTCTCGATCCGATTACAACAAGCGCGTAATGTGGCGACGGGTCGCGCCGATAGGTATGGCGTCTGCCGTCCGTAAACATCAGTCTGGAGCTGTTATGTCCGTGACACGCCGTGGATTCCTTACAGCCGCATCGGTCGGCGTGGGCGCCGCCGTCGCCTCCTCCGTTCGCGGTCCCGTAGCCGGGGCCAACCCGTTCACCACCGGCTCCCTCGGCGTGGCTCAGGACCTCATGCAGTCGATCTCCACCGGCAGCGGCATGATCCAGCCCAACGGCCCGCTCGGCTTCGTGGGCGTCACGTTCCCGAGCCCGGAGGAGATCGCCGGCCGCATCCGGTTCGCGTTCCCCGACGGCTCCGTGGGCGACTGGCTCCCGCTCGAGGCGATGGACTCCGCTCCGGATGCCGGCAGCACGCCCGCCGCCGAGCTCGTCGCCGCGCCCGAGGGCGCCGTCGGCTACGAGGTGGACGCTCCCGCGGGCTCGGAGGCCACCGTCTTCGACGACGGCCGGGGCACCCCGCGCAACTACAGCCTCGGCAGCATCGGCCTGGCCGGCCTGCCGATCATCCCGCGTGCCGCGTGGGGCGCCGGGGACGTCTCCGGATTCCGGTGGGCGCCGACCTACTTCCCCGCGCAGTCAATCACGATCCACCACACCGCGGTCGTGCCCGGACCGGACCGCGCCGCGAGCGTGCGGGCGATCTACAACTACCACGCCAACACCCTGGGCTGGGGCGACGTCGGGTACCACCTGCTCATCGACCCCGAGGGCCGGATCTACCAGGGCCGCGGCGGCACGCCGGTGGGCAACCCGGTGTTCCAGTTCCCGCCCGTCGCGGGCATCGCTCCCCCGGTGGTCACCGCCGGACACCTGGGCGGCTTCAACAACGGCAACATCGGCATCAGCCTGCTGGGCGACTTCACCGGCGCGCCGCCGACCGCCGCCGCCGTGGGCGCGACCATCGACTGCGTGCGCGCCCTGTGCAACGCCACGGGCATCAACCCGCGGGCGGGCATCACGTACCGCAACCCGCAGGGCGGCGCGACACGAGCGATGATGGCGGTCTCGGGCCACCGCGACTGGGGCGGCACCGCGTGCCCGGGCAACTCCTTCTACCCGCAGATGCAGTTCATCCGCGACCACGCGGCCAACGGCTGGACGCCCACCGCGATCTCCTCGGCGGCCTTCGGCTCCTGACCGCGGCCGGGCCGCGCGGGCAGGGCGGTCGCAGCGCGCGGCCGCAGCGCGCGGCCGCGGCTCGCGGCCGCGCCGGGCCCTCAGCGCCGATCAGTCGCGGGCGCGCGTGGGCAGGAGCATCCCGAACACCCAGTTCACGAGACCGACCACGATCGCTCCGAAGAAGGCCGCCCAGAACCCGCTGACCACGTACTCGGCCCCGAACGGCTGGAACGTCGTGGTGATCCAGCCGGTCAGCATGAGCATCAGCGCGTTGACGACCAGCAGGAACAGCCCCAGCGTGATGATGGTCAGCGGTAGGGACAGCAGCTGGACGATCGGCTTGACCACTGCGTTGACCAGCGTGAACACCACCGCCACGATGAGCAGTGCGGTGATGGTCGGGACGTTCACCTCGTTCTCGATGGCGCCGGCGCCGGGCGCGTAGATGCCGGTGGTGTCGTGCAGGGCGATCCCCGGCACGATCAGCGTCGCCACCCACAGGGCGACGGCGTTGACGATCAGCCGCAGTACCAGCGCCATCGGAAGAGTCAGCTCCTCACATACTCATCGGCCACGTCGAGCGCGCGGTCGAAGATGTCCAGCCCCTCGTGGGCCTCGTCGGGTGTGATGATGCACGGCGGCACCACGTGGAAGCGGTTGTAGTTCATGAACAGCAGCAGCCCGTCCTTCTTCGCGGTCGCGAAGGTGCGCGCCATGGCCTCCGAGGATCCACCGTAGGGGGCGAGGGGCTCGCGTGTCTCGCGGTCGGCCACCATCTCCACCGCCCAGAACACGCCGAGGCCGCGGACCTCGCCGATCGACGGGTGCTTCTCGGCGAGTTCGCGCAGGCGCGGGCCGATCACGTCCTCGCCGATCATCTTCGCGTTCTCGACGATCTTTTCGTCGCGCATGAGGTTGATGGTCGCGACGACCGACGCGCAGGCCAGCGGGTGCCCGGCGTAGGTGAGGCCACCGGTGTAGGGCGTGGTCTCGAACGACGCGGCGATCCGGTCGTGGAGGATGACGCCGCCGAGCGGGACGTACCCGGAGTTGGAGCCCTTGGCGAAGGTGATGAGGTCGGGCGCCCAGTCGTCGTCGCCGGACCGGAAGTTGTCGAGGGCCATCCACTCGCCGGTGCGGCCGAAGCCGGACATGACCTCGTCGCAGATCATGACGATGCCGTACTTGTCGCAGATCTCGCGCACGCCCCGGAGGTAGTCGGCCGGCGGCACCATGATGCCGACGGTGCCGGGCACCGACTCGATGATGAGCGCGGCGAAGTGGTCGGGCCCCTCGAGCGCGATGAGCGAGTCGAGATGCTCGAGCGCGCGGTCGCATTCCTGCTTCTCGTTCTCCGCGTAGAACTGTGAGCGGTACAGGAACGGGGCGTGGAAGTGGACGGCTCCGGTGTTGCCCATGTCGTTGGCCCAGCGCCGGGTGTCGCCGGTGAGGTTCATCGAGGTCGTGGTGGCCCCGTGGTAACTGCGGAACGCCGAGAGGGTCTTGTGGCGGCCGGTGTGGCGGCGGGCCATGCGGACGGCGTGCTCGACGGCCTCGGTGCCGGCGTTGGTGAAGAACACGCGGTTCATCCCGGCGGGCGCGACCTCGGCGATGAGGCGGGCGGCCTCGGCGCGGGCGGCGTTGGCGTGAGCCGGGTTGATGGTGCACAGCTCGGCGGCCTGGTCCTGGATCGCCTTGACGACCACCGGGTGCTGGTGGCCGATATTGGTGTTGACCAGCTGCGAGGTGAAGTCGAGGAGACGGTTCCCGTCGCCGTCGGTCAGGTGGCAGCCCTCGGCGGCGGTGACGACCATCGGGTCGGTCGTGCCCCAGGCCGACCACGGGGTCAGGACGTGGGCACGTTCCTTCTCGTAGACCTCTCGGGCGGCGGCGTTCTGGGGTGCGGGCACGGGGAAGTACTCCTGTGGTCGACGGCGTTGTCCACGGCCATCATGTCAGTTCCGCGCCGCCCTCCCGGACGAGCGCTCCACGATGCGGAATCAGCTGCTGCGGCCGCCGTCGCCCGGTGCGTAGACCGACGCCGTCAGAAGAGCGCCTCCTGCGCACTGTCCACGGCCTGGGCGCCGGCGACGGGCCGGCCGGGGGCGACGTCGGCGAGCATCTCCTCGAACCGGGCGTACGGCACCAGCTCGAGCCCCTTCTTCCGCGCGAACGCGGTGCGTCCGCGCACCGCGCCGGGTGCGTCGCACACCGCGAGTGAGGTGCGAGACGAGATGCGGTCGGCCACGTAGAGACCGGCGTCGACGACGAGGGAGACGATCTCCTCCGGGTCGCGATCCACGTCCTGTGTGAAGACCACCTCCATGCCCTGCACCAGCCCGCCGCCCTGCTTCAGCCTCCCGGCCGGCCGCCACAGCCTGGGTGCGGCGAGGGCCTCCGCCCACACCGTGGACACCAGATACCCGGTCTCGGGGTGGGCCACCATGGCGTCGAGTTCGCGGACCGAGGGGCGCACGCCCTTCGCGGCGGCCACCTCGAGCAGACCGGCGAACACCCCGGCCAGCGCGAGGGCGTCGTCGTGGGCGTCGTGCGCGGCCCGCTGGTGCACGCCGAAGTGGGCGGCCAGCGTGGACAGTTTGAGGTCGGCGGTCGACAGGTGGAGCCGGCCGGCGAAGTCGAGGGTGCACACGAACCGCTCGAGCGGCGGCGCGAGCCCGGCCCGCCTGGCCTCGGCGGCGAGGAACGACGCGTCGAAGGCCGCGTTGTGGGCGACGACCGTCCTCCCGTCCAGCACCCGGCCCAACTCGGCCGCCACGTCCTGGAAGCGTGGTTTGCCCGCGAGGAGGGCCGGGGTGAGGCCGTGCACGTGGACGGGCCCCGGGTCCACCCCGGGGTTGAGCAGGGTCGCGAACTCCTCGACCACCTCGCCGTCGTCACCGATCACCACGGCGGCCACCGACAACACCCGGTCGACCGCCGGCGTCATCCCCGACGTCTCGACGTCCACCACGACCCAACCCGACATGCACCCATGGTCGCAGACCCCTCCGACATCCCGATCGCCACCGCCGCAGGTCATGGCGTTCACGCGCGCGTCATCGCGGTGTCGGTGTCGCGCTGGAGTCGTACCTCGCGGTCGGGGTGGCGGTGGTCGGCGGTGCGGCGCCGTTCTGACCGGGCGGCCTGCCTAGACTCGTCGCATGACCTCCCGCGCGATCACCGCACTCACCCCCCGCGGCCGGGCGGCCGTGGCCGTCTCCCGTCTCGCGACCTGGGCGTCGCGGGTGTCGGGGCGCGGGTCGGGCGGGATGATCGGCGGCCTCGTGGCGTTGAGACTCGACCCGGGTCTCATGCGCCAACTCGCGGCGGGCCGGCGAACGGTGCTGGTCACGGGGACCAACGGTAAATCGACGACGACGAGGATGGTCGCCTCCGCCCTGTCGACCGTGGGCCGGGTCGCCTCGAACACCGGCGGCGACAACATGGACGCCGGGATCGTCTCCGCCCTCGTGGCCGACAGTGTGGCCGGGTTGGCGGCCATCGAGGTGGATGAACTCCACACGCCGGCCGTCGCGGAGAACACCTCCCCGGAGGCGATCGTCCTGCTCAACCTCAGCCGGGATCAGCTCGACCGGGTGGGCGAGATCAACGCGATCGAGCGGCGGCTGCGGGCCGGGGTGGCCGCGCAGCCGCAGGCGACGGTGGTGGCGAACTGCGACGATGTCATGATCACCTCGGTGGCCTACGACAACCCGGAGGTCGTGTGGGTGGCGGCCGGGTCGGCGTGGGCGGGTGACTCGGTGAGCTGCCCGCGCACCGGGGAGCCGATCACGCGGACGATCGACGAGACGGGCGCGGTGCGGTGGCGGTCGACCGGCACCCTGCCCGACGGCCGGGAGTTCGCGCGGCCCGAGCCGGACTGGTGGGTCGACGACGAGGCGATCCACGGCCCCGACGGGTTCACCGCTCCCCTGTCCCTGGCGATACCGGGGCGGGCCAACCGCGGCAACGCGGCCCAGGCCGTGGCGGCCGCGGTGGCGATGGGCGCGGACCCGGCCGCCGCGGTCCGGGCGGTCGAGCAGGTCGACGACGTGGCCGGCCGCTACTCGACGGTCGACGTGGACGGGCGGTCCGCGCACCTGCTGCTGGCCAAGAACCCGGCCGGCTGGCAGGAGGCGCTGGGCATGATCGACACGTCGGCCGACGGCCTGGTGATCGCGGTGAACGGGCAGGTCGCCGACGGTGTGGACCTGTCATGGCTGTGGGACGTGCGGTTCGAGAGCTTCGAGGGCGTCACCGTGTACGCCTCGGGCGAGCGGGCCGCCGACCTCTCGGTGCGGCTGACCTACGCCGGGGTCCGCCACGAGCTGGAGCCGGATCCGCTGGCCGCGATCCGGCGCTGTCCCGCGGGACGGGTCGAGGTGCTGGCCAACTACACGGCGTTCCGTGACCTCGGGCGGGCCATGGCCGCCGCCGGGCACCGTCCCGTCGGCGCGGGGCCCGGTTCCGCGAGCGCAGAGACCGGTTCCCCGGCCGCCCGGAAGGAGCAGTGACGATGAGCGAGCATCACGCCGGCGAGAGCAATCCGGACCCGCGCGACGCGGGGGCCCGCCGGGAGGGCGCGTCCGCCTCCCCGCTGGACACCGTCGCCCCGGACTCGGCCCGGCCCACCGAGTCGACGGTGCGGATCGGGCTGGTCCTGCCCGACGTCATGGGCACCTACGGCGACGACGGCAACTCGCTGGTCCTGCGTCAGCGGCTCAGGTGGCGCGGCTACGACGCCGAGATCGTGCGGATCACCCTCGAGGACGCCGTCCCCGACTCGTGCGATCTCTACACGGTCGGCGGCGGCGAGGACGCGGCGCAGAAGCTCGCCTCCCGGCACCTTTCCGCATCGCCGGGTCTACAACGCGCGGTGGAGCGCGGGGCGCCGGTGCTGGCGATCTGCGCCGGCATGCAGGTGTTCGGTGAGTGGTTCGTCGTCTCGGACGGCTCGCGCGCGCCCGGGCTCGGCCTGCTGGACGTCACCACCTCGCCGCAGGCCACCCGCTCGATCGGCGAGCTGGTGGTGGCGCCGCAGGTCGCGGGACTGACGCAGCCGCTCACGGGCTTCGAGAACCACATGGGCGCCACCGTGTTGGGCCCGGACGCCGCTCCCCTGGGTCGCGTCACCTCAGGCGTCGGCAACGGCGTGCCGGACGGCCAGTCCGTGCCGGCGGGCGGGCTGGTCGAGGGCGTCGTGCAGGGCTCGATCATCGCCACCTACATGCACGGGCCGGTGCTGGCCCGCAATCCCGAGCTGGCCGACCTGCTGTTGTGCCGCGCGCTGGGCGTGGCCTCGCTGCCGCCGGTCGAGGTGCCGGCGGTGGAGCGGCTGCGCCGGGAGCGGATCGCGGCCGCCCGGCGCTGAGCAGCTTCTCCGGGTGCCTGCGCCGCCCGGCGCTGATCAGCGACGCTGTGGACCTGCGCCGCCTGCCGCTTCGTGCCCTCGACATCAGGCCCGTCCCTTCGGCATCGAGCCCGTCCCGCCACCTATCGGGTGGAACTCCACCTATGGGGCCCCGTAGGCGTAGCTCCATCCGATAGGCGGCGTTGGGGGTAGAGGTGGCGTTGCGGGTTGAGGCGGCGTCGCTGGCCCAGGTGAGCGCACCGCGGCCCGTGGCACGTGACACGGGACCCGAGACCCGGGACCGGGCCCGCCCGTCTCTCGGCCCGCCTGCGCGTCGGGGGTGGCGCGGGAGTCCGCGCCGCGAATCCCGGGCGGGCCGGGTTCGCTAGCATACCCTCGGACGCATGTGTGAACACCACGGCACCGCCACCCTCACCGGGTCCGTGACCCCTCCCGATCCCGCCGTCGAGGCGGCGCAGGTCCGCGCGATGTGGGAGCCACTCGGGCTGCCGGGCATCATCGACGTGCACACGCACTTCATGCCCCCGCGCGTGATGGCCAAGGTGTGGGACTACTTCGACGCCGCCGGGCCCAAGATCGGCCGCCCGTGGCCCATCACCTACCGCGAGGCCGAGGACGAGCGCGTCGAGCGGCTGCGGTCGTACGGGGTGCTGGCGTTCTCGTCGATGCTGTACCCGCACAAGCCCGACATGGGCGCGTGGCTCAACGCGTGGTCCGCGGAGTTCGCCTCTCGCCACCCCGACTGCCTGCACACGGCGACGTTCTTCCCCGAGCCGACGGCGGGCGCCTACGTCCGCGATGCCGTCGATGCCGGGGCGCGGGTGTTCAAGTCGCACATCCAGGTGGGCGAGTACGACCCCCGGGATCCGCTGCTCGACCCGGTGTGGGGCGTGTTGTCCGAGGCGCAGGTGCCGACGGTCATCCACTGCGGTTCGGGCCCGGTGGCCGGCGAGTTCACGGGTCCTGAGCCGGTGGCCGACGTGCTCGAGCGCTTCCCCGAGCTGCCGCTGATCGTCGCCCACATGGGCATGGGCGAGTACTCGGATTTCCTCGATCTGGCCGAGCGGTACGAGAACGTCTATTTGGACACGACGATGGCCTTCACGGACTTCGTGGAGGAGACCACGCCCTTCCCGCCTGCCGAGCGTGCTCGGCTGGCCGACCTGGGCCACAAGGTGCTCCTGGGCACCGATTTCCCGAACATCCCGTACCCGTACGCCCATCAGCTCGGGGCCCTGGCCGGGCTCGGGCTGGGCGAGGACTGGCTACGGGCGGTGTGGCACGGAAACGCCGCGCGACTCTTCGGCCTCTGACTCCGTGCCCGGGTAGCCGATCTCCGGGTCCGCGGCGGGATCGGCCGCGGCCGAGGCGCCCGTGTCCGGGGCGGGCACGGCCGGCTGCGCGGGGTCGACCTGCTCGGGCCGCAGCACGCCGCCCGATCGCGCCGGCTGCGCGGGGCCACCGGAGAGGATGCGACGCCCTGACAGCGCGCTGCCCAGGGTGAGCTCGTCGGCGAACTCCAGGTCGGCGCCCATGGGCAGGCCGGAGGCCAGGCGGCTCACGATGAGGTCGGGGAACGGTCGCAGGAGGCGGGCCAGGTAAGTGCTGGTCGCTTCGCCGGTGGTGTTGGGATCGGTGGCGATGATGATCTCGGCGATCTCCTCGCCCTCGACCTCGGCCCCGACCCGCCGCATGAGTCCGGCGATGCGTAGTTCGTTGGGTCCGATGCCGTTAATCGGGTCGAGCGCGCCGCCGAGCACGTGGTAGAGCCCGCGGAACTCCCGGGTGCGCTCGATGGCCTCGATGTCCTTGGGCTCCTCGACCACGCAGATGAGGGTGGGGTCGCGGCGGGGATCGGAGCAGATACGGCAGCGCTCGGCCGCCGCGACGGTGCCGCAGACCTCGCAATAGGTGACGCCCTCCACCACCGCCTGCAGCGCGGAGCGGAGGCGTTCGACCGACTCGGGCTCGGCCTGCAGCAGGTGGAACGCCAGGCGCTGCGCGGACTTCGGCCCGATGCCCGGCAGCTTGCCGAACTCGTCGATCAGGTTCTGGACCGGTCCCTCGTACATCGCGCTTTCCTGTGTTCTTGCTGGCCCGGCGACGGTTGCGTCGTCGGGTGGCGGGCCCCGGGGCGCGGCGGCCCCGGGTGGCGGGACCCGGCGCTACACCGGGTCCCGCGGGCTCACATGCCCAGGCCGCCCATCATGTCGCCGAGGCCGCCGCCGGAGGCGAGCGGCCCGAGGCGGGACTCCGCGAGTTCCTGAACCTTGGTGTGCGCGTCGCCGAACGCGCCGACGAGCAGGTCCTGCAGCGTCTCGACGTCCTCGGGGTCGACGACCTTCGGGTCGATGGTCACGCCGGTGACCTCGCCGGTACCGCGCATGGAGACGGTGACGAGCCCGCCGCCCGCCTGCCCGTCGACCGTGCTCGCGGCGATCTCCTGCTGCGCCTCGGCGAGCTGGGCCTGCATCTGCTGGGCCTGCTGGAGCAGGGCGTTCATGTCGGGTCCGGGCTGCATGGCTGGGGTCCTTTCGGCGGTGTGCGGGCGGTGGTGCGGTCGTGCCTGGTCCTGCCGGGGCGGCCCCGGTCGGTCGACGTCCAGCGTAACCGTCAGCTGGGACACCGTGCCCCGGCGCGCGGCGGGCCGGGTGGGTCAGCGCTCGAGCGGACGGGCCCCGAGGTGCTCCTTGAGCAGGGCCAACGCGATGTCCTCGCCGGTGCGGTGGTCCAGATTCTGGGGGCCGCTCCGTGCCTCGTCGACCATCTCGTCCTCGCTGACCGGCGGCGGGGGCGGGCTGTCCGGTTCGCCCGGCTCGGGGTCGGGCTCCTCGGGCGGAGGCGGGATATCGTCGTAGCCACCTCGGCCGCCGCTCTCGCCCTGCGGGGCGTCCGCGGCGCGGAGACGACGTTCCCAGCCCCGCGGCTCACCCTGTCGGGGAGAACCGGGGGCGTCAGTAGGGCCCGCGGAGGACCCCCGCCCGGGTGCTGGTGGAGCCGCCTCCGGGGCGGCCGGGGTGCCTCCGGCACCTGCGGGCGCGCTTCCGGAGGTGCAGCGGATGGTCCAGTCGCCGCCCACGACCTCCGTGATCGAGTCCGTGATCGCGGTCGCGTTGTGCGGTTGGGACAACCGCTTGGCCAGTGGCGCGTAGTCGTGGACCAGGTGGATCACCCGGCCGTCCACGCCCGCGACCGTCGCGCCGGCGAGCATCACCTCGACCGTGCGGGTGCGGGTACGGACGGCCTCGCGGATCGCCGGCCACGCGCGGCGGATGTCCTCGGCCTCGATACCGGGAGCCGAAGCCGCAGCCGCCGGCTGTCCGGGTTCGGGCGCGGCCTCGGGGCCCGACTCGGGATCGGTGGGCGTCGGCGACTGCGAGCCCGGGGCGGAGGACTGCTGCGCGGGCTGCGACGGGGCCCCCGGCTCGAGCTGCTGAGCGGGACGGTCCCGCCACGGGTCGTCGGTCTCCGCCGCCGATCCCGCGTCGGGCGCGGGAGCGGGAGTGGGAGCGGGTGTCGGCTCCGCCGACGGGCGGTCCGTGCGCGACGGGCTGCCCGAGTCGGGACGGGCAGGAGCCTGGGCGTGGACGTGGGCGTGCGGCTCCGGGGCCTGGTCTTGCGGCTCCCGGCTGGACACCGCCGGCTGCCGCGGATCCGGGGCGGACGCCGCGGCAACCGCATCGGGGGCGGGAGCGGACGCCGGCGGCTGCGGCGGCTCCTGTGACGGCTCCCCGGAGCCGGCGGGCGGCGACGACTGATGGTCCGCCTGCTGCTCGGCGACGGACTCGCCGGGCACGGCCGGCGCGGCCGGATCGGCAGCCACGGCCGGCTCACTCGGCGCGGGCTCCGCGGCGGGTGGCGCGGCAGGCGCCATACCCTGGCCCGCGGACGCAGGCGGTGCGGCAGGCGTGGGAGCCGCAGGCGGCGCGACAGCCGGCACACCCTGGCCCGCCGGCGCGGCGGCGGGCGGCGCCGGCTGCGCTGCGGCCTCCGCGGCCTGCTGCTGCGACCGGCGGACGAACTTGGGGCGCCCCCCCGCCGGCGCCGCGGACTGCGGGGCCGGCCCGCCGGCAGAGCCGGTGCGGGCTTCGTCGTCGTCGCCCCCTACCCCGCCACCCGGCGCGGGCGCGCCACCAGCGCCACCCGCGGCGACCGGCGCGGCGCCAGGGCGCACGGCCCCCGACTCCAACGACTCGACGCGCTGGAGCAGGGCGGCCATGGAATCATCGGCCGACGGCAGCAGCAGCTTGGCGCAGAGGATCTCCAGCAGCAGCCGCGGCGAGGTGGCCCCACGCATCGACGCCATGCCCTCGTGCACCATGTCCGCACACCGCGCCAGGGTGGCGGGGCCGATCTGCTCGGCCTGCCGCCTCATGGTCTCGGCCTGCTCGACCGGGGCGTCGACCAGCCCGCGCTCGATCGCCTGCGGCACGGATTGCACCATGATGAGGTCGCGCAGCCGCTGGAGGAGGTCGGCGGCGAACCGGCGTGGGTCGTGCCCCGCCTCGACGACCTTGTCGACGGTCCGGAACAGGGTCGCGCCGTCGGAGGCGGCCAGGGCGTCCACCGAGTCGTCGATGAGCGCGACCTCGGTGGCCCCCAGCAGGCTCACCGCGCGCGGATAGGTGATGCCCTCCTCGCCGGCGCCGGCCATGAGCTGGTCGAGCACGCTGAGCGTGTCACGCGGCGAGCCCCCGCCCGCGCGGATCACCAGCGGGAACACGGTGGGCTCGACCTTCACGCCCTCCTGGTCGCAGATCCGCTCGAGCAACCCCCGCATCGACGACGGAGTGAGCAGCCGGAACGGGTAGTGGTGCGTGCGCGAGCGGATGGTGGGCAGCACCTTCTCCGGCTCGGTGGTGGCGAAGATGAAGATGAGGTGCTCCGGCGGCTCCTCCACGATCTTGAGCAGCGCGTTGAAGCCCGCATTGGTGACCATGTGGGCCTCGTCGATGATGAGGACCCGGTACCGCGACGACGCCGGCGCGAAGAACGCCCGCTCGCGCAGGTCACGCGTGTCATCGACGCCACCGTGGCTGGCCGCGTCGAGCTCGGTGACGTCGAGCGTCCCGTTGCCGCCGGGCGCGAGCGCCACGCACGAGTCGCACTCACCGCACGGGGTGGCCGTGGGCCCGTGCACGCAGTTGAGCGAGCGCGCGAGGATGCGGGCGGACGAGGTCTTGCCGCAGCCGCGCGGGCCGGAAAAGAGGTAGGCGTGGTTGATACGACCGGAGGACAGCGCCACCGACAGCGGTTCGGTGACGTGCTCCTGGCCCACGACCTCGGCGAAGGAGGCGGGGCGGTACTTCCGATAGAGAGCCACGCCTAGAGGGTACCCAGGGGGTACGACGACGATGAGATCGATCGCGTCCCGACGGGCGCCCCGCGGGTGGGCGCGCTTTTCAGCAGAAATGACCGGAGGGGCCGCGACTGGCGCAGCCCCTCCCGACGTCCCTCGCGCGCGGATCGGGCCCCCTCAGACCCCCGCAGCACGGTTCCCGAACCGATACCTGACACCGGCCCCTCACAGCCCCTCAGCTGTACTCCGATGTCCGCATCCCTCTGGCCCGGACGGAATTGATACAACCAGATGACCCACTCGCGGGACAAGGCGTTGCTGTTGCTGACAATTGCTCAACAATCGCCCCGCCACGCGTTTGTGCATGTCACACGGTTACCTATCCTTCGATACGCAGTGCCCAGCATGCGGGAACGTGTCTGAGATCACTCGCAGCTAGATCCGCTGGTCACTTCGGGGTTGAGCGCCGGGCCGACCGCAGATCGGAGTCCACTCCGGTAAGAACCCGGATTAACGTTAGCGAGGCAACTGTTACAGCGGTCCCGCCCACCGGGACGTCAGCCGGCGAGCGCCGCGCGGCACGCCGCGAGCAGCGCGCACAGACCCACCACGTCCATCGCGGTCTCGACCTCGGCGAGCGGCGGGAGGGTGGGCGCCAGGCGGATGTGCCGGTCGTCGGGATCCTGCCCGTAGGGGTAGGCCGAGCCGGCGGGGGTCAGCGCGACCCCGACCTCCTTGGCCAGGCGCACGGTCTCGGTCGCGGTCCCGTCGACCACCTCGAGGTCGATGAAGTACCCACCCTCGGGTCGGGTCCAGCGGGCGACGTCGTACTCGCCGAGACGGCGGGTCAGCGCGGCGGCCGCGGCCTCGAACTTCGGCGCGATCACCTCGCGGTGGCGGAGCATGTGGGCGCGCACCCCCTCGGCGTCGCCGAAGAAGCGCGCGTGCGCGAGCTGGTTGACCTTGTTCGGGCCGATCGTGCGCACGGAGGTGTGGCCGAGGTACCAGTCCAGGTTCGCCGAGGACGACGACAGGAACGACACGCCCGCGCCGGCGAAGGTGATCTTGGAGGTCGAGCAGACCTGCCAGAAGCGGTTGGGGTGCCCGGCCTCGGCGGCCAGGGCGTCCACGTCCGGCACCTTGGGGAAGTCCTCGGTGAGCGTGTGGACGACGTAGGCGTTGTCCCACACCACGCGGAAATCAGGGGCGGCGGTGGCCATGCGCGCCAGGCGGGAGACGGTGTGGTCGTCGTAGACCGCGCCGGTGGGGTTGGCGAAGATCGGCACGCACCAGATGCCCTTGATGGACGGGTCGGCGGCCACGAGGCGCTCGACCTCGTCCATGTCCGGACCTGTGGGCCCGAGCGGCACGGGGATCATCTCGATGCCGAGGGACTGCGTGATGGAGAAGTGCCGGTCGTACCCGGGCACCGGGCACAGCCAGCGGAGGGTGGGCTCGTCCTTCCAGGGCCGCTGCGAGTCGGGCGTGCCGAACAGCATGGAGAACACGAGCAGGTCGTACATGATCGACAGGCTGGCGTTGTCCTGGGCGATCACCCGGCCCGTCTCGACGCCCAACAGTTCTGCGATGATCGACCGCAGCTCGGGGAGCCCGGCGCCGCCGCCGTAGTTACGCACGTCGGTCGTGCCGGCCAGGTGGTCCCCCTCCCCCGGCAGGGACAGCAGCCCCTCCGAGAGATCGAGCTGTTCGGGCGAGGGCTTCCCGCGGGTGAGATCCAGGGCGAGGCCTTTGTCCGCGAGCGCGTCGTACTCGGCGGCCAGTCGCGACTCGAGGCGAGCGAGTTCGTCGGCGGGGAGATCGGACAGCGCCACGGTGGCCTCCGGCGTGGGTCGACTACATCGGTGGTGTTGGTGCCCTAAGACATGTCCCAAGACATAAGGGGACCCCGCGCACCCGCCAGAGCCCGCTGACCCTTGCTGCCTTCCGGCCCTGGGGGAGTTCACAGGATGGACGCCGCGCGGGGTCCGGGTACGAGTCTAGCCGGGCCACCCCCTAGCCCGCACGCCACCCACCCCGGAGGACGACGGTTTGCCTCCGCTCGGCCTTCCTCGGTATTGTCCTCCACGGAGGATTCGCCTAGTGGCCTATGGCGCTCGCCTGGAACGCGGGTTGGGGTTTATAGCCCCTCAGGGGTTCAAATCCCCTATCCTCCGCCGCGGACGCGGCCCGGAGCTCGGCGAGCACCGGGCCGCGTCGCTCATTTCGGCGCCCGCGACGGGCTCGGCCGTCCATTCACCCGGCCCCGCCCCGCGCCGTGGGTAGAGTCGCGATCGTGACCGAGACCGCAGGCCACGACGTCGCCCTCAGGGTGCTCGTCTACAGCAACGACGCCGCCACCCGCGGTCGCGTCATGTCCGCCCTCGGCACCCGCCCGCATCCGGATTTGCCCCGGCTCGACTATGTCGAGGTCGCGACGGCACCGGTCGTCGTCGAGCACATGGACGCCGGCGGCATCGACTTGGCGATCCTCGACGGCGAGGCCACCCCCACCGGCGGGCTGGGCCTGGCCAAGCAGCTGCGTGACGAGCTCGACCGTTGCCCGCCTCTACTGGTGCTGATCGGCCGCGCGGACGACCGCTGGCTCGCCGACTGGTCGCGGGCCGACGCCTCGGTGCCGCACCCGATCGATCCGCTGCGTCTCCGCGACACCGTCAACGCGCTCCTCGCCCCGGCCTGAGCGCCGCCGCGCGCGCCCGCCACGCCGTCTGAGCTGCCCCGACACACTGTTCGGCCGAACTCCGGACATACGTCAACTCAGTGTGAGTAGAGTCACACTCACGGGCCGGGAAGAGACCGGCCCGCCGGGGAGTCGGACGGCCGGAACCCCACATCCGGACGCCCGACCTCCCACAGCGGTTGCCTGCAGAGGCGCGCCCACCGGCGGCCTCTGACGCTCAAGCGCGAGGAGTGATGCGGTCATGAACGAGTACGTGCCCATCCTGGTCCTGGGGGCCCTGGCCGTCGCCTTCGCGGTCTTCTCCTCGGTGGTGTCCTCGGTGGCGGGGCCGAGACGCTTCAACCGCGCAAAGCTCGAGGCCTACGAGTGCGGCATTCAGCCCACTCCGCAGCCGGTCGGCGGCGGCCGCTTCCCGGTGAAGTTCTATCTCACGGCGATGCTGTTCATCATCTTCGGCATCGAGATCCTCTTCCTCTACCCGTGGGCCGTCCACTTCGACCAGCTGGGCGTGTTCGGCCTGGCCGCGATGGCACTGTTCGTCGTCAACGTCTCCGTCGCCTACGCCTACGAGTGGCGGCGCGGCGGGCTGAGCTGGGACTGACCCGGGAATCGTCGAGAGGAGAGCGGTCATGGGACTCGAGGAGAAACTGCCGGCCGGCTTCCTGCTGACCACGGTCGAGCAGCTCGCGGGGTACATGCGCAAGGGTTCGCTGTGGCCGGCGACATTCGGCCTGGCGTGCTGCGCGATCGAGATGATGGCCACGAGCGGTGGCCGCTACGACCTGGCCCGGTTCGGCACCGAGGTGTTCCGCGCGTCGCCCCGGCAGGCCGACCTCATGATCGTCGCGGGCCGCGTCAGCCAGAAGATGGCCCCGGTGCTGCGCCAGGTCTACGACCAGATGGCCGAGCCCAAGTGGGTGCTCTCGATGGGCGTGTGCGCGTCGTCGGGCGGGATGTTCAACAACTACGCGATCGTCCAGGGCGTCGACCACATCGTGCCCGTCGACATCTACCTGCCCGGGTGCCCGCCGCGGCCGGAGATGCTCATGCACGCGATCATCACGCTGCACGACAAGATCCAGAACATGCCGCTGGGCACCAACCGGGCGGAGGCGATCCGGGCGGCCGAGCGGGCCGCGCTCGACGAACGTCCGCTCATCCCGGTCGAGGGGATGTTCCGATGACCGAGCGCACCCCCGACCGCCCCGGCCACACCCCGGATCGCTCCCCCGCCGCGCCCGACCGCACGGACGCGGCCGGCCGGCCGGTCACCGCCGATCCCCACGACGCCGCGGGCCCCGACACCGTGGGCGTCCGGCACGGGATGTTCGGCGTGCGGGGCTCGGGGGACACCTCCGGGTTCGGTGGCCTCGTGCGCCCGACGGTCCTGCCCGGCAGCACCCCACCGCCGTACGGGGACGACGACGACAAGGTCGTCCGCGCGCTCACCGCGGCCCTGCAGCGGTGGGGTGGGGCGAGCTTTGCCGAGGCGGTCGAGAGGGTCGTGGTCCACTGCGGCCAACTCACCCTGCACGTGGTGCGCGAGCACCTACCGGCGGTGGCGCTGGCCCTGAGGGACGATCCCGACCTGCGCTTCGAGATGTCGCTGGGCGCGAGCGGGGTGCACTATCCGGGCGCCACCGGCCGTGAGCTGCACGTGGTGTACCCGCTGCAGTCGATCACCCACAACCGCCGGGTGATGCTCGAGACCTGGGCACCGGACGCGGACCCGCACGTGCCGACGCTGACCCGCGTCTATCCCACGACGGACTGGCACGAGCGGGAGACGTACGACTTCTTCGGCGTCATCTTCGACGGGCACCCGTCGCTGACCCGGATCGAGATGCCGGACGACTGGGAGGGCCACCCGCAGCGCAAGGACTACCCGCTGGGCGGAATCCCCGTGCAGTACAAGGGCGCGACCATCCCGCCTCCGGACCAGCGGAGGGCGTACTCGTGACCGCCGACCGCACGCGCGTGCCCCGGGCCGCCGATTCCGACACGATCCTCACCGCCTCCGGGCGGGACTGGGACGCGATCAGCGAGGCCGCGCGTAACGCCGACGACGACCGCATCGTGGTGAACATGGGTCCCCAGCACCCGTCCACGCACGGCGTGCTGCGGCTCATTCTCGAGATCGAGGGCGAGACCGTCACCCGGGCCAGTTGCGGGATCGGCTACCTGCACACGGGCATCGAGAAGAACCTCGAGTACCGCTACTGGACGCAGGGCGTGACGTTCGTGACGCGGATGGACTACCTCTCGCCGTTCTTCAACGAGGTCGCCTTCTGCCTGGGCGTGGAGAAGCTGCTGGGGATCAGTGAACAGGTGCCGGAGCGGGCGTCGGTCATCCGGGTGATGCTCATGGAGCTCAACCGGATCGCCTCGCACATGGTCGCGCTGGCCACCGGTGCGCTCGAGCTGGGCGCGAGCACGCCGATGCTCTTCGGGTTCCGCGAGCGCGAGCTCGTGCTGGACGTCTTCGAGGTCATCACCGGGCTGCGGATGAACCACGCCTATATCCGCCCCGGCGGGGTGGTCCAGGACCTGCCCGACGAGGCCGTGCCCAAGGTGCGGGAGCTGCTCGAGGTGATGCCGGGGCGGATCCGCGAGATGGAGCTGCTGCTGCGCGAGAACCCCATCTGGCGGATGCGCCTGCAGGACGTGGGCTACCTCGACCTCACCGGCTGCATGGCGCTCGGCGTCACCGGCCCGGTCCTGCGGGCGACGGGCCTACCGCACGACGTCCGCCGCTCCGATCCGTACTGCGGATACGAGACCTACGAGTTCGACGTCGTCACCGGCTCGGCGAGCGACTGCTACGACCGGTTCGTCGTCCGCGTCGACGAGATGAAGGAGTCGCTGAAGATCGTCGAGCAGTGCCTGGACCGGCTCGAACCGGGCCCGGTGATGGTCGACGACCCCAAGATCGCCTGGCCCGCCCAGCTCAAGGTGGGCCCGGACGGCCTGGGCAACTCCGCCGAGCACATCCGCCACATCATGGACAGTTCCATGGAGGCGCTGATCCACCACTTCAAGCTGGTCACCGAGGGCTTCCCCGTCCCGCCGGGCCAGGCGTACGTGCCGGTGGAGTCCCCGCGCGGCGAGCTGGGCGTGCACATGGTCTCCGACGGCGGCACCCGGCCGTACCGCGTGCACTACCGCGACCCGTCGTTCACCAACCTCCAGGCCGTGGCCGCGATGTGCGAGGGCGGGATGGTCGCCGACGTCATCGCCGCCGTCGCCAGCATCGACCCCGTGATGGGAGGAGTGGACCGATGAGCGAGCCCGTCTTCCTTCAGTTCGGCCAGCAGCCCGACGAGCCGGGCGCGATCGTCCGGCCCGACGCCCGGAGGACCTACCCCGACGACGTCCTGGAACGACTGCGGGCCGACGCCGACCTGATCGTCGCCCGCTACCCGCAGGCCCGCTCGGCACTGCTCCCGCTCCTCCACCTGGTCCAGGCCGAGGACGGTCACCTCACGCCCGCCGGCATCGAGTTCTGCGCTCTCGTCGTCGACCTGTCCCCCGCCGAGGTCATGGCCGTGGCCACCTTCTACTCGATGTACCGCCGCACGCCGACCGGCGACTACCTGGTCGGGGTGTGCACCAACACCCTGTGCGCGGTGATGGGCGGCGACGAGATCTACGCCGACCTGCGCGATCACCTGGGGCTCGACGGACCCGGCACCACCGACGACGGACGGATCACGCTCGAGCGCATCGAGTGCAACGCGGCCTGCGACTACGCGCCCGTCGTGATGATCAACTGGGAGTTCTTCGACGACCAGACCCCCGCCACCGCGCGGCGGGTGGTCGACGCCCTCCGCGCCGGCCGGCCCGTCACCCCGACCCGCGGCGCCCCGCTGTGCACGTTCCGCGAGACCGCCCGCATCCTCGCCGGCTTCCCCGACCCCCGCCCCGGTGCCAATGACGGTGCCCCCGGCGAGGCCACACTCGCCGGGTTGCGCGTCGCCCGCGAGCACGACATGCGCGCGCCCGAGCCGACCGCCCCGGACGAGGAGGCCTGACATGCCGCTCGCGCCGTACCTCAGCCGCTACTGGGACGCCCCCGACAGCTGGACGCTGCAGACCTACCTCGACAACCACGGCTACGCGGGCCTGCGCAACGCCCTCGCCGCCGGGCCCGACGAGGTGATCTCCACCGTGCTCGACTCCGGCCTGCGCGGCCGCGGCGGCGCAGGCTTCCCCACCGGCCGCAAGTGGGGGTTCATCCCGCAGGACACCGGCGCCGACGCCGCCGACCCGTCCGCCGCGGCCAGGCCCCACTACCTCGTGGTGAACGCCGACGAGTCCGAGCCCGGGACGTGCAAGGACATACCGCTCATGCTGGCCACGCCCCACGTGCTGATCGAGGGTGTGATCATCGCCGCCTACGCCATCCGGGCCTCGCGCGCGTTCATCTACCTCCGCGGCGAGGTTGTACCCGTCCTGCGCCGCCTGCAGACCGCGGTCGCCGAGGCGTACGAGGCCGGCTACCTCGGCCGCGACATCCTCGGCAGCGGGTTCGACCTCGAACTGGTCGTCCACGCCGGCGCCGGGGCGTACATCTGCGGCGAGGAGACCGCCCTGCTCGACTCCCTCGAGGGCCGCCGCGGACAGCCCCGGCTGCGGCCGCCGTTCCCCGCCGTCGCCGGGCTCTACGCCTGTCCGACGGTGGTGAACAACGTCGAGTCCCTCGCGAGCGTGCCGTCGATCCTGCAACACGGGCCGGAGTGGTTCCGGTCGATGGGGTCGGAGAAGTCGCCCGGGTTCACCATCTACTCGCTGTCCGGGCACGTCACCCGGCCCGGCCAGTACGAGGCACCGCTCGGGATCACGCTGCGTGAGCTGCTCGACCTCGCCGGCGGGATCCGCGACGGCCACACGCTCAAGTTCTGGACCCCCGGCGGTTCGTCGACGCCGCTGCTCACCGACGCCCAGCTCGACATGCCGCTGGACTACGAGGGGTGTGCGGCCGAGGGCACGATGCTCGGCACCAAGGCGCTGCAGATCTTCGACGACACGACCTGCGTGGTGCGCGCGGTGCTGAGGTGGACCGAGTTCTACGCCCACGAGTCGTGCGGCAAGTGCACGCCGTGCCGCGAGGGCACGTTCTGGCTCCGGCAGATCATGACCCGGCTCGAGGACGGCACCGCCACCGCCGACGACCTGGACCGGCTGCTCGACATCTCGGACAACATCGTCGGCAAGTCGTTCTGCGCCCTCGGCGACGCCGCCGCGGCCCCGATCGTGTCGTCGATCCGGCTCTTCCGCGACGAGTACCTCGCCCACATCCCGGACGGGTGCCCCTTCGACCACAGCCGCTCCACCGTCTTCACACGCACCGACCGCGCAGGTGCCGGCTCCCGGCGTCCGCCCGTGCGGCCGGCCCGCGGACCCTCATCGCGATCCGAGGAGGTGGCCCGATGACCTCGGCCACGTCAGGAGCCCCCCGCGACGCCCGCGGACCGACCCAGGACCCCGCCCGGGACACCGACCGCGGCGAGGGCCGCGCGGCCGACCGCGCCGAGGACCTCGTCACCCTCACCGTCGACGGCCGCGAGGTCTCGGTGCCGCCGGGCACGCTCATCATCCGCGCCGCCGAACGGATGGGCGTGCAGATCCCGCGCTTTTGCGATCACCCGCTGCTCGACCCGGCCGGCGCGTGCCGCCAGTGCATCGTCGAGGTCGAGGGCGCGCCCAAGCCGGTCACCTCGTGCACGACCCCGGTCACCCAGGACATGGTCGTGCGCACGCAGTTCACCTCCGAGATGGCCGACAAGGCGCAGCGCGGCGTGATGGAACTGCTGCTCATCAACCACCCGCTCGACTGCCCGGTCTGCGACAAGGGCGGCGAGTGCCCGCTGCAGAACCAGGCCCTGATGAGCGGGCACGGTCGCTCCCGGTTCACCGAGGTCAAGCGCACGTTCCCCAAGCCGATCGCCATCTCCTCCCAGGTCCTGCTCGACCGCGAACGCTGCGTCATGTGCGCCCGCTGCACGCGGTTTTCCGAGCAGATCGCCGGCGACCCGTTCATCGACCTGTTCGAGCGCGGCGCCCAGCAGCAGGTCGGCGTATACGGCGACGAGCCGTTCGAGTCGTACTTCTCCGGCAACACCGTGCAGATCTGTCCGGTCGGCGCGCTGACCGGGGCGCAGTACCGCTTCCGGGCTCGCCCGTTCGACCTCGTGTCCAGCCCCGCCGTGTGCGAGCACTGCGCGAGCGGCTGCGGTCAGCGCACCGACCACCGACGCGGAAAGGTACTGCGGCGCCTCGCCGGCGACGACCCGCAGGTCAACGAGGAGTGGAACTGCGACAAGGGCCGGTGGGCGTTCACCTACGCCACCCAGCGGGACCGCATCACCACGCCGATGGTCCGCGGCGAGGGCGGCGGGCTCGTCCCCGTTCCGTGGCCCACCGCGCTACGGGTCGCCGCGGAGGGGTTGGCGGCCGCGCGTGGGCGCACCGGGGTGCTCACCGGCGGGCGCCTGACCGCCGAGGACGCGTACGCCTACGCCAAGTTCGCGCGCACGGTGCTGGGCACGAACGACGTCGACTTCCGCGCCCGCCACCATTCCGAGGAGGAGGCCGCGTTCCTCGCCGAGCGGGTCGTGCGCCGCGGCCCGGGCGACGGATCGCGCGACAACGCCGGTGGGACGGACGCGGCCGCCGCCGTCACCTACTCCGACCTCCAGGCGGCGCCGGCGGTCCTGCTCGTGGGCTTCGACCCCGAGGAGGAGTCGCCCATCGTCTTCCTGCGTCTGCGCCGGGCCGCTCGCGACCACGGGCTGAAGGTGTTCTCGATCGCGCCGTTCGCCTCGCCCGCCGTCCGCAAGACCCGCGCCGCACTGCTGCCGACCGTGCCCGGCGACGAACCGGCGGTGCTGGACGCCCTGGCCGTCGACCCCCCACCCACGTCAGCGGACGAACCGGTCGACGACCCCACCCTCGGCGCCCTGCCCGCCCTGCTGCGCGAGCCCGGGGCGGTGATCCTCGTGGGCGAACGCCTCGGCGCGATCCCGGGTGGCCTGTCGGCCGCCGCGGAACTCGCCGACGCCACCGGGGCGAGCCTGGCCTGGATCCCGCGGCGCGCGGGTGAGCGCGGTGCGCTCGAGGCCGGGTGCCTTCCGGGGCTGCTGCCCGGCGGCGCGACCGTCACCGACGACGCAGCCCGAAGCGCCCTCGCCGACCTCTGGCGCTGCGACGAGCTGCCGACCGCACCCGGCCGCTCCACCTTCGAGCAGCTGGCCGCGGCCGCCTCGGGTGAGCTGGCCGCCCTGCTCGTCGGCGGCGTCGAGGCCGCGGACCTGCCCGATCCGCGGGCGGCGCTCGACGCGATCGACACCGCCGGCTTCGTGGTGAGCCTCGAGATGCGGCGCAGCGAGATCACCGACCGCGCCGACGTGGTCCTGCCCGTCGCTCCCGTCGCCGAGAAGGCCGGGATGTTCGTGAACTGGGAGGGTCGGACCCGCCCCTTCGCCGCGGCACTGACCGGCACCGACGCGATGCCCGACCACCGCGTCCTCAACGCGCTGGCGGAGGAGGCCGGGGCGTGGTTCGGGCTGCCGGATGTCGAGTCCGTCCGCCGTGAGATGCAGGCCGTGGGCGAGACCCTCGTCCCGCAGCCACCGCCACAGACGCAGCCGCACGCCGGGATGGCGTCTCGCCCCCGCCCGCGTACGCATCCCAGCCCACAGCCGCACGCCCGGATGGCGTCTCGCACCCCCCGAAGTGCGCGCGAGACGCCATCGGCAGGAGCGGCTGCAGAGGGAGCGGCTGCGGAGAGTGCGGCTGCAGAGGGAGCGGCGGCGCCGGGGCGGGCACCCGAGCCCGGCGCGGGGCAGGCCGTCCTGGCGACCTGGCGGATGCTGCTCGACGCCGGCCGCATGCAGGACGGGGAGCCGCACCTGGCCGGCACGGCCCGCCGCCCGGTCGCCCGACTGTCGCCGACGACCGCCCGCGACTTCGGCGCGGGCGAGGGCGACCCGGTGACCGTCTCCACCGACCGCGGGGCGATCACCCTGCCGCTGGCGATCACCGAGATGCCCGACCGCGTGGTGTGGGTGCCGCAGAACTCGCCCGGCTCGGCCGTCAACGCCACCCTCGGCGCGGCCGCGGGCGAGATCGTGGGCATCGCCGCCGCGGGGACCGCCGCCCGGGAGGTGACGGCATGACCGACCTCTCGGCCTTCGGCGCGGACCCGTGGTGGCTGGTGCTCGCCAAGGTCCTCGCGGTGTTCGTGTTCCTCGTGGTGACCGTGCTCGCGGCGATCTACCTCGAGCGCAAGATCCTCGCGTGGATGCAGATGCGCATCGGACCCAACCGCGTCGGCCCGGGCGGCATCCTCCAGAGCCTGGCCGACGGCGTGAAGATCGCCCTCAAGGAGGGCCTCATCCCGGCGGGGGTCGACAAGCCGATCTACCTGCTCGCCCCGGTCATCGCGGTGATCCCGGCGTTCATGGCGTTCGCGGTGATCCCCTTCGGGCCCGTGGTCTCGGTGTTCGGGACCGCGACGCCGCTGCAGCTCACGGACCTGCACGTGGGGATCCTCTACGTCCTCGCGGTCACCTCGATCGGCGTGTACGGCATCGTCCTGGCCGGCTGGTCCTCCGGGTCGACGTACCCGCTGCTCGGCGGCCTGCGGTCCACGGCCCAGGTGATCAGCTACGAGATCGCCATGGCGCTGTCCTTCGTCGGCGTGTTCCTCTTCGCCGGCACCATGTCCACCTCGGGGATCGTGGCCGCGCAGTCGCAGGTGTGGTTCGTGTTCCTGCTGGCGCCGTCGTTCGTCGTCTACGTCATCTCGATGGTCGGCGAGACCAACCGCGCCCCCTTCGACCTGCCCGAGGCCGAGGGCGAACTCGTGGGCGGCTTCCACACCGAGTACTCGTCCCTGCGGTTCGCGATGTTCATGCTGGCCGAGTACGTCAACATGACCACCGTCTCCGCGCTCGCGGCCACGCTGTTCCTCGGTGGCTGGCAGGCGCCGCTGCCGTTCTCGCTCATCCCCGGCGCCGACTCCGGGTGGTGGGCGCTGCTGTGGTTCGTCGCCAAGGTGTGGACCTTCATGTTCCTGTTCATCTGGCTGCGGGCCACCCTCCCGCGGCTGCGCTACGACCAGTTCATGGCGTTCGGCTGGAAGGTGCTCATCCCCGTCTCCCTCGCCTGGGTGATGGCCGTGGCCACGATCCGGGTGGTCGTGGGTCCCGAGTCGGACCTCCTCACGCCGGCCATGGTGATCGCGGGCCTGGTCGCGGTCGCGGTCATCGTCGTCGTCCACCGGATCCACACCCGACGCGGCGGCCGCGCCGCGCCCACCGACGCCGGAACCCGCGGCGCGGCCGCCGCGTCCTCCCGGGTCCACCACTTCGCCCGCCAGCTCGGGACCCCCGCCCCGTTGCTCGCGGCC
>NZ_JAHBAV010000395.1 GCF_018390595.1 Dietzia massiliensis
GGTGGTGGCCTGCTGGATGCGTTGGCGGCACACGGTGAGCTTGTCGGCGGCCAGGCGCACGACGTGGAAGGGGTCCATCACCGTCCGGGCAGCGGGAACGGCTTTGGCGGCGGCGGAGTGGTAGCCGGCGAACCCATCCATCGTGACCACCTTGACCCGGTCTCGAAACACCTGGTCACGGGCGTCGAGCCACTCGGTGAGCACCTTCGCCGAACGGCCCGGGACCATGTCCAACAGGCGAGACGGGCCGGTGCCGTCCACGACCGGGGTCA
>NZ_JAHBAV010000396.1 GCF_018390595.1 Dietzia massiliensis
GACGCAGGCTGGCCGGAGATGCAGGCGGACCGCAATCGCGACCGCGGGCGGGGCGGAAATGCGGGCGGGGCCGCCCCCCCCCGGAAGGGGGGGGGGGGCCCCCGGGGCGCGGCGGCGGCCGGGGCGCCCCCCGGGGGGGTGGTCAGCGGGCGGAAAAAAACGCGCGCCTTGCCCCCCTGGGCGCCCGCGGCACCCTGGTGGCCCCGGGGGGCGCGGCGGGGGGGGTGGAGGGGGGGGGGCGGGGCCCCACCCCCCCCGCGGCGGTTGTGGG
>NZ_JAHBAV010000397.1 GCF_018390595.1 Dietzia massiliensis
CTCACCGTGTGCCGCCAACGCATCCAGCAGGCCACCACCGGGCACCGGGGCCGCAGTGGCGATCCGCTGTACGGGATCCGCCGGACCATGAATACCCGAGCTGAGCTACTCACCGACAAGCAGCAAGTCCGGCTGTTCAAAGCGTTCACCGCCAATGACGCGCACGCGGCGGTGGAGGTCACTTACGGCGTCTACCAGCGTCTCATCACCGCTTACGAGGCCTCGGGCAAGCGGGAGGGCAAGATCGCGATGTACAAGCTCCTGCGCT
>NZ_JAHBAV010000398.1 GCF_018390595.1 Dietzia massiliensis
GTGGCCCAGTGCCGGCGCCATCACCGGTTCAAAACGTTCTCCGACTGGACCTACAGGTTGGAGCCCGACGGCACGCTGATCGTGACGACCCCCGACGGCACCGTCATGCTCACCCGGCCCGACGGGCCGCTGGCCCAGTATCGGCGCGAGCAACAACGCGATGAGGCCGAGGCCTGGGTGCGTCAGCAACGCCGCAACCCCAGCCCCGTCTACGGGGCCGGGGTCCTGGACGAGGCGACCTACTTCGCCCGCCGCGCCCAACGCC
>NZ_JAHBAV010000399.1 GCF_018390595.1 Dietzia massiliensis
GCGGTGAGGCACAAGATGTAGGGGTCCTGGGGCGTGTGAAGATGCAGGTTCTCACACCGCGCATCGAACACCCCAGGACCCGTCTTGAACGCTACCGCCAGCCTGCTTGCCGACACCATCTGCCGCACCGTCGAACTCGGGGTGAGCATCACCGACGCCGCCGTTGCTGACGAGTTCACGCACTTGTTCTGCGCCCCGGTCATAGTCGACCCGATCTGCCCCGGGTGCGGGATGGCGGGGCGCCTGCGAGACCACGT
>NZ_JAHBAV010000400.1 GCF_018390595.1 Dietzia massiliensis
AGTTGATGGCCTCGGGTGCGATCTCGAGGCTGCGGCCGGTGATCTCGGCCAGGTGCGCGTACTCGAGGTTGGTCAGGCCCGGCCCCCACTCCGGATGCGGGTGGAACAGATTCCACAGACCCTGGCTGCGCGCCTCGGCCTTGAGGTCTTCGAGCACCTGCGGCTGGTGGTTCGCATCGCCCGATGCACGCATCTGCTCGCGGTAGACGCTCTCGGCCGGGTAGACGTGCTCTTCCATGAAGGTGAGGAGACGGTC
>NZ_JAHBAV010000401.1 GCF_018390595.1 Dietzia massiliensis
TCAGCGTGACCCCGACCCGCGCCATCTCCCGGTGGACCTGCTCCCAGTCCGGCTGTGGCAACTAGGCGTACTTGGTACGCCTGGTCCGGTGATCCGGTACCGCGGTTCTGGCGACCCGGTACCGGCCCGTGGGTGAGGCGGGCCGGAACCGTGGCCGTGTCGGTTACTCCCAGTAGCCGGTAGTCGCGCGGGCTTGGTCGTCGCGTTGGCGGCGCATGTCGACTTCGCCGAGGTTGATCTCGC
>NZ_JAHBAV010000402.1 GCF_018390595.1 Dietzia massiliensis
GGTTGGTGGGGGTGTCGCCGCAGATCAGGGACATCAGGGCGTCGGCGCGGCGTTCGGCTGTGGAGTAGTTCGGCTCCGGCTCGGCCGGGGCGCTCTCGGTGTCGGGGCCGGTGTCGGGGGCGCCGGCCCGGGCGGCGGCCGCGGCCTGGGCGGTGGCGGTGTCGGCGGCCTGGTGTTCGGCGACGCGTTGGTCGAGGGCTTCGGCCAGGACGGCGGCTTCCTCGGTGGCCAGCAGGGCGGAGA
>NZ_JAHBAV010000403.1 GCF_018390595.1 Dietzia massiliensis
GATCTGACGCTTGAGGATCTTTCCGGTCGCCCCCTTGGGGAGAGCTTCGACTACCTGGTAGATCCGCGGGACCTTGTAGGCGGCGAGCTGCTCGGAGAGCCACGCACGCAGGTCGGCGGGGACAATCGTCGAGCCGGGCTGCGGGGTGACCACGGCCGCTATCTCCTCGCCCAGTTGCTCGTCGGGGACTCCGATCACCGCCGCTTCGAGGACATCGGGGTGGTTGTAGAGGA
>NZ_JAHBAV010000404.1 GCF_018390595.1 Dietzia massiliensis
CCTGGCCGCCGGACAGTGCACGACCCGCCGCCTGCAGGAGAACGCCCACCGCCTGTTGGACCAGATCGACCCCGGCCGCACCGAACGCGGCGCCGGCGAACGGGCCCGGCGTCGCTCGGTCACCTGCTCCGGCCAGGGGCTGGACCTGATGGCCCGCGCCGCCATGACCATGGATCCCCAACTGGCGGCCCTGATGCGCGAAGTCCACGCCCGCTGGGCACAACCCGGAC
>NZ_JAHBAV010000047.1 GCF_018390595.1 Dietzia massiliensis
GCGTGCTCGGCACCCATGAAGGGGCACGCTCTGCGCTGGTGGAGCACGAGGTGGGGCAGCTGGATGATGAGGGTTTCGAGGATGCGTTCGCGGCAGCCCTTGTCGAGGCAGGGGGGAAGGTCGAGGCGCGGGGGCTGCTGGCCGGCCTGGGCGCCCACCTCGAGCTGGACCTGCCGATGATCGACCTGGTCCGCCGGATTCGTGCTGCAGGCGTACCGGTGGCGCTCGTCTCCAACTCCCTCGGTCGGGATTGTTATTCCCGCATCGACCTCGACGAACTCTTCGATGTCAGTGTGATCTCCGCTCAGGTGGGTGTACGTAAACCATCACGCGAGATCTACCGCATCGCGTGTGCTCGGCTCGGTGTGGCACCGGATGAGTGCCTTCTCGTCGACGACCTCGAGCACAACCTCGTCGGTGCTGCCCGTTTGGGGATCACCGGCATCCTCCACCGAACCGCCGAGGAGACGATCGGCGTCGTTCACGACCTCTTGCACCTTCCTGCCCCATCCGTCGCCGGCGAGTAGCCGGAACGCCATCAGAAAAGGACCACCACGATGTTTGAACTCAGCGAACGCGGACAGGACTACCGCGACCGTCTCCTCACCTTCATGGAAGAGCACGTCTACCCGGCCGAGAGCGTCTACCACGAGCAGATGCGTGCATCAAACGACGCGAACCACCAGCCGCAGATCCTCGAAGACCTCAAGGCGGAGGCGCGCAGCCAAGGCCTGTGGAACCTCTTCCACCCGCACCCCGAGTGGGGGCCGGGCCTGACCAACCTCGAGTACGCCCACCTGGCCGAGATCACCGGCCGCAGCCTCGAGATCGCACCCGAGGCCATCAACTGCAACGCCCCGGACACCGGCAACATGGAGGTGCTCACCCTCTTCGGCACCGACGAGCACAAGGAGAAGTACCTCAAGCCGCTGCTCGCCGGCGAGATGGCCTCCGCCTTCGCGATGACCGAGCCCGCCGTCGCGAGCTCCGACGCGACCAACATCGAGACCTGCATGGTGCGCGATGGTGACGAGTACGTTATCAACGGGCGCAAGTGGTGGACGTCGAACGCCTTGCACAAGAACTGCAAGGTCATGATCGTCATGGGCAAAACCGATCCAGACGCCCCCATTCACCGGCAGCAGTCGATGACGGTCGTGCCGATCGACACCCCGGGGGTGAAGATTGAACGTGGCCTGCCCGTCTTCGGCTACATGGACCGTGAAGGTCATGCGGAGGTGACCTTCACCGACGTGCGCGTGCCCGTCGACGCACTCCTCGCCGGCGAGGGGGATGGCTTCATGATCAGCCAGGCCCGCCTGGGGCCGGGCCGCATCCATCACTGCATGCGCGCCATCGGTGTCGCCGAGCGCGCCCTCGACCTGATGATCGACCGCGCGCAGTCGAGGGTCACCTTCGGCGAACCGCTGGCCAACCGCGCCAACGTCATGGACTGGGTGGCCGAGTCCCGCATCGAGATCGAGATGGCGCGGCTGCTCACCCTCAAGGCGGCACACATGATGGACACCGTCGGCAACAAGGTGGCGCGCACGGAGATCGCCGCGATCAAGGTCGCCGCGCCAAACGTCGCCCTCAAGGTGATCGATCGGGCCATCCAGGTGCACGGGGGCGGCGGCGTCAGCGACGATTTCCCGCTCGCCCAGTGGTACGCGCACATGCGTACGCTGCGCCTCGCGGACGGACCCGACGAGGTGCACAAGATGACCATCGCCCGTCGGGAGTACCGTCGCCGCGACCCGCAGTGGGGTAAGAAGTAAACCGATGGTCACCGAGGAAGGGGTCACCGTGAGTGACAAGAGCAGCAGCACGGCGATTGAGGGGCTCGACACCGAGGCGATGTCGCGGTGGATCGAGGGCCTCGACGCCGGGTTGGAGTCCCCGATGACCTTCCAGCGCGTGGGTCTGGGGCAGTCCAACCTCACCTTCCTCGTGACCGGGGCGAAGGGGGGTCGCTTGGTGCTGCGGCGACCCCCGCTCGGCGAGCTGCTGGCCTCCGCGCACGACGTCGCCCGCGAGCACCGCATCCTCTCGGCGCTGCAGGGCAGTGACGTGCCGCTGCCTGTGGTTCACGGGCTCTGCGAGGACCCGCAGGTCACCGACGTGCCGGTGCTCGCCGTGTCCTTCGTCGACGGGGCGGTGCTCGACGACCGCAGTGACGCCGAGAGGCTCTCGCCGTCGGCTCGCCACCGCGTCGGGCTCTCCCTCATCGAGACCCTCCGCGCGATCCACGCCGTCGACCTGGAGGAGGTCGGTCTGGCCGACCTGGCCAGTCACAAGCCGTATGGCGAGCGTCAGCTGCGTCGGTGGTCGCGGCAGTGGGAGCTCTCCCGCACCCGTGACCTGGCTGAGCTGGACCGGCTGACCGAACGCCTCACCGGGCTCGTCCCGCAGGCGGGCGAGATCACCCTCGTCCACGGCGACAGCCACCTGCGCAACATCATCATCGACCCCGCGGACGCGACGGTGCGGGCCATCCTGGACTGGGAGCTGTGCACGCTGGGGGATCCGCTGGCCGACCTCGGGACCGTCCTCGCGTACTGGCCGCAGGCGGGCGACCCGCCGACGATGCGCTTCAACGCCTCGACGGTGCCCGGCTTCGCGACGCGGGCCGAGCTGGTCGAGCACTACGCCACGGTCACCGGACGGGACGTCTCGTCCGTTCCCTTCTGGCACGGTCTCGGACTGTGGAAGCTCGCGATCATCCTCGAGGGGGTGCGACGGCGCCAGCTCGACGACCCGCGCAACCTCACCGCCGCGGGCCAGATCCCCGCCGAGGCGGTCGACCAGATCGTCGTCGCGGCGCACCACGTGCTGGATGAGACGGCGTAGCGACATACCATGACCGCCATGCCGAGCGACAGCGCCGCCAGCGACGCCCCCGATATGGTCGACCCCACCAAGCTGGGGTCGCAGCCACAGACCGCGCGTGGTCGTCGCACGCGCGATGCGCTCATCGCGGCGGCGCGGACGGTCTTCGAGCGCGACGGGTACGTCGACTCGCGCCTCGTCGACATCGCCGCCGAGGCGAAGTGCTCGATCGGGAGCTTCTACACCTGGTTCGACAGCAAGGACGAGGTCTTCGCGGCCGTGCTGCACGAGGCGCAGAGCGAGATGCTCCACCCGGGTACGGGTCGGATCGAGGCCTCCGATGACCCGATCGCCATCATCGCCGCGAGCAACCGTGCCTACTTCGAGGCCTACCGCCGCAATGCCCGGCTCAACCAGCTGCTGCTGCAGGTCGCTGCGGTCGATGCGCGCTTCCGGGAGATGCGTCGCGCTCGCGCCGACGCCTTCGTCACCCGCAACGCGCGGGCGATCGCCGAACTCCAGGAGCGGGGCCTGGCCGACCGTCGGGTGGACGCGACGATGGCCTCGATGGCCCTCTCCGGCATGATCTCCCGTCTTGCGCAGGACGTCTTCTCGTCCGACGTCGGGGTCCCTGTCGACGATCTCGTGGACACGGCCACCCGCCTGTGGACCAACGCGCTCGGACTGACCTCCCCGGAGCTGCGCGCGGACTGACCGCACATCTCGACCCACTCACGAAGGGGCCCGTCGCTCGCCAGCGACGGGCCCCCGTCGTGCGCGTGAGGAGCAATCCGGCGTGACCCTCACGAAGGGTGTGGACATCTATTGACTTCCCTTGGGACCTTTTCTATCCTCGGTTAAAGTTGAATCTGAACCCGGATTCATCATTCTCAATGAGGAGAAGCCAGATGGCCGCAGCACTGTTGAATCGCACCATCCGCTCTGTCGCCGTCCTGACCGGCGCCGGTCTCGTGGCCACGATGGCAGCCTGCGGGTCTTCCGGGGGAGGGGGTGGCTCCGACGAAGAGGGCACGATCGTCATCGGGTACTCGGCAGGGATCAGCGGCGGTGCTGCGGAGTACGGCAAGAACGTCCAGAACGGCCTGCAGATGGCCATCGACGAGATCAACGAGGCCGGGGTCGAGGTCGACGGCAAGGAGTACACGGTCAAGCTCGAGAGCCTCGACGACCAGTACCAGCCGGGGACGACCGGGACCAACGCCCAGCGCCTGGTCCAGAAGGAAGGCGCCGTCGTCGTCTTCATCCCGCACGCCGGCGGCATCAAGGCGGCGCAGGAGCTCAACTCCACCGGTCGGGCCGACTTCCTCATCGGCGCCTACAGCTCCGACCCGGACATCCTCGCGGCGAACAACCCGCTCACGGTGATGATCCCGCCGTCCTTCGTCAGCTACATCGACCCCTTCATCGCCAAGGCCGACACCCAGGGCAAGGGCAAGCTCGGCCTGCTCGCCACTGCCAGTGAGTTCGGCCAGGAGTGGACCAAGCACGCGACGAAGGCCTGGGAGGAGGCCGGTGGCGAGGTGCTGTCCAACAACAACATCAACTACGGCACCGTCTCCGACTTCGCCGGCCCGGTCTCCAAGACGCTCTCGGAGAAGCCCGACGTTATCCTCGTCGGCGGCCCCTCGCAGCCGACGGCGATCATCATCGAGGAGGCCCGCAAGCAGGGCTTCAAGGGCTCCTTCATGATCCTCGACCAGGCGAAGTACGAGGAGCTCGAGGAGTTCACCGACCCGAAGAACCTCAACAACTCGGTCGGGATCGCGGCCCTGAACCAGTTCGACGGGACCGAGGACTTCATCGCGAAGTACAAGGAGAAGTTCTCCTCGGACAAGCCGGTCAACGCCGACATCGCGCTGAACTACCAGGCGCTGCCGATCTTCATCAAGGCGATGGAGACTGCTGGGACCACGGACGACCCTGAGGCGATCCGCGAGGCGATGGGCGAGAGCATCACCGAGGTCGACGAGTCCTTCCGGGTGGCCTTCGCCCCGGACCGGATCACCGACAAGGGCCACCTCATCGCCGAGGACCTCATGGCGAGCCACCGCACCAAGGATGGCGAGTACGAGGTCTTCCCGATCGAGCAGCCCAAGGAGTGAGCCGGCTGGCCCCCGTGGCACGCCACGGGGGCCGGCGCCTCCTTCCTGCCAACCTTCCACATCCACTCAGGGGTGACAGGTGACTCTCTTCATTCAGCAGTTGATCAACGGCTTGGCCCTCGGCGGCATCTACTGCCTGGCCGCGGTCGGTCTGACCCTCGTCTTCGGTGTCCTGGGCTTCCCCAACCTCGCCCACGGTGCCCTCTACATGCTCGGCGGCTACTTCACCTACGCGATGCTCGTCGACGTCGGCCTGCCCTACGTGGTGGCGATCGTCATCGCCGCGGCGATCCTCGCCGTGATCGGCATCGCCTTCGAACGCTTGATCTTCCACCCGCTGCGCAATGCGCCGCACACCCACCACATGATCGCGACCGTGGGCGTGATGTTCTTCCTCATCTCCCTGGTCCAAGAGGTGTGGGGCACCGGGTTCCTGCGGATGGACTCCCCCTTCGGCGGGCGGTTGACGCTCGGCGGTGCACAGATCTCGACCCAGCGGATCATCATCATCGTCACCGCCGTCATCGTGCTGCTCGCCCTGACCTGGTTCCTCAAGCGGTCGGTGCACGGCCAGGCGATCGAAGCGGTCGAGCAGGACCGCACCGGCGCCGCGCTCGTGGGGATCAACCCGAGCGTCGTGTCGATGGTGACCTTCGCGGTGTCCTTCGCGCTCGTGGCGATCTCCGCCGGGCTCGTGGCACCCATCCAGCTGCTCTCCCCGACCATGGGTGAGTCGCTGAACCTGATCGTCTTCGCGATCATCATCCTCGGCGGCCTGGGTTCCCTGCCCGGAGCGATCATCGGCGGCTTCGCCATCGCGACCGCCGAGACCATGGCCTCGACGTACATCTCCGTGGCGGCCGGTGAGGCGGCGATCTTCGTCGTCCTCATGGCGGTCCTGGCCATCCGGCCCACGGGCATCTTCGGAACGGTGGAACAGCGATGAGTCGGATCAACCCGCGACTGCTGGGCGCCGCGCTCATCGCGATCGCCTTCCTCGTGGCACCCTTCGTCCTGAGCGGACAGCCCTACCTCCTGCGGATCGTGACGATGGCTGCCATCTACGCGATCGCGGCCTACGGGCTGAACATCATCCTCGGTCTGACCGGACAGCTGTCCCTGGCACACGGTGCCTTCTTCGGCGTCGGTGCCTACATCGTCGGGCTCCTGACGACCGACTACGACTGGTCCTTCTGGGGCTCCTTCCTCCTGGCGATCGCCGTGACGACCCTCCTCGGGTACGCCTCCGGACTGATCGCGCTGCGGACGCAGGGCGCCTACTTCGCGATCTTCACGATGGCGTTGGGCTTCCTGATCTTCATCATCGTCACCCGTTGGGAGAGCGTCACCCACGCGCACTCCGGCGTCAGCGGGGTGAAGTTGCCGGAGGCCATCGGGCCGATCGACTTCTCCGAGCCGACGGCCCTGTACTACCTGGTCCTGTTCTTCCTCGGCGGCGCGGCGTACACCACGCACGCGGTGCTCAACTCGAGCTCGGGTCGCGCACTGGTGGCCATCCGCACCTCCGAGGACCTGGCCAAGTCGATCGGTGTCAACGTCGCCCTGAACAAGCAGCTGGCCTTCACGGCCTCCGCGGGTACGGCCGGACTGGCGGGTGGACTCTTCGCCTCGCTCACCGGCTTCATCGGGCCGGACCTGGCCGGGATCGACCTGACCTTCACGTTCCTGCTCTACCTGCTCATCGGCGGGATGGGGACCGTGACGGGGCCGATCGTCGGCACCGTGCTCGTGACCTTCCTCTTCGAGATGCTGCAGGACCTGGAGTCCTACCGCTTCATCGTCCTGGGTCCGATCATCGTCCTGCTCGTGATCTTCGCCCCCAAAGGCATCGTCGGCTACCTCAACGCGATGCTCACGGCCCGTCGTCGAGGATCACACCGCAGTGGCAACAACACGCCCGAGCCGCCCGTGGAGACCGACGCGACGTCGGCCGGCCTCCGCCCGAGCCCCAACGAGGTGCACTGATGCTGCTCCAGGTACGCGAACTGAGCAAGAACTTCGGCGGTCTCGCCGCCGTCAAGGACGTCTCCTTCGACGTCCCGCAGGGGCAGGTCACGGCCGTCATCGGTCCGAACGGGGCCGGCAAGTCGACCCTGTTCAACCTCCTCGCCGGCTTCTACACGCCGACGAGCGGGTCAGTGACCTTCGAAGGGAGGGACATCACCCGTATGAAGCCGCACCAGACGGTGGGGGAGGGCATCGCACGCACGTTCCAGACCACTCATCTCTTCGACGGGGCGACCACGCTGGACAACGTCCTGGCGGCGTGCGCAGTCCGGTCCCGGTCGCACGCCCTCGACGCGGTGCTCCACACCCCGCGGCACCGACGCGATGAGCGGCGCAGCCTGGACACGGCCCTGAGGGAGCTCGAGTTCGTAGGGGCGGTGCACCTCAAGGACGAGATCGCCTCGACCTTGCCACAGGAGTCGCAGAAGCGGATCTCGCTGGCGCAGGCGCTGGCGACCGAGCCGCGGCTGCTGCTGCTCGACGAACCGGCGGCCGGGACGACGGACGAGGAGACGGAGGCCTTCGGGGATCTGATCCGACAGGTCATCGACCGCGGCATCACGGTGTGCCTGGTCGAGCACAAGATGTCCATGGTGATGAACCTCGCCGACCAGATCGTCGTCCTCGACCACGGTCAGCGGATCGCCATCGGCACCCCCGAGCAGATCAAGAACGACCCGCTCGTCATCGAGGCCTACCTCGGTGCCGACGCGGATTCGGCAGGAGCGACCTCATGATGACCGTCACCGGACTCTGTGCCGGGTACGAAGCAGGCGACGTCCTCCACGGCGTCGACATCACGGCCGGTGCCGGTGAGCTCACCGTCATCCTCGGCGCCAACGGGTCGGGCAAGTCGACCCTCTTCCGGACCATCAGCGGTGTGCTGCGGCCGAGCGGCGGCCGTATCGAGTTCGAGGGGGAGGACTGCACGCGCAGCACCACGGCGGCGATGGTCCGCAAGGGCCTGGCGCACTGCCCCGAGGGGCGGCACCTCTTCCCCCGGATGTCGGTGGAGAAGAACCTGCTGCTCGGTGCCTACGTCGGCCGGCGGGACAAGGACCGCGTCCAGACCCTGCTCGAGCGCACCTACGAGCTCTTCCCGATCCTGAGGGACAAGAGCAGGCAGCCCGCTGGCTCGTTGTCCGGTGGGCAGCAGCAGATGGTGGCCATCGGCCGCGCTTTGATGTCGGATCCGAAGATGCTGATCCTCGACGAGCCGTCCATGGGGTTGGCGCCCCTGGTCACGCAGCAGGTCTTCGACGCGATCGTCGGGATCAACAAGGAGGGGATCGGCGTGGTGCTCGCCGAGCAGAACGCCAAGTCCGCTCTGAAGGTCGCCTCGACCGGTTACGTCCTGGCGGAGGGCCGTGTGGTCCTGTCCGGGGCGGCCGGGGAGCTGGCGAGCGACCCTGCGGTGCAACAGGCATACCTCGGCGTGTGACCCGCGCGCGCACGACGAAGGACGCCCGACCGGGTTCACCGGTCGGGCGTCCTTCGTCGTGGGGGAGTCGTGCCCGGGGTCACCGGGCGATGGTGACCCCGCCGTCGACGGTGAGGGTGGTGCCGACGACGTAGTCACCCGCGGTCGAGGCGAGGTACACCGCGGCGGCGGCCATGTCCTCGTCCCGACCGATGCGGCCGGAAGGGATCTTCCCGGCGATCTCGTCGGCGTGGTCGCGCGCCTCCTTGTTCATGGTCGACGCGAAGGCTCCCGGAGCGATGGCGCTGACGACGATGCCCTCCGGGGCGAGACGCACGGCCATCCGCTTGGTCAGATGGATGATCCCCGCCTTGCTCGCGTGGTACGAGTACGTCTCCAGCGGGTTGAGCGACAGGCCGTCGATCGAGCCGATGTTGATGACCTTGGCCAGGTGCCCGCCGCGCTCGTGGGCCGCGAGGAGCAGGTCCTTGGCCTGCTGGGTGAGGAAGAAGGGGGTCTTGACGTTGAGGTTCATGACCTTGTCCCACCCGTCTTCGGGGAACTCGTCGAAGTTGGCTCCCCACGCCGCCCCGGCGTTGTTGACGAGGATGTCGAGGTGGTCCTCGCGCTCGCGGAAGGCCTCGAGCAGCCCGGCGATGCCCGCCGTGCTGGACACGTCGGCCGGGAGCGCGACGCACCGGCCCGTGCCGTACTGCTGCGACAGCTCAGCGGCGGTGGCCTCGCAGGCCTCGGCCTTGCGGGCGGTGATGTAGACGCGGGCTCCTTGGCTCAGCAGGCCCTCGGTGATCATCCGGCCGATGCCGCGGGAACCGCCGGTGACGAGCGCGACACGCCCGTCGAGGGAGAAGAGGGAGGTGAAGTCCATGTGCAGTCCTTGCGTCGGAGGGGTGGATGGTGCTGACTCGACCGTAGCGGGACTTGAATCTTGGTTCAAGAACAAGTTGAGGTCAGATTCATGTTGTGGGAAGGTGGCACCACCCTTCCCCGCAGCACCATCAGGAGTTCGCATGAGCTGGTCGTCCCAAGAGATCCGTCTGGCCGAGCGCCCCCACGGGCGGCCGAGTGACAGCACGTGGGAGCTCGCCTCTGCCGGGGTCCCCGAGCCCGGTGACGGTGAGTTCGTCGTGCGGATCCAGCTGATCTCCCTCGACCCGGCCATGCGCGGCTGGCTCAACGACGTGCGCTCCTACATCCCGCCGGTGCGTATCGGCGCGGTCATGCGCGCCTTCGCCGCGGGAGAGGTCATCGCCTCCCGGCACGAGGGCTTCGCCGTCGGGGACGCCGTGAGCGGCACCTTCGGCGTCCGTGAGTACGCGCTCTCCGACGGCAAGGGGGTAGAAAAGCTCGACCTCGACGTCGCGCCCATGAGCACCTGGCTCGGTGCGCTCGGCATGCCCGGGATGACCGCGTACTTCGGTCTCGAGGACGTCTGTCAGCCGCAGGCCGGTGAGACCGTGCTCGTCTCCGCGGCCGCCGGAGCGGTCGGCAGCACCGTCGCCCAGCTCGCCGAGGCCAAGGGGTGCCGTGTCATCGGTGTCGCCGGCGGTCCCGACAAGGTCGCCTGGCTGCGTGAGCTCGGCCTCGACGAGGTCATCGACCACAAGGAGGGTGACCTGCTGCGTCAGGTCCGTCGCGCGGCCCCCGACGGTGTCGACGTGTACTTCGACAACGTCGGCGGCGAGCTGCTCGACGCCGCGCTGGCCAGCCTCGCCCGTGGCGCCCGGATCGCGATCTGCGGCGCGATCTCGACCTACAACGACGAGACCCTGGCCGAGGGGCCGAAGCGCTACATGTCACTGCTCGTCTTCCGGGCGCGGATGCAGGGCTTCCTCGCCTCGGACTACCTCGACCGGTACCCCGAGGGCATCGCCGCGATCTCGGCCCTGATCAAGCAGGGCACGTTCGTCGCCACCGAGACGGTGCTCGAGGGCGGTGTCGCCGGGTTCCCGGACGCACTGCTCGGCCTCTTCGACGGGGTCAACACCGGCAAGCTCCTCCTCAAGGTCTGACCACCATCACCCACAAGGACGTGACCATGCGCGCCATCCACATCTCCACCCTCGACGGACCCGACGCGGTCGAGGTCGTCGACATCCCCGAGCCGTCCAACGCCTCCTTGGTGACGATCGCGGTCAAGGCTGCGGGGGTCGCCTTCCCGGAGCTGCTCCAGACCCGGGGGCTCTACCAGGTCAAGCCCGACCTCCCCTTCGTGCCCGGGGCCGAGGTCGCCGGCGTGGTCGAGAGCGCCCCCGAAGGCAGTGGCTTCTCCCCGGGTGACCGGGTGGCCGCGCTGTCGCTGCTCGGTGGCTTCGCGGAGAAGGCCCAGGCGCAGGTCGACCTGACCTTCCCCCTTCCGGACGAGGTCTCCTTCGAGGAAGCCGCCTCCTTCACCTTCAACTACGCGACGGTCTACTTCGCGCTGATCGAGCGCGGCGGGCTGGCCGAGGGCGAGACCGTGCTCGTGCACGGTGCCTCCGGCGGCATCGGGACGGCCGCGATCCAGATGGCCAAGGCCTTCGGTGCCGGTCGTGTGATCGGCGTGGTCTCCACGGAGGCGAAGGGGGAGATCGCCCGGTCCGCGGGTGCGGACGAGATCGTCCTCGCCGACGGTTTCCTCGAGTCGGTCGGCAAGGCGAGCGTCGACATCGTCGTCGACCCGGTCGGAGGTGACCGCTTCACCGACTCCCTTCGCTCGCTCAAGGAGCACGGCCGACTGCTGGTCATCGGCTTCACCGCCGGCGAGATCCCGACGGTCAAGGTCAACCGGCTGCTGCTGAACAACATCTCGGTGCTCGGCGTCGGCTGGGGTGCCTACGCGATGCGCCGCCCCGGCCACGTGAAGAAGGAGTGGGAAGCGATGCTCCCGCACCTGCGCAGCGGGGCGCTCAGCCCGGTCGTCGGTGCCACCCACGCCCTCGACGACGCCGCGACCGCCCTGAAGTCCCTCGAAGGTCGCACGGTCACCGGGAAGGTCGTGCTGCTGCCGTGATCGCCCTGCTGCCTTCCGTGGAGGAGGTCCTGGAGCTGCCCGCCGCCCGTCGCGTGGTCGCCCCGCCCGAGTGGGAGGACGGCAACGGCCACGTCAACGTCACCCACTTCTACCGCTTCCACATGGAGGCGGCCGAGGCCGAGCTCATCCGCGTCGGCGTCGAGGACACCTACCGTGAGGACCGGGGTCTGAGCGTCTTCAGCATGGAGCAGCACCTGCGCTACCTCGCCGAGGTGCGCATCGGGGAGGAGATCTCCGCGCACGTGCGCTGGCTGGACCGAGGGGACAAGGTCTTCCACGGCATCTCCGTCGTCGTCAACCACACGACCGGTGCGCTCGCCAACACCGTCGAGTTCGTCGAGGGACACGTCGACCTGCGGACCCGGCGGTTGGCGCCGTTCCCGTCCGACCTCGCCGAGCGCATCGACGCCGAGCTGGAGCGGCACCGGTCCCTGCCGTGGTCGCTCCCTCTCGCCGGCCCCATGGGCGTTCGCCGCTGAACGCTGCTGACGACGACACCCCTGACGATCCGCGAGGGCGGGTCGTCAGGGGTGTCGTCGTCAGGGGTGGCCCCGAGCCGGGCGAGCGCCGCTGCGTGCAGCGAGTGCACGCTGCCTCGAGGGCGTCATGGACGCCATCAACGAGGAACCGGCGCCGTCCGCAGCACCAGATCTGCAGACGACGCCGGTGGCGAGGTGGCGGGTCAGACGCTGAAGCGGCCGATCGAGTTGGCGATGAGGATCGGCTTGTCGATCCCGTCGGCCTCGACCGTGAGCTTGGTGACCACGTTGACCTGGCCGGGGGAGGTCTCCTCGACGTCGGTCACCTCCGCGCGCATCCGGATGCGCGAGTCCACCGGGAGCGGGTGGAGGAAGCGGATCCGGTCGTAGCCGTAGTTGAGGCTGTGGGTGAACCCGTCGAAGGCCATGAGCTCCTCGAAGAACGCGGGCGTGCGCGAGAGGCTGTAGAGGCCGTGCGCGATCGTCGAGCCGAAGGGGCTGTCCTTCGCGCGCTCGGGGTCGACGTGGATCCACTGGTGGTCACCGGTCAGGTCGGCGAAGCCGTCGATGGCGGCCTGGTCGACGACGTGCCACTCGGTGGGGCCGAGCTCGACGCCGACGAGGTCCTTGAGGTCCTGTACGGAGGTCGGGCGGTGCTGTGCGGTCTGGGTCATGGTGAGCTCCTTCGGTCACGACGGGAATGCCTCGAACCTAGTTGAACATGAAGACGGGTTCAAGTATGGTCGAGAAATCCCGCCGTCGAGACCACAGGAGCTCTCACATGACCACTGACCAGCAGCGCGTCGCCGTCGTCACCGGTGCGGCCCGAGGGATCGGAGCGGGCATCGCTCGCCGCCTCGCCGCCGACGGGATGGCCGTCGCCGTCCTCGACCTCGACGAGTCGGCCTGCGTGCCGGTGGTCGAGGAGATCACCGCCGCCGGTGGTCGGGCGCTCGCCGTGGGCGCGGACGTCTCCGACCCGGAGCAGGTCGAGACCGCCGTCCGACGCATCGCCGACGAGCTCGGCGCGCCGACCGTCCTGGTCAACAACGCCGGCATCATCCGGGACAACCTGATCTTCAAGATGTCCGTCGAGGACTGGGACTCGGTCATGGCCGTGCACCTGCGTGGCGCCTTCCTCATGACCAAGGCCTGCCAGGCGTACATGACCCAGGAGAAGTACGGCCGCATCGTCAACCTCTCCTCGACCTCGGCCCAGGGCAACCGCGGCCAGACCAACTACTCCGCCGCCAAGGCCGGCATGCAGGGCTTCACCAAGACCCTGGCCATCGAGCTGGGCAAGTTCGGCGTCACCGCCAACGCGATCGCCCCCGGCTTCATCGAGACCGAGATGACCGCCGAGACCGCGGCCCGGACCGGCATCAGCTTCGATGACCTGAAGAAGGCGGCGAGTGAGCGGGCCGCGGTCGCCCGCACCGGCAAGCCCGAGGACATCGCGCACGCCGTCTCCTTCTTCGTCAGCGAGGGGGCTGGCTTCACCACCGGCCAGGTCCTCTACGTCGCCGGCAACCCCTGCGACTGATGGCGGCCGGAATGCAGGTCGCGGACAAGGTCGCGGTCGTCACCGGCGCGGCCGGCGGCATCGGCGCGGCGCTGGCCGAGGCGCTCCTCGAGGCCGGCGCGCGGGTGGTCGTCTCCGACCTCGACGAGAACCGGCTGACCGCTACCGCTGAGCGGCTCGCCGCGACGGCGGGGGCGGAGTCGGTCGTCGCCGTCGCGGGCGACGCCTCGAACGACGCCGACATCGCCCGGATGATCACGGCGGCCAAGGAGCAGCTCGGCGGCGACGTCGACATCTACTTCGCCAACGCAGGGGTCGGTGACGGATCCGGTCTGGAGGCCACCGACGAGCAGTGGGCGCTCGCCCTCGACGTCAACCTCCTCGCCCACACCCGGGCGGCACGCCAGCTCGTCCCCGGGTGGGTCGAGCGCGGGAGCGGCTACTTCGTCTCCACGGCCTCGGCCGCCGGTCTGCTCACGCAGATCGGCTCGGCCACGTACTCGGTTACCAAGCACGGCGCGGTCGGCTTCGCCGAGTGGCTCGCGGTGGCCTACGGCGACCAGGGCGTCGGTGTCAGCTGCCTGTGCCCGATGGGCGTCGACACCGACATGCTGCGCTCCGGCATGAGCACCTCCGACGGCGAAGGGGGTCGGGTCGCCGCCGCGGCGGTGACCGGCGCCGGCGAGGTGCTCGCGCCGCGCGACGTGGCCGACCAGGTCCTCGCCGCGGTCGCCGAGGGCACCTTCCTGATCACCCCGCACGCCGATGTGCGCGAGATGCAGCGCCGCAAGGTCGATGACCCCGACCGGTGGATCCGCGGCATGCAGCGCTACCAGCGTCACCTGAGAGGAGAATCCCGATGACCAACGCCGCCGACCTCGTCTGGCGCTGGGCCGACGAGACGCCCGACGCCGATGCCGTGCGCGAGCGTGAGCGCTCGTGGACCTTCGTCGAGCTGCGCACCGCGGTCCGCGGGGCGATGGAGGAGCTCACCGCACGGGGCGTGCGCCGCGGTGACCGGGTCCTCATGGTCGTTCCGACGGCCGCGGAGTTCATCATCACCTACTACGCGACCCTCGCCCTCGGGGCGACGGCCGTGACGGTCAACCCGCTGTGCACCCAGCGCGAACTGACCCACTTCGTCGAGGACGCCGGGTGCAGCACCGCGCTCGGCTGGCACGAGACCGCTGGGGCCGTCACCGCGACCGCCGCTGCGGCTGACATCCCGCTCTGGGTGCTCGAGCCGGACTGCGTCCCGGCACCCGAGGGTGCACCCGACCCGGCTGACCTGGCCACCGATGCCCCCGCCGTCCTGCTCTACACCTCGGGGACGACGGGCGCGCCCAAGGGCGCGATCCTCACCCACGGCAACCTCCTGTCCTGCGGCGCGTCCCTCGCGGAGGCGCTCGACCTCGGGCCGGGGGAGAGCATGGGCACGGCACTCCCGCTCTTCCACGTCTTCGGTCAGTCGTCGGTGATGTCGACCGTCTACACCTCTGGTGGGTGCATGTCCCTGCAGCGGCCCTTCGATCCGGCGGGGCTGCTGCGCATGGCCGCCGACGAGCAGCTGACCGCGGTCGCCGGCGTCCCGACGATGTGGAACGCCATGCTCCACGCCGAGACGGACGTGACCCGCGAGGACCTCGCCTCCCTGCGCATCGCGTCGTCGGGAGGGGCCGCGCTGCCGCTGTCGGTGGGGCAGGCCTTCCACGAGCGTTTCGGCGCCACGGTCCTCGACGGCTACGGGCTGAGCGAGACCGCGGGCGCGGCGAGCTTCAACCGGGAGATCCACCCGCGCAAGGAGATGAGCGTCGGCCGCGCGCTGCCCGGTGGCTCGCTCGCGATCCTCGACGAGCAGGGCCGGGAGCTGCCGCCCGGCGAGACCGGCGAGGTGGCCATCCAGGGCCCCTACGTGATGAGCGGCTACTGGAACCGGCCCGAGGCGACCGCAGCGGCCTTCTCCGGCGACTGGTTCCTCACCGGTGACATCGGTCGGATGGACGAGGACGGTGACCTGTGGATTCTCGACCGCATGAAGGACCTAGTCATCCGTGGTGGCTACAACGTCTATCCCCGCGAAGTCGAGGAGGTCCTCTACAACCACCCCGATGTCCTCGAAGCGGCGGTGATCGGAGTCCCCGACGAGCAGCTGGGCGAGGAGATAGCGGCCGTGGTCACCCCGCAGCCCGGCTCGACGATTGTCCCCGCCGACCTGCGTGCGTGGCTCTCCGAGCAGCTCGCCGCCTACAAGGTCCCGCGGATCTACCAGGTAGTCGAAGCTCTCCCCAAGGGGGCGACCGGAAAGATCCTCAAGCGTCAGATCGACCGCGGCGACATCGCGGCAACCGGTGAACGGCCCGCCCGGACCGCCACCCCCACCACCTGAACGAAGGGAGCGACCCGTGGATTTCACGACGGACGCCAGGACCGCCGAGCTGCAGGAGCAGCTCGACGTCTTCATGGATGAGCACGTGTACCCGATCGAGGCGACCTACCAGGAGCAGCTCGACGCGGCCCCCGACCGCTGGTCGCCGCCGCCGATCATCGAGCAGACGAAGGAAGAAGCCCGCCGGCAGGGATTGTGGAACCTCTTCCTCCCCGGCGAGGACGGCGCCGGATTGACCAACCTCCAGTACGCGCCGTTGTGCGAGGTGCTCGGGCGCAGCCTGCACATCGCCCCGGTTGCGACCAACTGCGCGGCCCCGGACACGGGCAACATGGAGGTGCTGCACATGTTCGGGACCCCGGAGCAGAAGGAGCAGTGGCTACAGCCGCTCCTCGACGGCGAGATCCGTTCGGCCTTCGCCATGACCGAGCCCCGCGTCGCGAGCTCGGACGCGACGAACATCGAGACCTCGATCGTGCGCGACGGTGACGAGTACGTCATCAACGGTCGCAAGTGGTACATCTCCGGCGCGATGAACCCCAACGCCAAGGTCTTCATCCTCATGGGCAAGACCGATCCCTCGGCCGCACGTAACAAGCAGCAGTCGATGGTCCTCGTTCCACGCGACACCCCGGGGGTCGACGTCCGCCGCGGGATGAAGGTGTTCGGTTATGACGACCGCGACCACGGTGGACATGCGGAGATCGACTTCACCGATGTACGGGTTCCGGTGAGCAACCTCATCGGCGAGGAGGGGGCGGGATTCGCGATAGCCCAGGCCCGGCTCGGGCCCGGCCGCATCCACCACTGCATGCGCCTTATCGGGATCGCCGAGCGCTCGCTCGAGCTCATGGTCGCCCGGGCCGCGAGCCGCGTCAGCTTCGGCAAGCCGTTGTCGGAGCAGGGAGTCGTCCGTGACTGGATCGCGGAGTCACGGGTGCGAATCGAGCAGCTTCGTCTACTCACCCTCAAGACCGCCTGGTTGATGGATACCGTGGGGAACAAGGGGGCTCACACGGAGATCCAGGCGATCAAAATCGCCGCGCCCGCCACGGTCGAATGGATCCTCGACAAGGCGGTTCAAGTGCACGGCGCCGGCGGTCTGAGCCAGGACTTCCCGGTGGCGGAGTGGTATGCCCAGGTCCGCACCCTCCGCTTCGCCGACGGTCCCGACGAGGTGCACAAGAATGCGCTCGCCCGCAACGAGATCCGCAGGATGACGGCCGATGTCTGATCTGCACGAGCGGGTCGAACAACTCCTCGCGAGCTACGACCCCCAGACCACGACGAGTGCAGAGTTCCTCGCCGCACAGTTCGACCAAGGGCTGGCCTGGGTTCACTTCCCCGAGGGGAAGGGCGGGCTGGGCCTGGCCCGGGGACGACAGCTGGAGGTCGACGCACTGCTCGACGCGGCGGGAGCGCCGCGACCGGACCTCGGACGCAACAGCATCGGCCTGGGTATGGCCGCACCGACGATTCTCGCGTTCGGTAGCGAAGAGATGCAGCAGCGCTACCTGCGGCCGTTATTCGCGGGCACCGAAGTCTGGTGTCAGCTGTTCAGCGAGCCCGGCGCCGGATCGGACCTCGCGGCCGTCGCCACCCGCGCGGTCCGCGACGGCGACGACTGGGTCGTGGACGGGCAGAAGGTGTGGACCTCCGGGGCTCATAACGCCGATCTGGCGATCCTCCTCGCCCGCACCGACACCTCCGTTCCCAAGCATGCAGGGATGACCTACTTCATTCTCGACATGACGGAGCCCGGCGTCGACGTACGGCCGCTGCGCCAGATCACCGGCGAGGCCGAGTTCAACGAGGTGTTCCTCTCCGGCGTCCGGGTGCCCGACAGCAACAGGGTCGGCGACGTCGGTCAGGGGTGGAAGGTGGCCACGACGACGCTCAACAACGAGCGTGTCGCCATCGGCGCCGGCAACGTCCGCGAGGCGGGCCAGATCGGTCTCGTGGCCCGGCGCTGGCGCGAGGACGTGTCCGTGCGCACGCCGGGCCACCACGCCGAGCTCATGCAGTGGTGGGTCGACACCGAGGTGACCCGGCTGGCCGGAGAGCGTCTGAGTCAGTCCCTCGAGGCGGGCCAGCCGGGCCCGGAGACCTCCGCGATGAAGCTCGCCTTCGCCCACCAGGCGCAGCAGGTGAGCGGATTCGCTCTCGAGGTAGCGCCAGAGGAAGGTCTGACGTACCACGACTGGACGATGGTGCGGCCCGAGGGAGGTTCGTTCCTCGGGCACGGCCCCGGCTACCGGTACCTCCGCGCCAAGGGCAACTCGATAGAGGGAGGCACCAGCGAGATCATGCGAAACGTCATCGCCGAGCGAGTGCTCGGCCTGCCCGCCGACCACCGCCCTGACAAGGGGATCGCCTTCAAGGACGTGCCGCGATGATCGACCTACTTAATTCTGATGTCGAAGAATCCCTGCGCCTGAGCGTCCGTTCCGCTCTCCGGCGCACTCACGATGACGCGCTTCTCACCCGTCTGGCCGACGAGCCGGATACCGACGTCACCACCATGTGGCGGGTACTCGCCGAGCAGCTCGGCCTCGCCGGCCTGCTCGTTCCCGAGAGCCTCGGGGGGTCTGATGCGAGCGCTCGCGAAGCCGCAGTCGTATTGGAGGAGCTGGGGGCCTCCGTCGCGCCCGTGCCCTTCCTCACCAGCGCGGTCATCGCCACCACCGCCCTCGTTCACGCTGGCGACGAGGTTCTCCTCCCGGCGCTCGCAGCGGGTGAGCGCACAGCTGCGCTCGTTCTGCCGTGGACCGCCCGGCGGGGGTCGTGGTCGCCGGTAGACCACGACGCTGCTCCGGTCGCCGGGGCGCTCGGGGCCGACCTGTTCCTCGTCCCGGTCCGGGACGCCGATGGCGGCACCTCCCTACGCGCCTACGACCGGGACGAAGTGGATCTCACGCCGATTGTCTCGCTGGACGTGACCCGGCCGCTGGCCCGGGTCGTCGTTGCGGGCGCCGGCACCGAGGTCGCTTCCGGACGCACGGCCACCGAGTCCGTCGACGCCGCCCTCGCGGCAGGTGCCGCGCTCCTTGCCTCGGAGCAGCTCGGACTGACCCGGTGGAGCCTGGAGGCCACCGTGGACTACACGAAGAACCGTGTGCAGTTCGCCCGGCCGATCGGTTCCTTCCAGGCGATCAAGCACCGGCTGGCCGATCTCTATCTGCTCCTCGTCAACGCCCAGGCGGCCGCCCGATATGCCGCCGCCACGCTCGCCGAAGACGACCCCGACAAGTACGTGGCCCAGGCCCTCGCCCAGTCTTTCTGCTCCGATGCGGCCGTTCGGGCCACGGAGGAGGCCCTGCAACTGCACGGCGGCATCGGCATGACGTGGGAGGCGCCGGTCCACACCAGGCTGAAACGAGCGAAATCTGATCAACTCGCCCTCGGCACGCCGGACCGTCACCGCACCGACCTCGCTGAGCTCGTGGATCTCCCAGTGAGCTGACAACCCGTTCCGAGACCACTACACACCATAGAGGACCCACCATGCGTGAAGCAGTCATCGTCTCCACGGCCCGAACCCCGATCGGCCGCGCCTACCGCGGCGCCTTTAACGACACCCAGGCCCAGGAGCTCATCGGCCATGCCGTGCGGCACGCCGTCGACCGCGCCGGCGTCGACGACGCGCGCGTCGAGGACGTCGTGATCGGCGCGGCCCTGCAGCAGGGTTCGACCGCGATGAACATCGGTAGGCAGGCCGCGATGCGTGCCGGGCTGCCGGTATCCGTCGCCGGTATGTCCGTCGACCGGCAGTGCGCCAGCGGCCTCATGGCCATAGCGACCGCGTCGAAGCAGGTAGTCATGGACGGAATGGACATCGTCGTCGGAGGAGGCGTCGACTCGATCTCACTCGTGCAGAACGAGCACATGAACGACTACCGCGCGCAGGACCCGTGGCTCGCCGAACATGTGCCCGCGCTGTACATGTCGATGCTCGAAACGGCGGAGGTCGTCGCGCAGCGCTACGGCGTCAGCCGGGAAGTCCAGGACGAGTACGCGCTGCAGTCCCAGCAACGGACCGCATCGGCCCAGGCGGCCGGGGCCTTCGACGACGAGATCGTCCCGTTGCCGTCGACGATGCTCACGAAGGACCGCACGACGGGTGAGGTCGGGTCACAGCAGGTGACACTCGCCAAGGACGAGGGCAACCGCCCGGGAACGGCCATCGAGGACCTGCGCAAGCTCGATCCGGTCCTCGCCAGGAAAGGCTCGGAGGGAATGTCGATCACCGCGGGTAACGCATCGCAGCTCTCCGACGGAGCCTCCGCCGCGGTCGTCATGGAAGCCGCCGAGGCCTCACGTCTGGGACTGAGCCCGCTCGGTGCCCTGCGCGGGATCGCTGTGGCCGGATGCGAGCCCGACGAGATGGGCATCGGTCCGGTCTACGCGGTGCCGAAGCTGCTCGAGCAGCACGGCTTGACCGTCGACGATATCGACCTCTGGGAGCTGAACGAAGCCTTCGCCGTACAGGCCCTCTACTGCCGCGACACCCTCGGCATCGACCCGGAGAAATACAACGTCAACGGCGGAGCCATCTCCATCGGCCACCCCTACGGCATGAGCGGTGCCCGTATGGCCGGGCACATCCTGATCGAGGGCCGTCGCCGTGGCGCCAAGTACGGCATCGTGACGATGTGTGTCGGAGGCGGCATGGGTGCAGCCGGCTTGTTCGAGATCTTCTGAGACGTCCCACCCCACCGAGGAGTCTGAGTGCCTGAGTCCGTTTTCGTCGCCAACCGTGGAGAGGTGGCTCTGCGCATCGTGCGGGCCGCCCGCGAGCTCGGTCTCGACGTCGTCGTCGCCGTCACCCGCGCCGAGGTCGACTCCCTCGCCGCTCGGATCGCCACGGCGGTCCACGTCCTCCACGGTGAGGGCGCGGCGGCCTACCTCGAGCCCGACGCGCTCGTCGCCGGGGCGACGGAACACGGGTGCACCCTGCTGCACCCCGGCTACGGCTTCCTCAGCGAGAGTCCTGCACTCGCCCGGGCGTGTACTGACGCGGGCGTGACCTTCGTCGGCCCGGACGCGTCGCTCCTCGAACTGTTCGGCGACAAGGGCCGCGCCCGGTCGGCGGCTCAGGAGGCCGGGGTGCCGGTTCTGCCCGCCACCGATGTCGGTGTCACACGTGAGCAGGCGGAGGCCTTCGCCCGCGAGCAGGAGCCCGCCGGCGTCATGATCAAGGCGGCGGCCGGAGGGGGCGGTCGTGGCATGCGCGCAGTCCCCTCCGGGGAGCGACTTGGTGAGGCCTGGGAACGGGCCCGGTCGGAAGCCGAGCGTGGTTTCGGCTCCGGGGCCCTCTTCGCCGAGCTCTACGTGGAGAGGGCGCGCCATATCGAGGTGCAGGTCATCGGGGACGGCGACAGGATCACCCATCTCGGCGAGCGGGACTGCACCGTGCAGAGGCGTTTCCAGAAAGTTGTGGAGGTCGCGCCCGCCCCGCACCTGCCCGAGGAGGTACGGGCCGATCTCCACGCGGCGGCCCTCCGGCTCCTGTCCGGCCGTGGCTACCGCGGTCTCGCGACGGTCGAGTTCATCGTCGACGCCGACGACCCGACCCGGTGGTGGTTCATCGAGGTCAACCCGCGCCTTCAGGTCGAGCACCCGGTGACCGAGCTCGTCACCGGTGTCGACCTCGTTCTCACCCAACTGCGTCTCGCGTCGGGCGGGACCCTGACCGATCTCGGTCTGGCATCGCCTCCCCGCGTCGTCGGCGCGGCCGTGGAACTGCGGGTGGCGGCCGAGCGCACGGGCAGCAACGGCGAGGTCCTCCCGGCGAGCGGCGTGGTCTCGGCCCTCGCCCTGCCGGCCGGGCCGGGGGTGCGCGTCGACACTCACCTCGTAGAGGGCACGCGCGTGGACGGCTCCTTCGATTCCCTCGTCGCGAAGATCATCACCCACAGCCAGGAAGGGCAGGTCGGGGCCCTTTTCAAGGCGCGCTGGGCTCTCGATGAGTGCACGGTCGGGGGCCTGGACACCAACTTGGCCACGTTGCGCGAACTGCTCGCGCATGCCGACCTGCCCACGTGGTCGGTGACGACGACGTGGTTCAACTCCGCCGGCCTGACGCGGTCAGCGGGGCCGTCGGACCTGACGGACGGAGAGATTCTCGCCGAGATGAGCGGGACAGTGATCGCCGTGCTCGTCGAGGAGGGACAAGACGTCGTCGCGGGCACACCGCTCGTGATCATCGAAGCGATGAAGATGGAGCACCTCGTACCGGCGCCGGCTTCCGGGGAGGTGACGGCGGTCCAGGCCTCCGCAGGCGCGAGCGTAACCGCCGGCGACCTGATCGCGAGGCTCAGGCCGTCGGCGGACCAGTCCGCGGCCGGTGTCGCCGAGGACGGCCCCGACCTCGAGTCGGAGCGGCCCGACCTCACGCGGCTGCTCGAGCGACGTGCCCGGCTCATGGACGACGCCCGGCCCGGGGCTGTCGCCAAGCGCCACGCCCGCGGCCAGCGGACCGCTCGGGAGAACATCGCCGACCTCGTCGACGAGGGCAGTTTCGTCGAGTACGGCGGGTTCGCCGTGGCGGCCCAGCGTGCCCGCCGGACCGAGGAAGACCTCATCGCGAACACACCGGCCGACGGCATCATCACCGGGATCGGCCGGATCACGGCGGCCCCGGCGGAGGACACCCGCTGCGCAGTCCTCGCCTACGACTACACCGTCCTCGCAGGCACCCAGGGATACCTCAACCACAAGAAGACAGATCGCATGCTCGAACTGGCAGAGCAGCAGCGACTGCCCGTGATCCTCTTCGCCGAAGGTGGCGGTGGGCGTCCCGGCGATACCGACACGACCGTGGTCAGTGGCCTCGACGTGCCGACCTTCGCGACGATGGGGCGCCTCAGCGGGCAGGTGCCCACGATCGGCATCGCCGCCGGCCGCTGCTTCGCGGGCAACGCCGCCCTCCTCGGGTGTTGCGATGTCGTCATCGCCACCCGCGACTCGACCATAGGGATGGGCGGCCCGGCGATGATCGAAGGCGGTGGTCTCGGGCTCTACTCTCCGGACGAGGTCGGCCCCATCGACGTCCAGAGCGGCAACGGCGTCGTCGACGTCGTCGTGGCCGACGAGGCGGAGGCGGTCGCGGTGGCCCGACGCTACCTCGGCTACTTCCAGGGTGTGCAGCCGGAGTGGGCCGCAGTCGATCAGCGTGCACTGCGCCACGTCGTCCCTGAGAACCGGGTCCGGGCCTACGACATCCACGCCGCGATAGAGGCGCTGTCCGACGAGGGCTCGGTGCTGGAGCTGCGAGCAGGCTTCGCGCGTGGGGTGGTCACCTGCCTGGTGCGCATCGAGGGACGCCCGATGGGTCTCGTCGCCAACAACCCGCGCCACCTCGGTGGGGCGATCGACGCACCGGCCGCCGACAAGCTCGCCCGCTTTCTGCAACTCTGTGACGCCCACGGGCTACCCGTCGTCTCGCTCTGCGACACCCCGGGATTCATGGTGGGGCCCGATCACGAGCGCACCGCCACCGTGCGGCACTTCGCCCGTCTCTTCGTCATCGGGGCCCACCTGCGGGTCCCGATCGTCACCGTCGTCCTGCGCAAGGCCTACGGGCTGGGGGCGCAGGCGATGGCTGCTGGCAGCTTCCACCGACCGGCCGCGACGCTCGCCTGGCCCACCGGCGAGGTCGGAGGGATGGGGCTCGAGGGGGCCGTGCGGCTCGGCTTCCGCCGCGAACTCGAGGCCATCGCCGATCCGGCCGAACGACGCAAGCTCGAAGAGAAATTGTTGGCCGACATGTACGAGCGCGGGCGGGCAGTCAACGCCGCTGCCGCCGTCGAACTCGATGACGTCATCGACCCGGCTGACACCCGCCGGTGGATTCTCACGGCGGCAGCGGCGTCCCCGGCCGCGGTCGACACGTCTACCCGCTACATCGACACCTGGTGAACCGGAGGAGCGCAGGAGTGAACCACACCCGACACGTAGAGGACGTCCGACGACGCCAGGAGAGAGTGCGTCCCGCGGACACACCGCGCGACGTCGTCCACCCCCTGGGCGATCTCACCGTGCCCGAGTATGTCGACGCGTGGGCCCGAGAGCGCCCCGATCGGCCAGCCGTCATTCACGGTGATGTCAGGATCGACTACCGTTCTCTCGCCGACCGTCATGCCCGGTGGGCCGGTTGGCTGCGGGCGCACGGGGTGCTACCCGGGGAGCGAGTGGGCGTTCACCTCGGTAACGTGCCCGAGTTCATCGTGGCTTTCCTCGGGACCCTGCGGGCGGGATGCGTGCACGTCCCTGTCAATCCGATGTTCCAACACGCCGAGCTCCGCCATGAGCTCGGTGATTCCGGTGCCCAGGTGGTCGTGACCAGCGCCGCCCTGGCGGACAGACTCTGCAGCATCGCCGCCGAGACCGAGGTGCGCACTGTGGTGGTTCTCGGGGGAGAGGGGGACCCACTGCCCTCCGTCGACGGGGTCGAGGTGATCCGTTGGTCCGAGACGGTCGACGCGGAGCCGTTGTCCGAGCCCGCACGAGACCTCGACGCTCTCGCCGCGCTCAACTACACCGGCGGCACGACCGGGCTGCCCAAGGGATGCGAGCACACCCAACGGCACATGGTCTACACCGCGGTCAGCGGGGCGGGGGCCAACGGTCTCGTCGACCACGACATCGTGTCACTGTGTTTCATCCCGGTCTTCTGGATCGCGGGGGAGGACCTGGGCATCCTCATCCCGCTCGTGCTGGGGGGCACAACGGTCCTGCTCGAACGGTGGGACGCGGCCGCGGTCGTCGACCTCGTCGAACGGCACCGGGTGACCATGACGGCGGCGACCGTCGAGAACTTCCTCGACATCCTGCGCGTACCCGGGGTTGAGGAACGTGACTTGACCTCTTTCGTCGCGCCCATGGCGATGTCCTTCATCCAAAAACTGACTCCCGAGATCCGTAGGCTATGGTCTGATGTCATCGGTGAAGGGTCGGTCTTGCGGGAGGGGTCCTACGGCATGACGGAGAGCCACACAGTCGACGTCGTGCCCTACGGCTTCCATCTGAACGACCACGACTTGCTGACAGAACCCGTCTTCTGCGGGTTGCCGGTTCCGGGGACCGATGTGATCGTCGTGGACCCGGTGACCGCCGACCCGATGCCCTTCGGTGAGGCGGGGGAGATCCTCCTCCGGAGCCCTTCGATCATGAACGGCTACTGGCGTAATCCGGAAGCCAGCGCCGCGCAGCTGCGCGATGGCTGGCTTCACACGGGAGACACCGGTTATCTCGACGACGACGGTTGCCTGCATTACCTAGCGCGAAGCAAGGACCTGATCAAGGTCAGGGGCATGAGCGTATTCCCCGCCGAGGTGGAGATGATTCTCGCTGACCATCCCGACATCGGCTCGGTGGCGGTCGTCCCGGCCGAGGACTCGGTGACGGGACAGCGGCCGGTCGCCTTCGTCAGTGCCCGAGCCGGCGGATCACTGTCCGCGGAAGCGGTGGAGGAGTGGGCTCGCAGCCGGATGGCGAGTTACAAGGTGCCGCTCGTCGAAGTGGTCGAGTCCTTTCCGCTCACCGATACGGGCAAAATCCGCAAACTCACGCTGCTGACCCGTGCGCAGGAGCTCGCCGACACTCTGGACTGAGGGCTTCCTGCGTCGCGGAATCCTATGCCCGTACGAGGGCGAGGCGTCCACAACGCACACAGGAGACGCCGCCGCAAGCCGGACGTCCGCGGCTGGGACTGAAAGCGCATGCCCTGTGAGCGCGAGGGCAGACAGTCCTGCCCCATCCTGATCAGAACTGGTCAGGATGGTTCCGCCGTGTCTCCGGCGCGTCACGGGCAGCCGTGTGGGGGAGGTGGTCTGTGCGCCGGGCGAAGTCGACTGATGTGACCCTTGACACAACCTAAATCTAGGTTCAATACTGGGACTTGAATCAGAATTCGAGTACAGGAGTCGGGATGACAGCACCAACAGCGGCGTCAGACATTGTGCACGCGAGGGCGACCAGGAAAGTTTTCCTGCGACTGGTGCCCCTGCTCATGGCGGCCTACTTCATGGCCTTCGTCGACCGGACCAACGTCGGTCTGGCCAAGAACGCGCTGGAAATCGACGCAGGGATCAACGCAGCGGCCTACGGTCTCGGTGCGGGCCTGTTCTTCATCACGTACGCGTTCCTCGAGGTGCCGAGCAACCTGATCCTGCACAGGATCGGGGCCAAGGTGTGGATCAGCCGCATCGCTGTCACCTGGGGCCTCCTCACCATCGCGATGATGTTCATTTCGAGCCCCATGACCTTCTACATCCTGCGTCTACTGTTGGGCGCGGCCGAGGCTGGTCTCTACCCCGGAATCATGTACCTCATCACCACCTGGTTCGCGCAGAAGGATCGCGCCACGGCTGTAGGCCTCATTCTCACGGCCTCATCCGTCGCGTTCATCGTCGCCAACCCCATCGGTGGTGCACTCATGAAAATGGACGGCATCGCGGGTCTGCACGGCTGGCAGTGGCTCTTCATACTCGAAGGCATCCCGACTGTGATCCTCGGCGTCATCCTGTACATCACGCTGCCCAATTCGCCGGAGAAGGCACCATGGCTCGAACCGGAGGAGGCGCGCGAACTGACTCGCCGCGCCGTCGGGAACGAGGTCGAGGAGTCGAACCCGGGCGCAATCGTCCGTACTGCGATGTCCAAGCCGTTCCTGCTGGCCATCGCGGGCATCTACTTCATCAACCAGATTGCGACCTACGGCGTCATTTTCTTCGTCCCCTCGATCGTCGAGGCGATGAATGTGACCGACAGCTTCATGATCGGACTCATCTCGGGCGTCGTCGGCATCGGTGCCGTCATCGGCGTGGTGTTCATCCCCCGTGTACTCAAGCGCAATCCCGGCACGGAGGTGCGGCTCATCGGCATCACGACCGCGGCCGTGATCGTCCTGGCGTTGCTGTTCATCTTGGTCGGGAATCCGGTGACCAAGATGCTCATCCTCAGCGCGGCCATGCTCTTCATCGTGGGGGTTCAGCCTCTCTACTGGTCCGTCCTCATGGCTCGCCTGGGGGGAGTCGCCGCCGCTGCCGGACTGGCTTTCGTCAACACCATCGGACTCACCGGTGCCTTCGTGGGGCCGTACGCCTTCGGTCTTGCGGAGACGGCAACCGGCTCACCGTCCTCCGGACTGTGGGTAGTCGTGGGCACGACCTTCCTCGGACTGTTGCTTGTCCCCCTGCTGAGGAAGCTGCTCGAGCACCACGACAGTGAGAACCCGACGCAGAAAGTGGTCGAGCACAAGACCGAAAAGCCCGTGGTCATCCCCGGACACGCGCTCTGACCCGGCGGTTCGTCCACGATCTCGTACGGCGAATTCTGACAACCCACATGCCCGGCGATAGGACAACGGTCCCGAGCCGCGGGTGTGATCCTCGCGGAAACGCAGGCTCGACCAGCGCCTGTATCCGCATTCAAGTACCGCTTCGTAACACCTGACATCCCGAAGGAGAAAGCTATGGCGACCGTCCCGACAGTGACAGGGGATATCGACTCCGCCGATCTCGGCCGAGTGCTGGCCCACGAACACATCTTCGTGCTGGGGGAGGAGTACCGGGAGAACTACCAAGACGACTGGGACGAAGATGCCAAGGTCGCCGAGGCGGTAGCAGAACTCGGACAATTGCCCGACCTGGGAATCGACACGATCCTCGACCCGACCGTACTGGGACTGGGTCGCTACCTACCTCGAGTGCAGCGGGTAGCCGAACAGGTCGACGTCAACATCGTCGTCGCCACCGGCTTGTACACGTACAACGAGATCCCTTTCCAGTTCCACTACACGGGTCCCGGTCTCCTTTTCGACGTCCCTGAGCCGCTGACGCAGCTCTTCCTTAAGGACCTGCGCGAGGGCATCGCCGACACGGGCGTGCGTGCCGGCTTCCTCAAGTGCGCCATCGAAGAGCAGGGTCTGACCCCGGGCGTCGAGCGGGCGATGCGGGCAGTCGGTGCCGCCAGCGCCGAAAGTGGTGCTCCCATCACGGTGCACACCAACCCACACACCGGCTCGGGCCTTGTGGCCCAGAGCGTGCTCGCCGAAGAGGGCGCCGACCTGTCGAAGGTCGTGATCGGCCACAGTGGGGACACCACCGACGTCGACTACCTCTGCAAGGTCGCTGACGCGGGCTCCTACTTGGGTATGGATCGGTTTGGCCTGGACGTACTCCTACCCTTCGAGGATCGGGTGGCCACGGTGTTGGAGATGCTGCGCCGCGGCTACGCCGAGCGGATGGTGCTCGCACATGATGCGGCGTGCTTCATCGACTGGTTCGACCCCGCAGCCAAGCGCCAGGTGGTCCCGCAGTGGAACTACCGGCACATCAGTGAGGACGTCATCCCCGCGCTCCTCGAGGGCGGTGCGTCACAGGACGACATAGACACGATGCTCATCAAGAATCCGCGCGCGTACTTCGAAGGGTGATCCATTCTGCTACTGCGGCGACGCCGAGTGACTGGCGCATACGTCCAGCCCCGCCCCGCCCCGACTCAGGCGGGGCGGGGCTGGAATCTGGTAGCAGTCAGCGTGCGAAGACCGGGGGGCGCTTCTCGACGAACGCCCGGGCAGCCTCGACGTGGTCGTCGGTCAGTCCGCACTCTTTGTGTCGCGGCACCTCTCCCATCATGGACTCCGAGAGCGTCTGGTGCGGGGCCTCGCGCAGGTTGCTCTTGATGTACCGCAGGGTCAGTGCCGGGCCGTTGGCCAGACGGGTCGCGAGCTCTGTGGTCATCCGCGTGAGTTCATCTTCGGAGACGAGTTGGGTGAGCAGGTTCAGGTCGAGACATGCTTGTCCGTCGAGGCGGGGATTCAGCAGTAGCAACTCGTGAGCGCGCGCCGGGCCGACCAGTCGGTCGAGCAGCCACGCGACGCCGAAGTCGCCGGACAGTGCCACTGCGGCGAAAGCCGTCGCCATGACGGTCCGTGGTGTTCCGATCCGCAGATCGGTGGCGAGGGCCAAGCCCAGGCCGGCGCCGGCTGCAGCGCCGGGAATGGCCGCGATCGTCGGCTTGGTGAAGGCGTGCAGACGCCCGACGGTGAGTTCCTGGTGGCGGAGCTGCTCGGCGACCGCCTCGGGGTCGACCTCGGTGGCGCCGCCTCCTTCTCCGCCGTCCTCGTCGAACTGCTGGACGTCGCCACCAGCGCAGAATGCGCGTCCCGCGCCGGTGAGGACGAGAACGCGCACGGCGGGATCCTCGTCGGCGTGCGCGAGTAGTTCGCCGAGTCGCTCGATCATCGGCACCGACATCGCGTTTCGTCGGTCCGGCCGGTTGAGGGTAATGGTCGCGATTCCCTCAGTGATGTCGTAGAGGACGTGGTCGGTATCAGTCACGGGATCTCCTGGTGTCGGGGTTCGGATCGGGGCCGGGTGGAAGGGAATGGTCGGACGAAAGCGATGGTGGCGATCATCGGGAGGACGGCCAGCACGAGCATGGCCCTGGGGAAGCCGATGGCCTCACCGAGACCGCCAACCGCGGCTGCGCCCAAACTGCCGCCCAGAAGGAAGACCAAAGTCAGTAGACCGAGGGCCCCGCCACGGGTGTTCACGGGCACCGAGTCGGCTACGAGCGCGGTCATCGCGGGCTGCCCCAGGCCGAAGGCGAGCACGAGAACGAGTGTGGCAGCGATGAGGGCGACGGCGTCGACCCGGGCGGCTCCCATGGCGGCCAGAGCGATGGCCGAGGTGGTTCCGATCGTCGCGAGAAGTTGGCTGCGCGGCGCGCCGAACCTGATGAGCATCGGGCCGGTGATGCGCGGCGCGACGATACCCAGCGCGGCGCAGGGGACGAGAAGTAGTCCGACTCGCGCCCCGGACCATCCATCGGCGATGAGGACAGTGGGTACAGCAACCAGGATTCCGAACCACGCCGCTGGAAGGCTCACCGCGGTGAGCAGGCTCCGGCGGGCTATTCGGTCGCTGACGAGGCCGGCGGGCACGACCCCGTGCGGCCGCCAGCGCGAACGCAGGACCGCGGTGGGTCCGCAGACGAGTAGGAGCGCGCCACCTG
>NZ_JAHBAV010000405.1 GCF_018390595.1 Dietzia massiliensis
CGTGGGCTCGTCGAGGATCAGCAGCGACGGCCCGGTGAGCAGTTCCAGGGCCACCGAGGCGCGCTTGCGCTGCCCGCCGGACAGCTTGTCGACTCGCGTGTCGGCGTGTTTGGTCAAGCCGAGTTCCTCGATGACCTGCAGGTCCAATGCGGGGTCCAGGCCCGACGTGGGCTCGTCGAGGATCAGCAGCGACGGCCCGGTGAGCAGTTCCAGGGCCACC
>NZ_JAHBAV010000406.1 GCF_018390595.1 Dietzia massiliensis
TGGCGTCTTCTTTGCGCAGCCGGATGGCGTCGGGGTCGTGGCGGCCGATGACGGCATCGATCTCATCGCGCAGGGCCTTGTCGCCCAGACGGATCCCGGCGGCGACACCGTTGAGGTAGTCCTCGACGACCTGACGTTGGACCTGCTCCAACACATCGCCGCGGACGGTGGCCATCTGCCGGGCGAGCAGTTCGGCGACGCGTTGTTCCATCAGCC
>NZ_JAHBAV010000407.1 GCF_018390595.1 Dietzia massiliensis
TGGCGTCGGGGTCGTGGCGGCCGATGACGGCGTCGATGTCATCGCGCAGGGCCTTGTCGCCCAGGCGGATCCCGGCGGCGACGCCGTTGAGGTAGTCCTCGACGACCTGGCGTTGGACCTGATCCAACACGTCCCCGCGGACGGTGGCCATCTGCCGGGCCAGCAGTTCGGCGACGCGTTGTTCCATCAGCCCGGCGGCCATGGCCTCCAGGA
>NZ_JAHBAV010000408.1 GCF_018390595.1 Dietzia massiliensis
TGCACCCCGGGTGGCGGCAGGTGCCGTCGCGCAGGCGGATGCGTTCGGCCAGGGCCGGGCTGATGCGGTACTTCAGCGCCGCCTCGGGGGTGTCCTCGGTGCCAGGCTGCGGGTCGAGCAGTTCGAACCGGACCTTCGCGTCGCCGCCGGAGAGCAGCTCCTCGCACAGCCAGTCGAAGCTGGCGTAGGCGCCGGTGACGAACTCCACGCGGT
>NZ_JAHBAV010000409.1 GCF_018390595.1 Dietzia massiliensis
GATCGATCACCTTGAGGGCGACGTTTGGCGCGGCGACCTTGATCGCGGCGATCTCGGTCCGGGCGACCTTGTTGCCCACCGTGTCCATCATGTGCGCCGCCTTGAGGGTGAGCAGGCGGGCCATCTCGATCTCGGTGCGGGACTCGGCCACCCAATCCATGACGTTGGCGCGGTTGGCCAGCGGTTCGCCGAAGGTGACCCTCGACTGCG
>NZ_JAHBAV010000410.1 GCF_018390595.1 Dietzia massiliensis
TTGTGCTCATCGACCCCGAGAACGCGGACTCCGTCGAAGTGTCCGGGCTGGTCGTAGACCATCGCGCGGGTCTCGGAGACCGCCAGGTCATTGACTAGATCCCAGCCCAACCCGAGCGCCTTGGCGACCGCGGAGACGCTGGTGCGGTCGATCGCCAAGCGCTGCAAGATCCACCGGTTACAGCGTCGGGTGGTCTTGGCCCGCGGCTC
>NZ_JAHBAV010000411.1 GCF_018390595.1 Dietzia massiliensis
CGAGCAGGACTGCGGTACCCGAGCGCTGACCTGCGGCGAGTGGACCTGATCGACGCGCGCGGCCTGAACCGAGCCGTGCTCGCCCAGCTGGCCACCTGCTCATTCATCGATCGCCAGCAGAACGTCGTGTTCCAGGGCTTCACTGGCTCGGGCAAGTCCTACCTCGGCTGCGCCCTGGCCAAGCAGGCCTGCACCCACCGGTACCGGG
>NZ_JAHBAV010000412.1 GCF_018390595.1 Dietzia massiliensis
GGAGCAGCTCGACGCGGCCCCCGACCGCTGGTCGCCGCCGCCGATCATCGAGCAGGAGCGTCTGAGTCAGTCCCTCGAGGCGGGCCGCGATTCTCGCGTTCGGTAGCGAAGAGATGTAGCAGCGCTACCTGCGGCCCGGGCGACCTTGAAAGGCAGCGCGAACGCAGGACCGCGGTGGGTCCGCAGACGAGTAGGAGCGCGCCACCTG
>NZ_JAHBAV010000413.1 GCF_018390595.1 Dietzia massiliensis
CGGCGATGAGTCGCTGGTAGACGCCGTAGGTGACCTCCACCGCCGCGTGCGCATCATGGGCGGTGAACGCCTTGAACAGGCGCACCTTCTGCTTGTCGGTGAGCAGCTCGGCTCGGGTGTTCAAGGTCCGGCGGATGCCGTACAGCGGATCGCCCGTGCGGCCCCGGTGCCCGGTGGTGGCCTGCTGGATGCGTTGGCGGCACACGG